>JBBDRQ010000001.1:0-14082 GCA_040905365.1 Actinomycetota bacterium
GTCTCCGTACAGCACCTTGTCGGTGGGTATGACGTGAGCCGAGGTTGCCCCGGTGTAGATGTAGACGTAGTCCTCGGTCACCCGCACCCTCTCGATGCTGTCGAAGCTGTGGCTGATCGACCCGGCGGCGTTCTCCTCGCGTAGTGCATCTTCGGTAAGCGTGAGCTTGTGCCAGCCGAGCTTGGTGGGCTCTTTGCCTTCCGTGTACAGGCGGGCGGCCTTCTTGCGTACCCCCAGCAGAGTCAGGGGCCACGACAGCGCGGCGGCCACTGCTGCAAAGAGGGCGGCCGGGAGCATGGTCACGGGCGTCCAATCCCCGCCGATCGCGGCCAGAGCGCTGAAGACGGCAAACCCCGCCAACGCCGCGACCAGCGCATTTCTGTTTCGCTTGGTGCGGCCGGAATGGGAGTGCTTGAGGTGGAAGATCCGAAACTGGATCCAGTCCTCCATGGAGTTTTCGTATTCGATGGCCTCGTCGGCCAATCGGCTCACCCCCTGCTGCGCCTCCTCCCGAGGATACGGTAAACAGCAACGCCTTCCCGGTTGCGCACGCGAGCACCGCATGGGAGTGTTGGCCGATCAACGTGGCCGCCATGTCTTCCTTCTTCGCCCTGCTGGCGCTGGCTGCATGCGCCGTCGCCGCCGTCCTGCTGGTCTCGCGCGCCGTAAGCTTGGCGCCGGCCGGGCGCTGGTGGTGGGAGCGTGTCGGGAGGTCGGTCGGTCCCCAAGCGCTGCCACTGGCGTGGCTGGTGGCGGCCGTATCCACCGCCGGCAGCCTCTATTACTCCGAGGCCGCCGGTTTGGTGCCTTGCGAGCTGTGCTGGTACCAGCGCATAGCCATGTACCCGCTGGTCGTAGTGCTCGGCATCGCTGCTTTGCGGCGGGACTTCTCCATACGCTTCTACGTCCTTCCACTCTCGCTCATCGGTTTGTCGATCTCCTCCTATCACTACTGGCTGCAGCTCAACCCGGGGCAGGGAGCGGATTTTTGCACGGCCGGGGTGCCGTGTTCTGCGATGCTGGTAAGCGAATTCGGCTTTATCTCTATTCCCTTCATGGCGGGGTGCGGTTTCGCGGCGATAACCGCCTTGCTGTTGACCACCGGCGTGACGGCTTCATCGAAAGGACAGATGTGACTTCCCGACGCGCCTCGACGAAAGGCAAGGACGCCAAGCGAGCCCAAGAGCGTAAGATCCCGTGGTTTCCGCTGGCGGTGCTGGTGATACTCGTGCTCGGCGCCGTGGCCATAGCGCTGGCCGGCGGTGATGACGAGGCCGTCGAGGACGGAGTGAATACGGCCCCGGTTGCGGTGACCGGAAACCCGTTGCCGGCCTTTGGCGGGGATCCGCAAAACGATCCCGCCGTGGGCGCCCCGGCCCCTGCGGTGGAGGGCCGAAGAATCGACGGCAGCCCCATCACGATCGATCCGCGAGAGTCAGGTCCGATGGCGCTGGTGTTCCTGGCCCATTGGTGTCCGCACTGCCAGGCCGAGGTGACCCGGGTACAGCGGTGGCTGGAGGACAACGAGCCGCCGGACGGAGTCACTTTGCGGGCGGTCTCCACACTGGTCGAGCCCTCGCAGGCCAACTACCCGCCGGCGGCCTGGCTGCAGCGGGAGGGGTGGTCGGTGCCGACTTTGGCCGACGACGAGGCGTCGGCCGCCGCCGAGGCGTTCGGGCTGCAGGGGACGCCGTTTTGGGTGTTCATCGACGCCCAGGGAGAGGTGAGCATGCGCCACGCCGGGGAGCTGGAGATCGGGCCGCTCGAGTCGATACTCGAAAATCTTGCCGGCTGAGGCGGCGACCGGCCGGTGGTTAGCCCAGCTTCCCGGCCAGGTAGTGCATCAGCGAGCCCGACAGGTTGATGGCCAGCATCGATTCGGCGGGTCCCACCATGGCCGAGTTTCCCTTTTGCTCCAGGGTGCCCAGTTTGCCGATAATGCCCACGATGCCGGGGGTCAGACCCAGGCGGTGGCTCCAGTCGGTCAGCTCGGCCAGTGAGTTGCCTTTCCAGCCCAGCTCCCGCAGCAGCACGCCCAGGGCGCTCAGCGCGCAGCCGATTGCGGCCGGGTGGTGTCCCGCCCGCGCCTGTTCGTTGGCCTTGCGGTACAGGGCATCGGCCTGCGCGTAGCGCCGGTCGTCCAGCAGCCGCATGGCGGGGGCTACCGTGGTTTCCAGCATCTCGTCGGAGTCGGTGAGCACAAAACGGGTGCCCTCCAGCCGCAGGGCAACCCTTAGCTCGCGGGCCTTGTCGTTGAGTGACTGCGAAAAGTGCGGCTGCGGACCGCCCAGGTCCAAAAGGTACTCCACCGCGGCCAGCCGCAAAGCCGGCTTCAACTGGTCGCCGTGCTCGTTTAGCCAGTGCTGCGGCACGCTGCTAGCGGTGGTGGATCCGGTGCGCACCAGACGCTGGAACTCAAGCCACGGCTGTTCCCGCAGCGGACCCATGCCGGTGTTCCACAGAAAGCTCTTCTCCCAGCTTTTCCACGCCTCCCGCCAGCCCGCGACGGACTGGCTGCTGCCGGCCGGTCGGGCGAGGTCGATCAAATACTCGTCGGCCGCCAGGATGATCGCCTCCCAAAACGGCTGCGGTACCTCGGCCACGTCGGTAGTTGCAGGTTCGGCCGGCCCGCCCTGGGCTTGGGCGAGGGCGAGAAACTCCCTTTGAGCCCAGGTGAGCGGCGAAGTGTCGGCGGTGCGGTTGACCATTGCACCGATCTTAACTCCGGGCCTTGTCCCGAGCGCGTCTAAAAGCTCTAAGAAATTCGAGTAACTTCTAGTCCGGCTAGGCCAGAGCCACCAGGTCCAGCAGGTTGTCCGACCACAAGGTGTATTCGCCCTCGGGCATGGTCAGCACATGGGTGGGGCTGAGCTGCTGGACGAACTCCTCGTCGTGGCTGACGATCATCAGAGTCCCTTCCCACTGCTTCAGAGCCTCCGTTATCCCCTCGCGTGAGACCGGGTCGAGGTTGTTGGTCGGCTCGTCCAGCAGCAGCAGGTTGTGACGCCGGGACGCGAGCTGTGCCAGGGCCAGCTTGGTCTTCTCGCCGCCGGAGAGGCTTCCGGCGTCCTGGAAGGCAATGTCGCCCGAGAGGGTGAACATGCCCAGCAGCGAGCGAATCTGCTGGTCGGTGAACCCCGAGACCGTGCGCAGGTGGTCGATGACCATGGCGTCGGGGTCCAGGCCCTCGTGCTCCTGCGCGTAGTAGCCCAGCGACACGTTCATTCCCAGCTGCACCTTTCCCGAGGTGGGCTCGATCGTGGAGCTGAGCGCCTTGAGCAAGGTGGACTTGCCGGCGCCGTTTAGCCCCATTACCAGCAGCCGCTCCGAGCGGCCCAGCTGCAAGGACAGACCGTCGAAAATGGTGGTGTCGCCGAAAGCCATCCCCAGATTGTCGGTCTTTAGCACCATCTTGCCCGGCCGGGGAGGCTCGGGGATCTTGAAGCGCACGCTGCCGTCTTGAGAGACCCGGCTTACCTGCTCGGAGCGCATGCGCTCCACGCGGCGGTCGAGGTTCTTGGCGGTGCGGGCGCGGGCGACGGTTTGGTGGCGCATGCGGTCGGCCAGGGTCTTTAGCCGGTTGATGTCGGTCTCCTGCAGGTTGGCCAGCTTGTTGCGACGCTCGACGTCCTGGGCCCGTGCGGTGCGGTACTGGCTGTAGGTGCCCTTGTAGGTGTGCATCTGCCCCCGGTCGATGTGCAGCACGCGGGTGATGGCGGTGTCCAGCAGCTCCAGATCGTGACTAACGATCAGAATCCCGCCGGTGAAGGAGCGCAAGAAGGTCATCAGCCAGGCTTTGGCGTCGACGTCCAGGTGGTTGCTGGGCTCGTCGAGCAGCAAAACGTCGGCGTTGCCGAACAGCGCGTGGGCCAGCTCAACCCGCCGCCGCTCGCCGCCGGAGAGCGTCTGCAGGGGCCGGGACATCTGCTCGTCGGTCATACCCAGACCGGCGCAGATGCGGCGGGCTTCGCTCTCGGCGTGGTAACCGCCCGCGTTGCGGTACGACTCCTCCGCGCGGGTGAATCGGGCGATGTTGCGCTCCGACGGGTCGTCCTCCATGGCCTGCTGCAGTTTCTTGAGGCGCTGCTCGGCCTGGGTCAGGTCGCGGGCGGCCAGGACGTAGGCCAGCGGGGTGGCCGAGTCGTGGCCGTCCATGAGCTTGGCCTGCCTGAGGAAGCTGAACGAGCCTTTGAAGTTGATCTGCCCGTCGAAGGCGACCTCGTCGGCGGGCTCGCCGGACAGCACCGACATCATGGTCGACTTGCCGGCGCCGTTGCGCCCCACCAGGCCCACTTTGTCCCCGGGCGCCACCATGAAAGATGCACCTTCGAGGATGGTGCGCGCACCGATTTGTACGTTCAGGTCTTTAACTTGAAGCAATCTAAGAATCCTTGCGGGTCGCGCGCGAAGACCGGGCTCCACGCAGTGCGGTACCTCCATACTCGCATACGTCAGCGGCAAGGTTGTAGCGGGCGACGGCTCGTGCCGGTTGCCTGCGGTGCGGTGGGGCCCGCAGCGATGCGGCGGCGATTATAAATGGCGGTTATAACTGAGATATGGAATCGGTACGTCTAACCCAGTTTTCACACGGCGCCGGCTGAGCCTGCAAGCTCGGTCCCGGGGACCTGGCGCAGGTCGTGCGCCACCTGTCGGAAAGAGAGCGCAAGGTTGACCCCAACCTGCTGCTCGGCCTCGACGCGCCCGACGACGCCGGCGTGTACCGCATCAGCGACGATACGGCCCTGGTGCAAACGGTCGACTTTTTCACTCCCGTGGTCGACGACCCGTACGAGTGGGGTTCGATCGCCGCGGCCAATGCGCTGAGCGATATCTACGCGATGGGCGCCAAGCCCCTGACCGGCCTCAACCTGGTCGGCTGGCCCAAGGACCTGGACATGCGGCTGCTGGCCCGGGTGCTGGAGGGAGGCGCCGACAAGGCCGCCGAGGCCGGCTGTGCGGTGATCGGCGGGCACACGGTGGACGATCCGGAGCCCAAGTTCGGCATGGCGGTTACCGGGGTCGTGCATCCCGAGCGGGTGGTGGCGCTGTCGGGCGCCGGGCCGGGCATGTCGGTGGTTATGACCAAGCCGCTGGGCACGGGCATCATCGCCACCGCCTGCAAGGCCGGCCGGGTCGACAAGGCGTTGCTGATGCGGGCCACCTCGCTGATGGCCACCTTGAACGCCGCCGCGGGCGAGGCGATGGTTGAGGTGGGCGCGGCCGCCGCCACCGACATCACCGGTTTCGGGCTCATGGGGCACCTGCACGGCCTGCTGAAGGCCAGCGGCTGCTCGGCCAACCTGGTGGCCGACAACATACCGATTCTCGACGGGGTGCCGGGCCTGGCCAAACAGGGCCTGGTTCCGGGCGGGACCGAGCGAAACCAAAGTTATTTCGAACCCTTTGTAGACTTCGACTCAGACATCGATCCGATGGTGAGGATCAGTCTTTTCGATGCTCAAACCTCAGGGGGGTTGTTGATAGTGGTCGAGCGCTCCAAGCAGGACGCCCTGGTCAAGGCGCTAAGGCGCCGGGGGGCGCCGGTGGCTGCAGTGATCGGGCGTACCGGCAGGGATCCGGCGGGCACGATCAAAGTGGCGGGTCGCAAGTGAAGCTGACCATACCCAAAGACATTTACGACCAGATGATCCAGCACTGCAAAGACGGGTTCCCCAACGAGGCGTGCGGATTTTTGGGCGGGCCGCCCGGATCGGTCGAGCGCCACTACCCGCTACCCAACGCGGCCGCCTCCCCCGTGTACTACCGGCCCGGGGACAAAGAGATGATCGCCGCGGTCAACGACATCGACGAGCACGACCTGGAGCTGGTGGGCATCTACCATTCCCACGTCGCCTCCGCTCCCAAGCCCTCCCCTACCGACGTCAGGGAGGCGCACTACCCGGACTCCGTCTATCTCATCGTCTCGCTGATGGACATGGAGTCGCCGGAAACCAAGGGTTACTTGATCAAAAAGGCCGATTGGCGAGACGAGGCGGGAGACGTAATAGAAGTGGACCTGGTGATATCGTGAGCCCCATGAGCGTAACAGTGAACATTCCCGCGGTCCTTCGACCTGCGGTGGGCGGCAGCAAGTCGCTGGAGGCCGACCCCGGGCAGCTGCGCGACCTGCTGGGCAACCTCGGGGAGCAGTATCCGGCTCTCAAGCAGCAGGTGTTCGGCGAGGACGGCGGTCTTCACAAGTTCGTGAACCTCTACGTCAACGACGAGGACGTGCGGTACCTGGAGGGCCTGGACACCAAGGTCGGCGACGGAGACACCGTGGCGATCCTTCCGGCCGTCGCGGGCGGCGCCCTCTAATCCGAAGAACGGATTTGTCGATGCGGGTGGACGACATGTCGGGCCTGGTCGGCAACACGCCGCTGGTCGGCATACACAGTTTTTCTCCCAACCCCAACGTCCGGATCTGGGCCAAGCTGGAGGGCCAAAACCCCACCGGTTCGGTCAAGGACCGTATCGCCCTGAAGATGATCACCGACGCCGAGGAGCAGGGCCTGCTAAAGCCCGACAGCATCCTGTTGGAGCCCACCTCCGGCAACACCGGCATCTCGTTGGCCTTCCTGGCCCGTCGCAAGGGTTACCGCCTTATCTGCGTAATGCCCGAGACCGCGTCGGCGGAGCGGACCCAGATGATCAAGCTGTTCGGCGGCGAGGTCGTTTACTCCCCGGGCATCGAAGGGTCCAACGGCGCCATCAACAAAGCCAAGCAGATGGTTGCGGAGAACCCCGGCTACGTGATGCTCTACCAGTACGGGAACGAGGCCAATCCGGGCTCGCACTACGAGACCACCGGGCCGGAGATTCTCAAGGACCTGCCGGAGGTCACCCACTTCATCGCGGGGCTGGGCACCGGCGGTACGCTCACCGGCGTGGGCCGGTTTTTCCGGGACAACAAGCCCGAGGTGCGGATAATCGCCGCCGAGCCCGAGCAGGGCGACCTGGTGTACGGACTTCGCTCGCTGGAGGACGGCTTCGTGCCGCCCGTGCTCGATCAGAGCGTTTTGCACTCCAAGATCAAGGTCAACTCCGACAAGTCGGTCGCCTACACCCAGGCGTTGGTCAAGCAAGAAGGTGTCTTTGCGGGCATCTCCTGCGGCGCCACCGTTTATCTGGCGCAGCGCATGGCGGAGAAGGTCGAGTCCGGCGACATCGTCTGCCTGTTTGCCGATGGCGGTTGGAAGTACCTGTCCACCGACATCTGGGGCATCGATTCCCAGATTGCAGCCAAGCGCGTGGAGTACATGCCCTGGTGAAACCGACCGCAACCGGTTGTTGCTTTCGAGGTTGCGCACGCCGCCGCCGTACGTCGTAGATTGGTGGCGTGATTAGCAACCTGTTCGAAGCGGTCGTGTTGGGGGCGAGTGGAACCTATCCCAGGCCCGGGGCGGCTTGCAGCGGGTTCTTGCTCCGGTGCAGGGATTCCAATGTGCTGGTGGATGCGGGTCCGGGCACCTTCGCGAACCTGCAAAGGCACACCGATTTTCACGACTTGACCGCGGTGGTGATCTCGCACCTGCACCTGGACCACATTCTGGACCTGTTTAGCCTTTACCACGCCCTGCGATACGGCAAGGACAGCCGGGGGCCCACCGGTTTGGAGGTCTACGCCCCGGAAGGAACCGAGGAGCACTTGAGGCAGTTGCTCAAACCCTACGGCGAGGGCGATTTCGGCGGCTACTTCGACTTTCACGTGATCCGCTCCGGGGACAAGGTCGGCATCATGCCGTTTGTCTTCACCTTCAAGAAGACGACCCACCCGGTCCAGACGCTGGCGATGAGCGTGGACGCCAACGGCCGGACGCTGGTCTACACAGCCGACACCGCATGGAACGACGGCTTGGTGGCCTTTGCTCGCAGCGCCAACGTGTTGATCGCGGAAGCTACCTTGCAAGAGCCCGACACCCCGGCGTCCAAGGTGCACATGACCGCCCAGGAGGCCGGTAAGCTGGCCGACATGGCCGGCGTGGGCCGGCTGGTGCTAACCCACATAGCTCCTGGCCTGAACCCGATGGTGAGCGTGGAGCAGGCCGGCGAGCACTTCACCAAGAAGATAATCGCCGCGACGGACAACTACGTGATTTAGCCGCCGAAGCCGTTCCAGGCGGCCTTACGGCCGGCGCTACGATTCAAGAAACCTACTCGGCGCCACAGAAGAAAGATTCGCGTGCCGCGAAAGGAAACTTTAGTGACTAGACATGACGGGCGACAGCCCGACGAGCTCAGGCCCATCGAGGTCGAGCGCGGCTTCGTGGAATTTGCCGAGGGTTCGGTACTTTACGCCTGCGGCAAGACCAGGGTGCTGGTCAACGCCTCCGTGGACGACCGGGTTCCGGACTGGATGCGGGGCAAGGGAAAGGGGTGGGTGACCGCCGAGTACTCCATGCTCCCGCGCGCCACACAGACCCGCACTCCCCGTGAGGTGACCAAGGGCAAGCTCGGCGGCCGTACCCAGGAGATTCAGCGGCTGATCGGACGGTCCCTGCGCGCGGTGTGCGACATGCAGGCGCTGGGAGAGCGCACGGTATGGCTCGATTGCGACGTGCTGCAGGCCGATGGAGGTACGCGCACGGCATCGATCTCCGGCGCCTACATCGCACTGGCCGAGGCGTGCCGAGGCCTGGTGACCTCCGGGAGGTTGCCCGCCAGCCCGCTGACCGACCAGGTAGCCGCCGTAAGCGTGGGAATGGTTGGGGCGGTGCCCTGCTTGGACCTGGACTATCACGAGGACGTGTCGGCCGAGGTCGACATGAACATCGTCATGACAGGCTCCGGGGATTTCGTGGAGTTGCAGGGTACCGCAGAGGGCAACCCGTTCTCCGGTAGTCAGCTGCAAGAGCTACTGGCTTTGGGCAGCACGGGTATTGAGGGGATTTTGCAAACTCAAAGATCTGTGCTGGGTGAGTAGCGCGTGTTGGAGATAGTCCTAGGCACTGCTAACCCGGGCAAGATTGCCGAGATAGTCAAGCTCTGGTCCAACCTGCCGGTGCGTCTGATCACCAAGGACCAAATGCAACCCTGGCCCGACATAGTCGAGTCCGGTGACACCTATCTACAAAACGCTCTCATCAAGGCTCGCGCCCTGGTGGAATTCTCCTCCAAGCCGGTGCTGGCCGACGATTCGGGCATCGAAATCGACGCCTTGGACGGTGCGCCGGGGGTCACCTCCGCCCGCTTTGCCGCCCCGGACGCCACCGATACCCAAAACAACCTGCGCATGGCGCACCTGCTCAAGGACGTCCCGGAAGGGTCCCGGACGGCCAGGTACCGCTGCGTTGCGGTTCTGGCCAACCCGGACGGTACCTACCTGGACGCCGAAGGGGTCTGTGAAGGATCCATCGCCCTCGCCCCCGAAGGCGATGG
This sequence comes from Actinomycetota bacterium, assembly GCA_040905365.1. Lineage (GTDB taxonomy): Bacteria > Actinomycetota > CADDZG01 > JAHWKV01 > JAHWKV01 > JAHWKV01. The sequence goes on from JBBDRQ010000001.1 coordinate 9,379, forward strand.
CGGCTTCGGCTACGACCCCTGGTTCATCCCCGACGGCCAGGACAAGACGTTCGGCGAGCTTTCTTCCGAGTTCAAGGGCTCGATCAGCCACAGGGGCAAAGCGTTGCGACTGCTGGCCGAGAAGCTGAGGTCATCCGACCTGTTGGAATAGCTGCGTCGAGTGCGGGCGAGAGGACTTGAACCTCCACGGGACTTAGCCCACAGGATCCTAAATCCTGCGCGTCTACCATTCCGCCACGCCCGCGAGGCCCCAGGGACTGGTCCGATTCCTTTAAAGCCTACACCTTGGGCCGGCGGGAGGCTCCTAGCGACCTAACAGGCAAAAACAACCATATGACTACTTTCTATACGATGGGCACTCACTGCCTGTAGGACGGGGGGAATCCGGCTTGAGTGCAAAGCTCGCGCGGTTAGGGGTCCGGGCACCGGTGTGGTTGTCGGCGCTGCTGTGCGTCGCGGTGGCCGGGTGCGGCGCCGGCGCTTCCGACGACGCCGAGCCAACCACGTTGCGGATCCTGATGACCGACGACTGGGGCGACACCCCGGCGTTCTTGGCTGCGGTGCGCGATTTCGAACAAGCCCATCGCGGGGTCCGGGTACAGGTAAGTCTTGAGTCGATCCGCAACATGGCCCGCGCGGTGAGGTCGCAGATCGAAGACGGCAACCCGGTCGACATTGCCCAGTGGCACGCATTTGCGGCGGGTTCGGACGGCTTGGCCGAACCTCTCGACGACTTGTGGGGCGAACACGATCTGAGCGAATCCGAGTTCTTCGAGGGCGCGATGGCCGACGTCACCTGGGATGGCCTCAAGTACGGCGTCCCGCTGGATACCAACGCGTTGATTTTGATGCTAAGGGACGAGAACTTTGAATCCGCCGGCCTGGGGGGGACAGCCGGGTTCGAGAGCTTCGGCCAGCTGCAGGAGGCCGCCGCGGCCCTGACCGGCGACGGCGGTTCGCGCCGCGCCCTGGCCGTTCCCACCAGCGGCTGGCGCACCTTCGGCTGGATCCGGGCCAACGGCGGCGATCTGCTGCAGTTCGCCGAGGACGGGAGCCCCCGCTTCACGCTGGACTCGCCGCGGGTGGTCCAGACCCTGGAGTTCTTGTCCTCGCTGATTCGCCAAGGGAGTGCTTTTGCGCCCGTCGGAGCCAGCTCCACCGCCGATTCTTTGGCGCTGTTCAGATCCGGTGCAGCCGCAATTTACCCAAGCGGATCCTGGGACTTTGCGGTTTTGGACGAGCAGATGCCCGACAGCGGATTCACGGTGGCGCCTATGCCCGGCGGGTTGGACGGCTCATCGGGAAGTTCGGCAATGGGCGGCAGCAGCTTATTCGTGCCTAAGGGCGCCCCGAACAAGCGGTTAGCGTTTGAGTTCATGCAGATGTTGACCAGCGATCCCTATGCGCTGCGCCTGGCCGAGGAGGAAGGGCGCCTGCCGGCCCGAGTGGAGATCTACGAGGACGAATTCTTCCAGGACGACCGATTCCGGGTGGTACAAGAACAGCTCGAGACGGCGCAGCCGTTGCTGCTGGAGGCGTTCCCGGAGGCCTTTGAGGCCTACGTCAATGCGGTGAACGCGATACTCGGCGACGGGGCCGATGCAGGTGAGACCCTGAGGGAAGCTCAGATGGCGGCGGAACAGTCACAGTGAACGGGTAAATGCCACGGGCGCTGCAGGGCGATCCACAGGGCGGCCTCCGGCCCTTGCGGGTGTCGATACTGACCAGGATTCTCGGCGTATTGATCGCGGTTGTCTTTGTGGCCGTCCTGATGAGCAACGTGCTCGAAGCGCGGCTTACGACATCGGCCCTGGATGAGGAGTCCCGCGAGGCCGTGCAGAGCCAGCTGCGGGTGCTGTCTTCCGCCTTTGAACAGCGGCAGCGAACCCTGACTCTGGTCCTGCGAGCTTACGCCGAACGGCTTTTTGCCCAAGGCCTGATCCAGTCCGGCCAGAGCAACGCGCTGGAGACCGATCTGGCTCGTGTGGCGACCAGCTTACGGCTTGACATGTTGGTGCTTACCGACCTACAGGGCAACACCCTGGCCGGAACCGGACCCAGCTTGAACCCGGCGGAGCTGTCCCGGCTGGCGGCCTCCCAGCCTTCCTCGGGCAGCCGTTTAATTGCTATGGGGCAAAGCCGGCATCTTCAGGTGGTAGCGGTCCCGGTCGGCTCGGCCGGGCTGAGTTTGCTGGCGGGCAACGCCTTCGACGACGCCCTCGCGTACACGCTGCGCGGCCACCTCGGCGGTTCCGGCGAGGTGATCTTGGTGGCCGATGGCCGAGTGAGCGGCTCGACGCTGCCGGGCCCGCTGGCCGAACCTCCGGGGGCCGGCGGCGGCGAATCCTGGCTGCCCTCCGGACCCGTCGGCTACGAAGGCGCCGGCGAGGCGCTTTTGGTTGCCTATGCTCAACTGGTGGACGGCGGCCCGCAGCAGATCTCCAGCGCCTTGGGTGTAGCCATGGCCGACCCCGTGGCACCTCTCAACGAGGAGCTGTCCCGGGTGCGGATAATCACGAGCCTGGTGCTGGCCGCGCTGGCCGTGGCCATCGGATGGATCTTGTTCCGGTCTATTACCAAGCCCCTGGTACGGCTGTCGAAGACGGCTCGGCGCATCTCGGAGGGAGATCTGGACGCGACGTTCACCGCGGAGCGCAACGACGAGATCGGGAGCCTGGCCGACTCGCTGCAGAAGATGACCTCGGAGTTAAAGGCCACCGCCGCCCGGCTGCAGAGCGCCGCCAAGCGGGTGATGGCGGCGCAGGAGGAGGAGCGGCACAGGCTGGCCCGCGACCTTCACGACGGCATGCAGCAGCGTTTGGTCGGGCTGGCGATCAAAATCCGCCGAGCCGAGCACGCCGCTGCCGAGAACCAGACGGCGGCGCTGGGCGAGCTGGCGGCCGAAGCCGAGGACGCCGCGTTTGCGCTGCAGGAGATCGGGCGCGGCATCTATCCCAGCGTGCTGGCCGACCAAGGGCTGGCGGCGGCCCTGCGCAGTTCGGCTGCCCGCCTGCCGATGACCGTGTCGATCGACATCTCTCCCGGCGCCGAGGGCGCCCGCTTGGGCACCGAGATCGAGGGGACCCTTTACTTTGTGGCCTTGGAGGTGATGAACAACGCCCAAAAGCATGCTCCCGAGGCGCACCTCGAGTTGCGCCTGGTCTTGGAGGCGGGCGCGGTGATCCTCACGGTGGCCGATGACGGGCCCGGCTTCGACCCAGACGGACCATCGGTGGGCTCGGGACTGCAGGGAATATCGGATCGCATCGCCGCCGTCGGGGGTGAGGCGGTGATCGAATCCAGGCCGGGAGCCGGCACCAGGATCACCTTCAAGGTCGCGGTCGACGCACCGGCCGGGAGTCAGGCCGTGCCGGATTCCCGCAGGTAGATCAACACCGCCGATACCCGCCGGTTGAGCGCCTTTTCTTCGCTCAAGCCCAGTTTGGAGAAGACGCTGGCTGCCCGCTTTTCCACCGTTCCCAGGGCTACGTTGAGCTCGCGGCGAATGCGCTCGTTGTTCTTTCCTTCGGCCATCAGCTTCAACACCTGGTGCTCGGTCGGAGTCAGGGTGCTCAAGGGTGACCCGGGCTTATTGGATCGAAGTGACAGCAGCCGGTCGACGATCCGGGAGTCGAGCACCGAGCCGCCTGCGGCCACCTCCTGCAGGGCGCGCACGACCTGGTCGACATCCCCGACCCGGATCTTGTTGAGATAACCGAACCCGGACACGCCGTCTTTGAGCAGCTCCCAAACGTAGCTCTCGTCGTCGTGCTGGCTGAGCATGACCACCCCGATCTGCGGCAGCTCGGCCCGAATGACGTGGGCGGCGCGGATGCCCTCCATCGTGAAGGTGGGGGGCATCCTGATGTCCATCAGGACCACGTCCGGCTTCAGGCGCCGGCACTCATCCAGCACCTGCTGGTATTCGGCGGCGCTGCCCACGACATCAAAGCCGTACTCCTGCAGCAGCAGCCGGGTTCCCTCGCGCAGCAGGTAGGCATCTTCGGCGATCAGCACCCGAAGCGGCGGATTTGTGGCTTTGTCGTGCTCCAAGCTGTGCAGGCCTCCCTTCGCCGGGTCAAGCTATCAAAGCCGGGGTGTCCTGCGCACCCGGAGCATGACGCGGGCGCCGGATATGGTAGAAGATGTTTCTGTGAATTCTGGTTCCCCGGATCGCCCGAACGCCACCGCAGCCTCGTTGCTGGGCTTTTTGTACTGGCAGCCGCTCAGCGGCGGGGACCTGACCAACTTGGTCGAGGCCTCCATTGCCAACTTCTGGAACGTTACGCGCAGCCAGATCTACCGGGAGCTGCTTACATTGAGTCGCGACGGGTTGGTCGAGTCGTCCGAGGCGGGGGCCCGCGGACGCCGGACGTTTACCATCACCGATCAGGGGCGGGCGGTGTTCAAGCAGTGGCTGGGCGAACCTCCCGGGCCGGATCTCATGCGCTCACCATTTTTGCTCAAATTCTTCTTCGGGTTACTGCTTGACCGTACCACCGTCGAGGACTTCGTTGAAGGCTACCGGCAGGGACACCAAAAGCGGCTCGAATACTTCCGGCAGGTGGTTCCGCAAATTGCCGAGTCCGACCCCATACCAGCTCACGTGGCCAAATTGGGGGTTGCAATTCAAGAGGTGATCCTGGACTGGCTGGACGCCATCCCGTGGGAGCACTGGGACGAAGCCGAGGCGGATCCGCCGGA
>JBBDRQ010000002.1:0-13616 GCA_040905365.1 Actinomycetota bacterium
TGTGGTAGCTCCGGCGCACAGAGTGTTTTGACATGGTCCGCGAGTGTAGCGCAGATAAAAGCTGTTAAGAAGAATCAACTTTCAGAAATCTCAATTCCCTCTATGGTGATGGTCTCCACCGGCGTTTCGCCCTCCACCGCAACGTTGTTCATGGCGTCGACGACGTCCATTCCGTCCACCACCCGGCCGAGCACCGCGTAGTCCGGGGTGAACCGCTCGGCTGCGGAGTCGGCGGGCACGATGAAGAACTGGCTGCCCGACGTCCCGGCCGGGTCCGCCCCGGTCTTGGCCATAGCCACTACCCCGCGCGTGTAGCGAAAGTCCTGCGGCACGTCGTCTTGAACCGAGTAGCCCGGACCGCCCATCCCGTCGCCTGCCGGCGAGCCGCCCTGCAGCGCAAAGTCCTTGACGATGCGGTGAAAGACCAGGCCTTCGTAGTAATCCATCCGGGCCAGGGATACGAACGAGTTGACCGTGTTGGGCGACATCTGCGGGTCCAGCTCGATCACGATATCCCCCATCGATGTGCTGACCGTGGCCGCGTAGGTCGTGGAGGGGTCGATGGTCATATCCGGGGCCTCGAGGTCCTGCGGTGCCTGTGCAGAGGTCTCGGTGGAGGTCTCATCGGAGTCCTCTGCGGCCTCGGTCGGGTCGTCGGTTGGATCCCACACCCGCGCCAGCACCAACGCGGCCAGCACCAGGGCGAGCAAACCGGCCAGCACCGTCAAACGGCGCCTTCGCCGGGCTCGATGCTCACGGATCTGTTGCTCGATTTTGGCTCGCCTCAACTCTTTTTGCCGCTGCCGTTTGGGGTTGTTCGCCTCTGCCATCTGCCGCAGCCCTTCCGTTTCGTCTCAAATAATGATGACAATCGTAACCCCACCGGAGCCGCCGCCCGGGCGGGCCGCTACGGCTCGCTGCCGGCCAGCATCTGCAGCACCAGGCCGTCGAGGACGTCTTTTTCCGAGACCACCACCCGGTCGAAGCCCCACCGGCGCAGGATGCAGTTGAGTATCGAGGCGCCAGCCACGATCACATCGGCCCGGCCCGGGGGCATGATCGGCATCCTCTCCCGCTGGGCGGTGCTCATCCGCCCGAGCTCCGCGTAGAGTTCCCTCAGGGTCCCGGCATCGACCGTCATCCTGTGCACGTCGGTCAGCATGTAGCTGTCTATCCCGGCGCTTAGAGCACCCAGCGTGGTGATAGTGCCGCCCAGTCCCACCAGCTCGGCTCCGGCAAATTGTCCGAGCTGCTCTCCGGCGCCTTCCAGCATCTCCTCCACTGCTCCCTCCAGGGTGAGCACTTCCTCGGTGGCCGGCGGATCCGAGATCAAGAACCGCTCGGTCATCCGTACCGAGCCCATGTCCAGTGATACGTGGGCGGTGACGCCCGAGCCCGGGGTGCCCGAAACCAGCTCTGTGGAGCCGCCCCCGATATCGCAGACCAGCACGGGGCCGGACTCCAGATCCGCGGTCGCGCCCAGAAAACTCAAGTAAGCCTCCTGCTCACCGCTTAGCGCCACCGCCGGGCCGCCCGAGAGCTGGGAGGCCGCGGCCAGAAACTCCTCGGCGTTGGCGGCGTCGCGCACCGCGGAGGTGCCGGCCACCCGAATCTGGCCCACCCCGAACTCGCCGCAGACCGAGCAAAACTCGGCTATAGCCCCGAGCGTGCGCTCCAGGGCGGCCGGAGAGATGCGGTGGGCGGAGTCGACCCCCTCGCCCAGGCGGGTGAACAACAGGCGCCGGTCCAGATCCCTGTAGGCGTCCCGGTGCGCCTCGGCGATCAGTAGCCGGGTGCTGTTGGTCCCGACATCGATAGCGGCCACCCTCATACGCAAGGAGCTGTGGGGTCCGTCCAGTCCAGCTGGGCGAGCGAGCGAGCGCCGGCGGGGTTGTCCCCGGTGACCAGCTGGTGGGCGACGTGCGCGTGCAGGCACTTGATGTGATCCGGGCCCCCTCCGGGGTGTCCGGTGGCCCCTAGGCGGTCGATTGCGTCCCGGCGGCTCACGTAGCGCCGGGTGGAGCGAGCCAGCTCCTGATGAAAGCGTTCGTCCCGGCTCAGGCGCTCGTTGAGCGTAGCCATCCATCCCGAGGACTCGAGCCCGCCGATGCGGGAGGAGAGCTTGCGGCAGGTCAGCCACCACATGGTGGGAAACGGGGTGCCGTCGCCCAGGCGGGGCTGAGTCTGAATTACCTGGGGCTTTCCGCAGGCGCAACGTTTGGCCACGGCCCAACTACCGCGCGGGGGACGGCCCAGCTGCGCGGCTACGTCGAGTTGATCCTGCTCGGTTGGTTCCATGCACACGACATGCGGTGGGGTGGCCGAAGCACCGAACCCCCGGCGGCTACTGGCGCTTGGCGTCCCGCTGCCGGCGAACATCGGCCAAGCGTTCCTGCGACTCGCGCATGAACTTCTTCAGCTTGGCCTCGAACTCCGGATCCTTCCCGGACTTGGGCTTGGCGGACTGCTCTTCCCAGGAGGGGTCGGCCTGCTTGATGGACAGATCGATCTTGCCGTCCTCTTTGATGGCGACGACCTTGACGTTTACCTGGTCGCCCTCTTTGAGGTGTTCTTTGATGTCCCGTACGTAGTTGCGATCAACTTCGGAGATATGCACCAGCCCGGTCTCGGAAGCCCCAATTTGAACAAACGCTCCAAACTCCGCCAACCGCGTAACGGTCCCCTCGATTATTGCTCCGACCTCTGCCAATCAAGCCCTCCGGTAATCAAGCCTCGTGAAAAACAAACTCCTGTGCCAAGCGCGCCGCCGCCGATTAACCGGCTCATTTGATAATCGTACCCTGATAGGCCGCACAGGACACCCAAATACCTGACGCCTGCAACAAATGCCAGCGAATTTGTGCTTCAAAGGCGATCAAAGGGTCACTTTAGCCCCAACTGCTCCTTGATCCACTCGATCGGGCCCGCTCCGTCCTCGCCGGGGGCATCGGTTTGCTCCGCGGTCAACTCAATCGACTCGGGATCGTCGGGCATGACGAACACCGTATCGCCGGGGCGAGCCAAACCCAGCTCTTCGCGCACCAGCTTCTCGGCATAGGCGGGATCCTCGAGCCGGCGCAGCCGGTCCTGCAGAGCGCGGTTCTGCTCGGTTAGCTGCGCAAGCTGCTCTTTCTCCACGGCTATCTGCTGGCGCTGCTCGTAGGCGCGGCGAGCCGGCGCCAGCCCGGTGAGCGCCAGCGCTCCGATCACGAGCAGCACCACGCCCAGGCGAAAGCGCGACGTTAGCCGGTTTGGCTGCGCCATATGGGAAACGCCTCACCGCCCGCGTAGCGGGCATCGATACCCAACGACTCCTCGATGCGAAGCAGCTGGTTGTACTTGGCCACCCGGTCGGACCGGGCGGGCGCCCCTGCCTTGATCTGGCCGGCCCCCCACGCCACCGCCAGGTCCGCGATCGTCGCGTCCTCGGTCTCCCCGGAACGGTGACTGATCATGCACGCGTAACCGTTGCGGCCGCCCAGCTTGATGGTGCGCGAGGTCTCGGTAAGCGTGCCGATCTGGTTGACCTTGATCAGGATAGCGTTGCCCGCGCGGCGCTCGATGCCGGTTAGCACCCGTTCGTAATTGGTCACGAACAGGTCGTCGCCCACCAGCTGGACCCGCTCTCCCAGCGCCTCGGTGAGGTGCTGCCAGCCGTCCCAGTCCTGCTCGTCGAGAGGGTCCTCCATGCTCACGATCGGGTACTTACCTAACCAACGGTCGTACAGATCGGTGAGCTCGGCCACCTCCAGCTGCTTGCCCTCGCCGGCCAGGTGGTACTTGCCCCCCTCGTACATCTCGGAAGCGGCGACGTCCACAGCCAGGGCCACGTCCTCGCCCGGGATGTAGCCGCACTGCTCGATAGCCTCGACCAGCAGGCTCAACGCCTCTTCGTTGCTGCCCAGGTTCGGCGCAAAGCCGCCCTCGTCGCCGACCGCCGTCGAAAGACCTTTGTCCAGCAACACCGATTTCAAGGTCTTGTAGACCTCGGCCCCCATGCGCACCGCTTCGGAGAAGCTGGCGGCGCCCTGGGGGACGATCATGAACTCCTGGATGTCGAGGTTGTTGTCGGCGTGGGCTCCGCCGTTTAAGACGTTCATCAGCGGCACCGGCAACAGGTGCGCATCGGCGCCGCCCAGGTACCTAAACAGCTCCATACCCAGCTCGTTGGCCGCCGCGTGGGCCACGGCCATCGACAATGCGGTGGTTGCGTTGGCTCCGACCCGGGATTTGTTGTCGGTGCCGTCCAACTCGACCATCAGCCGGTCGATCTGCCGCTGGTTCTGCACCTCGAGGCCGGCCAGGGCGGGCGCAAGTACCTGATTGAGCGCCGCCACTGCGTCCGCCACCCCCTTGCCTGCGTAACGCTCCCCCCCGTCGCGCAGCTCCACGGCCTCGAACTTGCCCGTAGAAGCACCCGACGGCGCGGACGCGCGGCCAAAACCGCCGGCGGCCGTGTAAACGTCGGCCTCGACCGTGGGGTTCCCGCGGCTATCTATGATCTCTCGCCCTACGACTGCCTCAATCATCGTCACAACATAACTCCTTTAACAGCCCGTCTGAGGGCTTTGCCCACCGGTGGTCGCCCTCCGAACTTTCGCCCGCGCGCTACGCGCGCCTATTGCGCCGACTTGGTGGCCACGGCACTAAGCGGTCAGCGGGGCTCGGCCTGCTCCAACAGACGGCTGGAACGCCGGCGCAGGGCACCCTCCGGATCCACGCCCGCGGCCCCGGCCAGAGCCACCGCCTCGAGCAACAGATCGCCTACGAGCTCCTCGGAAACCTCGCCGTCCAAGCCGGCCGCCAGCTCCTTCAAGCGCTCAACCGTAGCATCGTAGCGGTATCCGGCACCCGAGGCCCGTCTTAGCACCTTGTGTGCAAAGATCAACGCCGGCAGCCCCTTGGGTATCCCCTCGGCGATGGAGGTTCTGCCTTTCTCTACCTTCTTCTGCGCCTCCCAGTTGCTCACCACGTCCGCAGCACCCTCGACATGAACCTCCTCGAACACGTGCGGGTGCCGGTCGATCAGCTTGTTCACCAGACCCTGCAGCACATCGGTGATGTCGAAGTGGCCGCCGCCCTCGGCGATCTCGGCGTGAAAGACAATTTGCAGCAGCAGGTCCCCGAGCTCCTCCTGCAGATCGACCATGTTGCCGGAGTCGATCGCGTCGAGGGTCTCGTGCGCCTCTTCCAGCAAGTGCACGGCCAGGGACTTGTGATCCTGCTCCTGGTCCCACGGACAACCCCCGGGTGCACGCAGATGCGCCATCACCGCCACGAGCTTGTCGAACCACGGGGCCGAGTGCTCGGCCGTCGGGCAGTCGGCTATCTGCGGTGCGGGACGGGCCGATCCGGGCGCACTCACCGACAGGTTAGGAGTCCTGCGACGGGTCCGCCTCCTGCTCCTCGGAGTCGGCCGGAACCACCGAGCGAGAGATCTTGTCGAAGCGGCCCAGCCGCGGGTTGACGTTGATACGGGCGTCCTTGAGGGCGTCGTTAAGCCAATCCTCAAAGGCCTTGGTTTCCTGCTCCACCTGAAGGTTGTCGGCGATCCTCTCCCGGGCGGCCTCCAGCGGCTGGCCGACCTCGAGCAACTTGACGATGTGCAGTCCAAAGTCGGTGCGAACCGGCTCGGAAATGTCGCCGGGCTCAAACAAGTTAAATGCAGCTTCCTCCAGCGGCCCCACCAGGTCGCCGCGGGACAGGTAGCCGAGCTCTCCGCCGTTCATGGCGCTGACGGCATCCGCCGAGTGCTCGGCGGCCAAAGCGGCGAAGTCCTCGCCCTCCCGGGCCCGGGTGACTATCTGTTGAGCCAGTTCCTCGTCGCCGGGGCTGGGGGTGCAGGAGCGCTGCTGCTCGTCGAAGTTCTCGCACACCACGATGTGGGCGACGCGCACCTGCGCCTCGAACTGGGATCGGTTCAGCTCGTAGAACTCAGCCACCTCCTCGTCGGAGGGAGCGGCGTCCTTGGCCACGTCTTCTTGGACCTCGACGAAGGTCAGGTCTCGGCGGATAAAGCCTCTGAGCTCATCGACGGTCAGTCCCTCGGACTCCATCTGTGCGGCGAACGCGTCGCCGGACTCGAACTGCGACCGGATCTGCTGGACCCGCTCATCGACCTCTGCCTCGGAGACCTGGACGCCCATCACCTGTGCCTGCTGCAGACCGACCTCCCGCATAATCAAGTCGGCAAGGATCTCCCGCTGCGCATCCAGGCGGTTCTGGGCCCCCCGCGGGCCCTCAAAGGTGCCGGCCTCCTGGGCGGCCGCGGCCGTCTCGGCAAACGCGTCGTTGACCTCCTTCTCCGCGATGGGCGTACAGTCCACCGCGCCGCACACCAACGCCGCGGTGGGCGCGAAGTAGTTGCTCTTGAAGTTCTCGGAGCAAGCGCTGAGGAACACAGTCCCGACCAGCGCGAGCACTAGGAATGGTTTAGGTCTCACTTGGGATCGAGAATATCACGCAGCGTTTCAAGAACCCACTTGGCCACGTCCGCGGCCGGGACCCTCAACAACAAAGTCGCCGCCGACTCCTTGTACTCGGAGTGCGGATGCTTGCGGGCCAGGCGCACCTGCTGGGAGTCGGCCAGCACTGGGAAGGGTTTGAGCTTCATGATCCCGTTGCGCATGCCGGCCTCCTCGACACCGTGGGCCGCCAGGTAGGCTCTTAGCTGCGCGACCGTGAGCAGGTTGGCGACCGGGTCCGGCACCGGCCCGTAGCGGTCCCGCAGTTCCTCGTGCAGGGCCTGGACGTCCTCGGCCGAGCGGATCTGCTCGATCTGCCGGTAGGCCTCCATCCGCAGCGACTCGCGCGCTATGTACTCGGCGGGGATGAAGGCATCGGCCGGCAGGTCCAGCTTGATCTTGAGCTTGGGCTCGGGCTTGCGGCCGGTAAGCTCCTCGACGGCTTCGCTCATCATCCGGATATACAGGTCGAACCCGACGGCCGCGATGTGGCCGGACTGCTCGCCTCCCAGCAGGTTGCCGGCGCCGCGCATCTCCAGGTCCCGCAGCGCGATCTTGAATCCGCTGCCCAGTTCGGTGAACTCCGAGAGGATCTTGAGCCGCTCGTGAGCCTCATCGGTGAGCACGGCCTCGTGAGGGTAGAAAAAGTAGGCGTACGCGCGCTCGGCCGCCCGGCCCACCCGGCCGCGCAGCTGGTAGAGCTGGGACAGCCCCAACAGGTCGGCTCGCTCCACGATCAGGGTGTTCATCGCCGGTATGTCCAGACCGCTTTCGATGATGGTGGTGCAAACCAGGATGTCGATCTTGCCGTCCCAGACCTGAACCATCACCTCCTCCAGCTCGGCCTCGCTCATTCGGCCGTGGGCGGTGGCCACCCGGGCCCCGGGGACCAACGCCGCCACCCGGCGGGCGGCGGCGTTGATGGAACCCACCCGGTTGTGGACGAAGAAAACCTGGCCGTCGCGGGCTAGCTCCCGCCGGATGGCTGCGCGCACCATCCGGGAGTCGTAGTCGCCGACGAAGGTCATCACCGGGTACCGGTCCAGCGGCGGGGTGTCGATCAGCGACAGATCCCGGATGCCGGTGACCCCCATCTCCAGCGTCCGGGGGATGGGAGTGGCCGTCATCGTCAGCACGTCGACGTTGTGTCGGAGCTGCTTGATCTTCTCCTTGTGTTTGACCCCGAAGCGCTGCTCCTCGTCCACCACCAGCAGGCCCAGGTCGTGAAACTTCACGTCGGACTGCAGCAGCCGGTGCGTGCCGACCACCACGTCCACCCGGCCCGCGGCCACCCCTTCGAGCACCTCGGCCTGCTGCGACGGTGTCAAAAACCGCGAAAGCTGCGCCACCTTCACCGGGTAACCCGCGAAGCGGTCGGAGAAAGTCTGGTAGTGCTGCTGGGCCAAGATGGTTGTCGGCACCAGCACCGCTGCCTGCCGTGAGTCCTGCACCGCCTTAAAGGCCGCCCGCACCGCTACCTCGGTCTTGCCGTAGCCCACGTCACCGCACACCAGCCGGTCCATCGGGGTGGCCGCCTCCATGTCCTGCTTGACCGCCTCGATGGCCCTCATCTGGTCCGGTGTCTCCACGTGGACAAAGGCATTTTCCAGCTCCGACTGCCACGGGGTATCCGGCGAGAAGCCGTAGCCCTCCGAGCGCACCCGGGCCTGGTACAGGCTGATGAGCTCGCCGGCGATGTCCTTGACCGCCTTGCGGGCCCGGGACTTGGACTTTTCCCACTCCGCGGTGCCCAGACGGTTCAGCTTGGGCGCGTCGCCCCCGGAGTACTTGGTTATGGCCTCGAGCTGTTCGGTGGGCAGGTACAGCTTGTCCCCCGAGGCGTAGGAGATCACCAGGTAGTCCCGGCTGACCCCCGCTACCTCCCGGGTGACCATGCCGTGGTAGCGGCCGACCCCGTAGGTGTCGTGGACCACGTAGTCGCCGGATGCCAGCTCCAACACCAAGGCGCTGGCCCGAGCGGGCACCTGGGAGCCGCGCGGCGCCACCGGCCGGCGGCGGCCGAACAGGTCGTGCTCGCCCACCACAGCCACCTCGGGCCTGCCGGGGAGCCGGAGCAAAAACCCCCGGTCCACCGAACGCTCGACTATCACGCCGCGGCCGACCTCGGGCTCGGCGATGGGCAGGCCCAGTCCGGCCTCGCCCAGTATGTCCCGGGCCCTCGCCGCGGCCGGGCCGGCGGCAACCATCACGCTAGCGCCGCGCCCGATCAGCGAGCCGAGCTCCGGCGCCAGGTGGTCCACCCGCCCCACGTACTCGTCCCATCCGCTGACCTGCATCTCCACCGCCTCGTTGCCCCGGCTGTAGCTCCACAGCTCGACCACCTGCGGCCGCCCGACGATGTCGTCGATGGGCACAAAAAGGTCCGCGGAGGCCGCCGACGCCCAGCTTTGCGCCTGCTCCAAAAACTCCGCTCCCCGGTCCAGGCACTGCTTGGGATCGCAGACCACGACCGGGGACTCCTGCGGTAGGTACGCGGCAAGCGCCTTGAGCGGGCCGCTCAGCAGAGCCAGATAGGCCTCCATGCCCGAGAAGATCACCCCGTCGGCCACCTTTTGCAGGTCCTCGACCAGCTCGGGGTCGTCGGGACCGGAGTCCAGCACCTGCTGCGCGCGCCCCCGCACCGACTCGTCGAGCAGAAGCTCGCGGCAGGGGATTACCGACACCGACTGCAGCGGTTCGGTGCTGCGCTGGCTGGAAACCGAGAAAGATCTCAGCTGATCGATCTCGTCGCCGAAAAACTCTGCCCGAACCGGATCCCTGCGGTCGGGAGGAAAAATGTCCAACAACCCGCCGCGTACCGAGAACTCACCCGGACGCTCCACCAGGTAGTTGCGCTCGAAACCAAAGTCGACCAGGCGCCGGGTCGTCTCGTCCAGTCCGACCACGGATCCGGCGGACAACTCAATAGCACGGGCGGGCGGCGGGGCCACCGCCTGCATGACGCCCCGCACCGAGGTGACTATGACCGGGGGCGACTGGCCGGCCGCCAGGTCGCTGAGCACCTTGATCCGCCGGCCCATCGTGGCCAAAGTGGGCGAGATCGCCTCGCCGGGCAGCACCTCCCAGCCGGGGAACTCGACCACGTCGGCTTCGTCCAGCCACACCCGCAGGCTCTCGGCAAACCGGTGGGCCTCACGGCTGCGGGGCAGCACCACCAACACCGGCGACACCCGCTGCGCCAGACCGGCCACGGTGAACGGCCGCACCACCTCGGCCACGCTGCCTACCCGCTCGGCCAGCAGGTCCTCCAGCAAACCGGTACCGTCCCAGGCCGAGAGCAGCCGGTTCACAGTTCGGGCTCTGCCACGAAGTTGAACTGGTTCTGCGCGGCGGCCAGGCCGTCCTCGATGAGGGTCACCACCGCGTCCGCAGCCCGCGCCTCCTGTTCTAGGTGGTGCTCGATAGCGTCCTTCGGAATGCGCTCCAGGACAAACTTCGACGGCTGCTGAAAATGAGGTCCTCGCCCCACCCCGATCCGCACCCTAAAAAAGTCCTTGGTCCCCAGGCTGCGGACCACCGACTCCACGCCCCGCTGGCCTGCGGCCCCCCCGCCGAACTTGATCTTGAGGCTGCCCGGGGTCAGGTCGATGTCGTCGTGCACGATCACCAGGTTGTCGGGCGAGATGTCTCGGGCGTGAACCAGCGAGGCCACGGCCCTTCCGCTGTCGTTCATGAAGGTCTTGGGCTTGGTCAGCATAATCTGCGCATCTCCTATACGGCCCTCGGCGACGAACGCCGGAGCGCGCCGTGCGGATTTGAGCTTCAACCCCAGGCGGCGGGCCAGCGCCTCGACGGTCCGGGCGCCGGCGTTGTGGCGGGTCGCGTCGTAGCGGGTGCCGGGGTTACCCAGGCCCACCACCAACCAAGCGTCAGCTGCGGGATTCATGGAGCTACGAAGATATGGTCCGCTAGGAAATGGCGTCTAGTGCCTTGGCACTAGTCTTCGGAGGGAGCTTTGGCTTCCTCGGACTTGGCCTTGGGCTCCTCGCCCTCCTCGGCCTCGCCTTCCTCGCCCTCCTCGGCCTCGCCTTCCTCGGCTTCGGCTTCGACCTTCATCACAGTCGGCTCGTTTACCGCCAGAACCAGCTCGTCGTCGGGGCTCACCAGCTCGACGCCGGCGGGAAGTTTGATCTCTCCCGACTTCATGCTGTCGTCCATCTCGAACTCACTCACGTCGACCACGACGTAGGGGGGCACGTCGGTGGGCAGCGCCTCGACCTCCAACTCGTACAGGTACTGATCGAGCTGGCCGCCCTGCTTGACGCCCGCGGCTTCGCCCTCGAGGTGCAGCGGCACGTGCGCCGAGATCTTCACGTCACGGGCAACCCGCACAAAGTCCACGTGCAGCACGTCGCCCCGAATCGGGTGCTTTTGGATCTCACGGGGAACCGTCAGAAAATCGTCGCCGTCAAATTTCAGGTTGATCAAGACGTTGGCGCCGGCTTCGGTGTGCAAGGCCTGGGTCATCGCCTTGGCGTCCACGAGCAGCGAGACCGGCTCCACGGTGGGGCCGTAGAACACAGCCGGCACCAGACCCCGGGCGCGCGCTCGGCGGGCCGGTCCTTTGCCGGTTTCGGTGCGCGGGTCTACCTCAAGAGTTATTTCCATTCGATTGAGCAGTCTATCCGCAGTTGGGCGATCCTGCTCAGACTCCGGTCACTTGAAATTGGGCGGGCGCTCCGGAGGGATAGCCTCCAGGTGCTCGCCCTGGAAAATCTCCGAGACCGACTCGTCCTCGAACACAGCCTTGATGGTCGAGGCCAGGATCGGAGCAATCGACAGCACGGTGATCTTGTCGGGCAGCTCGTGCGCCTTGGCCGGCATGGTGTTGGTGACGATCACCTCGGACAGCGGCGATTCCTCGATGCGCTGTAAGGCGTTCCTGGAGAAAATTCCGTGAGTGGCGACCGCTATCACCTCTTTGGCGCCCTGGTTGAGCAGCTCGTTGACCCCGCCGCACAGGGTCCCGGCCGTGTCGATCATGTCGTCGACCACCAGGCAGCGCTTTCCCTCGACCTCACCGATCAGTCCGGTGGTCTTGGAGACGTTGCGCACATCGGTCTGCCGGCTCTTGTTCATCACCGCGATAGGAGCGTGCAGGTGACGGGAGAACTTGGCCGCATGCCCGGCCCGCCCGGCGTCGGGCGCCACGATCACCAGGTTGTCGGGGTAGTTGCTCTCGACATAGGCCGACAGGATGGGCAGGGCGGTCAGGTGGTCCACCGGCCCGTTGAAAAAGCCCTGAGTCTGGCCGCTGTGCAGGTCCACGGTCAGGACGCGGTCGGCCCCGGCGGCCTCCAGCAGGTCCATCACCAGGCGGGCCGAGATCGGCTCCCGAGCCAGCGACTTGCGGTCCTGGCGGGAGTATCCGTAAAACGGAATTACCGCGTTGATGCGCTTGGCGCTGGCCCTTTTGAGCGCGTCGATCATGAACAGCTGCTCCATGATCATCTCGTTGACCGGGTGGCAGTGGCTTTGCACGACAAAGGCGTCGGTTCCCCGCACCGACTCGTGATACCGGACGTAGACCTCGCCGGAGGCAAACCGGGTTACCTCCACGTCGCCCAGGCGCATGCCCAGATGGTCGGCTATCTCCGTCGACAGCTCGGGGTTCGAGCTCCCCGAGAAAATCATCGCCCGCTTTTTCACGGCAATCTGCATTTAGTCGTTCTCCAGGTTGCGCTTTCTGAAAGGTTTGGCCGGTACTCCCGCAACGATCTGTCCTTCCTCAACGTCTTTGGTCACCACCGAACCTGCGCCGGTTCCCGCATTCTTGCCCACCGTAACGGGGGCGACCAAAGTAGTGTCGGAACCGGTGAATGCGCCGTCGGATACCACCGTTTTCGACTTTACCTTGCTCTCCGTATCGTAGTTGGCCGTGATCGTACCCGCACCCAGGTTCACGCCGCGTCCTATCTCGGCATCGCCCACATAGGAAAGGTGGGGAACCTTGGAGCCCTCGCCCACGGTGGAGCCCTTGATCTCGACGAACGAGCCCGCTTTGGAGCCGGCTTCTAGGCGGGTGCCGGGGCGCAGCGAGGTAAACGGACCTACCGCGACGCCGGAGCCTATGTGGACCCGGCGGGCCACGCAGAACAGGATCTGGGCGCCGTCGCCGACAACCGAGTCGGCCAACAATGCCGAGGGCCCGATCGAGCATCCCGAGCCCACCCGGGTGTCGCCCTGCAGCATGGTCATAGGCCCCAGGACGCTCTGCGGTCCGACCTCGACCCCGACATCGACGTAGGTGTTGGAGAAATCCTCAATAGTCACTCCCTCGGCGGCCAGCCGTCGCAACTTGCGATCCCACAGCACCCGGGCGGCGGCGGCCAGCTGCAGGCGGTCGTTAACTCCTTGAATTTCCGTAGGATCCGCAGCCTCGGTGGCCAGCCGGCCGGAGCCGACCATGAGCCGGGCAGCCTGCGGCAGGTAGTACTCCCCCTGCGAGTTGTGGTTGTCCATGCGCTCCAGCGCCTCGAGCAGGGCCCCGGGCTCAAAGCACCAGATGCCGCTGGAAACCTCGCGAATGCGGCGCTGCTGCTCGGTGGCGTCGGCGTGCTCGACGATGCCGGTGCAGCGCCCCTGCTCGTCGCGGGTGACCCGCCCGTACCCGGCCGGGTCGTCAACCTCGGCGGTGAGCAGCGTTACCGCTTCACCGCTTTGGCGGTGCCGCTCGGCCAGCGCCTGCAGGGTCGTGGTTGTGATCAGCGGAGCGTCGCCGGCCAGGACCATGACCATGCCGCTGAAGCCGCTCAAATGCCGGCGGCATCTGCGTACCGCATCGCCGGTGCCCAGCAGCTCGGTCTGCTCGACGAACTCGGCTTGCGGCCACAGGCCGGAAACCTCCTCGACCACCCGCTCGGCGCCGTGGCCCACCACCACCAGCAGCTTGGCGAGATCGTTGAGCCCCGCTACCGCCGATACGACGTGCTGCACCAAAGGGCGGCCGGCGGCCGGGTGCAGGACCTTGGGCAGATCGGACTTGAAGCGCTTGCCGGCGCCTGCAGCCAGCACTACGGCCGCCACGGGGTGGGGGTTGTGCTCGTTCACCGGCTCACCAAACCAATCACTCCAAGCTCCGGGACAAGGATTCGAACCTTGACTAAGGGATCCAAAATCCCTGGTGCTGCC
>JBBDRQ010000003.1:0-2181 GCA_040905365.1 Actinomycetota bacterium
CCCCCCCCCCCCCCCCACTGCCCCGCCGCTTGCACCACTAATGAACCGCCGATGGGCGCAGGGGTGCTAAACTGGCGGCTACCCCACGAACATGGAAGGTTACCTTTTAGTCTTATGGCCAACATCAAGTCGCAGAAAAAGCGGGTGCTGACCAACGAGAAGCGTCGAGTTCGCAACCGCGAATTCCGCACCGCGCTCAAGACCAACATCAAGCGCTTCAACCTGGCGCTCGACAACGGCGACACCGACGCAGCCGCCAAGGCGTTGCGCGTTGCAAGCCGTCAGCTGGACCGGGCCGCGTCCAAGGGGGTCATCCACCCCAACAACGCCGCCAACAAGAAGTCCTCGATGGCCACCCGCCTGCACGCCGGCCGCGGCTAAACCCAAGCTATCGCCCGGTAATATCCAGCACCGCTCTCTCCAGCGTCAGCCCCTCGGGCTCCGCGCTGCTTTTCATCTTTAGATCAGCGTCGGCAAGGATCTCGTAGGCATCAAGCAGTTCATCGCGGCTGAAGTTGCGTACCTGCCGCACGAGCTTCTCGGCCCTCCACTGCGGTATCGACAGCGCCTTGGCCACGTGATTGGGCCCGCCCTCGGTCGCCATCAGCAGCATGCGAAAGTGTCGGGTCAGGTTCCAAAACACCAGCTGCGCCGGCTCGCCCTGGGCCAGCAGCAGACGCAGCGACTGCAGCGCCGCCTCGCCTTGGCGCGCGGCTACGCTATCTATGAAACCGAAAAGCTTGACGTCGGCGCGTCCTTGAAACTGCCGTCTTACGTCGTCCGCGGTCACGCGCCCGGCGCCTTTGACCAAAGATAGCTCCTCCACCGCCCGGGACAGCGCGAGGCGCTGCTCGCCCACCGCATCGACCAGCGCGTTCATGGCGTCGCCTCCCGCGCTCAAACCCTGCTCGGCAAACTCGCGCTTTAGCCACAACAGCAGGTCGTTGCGCCGGCCCTTCCCCACCTGGATAACGTGGCCGCTGGCTTTGACCGCGGTCGTCATTTGCGAGGAGGCCTTGGCACCCACCAGAACCAAAGTGGACTGCGGAGCCGGATCGTCGAGGTAGGCGATCAGCTTCCGCTGCGACTCGGCCGGCAGTTTCTCGAAATCGGTGACGACCACGGTACGGCGCTCCTCGAACATCGGAGGTGTAACCAGCGCCTGGGCAATCTGATCGAACTCGTCGGCGGCGGAGAACTCGTCGATAGCCGAGTCGGGCAATCCCTTCAGGAGTTTCCGCCGGGCCTCCCCGGACAAATGGGCGTCGTCGCCCACTATCAAGTAGGCGGGCAAAGTGACCGAGGAACTACCCTCGGAGCCGTCGGTTGTCGTCATCGGTAAGATCCTATTCGCAAGCTACGACCACCCGTCATCGCCGGGCTCGGAGGACCAGTGACCAAACGCACCGAATCATGCCCGCTGTGCGCAGCCGTCCTCGCGCGCTCGCTCGCGTACGGCCCCTCGGTGGGAGACACGGGAAACGGCTCCCGGCCCTCGCGCCACGAGGAGCGGGACTGCCCCTCCTGCGGCGCGCAACTGCACCGAACCGGCGACGGCCCATGGCTTCCCATGTCCAAGCCCGACTCCGGAGAGCAAGAATAGAAGCCATGCTGCGATTGGCCAACCAGGACGACCTGCCCTTCTTGAAGTGGATGCTGTTTGAGGCAAGCTACGTCGACCAGGACAACCGACCGTCCTTCGATATGGGTCTTAGCGACCCGACCATAGCCGTTTACCTCGAAGACTGGCCCCGCCGGGGCGACCTTGGATTGATCGTTACCAACCAGAAGAATGCGCCCTTGGGGGCGGCCTGGTACCGGCTGTTCACCGTGGACAAGCCCGGCTACGGCTTCATCGACGAACACACCCCGGAGATAGCGATCGCACTTCGCCCCGACGTAAGGGGCCAGGGGCTGGGATCAAAGCTGCTCGAGTCACTGATACAGATCGCACGAAAGCAAGGACACCGCCAAATCAGCCTGGCGGTGGAGCACACCAACCCCCGCGCGCGCCGCCTTTACGAGCGGTTGGGGTTCGTCGAGGTCGACGGCAACGAGGAAGAGAGCAAGATGGTCCTGGATCTGCGCCAAGACCCCGCGGCTGACTAGTACCCTGGCCACTAACGTTTGCGAGGTTTGGGGCGCGTGAGGCGCTTCCTGGCAAGGCCGCAGCGAGCGCCC
>JBBDRQ010000004.1:0-62507 GCA_040905365.1 Actinomycetota bacterium
AGGAAGCGCCTCACGCGCCCCAAACCTCGCAAAAGTTAGTGGCCAGGGTACTAGTCGACCGCGGCCTCCTGCAGGGCTGCACTGATCAGCTCGAAGTCCTCGCTCGGTATCTCGTGCAGGTTTCCCTGGAAAGCCAGGCGCCAGTGCTCAGGCGGCCACTTGGACACGTAGGTCATCCGCCGGGCAATGCCTTCTACGTCCACCCACTTGTCCCGATCCAACACCAGCTCGGGCTTGATCGGCACTCTCCAGGGGTAGTCCTCCCCCGCCTTTTTGCCCTCCCAGACGGGCTCGTGGTCCTCGAAATACTCACCGGTTATGGTTGCGTGCCCGGCAAAGACCATCTCCTTGGTGATGTACCAGACCAGCCGGTCCCCCGCTCGCATCCGCTCGGCCTTGCGGCGCTGGCGGGTCTTGAAACCCTGCATCTCGAAATTCAGTGCCTTGGTCTTCTCAAAGTTCTCTTCTCCGCTTACCGCGATCCAGTTGCTTGGCATCGGTCTCCTTTTTCAGCCGGTTGGTACACCGAACACTTTATTGCGCCCATCCGCACATCGCATCCACAAGCTCTAGCGGCGGTACGCTGTAACCAATGGAGCCCAAGCCCCTGCACCCAGGCATACGCAAGGCTTGGCTCACCCTAGCCCTGCCTCCTGCCGCGTTTGCCGGTTTGGCCGCGATCCAGTTGACCCGCCCGCTGGACATGCCCATCGGCTTTGGCGTCGTCGTCGCCGTTGCACTGCTGGCGCTGGCCGTAGGAGTCCCCAACCGTCTGTATAAACGCTGGCGCTACGCTATCCGCGACCGGGACGTCTACACCTCCAGGGGCGCCATTTGGCATCTGGAGACGCTTATCCCCTTTGACCGCATCCAGTTCGTCGAATCACGGCAAGGTCCGCTGGATCGAATGTACGGCCTTACGCAGGTACTCATCTACACCGCGGCGGGAAGAGCCGGGCGCATACCCGGGCTGGACTCAGCAACCGCGGAGTCGCTAAGAGAGGAGCTTTCCACGATTGCCGGAGCCCCAAGCGTCTGAGCCGCCGCCGGACCAACCGACCGATACGCAGGTAACCGCACCCGAGACGCCCAAACAGTTGCACGCGGCCGCCGTACCCATCTGGTTAATGTACGACGCGGGCCGCTTTTTCTTTGCTCTCATACCGGCCATCTTGCTGGGAGGGATCCAACCCGCTTTGCTGGTCGCCGTCCCGTTCATCGTCGGTGCTTCGGTTGTGCGGTTCCGCCGGTTTCACTATCAGCTAACCAGCGGGACCCTGATGGTGGAAGGCGGGCTCATCAACCGTTGGCGGAGGGTCATCCCGCGCGAGCGGGTACAAAGCGTCGACGTCGTCGAGAAACTGCGCCACCGTGCCTTTGGCGTCGTGGAGGTACGCGTGGAGGCGATAGGAGCGCAGGAGACCGAAGCCGCTCTGGTAGCCCTCAGCCGGGAAGAGGCTGAGCGAATTAAGGGCTGGGCCTCCGGCGGAGGCCCGGTTGCCGCCGGAGTCGAAGGGGACGCAGAACGGCACCACCCGGTGCTGGCCCGGCTGACCCCCACGGGCCTGGTGCTGGCCGGCATCACCGGCGGACGCGTGGCGGTGCTTGCGGTGCTGCTGGGTTACGCGCAGGAGTTTCTGGGCGAGCAGACGCTTCAGCAGGCTCGCTCCTTAGTGCAAGACCTGATGCCCAGCACTTCGCTGGTCGCCGGCGCCGCCATCTTGGTCGCCGCCCTGATCCTGACCTCGCTGGTGTTGTCGGTGATCGCAACCGTGCTAGTCCATTGGGACTTCACCCTGATTCTTGAGGATGACCGCCTGGTCATCACGCGCGGGCTGCTGGAACGCCGGCGCGCCCAGATTCCGCTGCGCCGGATCCAAGCGGTGGAGATCCACGAGAACCTCCTGCGCAAGGTATTGGGCCTGGCCTCCCTGACCGTGGTAGTGGCCGGCTACAATCAGGAGGGTCAGCACAACGATCGCACCAACGTACTGCTGCCGATCGGGCGCCGCAAGACCACATGGTCGATAGCGGCACAGGTGCTACGGGCGCGATCGGAGATCGATACCATTGCGCTCGAGCCCAGGCCTCGCCGGGCCTTGAGCAAGAACCTCGTTCTGTTGACGCTGCCATTAGGAGTCGCCGGGACTATAGCGACCTTACTGGGCGGAGCGCCGGGGGCCTTCGTTTTCCTGCTGCTCCCGCTGGGTTGGGTTGCGCTTTACCTAGGGTTCAAGGTGGCCGGTCACGGCATCAACGACGAGTGCGTCATTGTCCGCGGCGGCGTGGTGGTAACGACCACCAGCATCGTCCCCATGGCCAACCTGCAGCATTTGCAGATGAGTTGGTCGGCCCTACAGGAGCGCTACGGGCTGGCCACCATCCGCGTGCACATCCCCCGCTCGGCCCCCCGCGCCCGGGACATGGACAAAAAGCAGGCAGCTCAGTGGTTCAAACAACTCGGCGCCGCGTCGGCCGAGATTTAACGAGCCGGCTAACGCGGTCTAACCGCCCAGCAGCCCGCCCAGCAGGTCGCCGCCTTGGCCGGCAGGTTCGGCCGGCGCCTCGGCGGGCTGAGCGGCGGCCGCCTCCAGTACCTCCGGCTCCTCCGGCTCCCGCTCCGGTTGCGGATTCTCTCCCGACGGCCCCCCGTAAACATAAACCGTGCTGCCTATGGTGGCTATGTCGGCAAACCAGTCGGCAAACTGCATCGGCAGCCGGACGCAGCCGTGAGAAGCCGGCGAAGTAGGAATCGACTTGCTGCCATGGAATGCGATGCCGCCGTTGAAGTACGAGGGACGGTACAGAGCGCCCAGCGGCGCATAGCGCCAGCCTTGGCGCTTGAAGTCGATCTTGTAGGTGCCGTTGGGAGTCACCGCCCGCCGCGTATACCCCTGAGAGGTAAACAGCTCGTTGTTACCTGTCGAAGTGGGCAGCGTCGCCAGCACCGATCCGTTTTGTACCACGAAAACCACCTGACGCGGGATATCCACCTCGAAGTGGGTGGGCGGACCTGAAAACCTCGGCTCCGGACGGGTTGCAGTGTTTAGACGTGAAAGCGTCGCAGCGTCGAGCTCGCCGGTCCTGTTGAGCCCTTCAACCTTCTGGAACGCGGTAATACCGTGCTTGAGCGCACCATCCATGACGCCATCGACCTCACCTACCAGGTAGCTGAGCTCGACCAGACGGTTCTCGATACCGGCGATGTCGCCGGCGTGAAATGGCCCCGCCGCAGCGGCAACCGCCGGCTGGGGTGCGGGCACCGGCGGGGCTGCCACCGCCGGCTGTGCGGCCCGCGGAGCGGCCGGAGAGGGCTGTGGAAGCGCCGGCAGCTGTGCCCTTGCCGGCGGTGGCGCCGGAGCCGGTAGGCCGGGATCCGCGGCTTCCGGCTCGGGCGCCACCGCCGGCTGCCCAACGCGCTTTTGCACCGCGTCGACCCCGGCCGTGTCCTCGGCAAGCTCAGTCGGATCAGCGCCAAAGGTCTTGGCCAGCGTCGGCACCGCGACGGCAACCGGAAGGATCAGGGCCAGGGCGACTATAATCGTCGTTGCCTTCGTCCACACAAAGCCCATCGAACCAACTCCTAACGCCGGGTCAGCTGAGCCCTCCTTGTAGGGCTAGCCGCCTGTACCAGAATATTCCTTTCTCAACTCTACCGCGGCTGCGACCATATTCGTGAGGCTGGGCTCGGTCTCCTCCCAGCCACGGGTCTTCAGTCCGCAGTCGGGGTTTACCCAGATCCAGCGCCGGTCAAGCTTCTTGCTCGCAATTCGCAGCTTTTCGGCCATCTCTTCCACGGATGGAACCCGCGGCGAGTGGATGTCGTACACCCCCGGACCCACCGACCGCTTGTAGCCCTGCTTGGCAAAATCCTCCAACAACTCCATGTTGGAACGCGATGCCTCGATCAACGCCACATCGACGTCGAGAGCGTCGATCGCCTCGATGATGTCGCCGAACTCCGAATAGCACATATGCATCTGGATGTTGGTCTCGTCGGCTACTCCGGCGGTCGTCAGCCGGAAACAGCGCACAGCCCAGTCCAGGTAGTCGTCGCGGCGCTCGGAACGCAGCGGCAAACCCTCGCGGAACGCCGCCTCGTCTACCTGGATCACGTGAAAACCGGCCGCCTCAAGGTCCTTGACCTCATCCCGCAGGGCAAGCGCCAGTTGCAGGCAGGTATCCGACTCGGGTTGATCGTCGCGAACGAACGACCACATGAGCATAGTGACCGGACCCGTGAGCATGCCCTTGACGGGACGATCGGTCAGGGACTGGGCGTAGGTCAACCACTCCACCGTCATCGGGTACGGGCGGTGGATATCGCCGTAAATTATGGGCGGCCTGACGTATCGAGAGCCGTAGGACTGCACCCACCCATTGGTGGTGAACAAATAACCGTCCATCTGCTCGGCGAAGTACTGGACCATGTCGTTTCGCTCGGGCTCGCCGTGTACCAGCACGTCCAGGCCCACCTTTTCCTGGAACCTCACGACCCGCTCGACCTCTTCCTTCATGGCCTCCACGTACTGCTCTTTGGTGATGTCCTTCTTGCGCAGCGCGGCCCGCGCGCGGCGGATGCCGTCCGTCTGCGGATACGACCCGATCGTGGTTGTGGGGAAGAGCGGGAGATTTAGCTGTGAACTCTGAACCGTTTGGCGCTCCGCATACTCAGATGTTCGCGAGTAGTCGGACTCGCTCAGTGACTTCATACGGTCACGCACGCTCGGGTTGACGCTGCGCGACGACGTCCGCCGGGACTGCAAAGCCTTGGCGTTGCTCTCTATCTCCGCGGTTACGGCTCCCACGCCCTGGCTCATACCGCCGGCCAGTATGACCACCTCGTCCACCTTCTGGACGGCGAATGCCAGCCAGGCCCCGACCTCCGGATCCAGCTGTGGGTCCAGCGTGAGATCTACAGGCACGTGCTGCAGCGAACAGGATGTGCTCACCACCACCTCGGACGCGAGGTCGGTCAACCGCCGCAGCAGCCTCAGGGACTTGGCCAGGTCATTGATCCAAACGTTGTGCCCGTCGACGACTCCGGCGAACAGCGTTTTGCCTTCCAGTTTCCCGTGGCCGTCCAGCAAATCCATGTTCTTCTCACCGGCGACAAAATCGAGCCCCAGGCCTTCGATGGGGAGCCCGGCAAGGGGCGGGAGCGCTTCGCCCACGTGTTCGAAGTAGGTCTTGACCACCATCTTGGGGCGTCCGGCTACCTCGGCCAGTCGTTCGTAGGCCCCGGCCAGCTCCTTCAGCTCCGCCGGGCTGCGGTCCTGCGCCAAGATGGGCTCTTCCAACTGCACCCACTCAGCACCCAGCTCACCCAGCTTCGCGATGACCTGCTCGTAGACGGGTACCAGCGCGTCGAGCAGATCCAGGGGTTGAAAATCCTCCGCCACACCCGGCGCCGGTTTACCTAACAGCAGGAAGGTCAGCGGACCCACCAGGGTGGGTACCGTCTGGATGCCCTGCTGCTTGGCTTCAAGATACTGGTCAAACGGCTTGTCGCTGCTGAGCGCGAACTTGGTGTCGGGACCCAGCTCCGGCACGATGTAGTGGTAGTTGGTGTTGAACCACTTGGTCATCTCCATCGCGATTACATCCTGGTCCGTCGTCTGCCGGCCGCGGGCCATCGCGAAGTAGGTGTCGAGATCCACCTTGCCGCCGGCGTGGCCGTAGCGGTCGGGAACGGCTCCCACCAGGGCGATGGTGTCCAGAACCTGGTCGTAAAAAGAGAAATCTCCGGAAGGAATTAGATCCACGCCCTTGTCGCGCATCATCGCCCAGTTCTGGCGCCGGATATCGGCGCCCACCTTGTTGAGCTCCTCGGCCGAGGTCTTGCCTGCCCAATAAGCCTCGGTGGCAAATTTCAGTTCTCGATGCGGCCCTATCCGCGGGAATCCTGAGACGTTAGATTGTGCCATCTGCGGCGGTCATCCTCCTCTTGGCCTTTTGGCCGGTTCTCGGCGCCGGTCGAGCGTCTAGCTCCCGGCGCGATTGTCGTACTGAACAAAACGTGGGGGCCCGGGCGAAATACCCTTGCCGCCCGGCGGGGACGGCACGCTACCGCCCACTACGCTTCTTAGACTACCGCCTACAGCCTGACGGACAAGCTCAACCCGAATCGGCCGGCCCGATCGGTCCACCATTGCGCCGGTTTCAACCCGGCGGAGCTCAGCTCCCGCTCGATCCCCGTCCGGCGAAATTTGGTGCTGATTTCGGTATGGAGCAGCTCCGAGGAGCCAAAAGTTACACGAAGATCGATGGCTCTCAGGCTGACTTGCTGCTCGGTGGTGGAGCGCAACCACATGCGCATCTGCTCGGAGGTGGGATCGAACGAGGCAACGTGCTCGAACCGGTCCAGATTGAAGTCGCCGTCCAGCCGGTGGTTGAGCACCCTCAAGACGTTGAGATTGAACTCGGCTGAGATTCCCGCCGAGTCGTTATACGCCGCCTCGATGTCGCCGGCCGCCTTGACCAGATCCACTCCCAGCAAGAACGAGTCACCGGGCTCCAAGTTGTCTGACAAATCCGCCAGCAGCCGGGCGCGGCCGGCGGGGTCGAGGTTTCCTATGGTACTACCCAAAAGGATGACCAGTTTTCGTCCGGGCATGGCGATCGCGTCCAGGTGACGCTCGAAGTCGCCGACGAGGCCGGCCACCTCAACCTCCGGATACCTCACCGCCAGCTCCCGGGCCGCGACCTTCAAAGTCGCTTCGTCGACGTCGAACGGGACGATACGGCGCAGGAAGCCGGTCCTGCGCGCGGCGTCGAGCAGCAAGCGGGTCTTCTCCGAGGTGCCCGAACCGAGTTCGATCAGGGTACCGGCCCCCGTCAACCCGGCTATTGCACCGGCCCGGTCGACCAAAATCTGCTTCTCGGCCCGCGTAAGGTAATACTCCGGCAGACGGGTAATCCGATCGAACAACCCCGAACCACGCTCGTCGTAGAACCACTTGGAGGGAATGCTCTTGTTCTCGGCGGTGAGCCCGGCCAGAGCATCCTCACGCAGCTGGCGCATCAAGTCGTCGGGGCCCAGGTAGCTTGAGATCTCCGGGTCCGATGCGAAGGCCAAGCCGCGGGTTGATGCATCCGTGGGTTCCGAACTCATTCGTCCTCCTCCTTTATAGGGGTGATGTCAACTCGGCCATGGGCTGCGCGCACCAGCGACGCGTCGGGGACGCGGCGCCAAGCCGGGTCGTCGTCGTAGGGCTCCGATGCGACCGCGACACCACCCGGAACGCGACTCGAGCCCTCCAAGACAAACAGCGACTCCCCCGCCGCAGTGGCGGTGACGGCGCTGCCGTCGTGAAGGATGAAGTTAAACGTCCCGCCGGAGACTGTCCGGCACCGGCGAATTACCGACAGCAGCGCCCCGGCCGGATCGTCCGTAGTGTCCAAGAGGTCCATAACCAGCGCAAACAAGATTTCGGAGTCACTTGTTCCCCGAATCCGTGCGCGACGCGCTTTGGACACCATCTCGTGGACCGCTGTGCCTGCATGGTCGTAAAAACCGTCCAGCTTGCCGTTGTGTGCGTACAGCCACCGACCCTCGGCGAAAGGAAGCGCACTTGTCTCCTCCGCCGCACTACCGGGCGTGGCGTCACGCACCGAGGCAACCACCGCACCGGACCGGATCAACGGAGCCAAGCTGGAAAAGCTGGTGTCGCTCCAGATCGGCTTGTCCCGGCGGTACAGGGCCGGCTCCGGCCGGATGCCTTTGTCGAACCAGCCACATCCGAACCCATCGGCGTTTACCACTCCGTGGTTCTGGTACCGGGGACGGTAGGACTGGTGCAGCAGCGAGTGCGCCGGTGAGAGCAACAACGACTCCAGGCTCATAGGCGGCCCAATATAGGCCAGCTGCCGGCACATGTCCTAGGAGACCCCCACCAAAATTTTCACTACGCCGTGCGGGCGCAGCGGAAGCCGCTGAAGATCTGCCGCCGGACCGGGTGATCCCAATTTCGAAACGTTGCGCGGATGGCCGACGGGTGGGTTGCCCAGGAGCCTCCCCGCAGGACCTTGTAGTCCTTGCCGTAGAACACGTCCGAGTACTCCCGGTACGGAAACCACACGGTGCCGGGGTAGGGATCGAAACCGGAGGAGGTCCACTCCCAGATGTCGCCCACCATTTGGTGGCATCCGTACGGACTGACGCCGCCGGGGTACGCGCCGATCTCGGCGGGTCGGAAGTGCCGCTGCTCCAGGTTCGCCAAACCGGGATGAGGATCCTCGTCGCCCCACGGGTACCTCCTCTTGAGTCCCCCCTTCGAGTCCCACGACGCGGCCTTCTCCCACTCCGCCTCGGTAGGCAGCCTCTTGCCGGCCCAAGCCGCGTAAGCCTGCGCCTCAAACCAGCACACGTGCTGCACCGGTTCGTTCGCCGGCACAGCTTCACGTCGACCGAACCGCGTCCGAAGCCACGCGCCGCCGGCGTCGCGGCTCCAAAACTGCGGATGCTCCACCGACTGCTCTTTGCGCCAGGTCCAACCCCGCTCGCTCCACCAACGGTCGTCGTGGTATCCGCCCGCCTCGATAAACTCTGCGTACTGCGCGTTTGAGACCGGCGCGGTGTCGATCCAGTAGCCGGGCAGATCCACGAGGTGCGCGGGGCGCTCGTTGTCGAAAGCCCAGGGTTCGGTATCGGTCCCCATGATGAACTCGCCGGCCGGAACGAGTGCTTCTGGCGCCGGTACAGAGCCTCCGGGAGGCGGCGGAGGTCCCGGGCAAGGATACCGACCGTCCCGCAGCTGCAGTGTGGCCAGCATGGTCTCGTCATGTTGCTGCTCGTGCTGGACCACCATTCCGTACACGTATCCGTCCCTCAAAAGAGGGTTGGCAGGGTCGAACTCAATCTCCTCCAGGATGTCGAGGACGCGACCCCGCACCTCGCCGATGTAGTTGCGGGACTCCTGTGGGTCCAGCAGCCTCAGCCTCGTGCGGTCCCTGCGGACATGGCGAAACGCATCGTAGACGTCGTCGAGTTGTGGGGCTTTGGCCGGCAGTCCTGCAACGGTACGCAGCAGCCAGATTTCCTCGTAGTTGCCCACGTGCGCCAGGTCCCACGCTAAGGGCGACATCAGCGGCGAGTGCTGGGTCATAAGATCGTCCTCCGGAACCGGATCCAACAGATCCAGCGAGCGCCGGCGGGCTCCCTCCAGTTGTCGGGCAGCGTGCTCCTTTAGGTCCACGTCTCCTCCAGGGTCTCGTCCGCAATCAGCACGGGCCGTCCTTGGCTCCACGCATCCAATTGGTCATCGGCCGGAGATCGCTGCGCCACCACGTAGCGTTCGTTGTAGGCGGCCATAATCCGCGCCGTCTCGTCATCGACGTCCAGGCGGTCGAGGGCCTCCAGAGCCGCCGCAAAACACACCCGAGCCGATTCGGCCAAGAGGGAGTGGCTCATGCCATGACGGGCAGCGACGGCCCACAGGTCCGCGGTGGGTTCGATCGCCTCCTGCACGCTTCGAGCAGCCTTTTCGTCGTAGACGATCGCCGAGGCCAAAGCGACCGGTACCCGCCACCAGGGATCGGGCAAAGCATCGATCATCCTCAGCTCGAGCCAGCCCTTGGGCCGGATCGGAGGGAACAGGGTCGTAAGATGCGCCTCGAGGTCGCTGAGTTCGGGAAACCCCAGCGCATGACCGTCGGCCAGCCACTCGCCAAAACTCATCGGCCGCCGCATCGGTTGGAGTTCCCCGTTGACGTTGATAAACATCACTCTGGCCTCCAGCGCATACCGCGCCCACACCTGAACCGGATCGCCCACGGGGGACGTGGGCAGGGTTCGGGAAGGGTCTATCGCCTGCCATATTCCCAGCCGGGTGGACCGCAGACCCGTAGGTCTGCCCCCGGCGATGGCCGAGTTGGCGAACACGGCGCTCAGCGTGGGTCCCAAGGCGTGGACGAGCCGCCAGCGCTCCGCCCCATCCTCGATGCCGGCTACGTCCAGATTCACGTGGACGGCCGAGGAAGCCCGCATCATCGAACGACCTGCCGGCCACTCGGAATCGAAATAGGACTCCATGCATCGGTAGCGGGGATGCTGCAGGAGCCGGCGACCGGGTCGATAGGGATCCAGACCGACGCCGTGGAGCTTGATGCCATGAGCCGACAGCTTTTGTTTAATGAACCGCAGATCGGCAGAGACGGATCTGCAGGTAACGGCTACGGATTGACCCGGAACCGAGCTCAACTCAATCTGGCCGCCGGGTTCAAAAGTAACCCCGCTGCCTTGAGGTAACGGCACCGACGGATCGAGCAGGCCTTCCAGCAGCTCCAAGGGCACGTACGTGTCCGGGTCTTGCTCAAAGATCGGTAGCCACTCGACCTCGACCCCAACCCGGCCCTCTACCGAGGAGGTGAATATAGAAGTGCGAATGTGCTCGTGCACATCCGCGACGGACAGGGCTTGTTTTGGGCTGACCACGGCTTACGGACCGAGCGGCAGGTGAAGAACCTGAAAACGGTTACGGTGCAACCTACGTGAACTCGCCAGCCGTCGTTTCACTCGTCTACCTCCCGGGGGCCCGCTGCTCGCCTGGTTCCTACCAACTCTTACCCCACCATCATCACATCAATCGATGGTTATTCAATCTCGCACGCGTCGGTGCCTGCTAGGTGCCGTGACCACTAACGTTTGCGAGGTTTGGAGCGCGTGAGGTGTTTCCTGGCAAGGCCGCACTGAGCGCCGCTAGCTTCGCCCTAACGGTGCGAGGGAGAACGCAGAGGGGGCAGCTCACGCCGCCAAACGCCCCGAAGGTTGGTGGTCACGGCACTAGCGAACGACTGCCGGGGAGGTGCGCCGGTCGAGCGTTGTTTCGGCGGCGGATCCGGTTCAAGCCCGGTCGGAGAGCTCCTCACCCTCGGGAATGCCCAACTCAGTGCGGAACTGGTCGTAGCCCTTGGCTTCCAGGTCCTGCGCCAGGTCCTTGCCGCCGGAGCGGACGATCTTGCCGCGTATCAGCACGTGGACGAAGTCGGGTTTGATGTAGTCGAGGAGGCGCTGGTAATGCGTGATCACCAGCAGGCCCCGCTGCTCGTTGTGTACCTTGAGCACGCCGCGGGAGACCTCTTGCAGTGCGTCAATATCCAAACCTGTGTCGGTTTCATCGAGCACTGCGAGCTGCGGGTCGAGCACCGCCATCTGGAGCACCTCGGCACGCTTGCGCTCGCCGCCGGAAAAACCGGAGTTCACGTACCGGTTGATCATCCCGTCCTGGACTTCGAGCAGGTCCATCTTGGTCTGCAGGTACTTGCGAAACTCCAAAGGACCCAGTTGGTTGTCGGAGTGAACCGCGTTGTAGGCGGTCCGTAGAAAATTGACGACCGAGACACCCGGAACCTCCGTGGGGTACTGGAAGGCAAGAAAAATCCCCTTGCGGGCTCGCTCGTCCGGCTCATCATCGGTAAGCTCTTCGCCCTTATAGATGACCCGGCCGCTGGTTATTTCGTATCCGGGGCGCCCCATCAGGGCGCTGGCCAGAGTGGACTTTCCGCTTCCATTGGGCCCCATAAGGGCGTGGATCTCGCCCGGGAAGATCTTTAGATTGATACCGCGCAGGATCGGCTCGGCGTCCTCGCCTTCGCCAACAGAAACGTGCAGGTCTTCAATTACCAGGATCGGCTCAGTCATTGGCACTCCCCATCGGTCCTCTTACGTACACATCCTGCCCATCGACCTTCACTTCATACGCTTCGATGGGCTTCGTTGCGGGCAAATTGAGCACCGCTCCGGTACGCATATTGAATTTTGATCCGTGCTGCGGGCACTCGATCTCCTCGCCCTCCAAAAAGCCGTCGTGCAATGTGACGTACTCGTGCGAGCAGATATCGCTGGTGGCCAGCAGATCTTCACCGGTATTGGCCAGGGCTACCGGCTCCCCGGATACCTCCACCTCGATAACACCGCCTTCGGGTATGTCGCCAACCGCCGCCACGCGTACCCAGTCGCTCACTGCTGCAGCCTCGCTTCCAAAGCGCTTTTGACCAGGTCCCGCACGTCCTCACGCACCACCCGGCTCAGGACTTCCTCCAAGAACCCCTT
Organism: Actinomycetota bacterium; assembly: GCA_040905365.1. Classification (GTDB taxonomy): domain Bacteria; phylum Actinomycetota; class CADDZG01; order JAHWKV01; family JAHWKV01; genus JAHWKV01. The sequence goes on from JBBDRQ010000004.1 coordinate 12,053, forward strand.
CACGATCAATTGCTTTGCCAGTTCACGATCGATACCTCGGCTCTGCAGGTAAAAGATTTCGTTCTCGTCGATCTGACCCACCGACGCCGCGTGCGAACACCTTACGTCGTTGTTCTCGATCTCCAGCTCCGGCTTGGAGTCGGCCTTGGCGTGGTCCGACAAAACCAGGTTCCGGTTGGTCTGGTAGGCATCCGTCTCAGCGCCCTCGGGACGAACATGAATCAGCCCCGAGTAGACGGTGTGGGCGTTGTTCCGCAGCGCCCCCTTGTAAAGCAAGTCCGACATGCAGTGGGCCGCGTGATGGTCCTGCAGCGTCCTGAAATCGAAATGCTGACCCTCGCCGGCCAGATACAAACCCGTCATGCCCATCGTGATCCCCTCGCCGAGCAACGTCGACGTCGTCTCGGTGCGGGAGAACGTCCCCCCCAAGGTGACGACCAGCGACCTGAGGTTTGTATCGCGCTGAGCCGAGGTGCCCTGCATCTCAAAGTGCCAGGCATTGCGCTCGTACTCCTGCATGGTTACCACGTGAACCCGGCAGTTCTGACCCGCAACCACCTCCAGGGCGGCGTCGGACAAAGCGCGTTCATCGAGCTCGGCTGAGCCATAGCGCTGGATGTAGGCCACCTCCGCCCCTTCTTCGGCTACTATGAGCGTATGCGGAGCGATAATCGTTCCGGACTTGCCGATCCGGTACCTGGCCTCGATGGGCAGCGCTACCTTGACGCCGCGGGGAACGTAAACGAACGTCCCGCCGCAGAACAACGCTCCGTGCAGCGCCGCAAAGATATGGCTGCTGGAGTCGACTTGCGCGAACAGATTGGGGCGCACCAGATCCGGGTGCTCGGCGATAGCCGTGTGAATGTCCGAGACAATCACTCCGGAGGAGGCGACCTCGGGGGTCACGCTCGCCGGCGCCCAACTGGAACCCTCCTGTACGAAGATGGCGCTGCGGCCGGTTTCGACGTTGGGAGCAGGCGCCTGCCTGTCCGCACCGGGCGCCGAAGCCGCAAAGGGATCGAGCTTAAACTTCAGCCGGGCGAGGTTGGTGTAGCGCCACTGCTCTTCCTTCTCGGCGGGTAACTCCAGCTTTTCGAACCAGTCCCAGGACTGCAGCCTACGATCCGTTACCCAACCAGGCTCCGATAGCGAAGCGCTTAGCCCCTCTACATCCTGCCTGCTAAATCCCATCGATCCCCCGCGTCATTTGAATGCTTCACAGATTCAAGGCTAGCCCACAACGCAACTGGTGATTGGTTGAAGCCGCGTAGCTAACCGGTGAAGGTTGCTCTACAAATCGCGGTCCGGCAAACCCAGGGGTATACAACGCAGCCTACCTCTTTAGAGGTCTCGGAGACTTTGGTCTATCCTGCGCACATTCTTGCGCCGTTGTCTGCGCGGCGCGAGCGACCGGATCCGAGAGGTCCTTGCAAGACCGGCTCCTAGCCTATCGACCCCTCCATCTGCAGTTGAATCAGCCTATTGAGCTCAACCGAGTACTCAAGCGGCAACTCCTTGGTGATGGGCTCGATGAAGCCTCTCACGATCATGCTCATAGCCTCGGTCTCCTCGATACCGCGGCTCTTCAGGTAGAAGAGCTGCTCGTCGCCCACCTTCGAGACCGTCGCTTCGTGTCCGACCGAACCCGTTTCCTCTTCAATCTCGTTGTAGGGGTAGGTGTCCGAGCGCGAATCCTCATCAAGGATCAAGGCGTCGCACCGTACGGTGGAGCGAGCGTTGGTGGCTCCGTCGTCGATACGTACCAAGCCTCGGTAGCCGGCCCGGCCGCCGTCCTTGGAGATGGACTTGGAGACGATGGTCGACTGGGTGTTGGGCGCTATGTGGGTAACCTTGGCGCCGGCGTCAAGATGCATATCTGCACCCGCGTAGGCTACCGAGAGAATCTCTGCCTTAGCGCCTTCGCCGGCCAGAATTACCGCCGGGTACTTCATGGTCACCTTGGAACCCAGGTTGCCGTCGATCCACTCCATCGTGGCGTCTTTGTGGGCAACCGCCCGCTTGGTCACGAGATTGTAGACGTTCTGCGACCAGTTCTGGATGGTCGTGTAGCGGCACCGCGCCTTATCCTTGACCACGATCTCCACTACCGCCGAGTGCAGCGAGTCGCTGGCGTAGGTCGGTGCAGAGCACCCCTCCACATAGTGAACCCAGGACTCGTCCTCACAAATGATCAGGGTCCGCTCGAACTGACCCATGTTTTCCTGATTGATGCGGAAGTACGCCTGCAGCGGTACTTCCACTGAAACGCCCTTCGGAACCCAAATAAAGGAACCTCCGGACCAAACGGCCGTGTTCAGGGCGGAAAACTTGTTGTCGTTGGCGGGGATGATGGTGCCAAAGTACTCCTTCACCAAGTCCGGGTGCTCTCTTAGAGCGGTGTCCATGTCGGTGAAGATGACGCCCATATCCTCCAAATGCTTCTGGGTGGAGTGGTAAACGACCTCGGACTCGTACTGGGCCGTGACACCACCGAGGTAGTTCTTCTCCGCCTCCGGGATACCCAGTTTGTCCCAGGTTTCCCGGATGTTGTCCGGCATGTCTTCCCAGCGGCTCACCTTGTTGGTGGGCTTGATGTAGTAAAAAATGCTGTCGAAATCTATACCCGAAAGATCGGCACCCCAGGTCGGTACGGGACGCCGGTAGAAATATTCGAGCGCCTTGTGCCGGTTGGCCCGCATCCAATCCGGCTCATCCTTCCGGTCCGCAATCATGTCAATCACGTCGTGAGATAGACCGCGCGAAGGAGTCTCATCGTACGTGTGGACGTCGTGCCACCCGTACTTGTATCCCTGCTGAAGTTTCCTGACCTCTTCGTTCTCAGCGAGAACTGGATCGATCTCTTCTATCGCCATGATTGATACCCTTTCCGGGTGAAAAACCGCGCTTTGAGCTTCAAATAACTTCGCGCCTAAAGAGAGCAGCGGTCTCAGCTTAACAGTTTACCTACACCTGCATCCATAGGTAACTTCAAGCTCAAAACCAACGTGTAACACCCATGGTCGACGTCGGTCGCTCGGTCGGTTTTTGCTGCTGCCAGGGGCGGGTTGTGTAGATGCCCCACAAGGCCAAACTACAACAGATTCACCCTTAGTCAACAGGTGTTAGGGAACGAGATCGTCAAGCAGTCCGCCGTCCCCCGTCGGCGACGGCTCCGGCTCTTCGGTGGGCGACGGCCCCGGGCTGGGCTCCGGCTCTTCGGTAGGCGACGGCTCCGGGCTGGGCTCCGGCTCTTCGGTAGGCGACGGCTCCGGGCTGGGCGCCGGCTCTTCGGTGGGCGACGGCTCCGGGCTGGGCGCCGGCTCTACATCTACTGATCCAAACCCGTCTGCCGGGGCAGTCGGCGTGGGCTCCACCTGCTGAATTTCCGATCGATCGGTCGCCAGCACGTAGGCGATGGCCAGCAGCGCCACCACGGCCGCTACCGCGATTACAAACTTGTAGTCTCCCAGGCTCGATGCCCGCTCCGGCGCGCCCCGCTCGACCACCTGGGTGGGGTGAGATCCCGTGGGGGCCCCGGCGGCCGCGAGGGTGGGGTCCGTCCCGGGTCCGCCGGCCGCGATCATCGAACCCGCCGCAGACCTGCCTCCGGCCAGCTCCTCCAGCGCACGGGCCATGGCGCCGGCCGACTGGAATCGTTGACTGGGCTCCTTGGCCAGCGCCTTCATCACGACCCCATCCACAGCCTTGGGAATGCCGTCGTCGAACAGAGATGGACGGTCGGGTGTCTGGGTCTGGAGCCGGTTCATGGCCTCGGGAATGGTCTCGCCGGATAGAGGAGGAATCCCGGTCAACATCTGATAGACGGTGGCGCCCAGCGAGTAAATATCGGAGCGGCCGTCCAGCTTTTCACCTCTGGCCTGCTCGGGAGAGATGTATGCCACGGTACCGAGCACCGAACCTACCTGGGTGAGCTGGTTGGCGGTCGCCGCCTTGGCAATCCCAAAGTCCATCACCTTGGCCTGGCCCTTAGGTGTCACCATGATGTTGGCCGGCTTGATATCTCTGTGGGTCACCCCCTTGCGGTGAGCCTCCTCCAGAGCCCTGGCCACCTGGGCGGCTATAGCGGCTGCTTTGGCGGGCGCTATCGGGCCGTCGTCCGCCAGCATCTGCTGCACCGTCCGGCCCTGCAGGTACTCCATCACTATGTAGTGCAGGTTGCCGTCCGAGCCGGTGTCGTAGATCGCAACAATATTCGGGTGCGACAGGGAGGCTGCAGACTGGGCCTCCAACCGGAACCTGGACACGAACTTGGGGTCGGAAGCCAGTTCCTCGGAAAGTACCTTTATCGCCACGGTGCGACCGAGGGACAGGTCCTTGCCTTTGTAAACGCGCGCCATCCCTCCCTGCGCGATAAACGACTCGATCTCGAACCGTCCGGCGATCAGTTCTGGATCCTGTGGCATAGGTCTGCCCGCTTTTCCCTTTCCCTCAATCCACTATTTGTCGTTCCCTTATAGCCTTAATCGATGCTCAGGCCAACTCGCATCGAGCCCGGACCGGGCCAAGAATCGGTCTGGGACTACCCCCGGCCACCGCGGGTAGAACCCGCCACTCGGCTGGTGACAATCCACTTTGCCGGTCAGATCGTGACACGAACCGATCGGGCGCTGCGGGTTTTGGAGACCGCCGGCGCTCCCACCTACTACGTCCCTGCACAGGACCTCCGCCTGGATCTGTTGAGGCCCTCCGGAGGCCGGGGCAGCTGGTGTGAATGGAAGGGTTCGGCCGAGTACTTCGATCTGGCTGTCGGGGACAGGGTAAGCAAGAAGGCGGCCTGGACCTACCCCCGGCCCACTCCGGCCTACAGGCAACTGGCCGGTCACTACTGCTTTTACCCGGCGGCCACCGACGGCTGCTATTTAGACGATGAGCGGGTTCGCCCGCAACCCGGAGGTTTCTACGGAGGCTGGGTAACCGTCGACATAGTCGGCCCCATCAAGGGGGAACCGGGAACCGGACACTGGTAGCCGGTCCGTTACGGTCTAACGCGAAACGACTCCTCTCCCCGGGGCTCCTCCCAGTCAACCTCAACGTTGCTGACCTGGGCACGCTCAGGCCCACGCCGGCACCATTCGATCAACCTTCCCACACCGTCGGCGGCACCCTCGAACACCGCCTCCACGCTTCCGTCCTGGGTGTTACGAACCCAGCCGGCCAAGCCGGCAGAGCGTGCCTTATCCACCGTCTGCTGACGGAAAAAGACGCCCTGAACGCGCCCGGACACCCAAATGTGGGCGCGCACCGGCTCGGAATCATTCATCAATCGTCCTCCGCAGTAGCATCGGCAACCAAGCTACCCTTTACCCATGCTGTTGCCTATTTGGGTGGCCGCCAGAGAGCTTGACTGCTGCCAGCCGGAAGCCACGGTCGGCGAAACCTGGCGGATCCCGATGGTGGACCTGCGCTCGGCCGACCCGTGGTGGGCCGAGGACGCCTCGGAGCCCGTTCCACAAGACGTCATGTCGCTGGGCGTGGTCGAGATGCAGGCCGAGGTGGAATCAACCTCCTTCGGCGGCCAAAGCGCGATAGCTTCCGTAGGGCCCGTGCGGATAGTCGTTCCGCAAGGCGCGTCCGAAGGTCTCATCCCCGCGAAGGGCCGTCTGTGGCTGGACGCACACAAGTACTCCGACGTACGCGGGGCGCCGGGTTTGGAGTTGAGCGGGATCGTTCGGCGCATTAGAGGAATACGGCTGGTCTACGAGCCGGTGACCGTCTACCTAGCAATCCCCAAACGGCAGGAACCCCCGATCGACCTGAACTCGACAAAGGCGCGGAACGACCCCGAAAAGGACTACGGCTTCGCCGAGCTGCTGATCGACCTGGAGATCCAATAAAGCGGCCGGGCGGCGCGAGTCACGCCGTCAATCGGGCCTCAGGAGCCCTGGGGCCACGGGGCCTCCCCAAGCTGCCGCCACACTACGCGGCCGCGTCTACCAGTCCGTAACGGCTGCGGATACGGTTGGTCAGGGCTCCGAAGATCAGCAGATCCACCAGAATTCCTATCACCAGGATCACGATCATCGTCGACAACAGAGCTTCGGCGTCCCCCGCCACCCGGGCAAACTGCAGCCGTACCCCGATAGGGCGGGGCACGCCTATGTTCGCCAGAAGCTCCGCCGCCATCAGGCTGCGCCAGGAGAATGCCCAAGCCTGTTTCAAGCCCCCTATGAATGAGGGCAGCGCCGCGGGCAGCACTACGTGGCGATACGAGGACAGACCCCGAGCGCCCAGCATCTTCCCCGCGCGCAGCAGCACCGGCGGTACATGGTCGACCCCGGTGATGAGGCCGTTGGCCACCGAGGGCGCCGCTCCCAGTACGACCACGAACAGGATGGCCCCTTCGCTCAGCGAGAACAGCAGCACCGCCAGGGGAAACCACGCGATCGACGGCATCGTCTGCAGCCCGGTAATCATCGAACCTATGGCTCTGCGCAGGAACTTGGACTGTGACACAGCCAAGCCGATGGCTCCCCCGATGACCAGGGACAGGCCGTAGCCCGTAAGAGCCCGGCGCAGCGTGACGCGGGCCGCCCCCAGTATCTCGCCGCTGGCCAGGTCCTCGAACAGCCGGGCGAACACCGCCTGCGGACCGGGCAGAGCGTACTCGGGCCGCCAGCCCGACCACACCACCAACTGCCACACCAACAGCGCCGCCGCAATCGCCACCAGAGGCGGCCACGTCTTGGCCCACGCCCGGCGCAGCGAACCGGCGCCGGTCTGTACCGCCGACTGCAGGGCATCCAGGCCCGCCAGATCCGACTCGAGGTCGCCGGCGTTCTTACCCATGGCTACGTACCTCCAGCCGAAGACGATCGATAATGGTCCGGGCCAGCTCCCCCACCTCGGTCGACTCCGTACGCCTGGGGTGGTCGATCTTCACGTCGAACTCCGCCTTGATCCGGCCCGGCCGGCTCGACAACAGCACGACCCGGTCGCCCAGCCTCACCGCTTCCCGGACGTTGTGGGTCACGAACACCACGGTCAGACCGGTGTTGCGCCACAGAGCCTCCAGCTCCTCGTGCAACAGGTCGCGCGTCATCGCATCCAGAGCACCAAAGGGTTCGTCCATCAGCAGGATCTCCGCCTGCTGAGCCAGGGCACGGGCCAAAGCGACCCGCTGCCGCATACCGCCGGACAGGTCGTGCGGAAGGCGCTTGCGGAAATCCTGCAGGTGAACCATCTCCAGCAGGGCTTGGAGGGTGTCCTTACGAAGGTGCTTGTGCAGGCCCCGCAGTTTCAAAGCAAGCTCTATGTTCTTCTCGACGGTCAGCCACGGAAAGAGCGCCCCCTCCTGAAACATCAGGGTCGGTCGGCCGCCGAGCACCTCGACCGTGCCCGTGGTGGGCTTGTCGAGGCCGGCGATCATGTTGAGCAACGTCGTCTTGCCGCATCCCGAAGCGCCCACCAGGCACAGGAACTCACCCATTCCCACATCCAGGGATACGTCGTCCAGCGCGCTCACCGCAACCTTGCCGGTCCCGTAGATCTTCGACACATTGGCCAAAGACACCGCCGCACCGGGCCGGTGGTCGGAGTGCGGGTGCTCGGCTGGCGCCGGTTTGTACTTACTCACGGCACGGCCTTGATGCCAAGCGCCCCGTGGGCAACCCGCCGGGCATTCAGATGTTCGAGGTCGACCGCGTCCGCCACCTCGATCGGTTCGATGTAACCGAGCGCAGCGGCCTCGCGCGCGGATGCGGCCAGCGACGAGACCATCGGGTCGTCGGTGAACTCCAGATTTGCCCACGAGGACTCGAGAACTTCGACGGACAACGCGGCGCCGGTCAACCTGTCGATTGCCTCACCGGTGATTTGCAGCGCCTCGTTCGGGTGGCTGCGGATGAACTCATTGGCCTCAGCGTGCCCCCTGACCAGACCCTCAACCATTTCCGGGTGCTCGGCCAGCAGGCGGGGGTGTACGAGCAAAAGCGTTGCCGGATACCGGCCGCCGGGCCACAGGTCCTTTTCGTCGACCAGAACCTTGCCATCCGCCTCCAAGACCAGCCGGCTGGCCCAGGGTTCGGGCACCCAGGCCCCGGCAACCCCTCCCGACTGAAATGTCTCCAGGGTCTGGGCGTTGTCCTGATACACGATCTCCACGTCGCCCTCACCGCTGGAAGTGGTACGAATGCCGTTTTCGCCCAGCCAGGTACGCAGCGCTACGTCCTGGGTATTGCCGTACTGCGGCGCGGCCAACCGGTGACCGCGTAGGTCGCCGGCGCCCGAAACCCAAGGTTGCACGACGAAATAAACCCCTCCGGCAGTCGCTCCGGAGACTATGCGCACCGCCTCGCCGCCGGATTTCTCGAAAGCATTGATCGCCGGCCCCGGACCTACATAAGCCGCGTCAAGCGCGCCCGAAAAGAAGGCCTCAACCGCCTGCCCCCCGGCCTTGAACAGCTGCGGCTCCACTCGAGCGTCCCGTCCCAACTCCCGCTCAAAGATGCCCTTCTCCAGACCCACCAGCGCGGCCGCGTGGGTCAGGTTCGGCATATAGCCTAGCTTCAGTTCCGATTTTCGTTGCGTGGTCGAGGTGCCGGTACATGCCGCCAGCAGGCCGGCAAGAACCAAGGCCGTTGCCAACCCTGCGATTCTTGCCGGTTGTCCTTTGGCCGGCCGTAAGCGGTACCTGATACCCGCCCACCGATTTTCCACTGTTATCACGTATGCAACAGTATAATCATGCCTCAGTTAGCAGCGGTCGGACCGCAAATAAAAGAGGCCGGCAATTGCCGGCCTCTTTTATTACTTAGCGAACTGTAAGTAGTTATGCAGGCATAACTGAGTTGGCCTGAAGACCCTTGGGACCCTGGCTGACCTCAAATTCGACAACCTGTCCCTCGGATAGAGACTTGAAGCCGGAACCGACTATTCCGCTGTGATGTACGAAGACATCCTCGCCATCCTCCGGGGAAATGAAGCCGAAACCCTTCTCGTCGCTAAACCACTTAACCGTTCCACGCATTTGCTCTCCTCCTAACCCGCACTGTGCGGGCAATGTAGCGAAAGCTTTGGGTTGTAGAGAGAACAAACACCAAGCTGCAGAAACGTTTCGATGGATCCGCTGCAAAGGATGCTGCCGAAAAGCACGAACTCTGACTAGAAACCAAAACTCCTATAAGCATCAGTGTACCCCGGTTGAGGTAAATCGGTAGCTCTTACCAACAGTTTGCCGTGGAATAACTTCGGGCTCACCGTCGTTTGACAATGTTAAGAAACCATGAAGAAAAGGCCGTAGACCTTGTCAAGTTGTCAAGTGAGGCCTACACTCAATGCCTGGTTTCCCGCTTGCCCAATGCTTATGCACCCCCCGGATAACGGTTGGCACTGGATAATTGCGGGTAATCAACAGGTAGGGGCCAAAAGGCGATGGGCGCCTATTGCGGGTCCCCCCGAAACATCGAGAAGTAACCGGGGCCCATTAGGAAAGGGAAGACGTTGAGGAAAGAGCAGTTCAGGGATTACGAACCCACCCCCCGTGTCGAGAGCCGGGAAGATGCACCGCATGAGGATCTGGTAAGACAGTACCTACGCGAGATCGGCCAGTACCCCCTGCTCACCGACGTCGACGAAGTCGAACTGGCCAAGGCCTACGAAGCCGGGCAGCAAGCTGCAGCCGATCTAGAGTCCGGCAAGCGCATGACGGCCAAGAAGAAGGCCCAGCTGCGCAACGTCGAGCAGGCCGGACTGGCCGCCAAGCGGCGCTTCATTCAGTCCAACCTGAGACTGGTCGTTTCCATCGCCAAGCGTTACTCGGCGGCCGGACTTCCTCTTCTGGACCTCATCCAGGAAGGCAATCTGGGCCTTATGCGGGCGGTCGAGAAATTCGACTACCAGCGGGGCTTCAAGTTCTCCACGTATGCAACGTGGTGGATCCGTCAAGCAATTACACGAGCCATAGCCGACAAAGCCCGGACCATCCGTATACCGGTTCACATGGTGGAGACCCTGTACCGGGTACGCAAGGTTCAGTCTGAGCTACTGGAACAGATGGGCCGCGAGGCCACCATCGACGAGATTGCGGCCGCCGCGGAGATGACCCCGGAGAAGGTGCGCGAAGCGTTTCGGGTTCTTCCCGAACCGGTTTCCATCCACGAACCTGTGGGCGACGAGGATGCAGAGCTAGGCGACTTCATCCAGGACGAGGATGCGCAAGGACCTTTCGAGGCCGCCGCTTTGGCGCTGCGACAAGAGGATCTATGGTCCATGCTCGGCACGCTGTCCGATCGCGAGAAGAAGGTTCTCGCGCTGCGGTTCGGCCTGGTTACCGGGGAGCCCCGCACCTTGGAGGAGGTCGGACGCGAGTTCACCCTCACCAGGGAGCGCATCCGGCAGATCGAAGCAAAGGCGTTGTCCAAACTGCGGCATCCTTCCAGCCCCGGAAAGCTCCGCGACATGGTTACCCTGTAGCAGCCGCCCACTCGGGGAACAAGTTCCCCGGCAACAACTCGCAGGTGGCAAGCGACAGGTAAGGAATCCAGCTTGAACTTGCTAACCTCCAAGGCAGACAAGGCCGAGGCCCAACGCCCCGGCCTTGTTGTTGCCCATTATCAGGAGCTCGGCCTCAAAGGCCGCAACCGCTCTTTTTTTGAACGTAAGCTGACGGAGAACCTCCGGCGGCTTCTGTCGGGAGTGGCCGGAGCTAAAGTCGTACCCATCTCCGGGCGCGTGTTAATCCGCTTTGCCGACCGGGCGGACACCGACTTCGTAACCGGACAGCTTGCCTGTGCGTTTGGGTTGGGCAGCTTCTCCCCCGCCGAGGAGATGGTCGACCCTACCCTGGATGAGCTGGCCTCCAAGGCGATCGAGATGGCCGACGAATCGAACTTTGAAAGCTTCCAGGTAAGGGCTCGCCGCGGCAACAGCTCCTTCCCGATTTCCTCCACGCAGATCAACGTAGCGGTTGGTCAAGCCGTCAAGGACCACAGCGGAGCACGCGTGGACCTGACCAACCCGCAGTGGTCCTGCCACATCGAGCTGGTAACCAACAAGGCCTACCTGTACAGCAAGAAGCTTCCGGGTCCGGGAGGCCTGCCGGTAGGCACCTCAGGCAAGGTGCTCACCCTCCTCTCCGGTGGCATCGACTCCCCCGTCGCGGCGTGGCGAATGGCGCGCCGCGGCGCCAGGGTTGACTACATACACTTCCACGGACAGCCCTTTGCGGATCCATCCAGCTCCCGGCAGGCGACGCATCTGGCCAAGCAGCTGGCGCCCTGGACTCTGCAGTCCAAGTTGTGGCTCGTCTCCTTCGGCCAGATCCAATCCGAAATCGTGACCTGCGCTCCCCAGGAGCTGCGCATTGTGCTTTACCGGCGCTTCATGATGCGAATCGCCGAAGAGCTAGCCCTAAGAGAGGGAGCCCAGGGCCTGGTCACCGGCGAATGCCTGGGCCAAGTCGCATCGCAGACCATAACCAACCTCCAGGCCATCTCGACGGTAGTGAAGACCCTGCCGATCCTTCGTCCGCTGATCGGCCACGACAAGCTGGAAATAGAGCACACGGGCAAGCAAATCGGCACCTATGACATCTCCATCCAGCCGCACCAGGACTGCTGCGTACTGTTCACACCGAGACGGGTGGCCACCGCAGCCAAGATCCCGGATCTAATCCAGGCGGAGTCTTCCCTACCGGTCGAGCAGATGGTTCGAGATGCGGTAACGGACGCGCAATGTACGGAGATTGCTTTTCCGCTCCAGTAAGCCGGCGTGCGGGCACGCCTGCGGACCGAGTGGCCCTAGTCTCACGCGCCCCAAACCTCGCAAAAGTTAGTGGCCAGGGTACTAGCCGACCGCAAGGAGCCGGTACACAACCAAGGTTACGGTCTCCCGAATCAAGTTGTTTCGATCGGTCTCCACGCTGGTTGGTATGTGGGAGGCGGATACCGACGCTTCAAATCCCAGATCCTCAGCGATCTCCCGGGCCCTGCCCAAATGCAGCGAATCGCTAACCAGCACTATGCTGTGCAGATTGCGGTCCTGGGCCATTCCGGTGAACTTCTTAAGGCTGTCCAGGGTCGTGGCGCCGGCCTTGACGCCGGTCACCCGATCCGCCGGCAGAACCGCTTCCAGGTAGGCCGCCCCCGCTTGAGCTTCGGTGAAACGGTCGCCTTGCTGCTTGCCGCCCAGTACGACGATCAGCGGGGCGACCCCCTCGTCGTAAAGCTCTTTAGCGTGGTCCAGTCGCGCCCGGAACACCGGCGAGGGGGTGCCGTCGTACTGGGCGGCGCCGAGTACGACTATGGCATCCGAGCGTGGGCGCTCGTCCAACTGAGAGCTTTGCCAAATGTAGTTGGCAGTCCAGGATAAATAGACAACGGGCACCAAGGCCGCCAGTGCGGCTATCTTCAGCAGTAGGCGCATACCTTGAGCTTAAGGCGTGTCGGTAGAGTCGTCCGGTAGGGGCGGCGGCGCCAACGCGAAAGATGCCCCCGGGTTCGTCCTTTCGAGACGTCCCCGAGGGCACCGTTGCGAGCCGTTGCTCTCACGTACTACATCCTCTCGATGCTGATCGTGCGGCTGCCGTACTGACGGGCGGCCCCACAGTTGCCCGGATAGGCGATGTCGAACTGGCTGCCCCAGCCGATCCGGTCCTCGATGGTGAAGACCCGGCCGGCGGCCGGACCGCTGAGCACCCGGTACCTGGCACCGAGCGGCACTCCGTTCATGGCGGCCGCACCCGTGTAGGTCCTGCGACCGGACGCCATCTGACCAGTCAGGCAGTAGGCCGTGCTGTGCACGGTCCTGCTGGGACCGGAAGCCGTCCGGGGCGCCGGCGCAGCTGGCTGCGCCGGTTGCGTGGTCTGGCTTCGAGGCGGAGTACTTACGCCGCTGGACGAAGCCGGAGTTTCGTCGCTGCTAACCTGCGTTTCTTCGCCCGTTTGTTCGCCGGCGCCGTCTGAAGCCTCAGCCTCTTCGAGTCCGTCCGAAGCCGAGCGCATCGCCTGTTCAACAAGCCGGGAGCCCGAGCTTTGCTCATCTCGCTCCGTTGGAAAGTGCTCGTTGAACAAGTCGGCCATCATTGGGCTTCGTTGCTGTGTGCTCGCGTACGCAGGCATCGAGGCTAAAGGAACCGCGAAGCTCAATACACATATCGTCAGAACTCTTCTCAAAACTCAAATCCTCCTTATCGATTTAGTGCGCGTCACTCCTTCCTCTCGTGGATGTGGGATGAAAAACGGCTCGAGGCGCTGTGTGTTGGGCCTCAGCGGCGCGGGTTACCCACCGCGCAGGGATGTATGCGTAACTTTTGTAACTACAGCAAACGGGGTTCGGAGGCCTGGATCTCGATCTGGAGACCTACTCGGCCCTGCAACCAAACGGAACTATCCGGGCCGCCTCCTAGGCGACCGAGCCGGCAAATTAGTCTGCAATTATTACTTTGCGTGTTCGCACGATCGAATATTACCACGCAGCGTGCTCATACCGCACGACTCCCATCGACTGAAAGGTCAAGGGGAGGGGGTGGCGGAGGGACAGCTGCCCGATGCCGGGGTCCTGTGCATCTGGGATTAACCCTTGTTTTCCACTGTAACGGGTATTGGTGGTAAAGCCAGTGATACGAAAAAACTGGGGCCTGCTCAGCCGGTGGGGGCCAGCTCGTCGGTGACCAGCTCCCCCTCGGCCGTGCGGTACTCGACGGGGCCCAGCCTCAACGCCTGCAGCTGAGGCTCGATCGCGGCCCTATCTCCCACCGCGATGACCTTCATCTCATCCGGCCGCAGGTAGGTCTCCGCGACGGCTTGCACCTGCTCCACGGTGACCTCCTGCAAGCGGGAGACGAGACCGTCGAAATAGTCCAGCGGCAGACCCATGACATAGAGGTGGGCAAGCGTACTTGCCGTAGAGGCGTTGGTCATGAACTGTGCGGGCAAGCTCTGTACAAGCGACTCCCTGGCGTCGGCAAGCTCTTCGGCAGTTACCGGCGATTCGATCATTCGCTCAACTTCGCGAAGTATCTGCTGCACGGCAGCCCCGGTAACCGGGGTATCCACGGAGGTGAAGATATTCAGCGTTCCCACCCCGCGGGTCTGAGTGATCTCGGAGGTGACTCCGTAGGTGTAGCCCAGCGTTTGACGCAGGTTCTGGTTCAGGCGGCTGTAGAAGAGGCGGCCCAACACCCGATTCACCAGCTGAAGCTGCTCAAAGTCGGGGTTGTCCCTGGAGATTCCCGGCTGGGCAACTACGAGCGAGGTCTGGGCAGAGGACGGCTTGTCGACCACCGTCAATCGAGCTTGGCCGGCCTCGCCGGATCCCGGAGTCTGCGGCTGCTGCGCCTGGTTGTCCCAGGACCCGAAGTAGCGCTCGGCAAGATCCCGGGCCTCCGCCGCACCGAGGTCGCCGGTGAGGAACAGTGCTGCGTTGTTGGGCCCGAAAGTGCGTCGGTACGCCTCAACCAGGTCCGATCGACTCACGTTCTCAACAGTTTGCTTAGAACCCAGCGTCAGATGCCCGTAAGGGTGATCCGGGCCGAACAAGTCGTCCCACATAATCTTGAACGCGGTAGTCAGCGGTCTGTCGGCCTGTTGGCGATAATCGACCAGCCGATCGTTACGGACACGGGCAAGCTCATCCTCGGCAAAGGTGGGCCTGAGCACCACGTCGGACATGATCGACATCGACTCATCCAACTTGCCGGTCAGCGCCTGCAGCACCACCCAGCTTCCCTCCTTGGACGAGCCCGTGGCAAGAGTTGACCCTGCCGCGGTGAGATCGTTGGCTATCTCGAGCGCGTTGCGGCCAGCCACCCCTTCATTCATCATCGCCGTGGCAAAGCTCGTCACCCCCTGCATCCCAGGGGGATCCGACGCGCTCCCCGAACGCGCCGTCAACTGGGCGGTGACCAAAGGTAGATCGCGCGACTCCACCCAATACACGGGCATACCGTTGTCCAGCTCAAACCGCTCGGCGGAGGGCAAATCCACCTCCGGCGCAGGACCCGCCTCCGGCACTTCGAAGCGCCACGACTGAGCAGACCGCGGCTCTGCCTCTGCGGATTCGTCCGGCGCCTTTTCGGTCAAAGGGCTGGGCGAACCGCCCGGGTCTAGCGGGCCGGGCTCCGGCGCCGGCTCACCGGCTTGGGCAGCGGCCGGTCCCTCCTGCGGCTGCGATCCTGCGGCGCCCGACTCCGCCGGCGAGGGCAACGCCCTCTCCACGGGCGGATCGTCGGGCAAAGTCTTCTCCCCCGGTTCCACATGAATAACCACGCCCTTGCTGCTAGAGAGGTCACGGGCAACAAAGCTCTCTATGTCGGTGGTCGTTACTCTCGAGAACCGCTGCAAATCCTCATTCAGGTAATCGGGCCTGCCCAAAAAGTGGTTGTATGCATTCAGCCGGTCGGCTACTCCGGAAAAGGGCTCCAGACTCTTGAGGGCGACGGCCTTGGTAGCCGTTTGGGTCGCGTCCAACTCCTCCACCCCGGCTCCCAAGGTAACCAAACGGTCCAACTCCTCGCGAATGGCCTCCTCCAGCTCCCCGGCACTGTGGCCCGGCTTGGCTGTCGCTGTGATCTGAAAAACGGATCCGTGAGCAAGCGACCGCTGCTGCGCGGACACGGACCGGGCAATCTGCAGGTCGTAGACCAGACGCTTGTACAGCCGGCTGGCCTTCCCACCGCCAAGCATGCGAGCTGCCAGCGTCGCTTCGGCATCTCCGATCTGAAACGCGGGCGGCGTTATCCAGGCCATGTACACCCGGGGCAGCTCCACCTGATCGGTCATGTTCAGACGAATCTGCTCGTCAAGCTGAGGAGTGGCAACGCTGGGCTCCTCTACCTCGGGGCCGCCCGGCAGGGTTCCAAAATACTTCTCGATCAGCTCCTTGGTCCGGTCAAGGTCGATGTTGCCGGTGATCGACAGGCTTGCGTTGCTGGGGGCGTAGTAACGTTCGTAGAACTCCTCCACGTCGTCGAGCTGCGCAGCCTGGATCTGTTCGTGGCTACCATAGATATACCCGTGGTAAGGGTGCTCGGGCGGAAACAGCGACTTGTAGATGCGCTCTTGAGCCAACCCGTAGGGCGCGTTGTCGATCGCCTCCCGCCGCTCGTTTCGCACCACCGCCTTCTGGTTGGCCAAAACCGCCTCGTCCAGGGCTTGCACCAAGAACCCCATACGGTCGCTCTCCGCCCACAGGGCCAGCTCCAGCTGGTTGGAGGGCACGTCCTGCAAAAAGGCGGTACGGTCCAAGTCCGTGTTGCCGTTGACCCCCGTAGCGCCGATCGCCTGCAACCGGCTCAGATAATCGCCCGGAGCGTGCAGCGAACCCTGCAGCATCATGTGCTCGAACAGGTGCGCCAGGCCCGCAAGGCCCTCGGGCTCGTTGGCGGGGCTCACGTCGTACCAGATGTTTACCGAGGCCACTGGAACACGGTCGTCTTTGCGCAGGATCACGTCCAGACCGTTGGGCAGGGTGTAATGCTGAAAGTCCAGGTCGACGGTGGGCTGTACGTCCTCCTGGGGCTCCGTAGCACAACCCCACAGGGCAAAACACAGCACAACCGCCGTCAATGCCCTCGCCGCCTTCATCTCCAACCATTGTCGCATCGAGCCGTACCCGTCTAAACCGTTTTTGAACAGTTGACAGCCAACCCGACCCCGCCTAGCGTGGGTTGAGTCGCGTCAGTTTGATCCCGGTGCGGTCCTGTTGTTAGCTTGCGGGGTTCGCCAGGCGATTGAGCTGCCGAAAACATCCATCGCTTCGTCTTTCCGGCTGCGACCGGTTCACGCTGTCAACCCCGCAGGAGGAACCCGTGAAGCTAGCAGCGGCGTCACCCGGGCAAGCATGCACGGACGAGCACGGCTGGATCTGCGAAAAGCTCTTCGCTCTAACCGACAACGAGACTATAGCCAGCGTCTCCGACCAGATTCTCGGGCCGGCCCTGCGCATAGCCGGAGTTGTGCTCATCGCATTCCTCATGCGCAAGCTCCTCAAGCGCGTAATCGAGCGGATAATCAAGGCAGCGATCGTCAAGGGCCTCGAGGCAAACGCATCCGCGAGCCCCGCCGCCATGCAGCGCAGTTCGGTGCGGGGCCAGACGGTAGCGGGTGTGCTAAAGGCTCTGGGTTCGGCAACCATCTGGGTGCTGGCATCCCTGATCGTCCTAGGTGAGCTGGGCATCAACCTGGCGCCGCTGATCGCCGGACTGGGTATCGTGGGCATAGCGCTTGGCTTTGGCGCACAGAACCTGGTCTCAGACCTGGTGTCGGGGCTGTTCATGCTGGTCGAAGACCAGTTCGGCGTGGGCGACATTATCGAGGTGGACGGCCTGTGGGGCGAGGTAGAGCACGTGGGTCTGAGAACCACCCAGGTGCGCGGGCTCGACGGGATGCTGTACACGCTTAGAAACGGCAACATCAAACTCACCGGCAACGCCAACAAGGGCTGGACCCGGGTTCTGCTCGACATCAACGTGGCTTACGCCACCGACCTCCGCCGGGCGGCGTCAGTCATCAAGCAAGTGGCCGAGGAGGCAAGCCGGGAGGCTGAGCTCGCCGGTATGTTCAAGGGCGAACCCGAGATCTGGGGTGTGACGGACTTTGGAGACAACTCGATATCGATACGACTGGTCGTAAAGAGCGCTCCCGCCGCGCACTGGCAGCTCGGACGGGATCTACGGCTGAGGATCAAGGAAGCCTTCGACCGCGAGGGCATAGAGATTCCACTCCCGCAGCGGACCACGTGGATACGCACGGAGCCAGGAACCCTTCCCGCGCCCATTCCACTGACCGTGGCGGACGGTGTAAGCGGCAACGGATCCGGTGGCCCATCTGCTAAGCCCCGATCGCAGCCGGAGACAAAGCCACAAAAACACGGCCGATCGGAGAAGGTCCCGGCACCCGATGAGGATTCCTGGTCCACCATGTACGCCGGACCGGACCCGGACCCCTCCGTCGATCAGCCCCCAGGATCGGAGGGCGCGGAACCCCCGAACCCATAGCCTAGTGAATGAGCACCGCTTTCAGGAAGCTGCGCGTGCGCTCGTTTTGGGGGTCTTTGAGGATCTGGTTGGGCGGGCCTTCCTCGATGATGCGGCCCTGATCGAACATCAATACCCGGTCGGCCATCTCGCTGGCAAAGCCCATCTCGTGGGTGACGAGCACCATCGTCATCTCACCGCTTCGGGCTAGATCCCGCAGCACCTCCAGCACGTCCCCCACCAGCTCCGGGTCGAGCGCCGAGGTAACCTCGTCGAAGAGCATGACTTTGGGGTGCATGGCCAGTGCGCGTGCGATCGCGACCCGCTGCTGCTGGCCCCCGGAGAGTTGTATGGGCCTTTGATTCGCCTTGTCCTGCAAGCCCACCTGCGCCAGTAGCTCGTCGGCTCGCTGGGAGGCTTCCTCTTTGCTCAACCCCAGTACCTTTATGGGAGCCAGCATTACATTCGCCTTGGCGCTCATGTGGGGGAACAGGTTGAAGTGCTGGAACACCATGGATATATCCGAGCGGATCTCCCGGATATGCTTTTCCGACGCACGCGCCAGTTTGCCGTTGCGCTCCTCGTGGTACAGATGCCTTTCGTCTATCTCGATAGTGCCCTCGTCCGGCCTCTCCAGCGTCATGATGACCCGCAAGATGGTGGTCTTGCCCGAACCGCTGGGGCCGATGATCACTACCTTCTCGCCGGCCTGCACCTCCAAATCGAGCTTGTCAAGGACCACGTTGTCCCCGAACGCCTTGGTTACGCCGCTCATCTTCACCATCGGCTTGCTCAAGAGCTCACCTCAAGTCTCATATCCCATCCGCCTTTCCAGGTAGCGCACGAACATTGCGGCCGGGATGCTAACGGCCAGGAACATCGCTCCGGCAACCATCATGGGCTCAACCGAACGAAAAGTTTGGCTCTGTATTGAGCGTGCCACAAACAGCACACCGACGACGCTGATCGACGATCCGATGGGGGCATCTTTGAACATGGCTACGAAGTAGTTGCCCAGCGCCGGAAGGGTCCGGGGGATCGCCTGGGGCAGGACCACGTGCCGCCAGGTGTGAAACGTGCCCAGGTTCATGGCGGTAGCGGCTTCCCACTGGCCCCTTGGGACGCTGTTGATGCCGGCGCGGTACGCCTCCGACGCGTAGGTCGCGTAGTGAACACCGAGCCCGAGGATCAGCGCGGTGAGCGGCCTGATGACCCGCGCGAAATCGGGGAGGAAGGTAAGACTAGGCAGGGCGTAGTACAGAAAGAACAGCTGAATCAAAATAGGGGTGGAGCGGATGAACTCGATCAACCCGGCCACCGGCATCGAAAGCCACTTCTTCTTCGACCGGCGGCCCAGCGCAAGAAACAGCCCGAGGATCACCGCTATCACTATGCCGACCAAGGTCGCCTTGATCGTCACCCACATGCCTCCGGCCATGCGGGGAAGGATCTCCCACACCAGGTCCCAATCCCACTTGCTCCGGGTCATCTAAACACTCCCCAAGCGGGTTTCTACCTGCCGCTCCGCAAAACGGAACAGGCGAGCCAGCACCTGCGCGATAACGAAGTAAATAATCAACGCGTTCAGGTACAGTGCGATCGTCGTCGCCGAGTCTTCGATCACCACGCGGTTGACCCGTAGCTTTTGAACCTCGAAGGCCAGCTCCGACAAAGTGATCAGCGAGACAAGAGCCGTGCCTTTGAGGATCTCGATGCTCAGGTTGCCGAACGGCGGCAGAATAACCGTCAGTGCCTGCGGGAGCACCACGTAGCGAAGCCTCTGGTAGGCGGTCATGTTTAGCGAGACCGTTGCCTCGGCTTGGCCCTTGGGCACAGCCCTGATAGCCCCGCGCACGATCTCGGCGCCGTAGGCCCCCATGTTCAGGCCCAGCGCCAGCACACCGGCAACCATCGGTGACAGTCCGCGGACGTCGAACAGGATCGGCACCGCGAAGAACATGATGAACAGCAAGATGATCGCCGACAGGCCGCGCGCGATCTCGACGTAGACCAGAGCCAGCGCCCGGACCAGCCGAAACCGGGACAGCCGCGCCACCCCCATAACCAGGGACATTACCGAGCCCAGCAGCATCGCCCAGCCCAGGAGCTGGAGCGTAACCGCCGTACCCTCCCCCAAGCGGGCCCATTGGTTGGAGTTGAGAAAGAATTCCGGCACGGCGCTGGCTAGAGGGGTTGGACCAAACCAGCAGTCCCCGGGCAGCTATTGCCCGGGGACTGCGTAGCAATCAGCGCAAAGTGCGCCTTACTCATCCGATTCGTCGGGAGATTCCTCAGCGTCGGGAGATTCCTCCTCCGACTCCTCGCCGTCTCCGGCGTCCTCGGTGTCCTCGGTGTCCTCGACGAGATCCTCGACCGTGAGCCCTTCGGCCAAGTCAACGTCCTCCTCGGCGAAGCCGAAGCTGGTGACGATGCCCTTGACGGTGCCGTCCGCCTGTAGGTTCTTTAGCTCGGCGTTGAACGCATCGCGGAACTCCTGGTCCAGGAAGCCGAAGCCTCCGCAACCGAGAATCGGTTCACCGTCGGGGTAGGAATCCAGTGGGAAGAACGGATCGACCGCCTCGAACCCGTCCATGTCGTCGGTCTGGGTCTTGACCGTCAGAAAGGTTCCCGTGACGGCGTCTACCCGACCGGCCTCCAGGGCGTCGTACTGAGCGTTGACGTCGGGAAACAGCTCGATCTGGTCGTCGGGAACTCCGGCGGTTTCGGCATAACCTTCTTCAACCGCACCCGAGAGGATAGCGATCGTCACGTCGGGGTTCTCCACCACCGACGGGTAGTCCACCAGGCCGTCGGGGTTGCCCTCCGGGACCGCGAAGGACTCGGATACGCAGTAGTCCGGATCGGAGAAGATCATCTGCTCGGCTCGCTCGGCATTGATGAACATGCCCGCTGCGATCATGTCGAATCGGCCGGCCTGCAACCCCGGGATAAGGGAACCGAAATCGACCACCACGGCCTCGACGTCGTCGATGCCCAACTCGGCCAGTACCGCCTTGGCCACCTCGGGAGCCTCTCCGGTTACGTTGCCGTCCTCGTCCTCATAGCCGTAGGGGACCTCGTTGGCAATGCCAATCCGGACGCTGCCCTGTTCCTGAAGCTCCTCCAGCAGAGACTGCTCACCAGTGTCCTCCGATGCACAGGCACCGCCGACCAAGGCCAAAACCGCCAGCAGCGATAGGAGCTGACGCGACCAGGGCCGCCGTTTTCTATCTCGCATGCTTTCCCCCTGACATAACCCAACCAATGTGGAGCGCCAACCGAGCGCTCCCTTAAACCCTCGCAGAACCAGCGTAGCCACCTGCCCGGCCTGTGCCGACCCTGCCTCGGTTCTTCGAGTCTAGAGAGCCCCGGGGCCAGTGTCCAACCCTCCTGGCTGAAGCTGTCAGTCCACGCCCGAATTTCCGGGCCGTCCCCCGGGAATCCAAAACGCGGGTACTCGCCATCATGAAGGTCAGAGCAGCCACACCGAAAGTTGCCGGCACCGGTCGCGCCGCCCCGCGACCGGTTTTGGTGTAAGCTGCCGACCGTCTTGGAATACTCCGATCACGCCACTAAGCGTATGAAACAACGCCAGATCACGCCTGCCGAGGTAGAAGAGGCGTTGCGAGACATGGACGCAACCTCCCGGGGTGACAGGTCCACGCGGATCATCCGCTGGGGTACGACCGGTTCGGGATCCCGTCTGCGCGTCGTGCAGTACGCAGGCAGAAACGATTTCGTCATAACCGCCGCCCGGGTAGGTGAGTAACGATGAAGGTGCTATACGACGATGAGGTCGACGCCCTCTACGTGCCGATCCGGCCCGAGTTCTTCGTTCACATCACCAAGGAAGTCGACGAGGCGCGCACCATGGATTTCGACGATAAGGACCGGGTGGTAGGCATCGAGGTGCTGGGAGCATCACAGCGTGTGCGTCTTAGCGACCTCATCGAGCCGTTCGGCCTGGAGTCGTTTAAGGAATCCTTCGAACAGATCGAACAACACCCTTTCCGGTCACGCGAACACACGTAGGAGCCCGGCCGGAGCCAACAACCACCCTCTCACGGTAGTTTTGAAGCAATGAGCGCGCACACCGGCCGGCGGATCGCCCTTTTGGCGGCAGGCCTTCCCCTGGTACTGGCCATTGCGCTGGTCGTGCTTTGGCGGATCGATACCGGTACCTCCGGGGAGGTCGGACGCAACGTAACCCTGGCCGGGAAATCGATCGACGGTGCAACCGCTTCGGAGGTAGAAGCTGCGGCAGCCGACCTGGAGCGCAGGTATGCCCGGTCGACCGTACAGGTCGTTGCACCGGAGGGCGGGTTCACGATTAAAGCTGGCGAACTGGATCTTTCTCTGCAGGTCGAACCAACAACAGAGGCTGCGCTGCAGATCGGCCGGACGGGCGGGCAGATCCAAAGGTTCGGCAGCTGGCTGGGCTCCTTCTTCTCGCCCCGGCGGGTCCCTGTAGTCATATCCTTCGACGCAACCGGGGTCTTTGATCTGGTAAGCGAACAAGACCCGGGGCCGCGCTCGGAGCCGCGCGAACCCTCTATCGAGTACGCCCTGGGCGAGCTGCGGCCAGTGCAGGGGCGTCCCGGTAAGGGCATCGACGCTCACGAAGTAATCGATCAGCTGCCCATCGCCGCGCGGGAGGGGTTGCCGGTGCGGGTGGAGGTGGACCGCGGCGTCGTATATCCGCGCTTTACCGAACAGGACGCCGAAGAGCTGGCGCAACGGGGCGACAGACTCACCACCGGGGGGATTCGTGTGACCGACGGTTTGCAGGAAGCCAACGTCCCCGAAGAGCAGCTGCGGTCGTGGTTGGGAACCAAGGTGACACCCTCCGGGCTGGAACTGGCGATAAAAACCGACGACGCCGTCGAAGGTCTGGCTGCGCTCATGCCCGAGCTCGACCGGGATCCGGTGGATGCAGCCTTTACGGTGGTCGACGGCCGGGTCGAAATCGTGCCGGGCCAGAACGGCTTGGCTTGCTGCGACGAACAAGCCGCGCTGATCGTCGAGAAGGCGGTGCTCGATCAAACCCGCGGCCGGTTGGAGCTGCCGCTGGCCGAAGTGGAGCCCGAGGTAACCAAAGAGGATCTAGAGGAGCTGGGCATCACCGATCAGGTATCCACCTTCACCACCAACCATAGGCAGGGGCAGCCCCGGGTGCAGAACATCCACCGGATCGCCGATCTGGTGCGCGGGCAGATCATCCACCCGGGCGAGTCGTTCTCCATCAACGAGTTCATCGGCCCGCGCACCAAAGAGAAGGGGTTCGTCGTCGACGGGGTCATAGAAAACGGCGTTTTCACCGAATCGGTCGGCGGCGGCATCTCCCAGTTCGCCACCACGTTGTTTAACGCGGCATTCTTTGCGGGCCTCGACTTTCCCCAGTACCGGTCGCACAGCATCTACATTTCCCGGTATCCGTACGGGCGGGAAGCCACGCTCTCCTTCCCTCAGCCCGACCTCGAGATCGCCAACCCCAACCCGAAGAGCGTGCTGATATGGACCACCTACACCGACTCCAGCATCACGGTGAGCCTGTACTCCACCCCTTGGGCGGAGGTGGAGCAGACAGGTCAGCGCACAAGCAGCCGCGGGCCCTGCACGCTGGTACGCACCGAGCGCACCCGCACCTATCCAGTCGAAGCAAGATCGGAAACCGACCAGGTTATCGCCTTGTATCGTCCGGGCGAGGGTGTGAACTGTCGCTAACGAGGTTCGCCCCGAGTGCCCCGACCGCGCAGGACGGGGGCGCACATTAGTGCTTTCCGGCTTGTTCGGACGGCCCGGACGCGACTAAAGCCGCCACTTCCTCGTCGGAGACCTGGGTGAAGTCTCGGTACCACTGGCCCACCGCCATGAAGTCGGGCGGGATCTGCAAAACGACCACCTGATCGGCTATCTCCTCGAGGGACGTTACAGCTTGGCGGGGGGCTACCGGCACGGCAAGCACAACCCTGGCAGCTTCCAGCCGGCGCACCACCCCCACAGCCGCGCCGGCCGTGAAGCCCGTAGCCAGACCGTCGTCCACCAAGATCGCGGTTCGCCCCTGTAGCTTCACCGGGGACATGCTCCGCCGGTACCGAGCGACCCGCCGGTCGACCTCCGCGCCCTCCCTCTCGGCAATCTGCTCGACCTGTTCGTCGGAAAGTCCGAGCTTGGCGATCAGTTTGGAGTTCAGTACGGTTACGCCCAGCTCGCCCACCGCACCGATACCGAGCTCCGGCTGCCCCGGACAGCCGAGCTTGCGAACAACCAGGACGTCGAGCGGCGCATCGAGCTCCCGGGCAACCGCTGCAGCCACCGGGACTCCCCCGCGCGCCAATCCAAGCACTGCAGGATGCTCAATACAAAACCCTCGAAGCTCTTCGGCGAGTTGCCGGCCAGCGTCGGACCGGTCTGCGAATACCATGTACTACCCCCGAACCAGTGTCGCGCCAGTTAGTGCCTACTACCCTGGCCACTAGGTGCGCACGGCCACCAAGCAGTGCGACAGGTAAACGTTCCAGCGGCGCTGCGCAAGTCGCAGCAGCCAAGGCACCATGTCCGCTTCCTCCAGGACCCGAAACTCCTTCCGAAGGGCCGAACGGGTAAAGGCGGGTCCACCCCGAGCGAACTCCGAATCACCGTCCGCCCCGGGATCCGCCCAGTAAGGAGTCGCCAGCAAGAGCAAGCCCTCCGGCCCCAGTCCACGGGAAAATTCCTCGAACAGGCTCATGGGGTCGGCCGCCGCGCACAGCACATTTATGGCTGCCAGACACTGCGCGTGAGCGCCGGCTACCGGCAAACGCGCGCCGTCGGCCACAACGAAGTCGAGGTTGTCCCGCTGCGCTGGCCGCTGCAGCGGACGATCGGTAAACGAGCCCTTCTCGGTCTCCAGCTCGTAGCCCTCGAGCGGCAAGGGGCTGGACAGAAAGTAGCGGCGTGCCGTCAAGACCGCGGTGAAGGACCAGTCAAAGCCTAGGCAGTAGCCATAGTCGCGAGCCAACTCAGCAGCGCCCCACCCAATTCCGGCTCCCACCTCGACCGCCAGGAGACCGCCGCCATCCGTCCGGTGGCGGCCGGCCGCATCGAGCAGATACCGGTAGGGGTCGGGGCCCTCTGTGCCGTAGCGGCCGACCAAACTGCGCCACCATCCCTCGGGCAAGCCGAGCATCATCGACTCCCGGTCGCCGTGCACCTGCAGGTACGGCGAGACGCTCCAGCCCAGATTCTCCTCGGGCTGCGGCGGCGGTCCGGCGTGTCCTATATGCGCGCTGGCGATTCCCAAATACCCCAGCATCGTTCGGGATATCTGCACGTCCTGCAGCTGCCGTCCCCACCGCTCGATCTCAGGCCAAAACCCCCATAGATACTGCTGAAGATCGGGTACGAGCAGAGCGACCCCCAAAAGTACCGGGTAGTCGGCACCACAGCTGCGGCAGCGAAGGATTCCCTCAATGAGCTCGGACCCATCCCCAAGCACCTCCGACGGCTCCGCCTCATCGACGTACAACTCACCGGCGCACTCGGCCGACGGACACGCGAGCCGGCTCAAGCTCTCTATTTTCACCCGACCACAATAGCCAGTTAAGGCGCCGGAGATCGTTGCGGCAGCGCGCCCGGCTTCCATGCCGCCGGCGGAGCAGGCTCAAGTGGTACCGGTTAACTCGACACGGTGATGGTCCCAACCATGCCGCCTTCGTAATGGCCGGGCTCGTGGCATCCGTAGAGAAGCTCGCCCTCCGTGGTGAACGTCCAGGTGAGCTCCGCGGTCTCGCCCGGGTCCACATCCAAACCGTTGGGAAGCTCCTCATGCTCCATGCCGTCATCCATCTCGGTCATCTCTTGCGCGTGATCTTGCTGGTAATGCTCGTCCCCAATAAGAAACTCATGAACGATCTGGCCTGTGTTGGTCAACACGAACGTGACGGTTTCGCCGACCTGGACGTCCACCGCATCGGGTTCGAAGCGAAGCGCGTCGAGCATGTCTATCTCGATGGTGCGGTCGGCAGCTGCGGGGTCGCCGGGTTCGCCGAAGTCCACCATTTCGTCGTCGTGGTCGTCACCGGCCTCCTCGCCTCGCTCTTCACCGGAGGGGGCGCCCTCGATTGCGGGATCTTCCTGGGCACATCCCCCCAAGATCAACCCCACGGCCAGCAACAGGGCCAAGAGCACGCTCCCCCTAATCGTCGTCCGATCCTTCGACCAGCCCACGTAACGCTCCTTTCTGTCGGTTCTCCGACCCTACTGAATATTAAGCCTGCATTAACCGGAGGCTTCCGTATCCCCCAGCAGCGTTACGCCCGACCGCCTCATCTGTTCGTTGGCAGCTTCGAAGTCTCCCTCGTTGAGGTTGACCGACCGGGTTGCAGAAAGAACCACGCAGGTGTCGTAGCCTAAACGCCGCGCGTCCAGGGCCGTCTCCTTGACGCACACGTCCTGCGCCAGCCCGACCACGACCACCTTCTCTACGCCACCGTCTCGCAGAGTCGAATCCAGATCGGTCGGCCGGTCGGAGCCGGTGTTGACGTCTCGGGCGGTGAACCCCGAGTAGCCGTCTTCGGCCCCGGACCCCTTACGTACCACCGGCCCCACGACCTCGAGATCGGGATGGAACGCGGCCCCCCACGTACCCTGCACGCAGTGCACCGGCCATGTCCCTCCGTAGGCCTGGAAATGCGGGGTCAAAGGCGGGTGCCAATCTTGCGTGTAAACCACCAAAGATCCAGCGTTGGCGGCAGCCGCCACCATCTGGTTGACGCCCGGGATTATGGTTTGCCCGTCCTGCACGTACAGACCGCCTTGGGGATCGGCGAAGTCATTTTGGACGTCGACGACTATCAGGGCGGTGTGCTCGTCAAAATGAGGTTGCTGCAAAGTTGCCAAAATTCATCCCTCCTTACGGCCGGCATCTATTCTTACCGCCGCTTGCTGCAGTCGATCCGATATCTTGACCGGGTGCCGGTCGGGATCGATCAACCGGCGCAAGGCCGGCAAAAGCTGTCTCCACTGCTCTTCGAAGTGCCGGTGATTTTCGACCAGAGAGCGCTCCCCGACCCCCACCCGGGAACCCTTGATCATCGCCGGCTCGAGCAAGGGAGAGTAGTCCGGTCCGGGAGAGGGCTCCTCGGCCAGCGCAATCACATCGTCACCCCAATCGTTGCCGCGCCACACCTGTTTGGAACCCGGCCATATCGCTTTGCCGGTGGAGGTCTTACGCACCATACGGCCGTCGTATTCGACCAGCTTGTAAACGCTGTCCAGACTGGGAGCGTCGGCCGAGACCCCGAGCGCCGAGCCCACGCCGAAGCCGTCGATCGGCGCCTTGTCGAACTCCACCAGGCGGTGAATCGAATACTCGTCCAAACCTCCGCTGGCGAAGATCTTCACCTGCGGTAGCCCGGCCTCATCCAGCCGGCCGCGGGCCCAATGGGCAAGCTTGCCCAAATCCCCCGAGTCCAGCCGGATGCCCCGCAGGGCGATTCCGCGCTCACGCATCTCGCGGGCGACCGTAATGGCGTTGCGCACACCCTGCTCGGTGTCGTAGGTGTCGACCACCAAAACCGTGGCGTCCGCGTACGCCCCGGCAAAAGCGCGAAAGGCCTCGGTCTCGTTCCCGTACGCCTGAACGAAGGCGTGGGCCATCGTACCGCTGGCCGGTACCCCGTACCGGGCCGCGCCGGCCACGTTGCTAGTCGCGGACAGGCCGACCAAACCGCATATCCTTGCGAGCTTCATCCCGGCATCGATCCCCTGGGTGCGGCGCAGGGCAAAGTCGACCACAGCTCTTCCACCCGCGGCGTCCCGGCACCGGGCCGCTTTGGTGGCCAGCGTGGTTTGAAGGGTGATCTGATTGAGCAGGAAGGTCTCCGCCAGCTGAGCCTGACCAATCGGGGCCTCCACCTCCAAGATGGGCTCCTCCGCAAAGACGATCGTTCCTTCCGGAACCGCCCGCACCGATCCCGTGAAGCGCATCTCGCCCAGCCACTCCAAAAACTCGTCCGGGAACAATCCGAGTTGATCCAGAGCAGCCAGATCTTCTGGCTCGAAACGCATCTGCTCCAGCCAGCTAAGACCGTCATCCAATCCGGCCGCAACCAGGTAACCCCGCTCAGAGGGAAGCCGCCGCACGAACAAGCTGAAAATCGCGGTCCGGTCCGCCATCGCCTCCCGGCGGTAGACGTCCACCATGGTCAACTCGTACAGATCGGTAAACAGGGTCTTCAACTCATTCATAAGTATCGGCTAGCCGATACCCGATTCCCTGGAGGACATCGGGTTGGCGCCTAAATGCTCCTTCAGCTCCACGCTGTCGCATCGCGTGCACAGGTAAACCGTCTTGTAAGCCACTATAGAGCGCTGGTTTCCCCGCACCTTCGCCCACACCGGTTCGGGAACCGGCCGGACCTCCGTCGAGCCGCATCCCGGGCATCGGGGGGCGGGGTCCCGGTCCCACACCAGGCAGCAGGCGGAACAGGTTATTCGGACCATATCCCCACGGCGTTCACCGGCCAGGTGGTCGTCGGTGCCGCACTTGGGGCAAACGACTGCAGCCATCAAGCTCTCATTCGGTCAGGATCGGTTCCAGGCACCACTCGGGATGTTCTCCTTTTAGCCGGTCCAACCAGAACGGACTCTCGAACAACGCTAGCAAGGTCCCGTCTGCGCGGGCCATCACCGTAGCGCCCATACCTGCACCCAGTTGCTCGGCGGTCTGCTCATCGGTGCGCCGGGCCACCTTGTACGGGGTCGGCGAAAGCTCCACCCGGGCTCCGAACTCGAATTCCAAGCGGTGAGCAAACACTTCGAACTGCATCTGTCCTACGGCGGCCAGCACCGGAACCGGACCGCCGGCAGGGTCCCGCAGCACCTGAACCACCCCTTCGGTCTCCAACTGCTCAAGCCCCCGGCGGAACTGCTTGTAGCGGCCCGTGTCCAGGGCGCGCGCCCGTACGAAAAGCTCCGGCGCAAAGGTAGGAATGGACGGGTACACGACCCGGTCGCGCTCGTAGAGCGTGTCGCCGATGCTCAAGCCGCCCGCGTTGACCAACCCGATGACGTCGCCCGGGTAGGCCTCCTCGATGGTGTGTCGATCGGACCCGAAGACCGAAGCCACGTGCTTGGTGGTGAAGGGCTTGCCGGTAGCAGCGTGCGTCAGCGTCATACCCCTTTGAAACCGCCCGGAACACACCCGAACAAACGCAACATGATCGCGATGCGATGGATCCATGTTGGCCTGGATCTTGAACACGAATCCGGACATGGCCGACTCGAGCGGGCGCCGGTTACCTTCACGGTCGTCGCGCGCGCGCGGCGACGGGGCAAACTCGACGATAGCGTCGAGCATGTGACGTACTCCGAAGTTGGTCAGGGCCGAGCCGACGAACAGCGGGGTGGTCTCACCGTCCAAAAATGATTCGACATCCAATTCGGCGCCCACCTCGCTCAGCAGTTCACACTCCTCATGGGCCTGCTGCCAAAACGTCTCCTCCACCTGGGCCCGCTCTTCGCTGACCAGCTCCTCTCCCGCAGTAGTTGCTCCCCGGGCGGTTCGGCTGAACCGTATGAACTCGCCGTTTCGGCGGTCGATGACCCCTCGAAATGCGCCGGGAATCCCGACCGGCCAGGTCACCGGCGTGGGGCGCAGGTTGAGCTTGTTCTGTATCTCGTCCAGCAACTCCAGCGGGTCCCGCCCCGGCCGGTCGTACTTGTTCAAGAAAGTGATGATCGGCACTCCCCGGGCCCGGCAGACCTCGAAGAGCTTAAGCGTCTGGGCCTCGATCCCTTTCGCAACATCCAGGACCATGACCGCCGCATCCGCGGCGGCCAGGACGCGGTAGGTGTCTTCCGAGAAGTCCCGGTGGCCGGGAGTGTCGAGCAGGTTGATCACCCGATCGGCGTAGGTGAACTGCAAAACGGTGGAGCTGATCGAGATGCCCCGCTGCTTCTCCATGGCCATCCAGTCCGACGTTGTCCGCCGGCGGCCGGCGCGCGCCTGGACCGCGCCGGCCTCCGACACCGCTCCGCCGTAGAGAAGAAACTTCTCCGTCAGAGTGGTCTT
This sequence comes from Actinomycetota bacterium, assembly GCA_040905365.1. Taxonomy (GTDB): domain Bacteria; phylum Actinomycetota; class CADDZG01; order JAHWKV01; family JAHWKV01; genus JAHWKV01. The sequence continues at coordinate 42,040 of JBBDRQ010000004.1, forward strand.
ACCGGCATCGGGATGGCTGATGATGGCAAAAGTTCGCCGTCGAGCCGCCTGCTCGGCCACCTCGCTTACCGCGGGCGCCGCTAAGGTCACGTTTTGACGCCTGAAGGGCGCTTACCCGAGGCTTCTCTGCTGAGCATGCTGGCCACAGCAGTTACCGCTTCGAGCTGATCCCTCAGCTTCTCACATCGTTGTTCCGCCGCCGCCGCGTACATGCCCAGCCTCTCCGCCAGGCTCTTGCGTTCGGAATCATCTGGAGAGCCGGCCAGTTGATCGCGCACCCCCAGTAGATCCCTCATCTCCTCTAAAGAGAACTCCAGGGGCTTCATGTGCCTTACCAGCCGCAACCGGTCGATGTCCTGGTCGGTATAGAGGCGAAAACCGCCCGCGGTCCGGCCCGACGGGAGGACCAGCCCGACCTCCTCGTAATGGCGGATCGTGCGCAGCGACAATCCAACCGAATCCGCCGCCTCGCCGATCTGATGCATCCCGTGATTCACGCCTGCTCCAACTCATCGAACCATACCCTAACGTTAGGGTATATTATACGTGTGCAGCCCTCATCCAGCACTTGACTGTCAACGCGTGCTTACAGTTGATCCAGCGATTCAGCAGGGCCGCGCGCACGCCGTATCCAACGACCAAATCTTAACCGTTCGTTGCGCACGGGCCTGCATACAGCAGTGCGCAGCAATAATCACAAGGAGGAAAATTGAGCACCCATCTAGCCGGGCGAAGATCTCCCGAATCCACCCAGCAAGTCCCAGTTACCCGTATCGAGGTCGTGGATCACCTGGGGTCCGCGTTCTCCAAGACCTCGGCCACCAAATCCGACCTGCTGACCGAAGCCGAGCAAGCCGGGGCTCGAGGCGAGGTCATCGAGCTGCTCTCGAGACTTCCCGAACGGCGGTTCGGCCGGATAAACGAACTGTGGACCGAGCTGCAAGACGTCCCGATTGAGCCCTAGTGCAGTGACCACTAGCAACAGCACGCGAAGCGGTTTGCAGGCATCGATGAAACCCGGGGCTTCGGCCGGTGGATACCGTGAGGAACTGCGTACCAGGTTCCGGGGAGCATTGGTCGGCGCGGTGGTCGGCGATGCGCTGGGTGCGCCCTTCGAGGGCTACCCACACCAATTGAGCGCCGGCCAGCTCGACGGCGTTACGACCGCGGTCTCGGAACTGAGATACACCGACGACACCGCTTTGACTCACGCTCTGGCCGAATCACTGATTGCACGCGGATCTTTGGATCTGGACCACCTGGCCGGCAGGTTCTCCAGCGCCTACAGCCGCGACCCTCACCGAGGCTACGGCGCCGGCGCCGCTCATCTGCTGGAGCGCGTTGCCGCCGGCGAAGACTGGCGAGGTCTGGCTGCGAATCAATTCGGCGGACGCGGGTCTTTCGGCAACGGCGCCGCTATGCGGGTTGCGCCCGTTGCTCTGCTCGCCTACCCGGCGGTAAACCGGGCCGTAAGTATGGGGCGCAGCAGCGCCTCGGTTACCCACACCCACCCCGAGGCAATCGACGCGGCCGGCATACAGGCCGCCGCGGTTGCACTGGCACTGACCACGGCCGCGGGGGTTGATCGCTTTGCCGTAGACCACCTGCTGTCCCAGGCGACCACACCGAGTCTACGAAAAGCGCTGCGGGCGGTAGCGCAGCTAAAGCCCTCCAGTACCGCGGCCCAAGTGGCCGCGGTGACCGGAACCGGCATCAGAGCAGTCGAAGCGGTCCCGGCCGCCCTGGCCGCGGTGCTGCTGAACATGCAGTCCTTTTCCGCTACCGTCCGGTTTGCGATCACGCTGGGTGGAGATACCGACACCATCGCCTCCATGGCCGGAGCCATCGCCGGCGCCCGTCTGGGTGAGCAGGCCATCCCTACTGCGTGGCGCGCTCAGGTAGAGGGAGCGCGGCAAGCAGGGAACCTGGCCGACCGGCTCTGGATGAAAAAATACGGCGAGTCATAACTCGGTACACCCTCAGCGGTGCTCGGGGTTCTCGAAGTCCGAACGGCAGCCGGCGTCCCAGCAAGCGCGCTGGTTGCCGTGCGCGGGAATGCCGCCGGCGTCGCGCAGCATTCGGGCCACGTGCAGCAGGTTCCAAGTCATAAACGTCGTGTTGCGGTTGGTGAAATCGTTCTCCGGGCCGCCGGAACCTTCGTCGAGATAGGAGGGTCCCGGTCCCGCCTCGCCGATCCAAGCTGCGTCGACCTGGGGTGGAATCGTGTAGCCGAGATGCTGCAGTGAGTAGAGGATGTTCATCGCGCAGTGCTTGGCGCCGTCCTCGTTGCCGGTTATGACGCACCCTCCGGCCCGGCCGTAGTACTTGTACTGGCCGGCGTCGTTTAGCTCGGCGGAGTTGCCGTAGAGACGTTCGATGACCCGGGTGCACACCGAGCTCTTCTCTCCCAGCCAGATCGGAGTGCCCAGTATGAGGATGTCGGCGGCCATGACCCGCTCGACGAGCGCCGGCCAGTCGTCGGTGGCAAAGCCGTGCTCGCGCATGTCCGGATACACGCCGGGCGGCAGGTCGTGGTCTACGGCGCGCGCGACGTCCACCCCTACGCCGTTTCTTTCCATGATCGCGATTGAGCGGTCGAGCAGACCTTGAGTGTGCGAAAGCCCCGGCGACGGCTTCAGCGTGCAGTTGATAACCATAGCCTGCAGGTCGCTGAAATCCCACCGGCTCTCGCTGCACAGTGCTTCCTGGCGTTCGTCGAGCATATTTCCTCCTGGGAGCCCAGATCCGACGGCGATTTTGCTACACCAACCCGCTTACCGTGGCGGACTATTCCTGCTGGACGGCGCCGATTGTGACGTATGCATCCTTGCACAATGCCAGGCCTGCCCGGGACGCGGTTGACGCGGCTTTTCGCGGCAACTCGATCCCGGACGACCGACCGTCGTCTACTGCTGGGACTACCGGTGAGACCTCAGTCCACGAGCCGCGTGGCGGCTCGAGAGTCTGGGGTTTAGCGACGTTTACGAATTTGCACCGGGAAAAGCAGCCTGGCTCGCCATCAGCTGGCCCTCGGAGGGAGATCTGGCCGACCAACCAACCGCGGGCAAACTGGCCCGCGCGGACGTGCCGATCGCGCGTCTGGGAGAAACAGTCGGCGACGCCAAGAGCAGAGTCGACGAGGCGGAGCTCGACCTGTGCCTTGTCGTCAACGCGGCCGGCATCTTCATGGGCCGGCTGCGGGGAGAGTCACTGGAGGTCGAGCCGGCCACACCGGTCGAGCAGGCCATGGAGCATGGATCCAGCACGGTACGGCCCAACGAGCCATACGATGCCCTGGCGTCCCGCATGTCGAAGCGGAAAATCGGCTCAGTAGTCGTCAGCGACCTAAAAGGCCGGCTGATTGGTGTGTTGTTCGCCGGTTAACTTTTACGACCTTTACGCTGCATCGCAGTAATAATCCTGCATCAGATGTTTTCAATGCTAACATCAAGCGTCATGACGAGAACCACCGTTGATATCGATGCCACAGTCCTGCGGGAACTGAAAGAGAAGGCCACCCGAGAAGGCAAGAGCTTGGGTCAGGTGATCTCGGAGGTCGCAGCGGTCGCTTTGGGCTCAACGCCCGCCCTCCGGCCCGAGCCCTTCGTCTGGACCTCCCGGCCAATGGGCGCGCGGGTGGAGATCAGCGATAAGGATGCCCTGTATCGCGCCCTCGACGGCTGATAGATGAGCTTTGCGGTTGACGCCAACCTGCTCCTCTACGCCTCCGACCTGTCCAGTCCTCGCCAGCCCAAGGCTTACGAGCAGTTGCACCGGCTTGCCCGGGGCCCGGAGATTGTCTACCTGTTCTGGCCCGTGCTCATGGCCTATCTGCGTATATCCACCCACTCGTCGATATTTTCCGCACCCCTGAGCACGGAGGAGGCGATGGATAACGTGAGAGCGCTCGTGGCTCTTCCGCACGTCCGGTGTCCCGGTGAAAACTCGGGCTTTTGGAAGGTGTATGAACAAATTGGGGCCGGTCAAAATATTCGAGGCAACCTGGTGCCCGACGCACACATCGTGGCGCTGATGATGCAGCACGGAGTTACCGTCATCTGGACCGACGATCGGGACTTCAGGCGTTTCGAGGGAATTACCGTCCGCTTTTTGGAGGATCTGGACTGAGGCTGCGGGCGCGGGCGATGACAGGACACAGTGGCAATAGGGTTAATAGCGGCCTACCCTGGTGTATTATAGGTGTATGTCACGCACCAACATCGATCTCGACGACCAGGCCTGCCGGGCCGTCATGGAGCGCTACCACTTTGCGAGCAAGCGGGAGGCGGTCAACTTCGCCCTCCGCACGGTGGCATCGGAGCCGCTCGGCCTCTCCGAGGCCCGCTCACTGCGCGGCTCCGGCTGGGAAGGGGACCTGGAGATAATGAGGGCCGGCCGCACCGGGTGATTCTTATCGACACCTCGGCCTGGATCGAATTTCTGCGCGACACCGCAAGCCCGGTGGCCGATAGGGTGGGCGCTGCATTGGACCAGGCCATCGCCGTTTGTGATCCGGTGCGAATGGAGGTCCTGGCAGGCGCCCGGGACGAGAGCCATCTGAGCGATATGCGCCGGCTGCTCGCCCGGGCATCCACCATTCCGATCGGGCCGGCCGACTACGAGGAGGCCGCCGTTTTGTATCGCATGTGCCGGCGTAAAGGCGACACGGTGCGCAAGGTCATCGACTGCCTCATCGCAACGGCTGCCATCAAATCCTCGGCCGCAGTACTGCACCTCGATGCCGACTTCGACATCCTGGCGAGGCATACGCCTCTGCGCACCGTTGAGCTTTGAGAGCCGCTGGGCCACGATGATTCCTGGGGTCTAACCGCTGGTGGTGGTGTGACACTGATCTGGCCCGGAAGGTGAACCTTGAGGCGGCTGGGGGGCTCGGGAAACTCGGTGCCATCGGGTAGATCGCAGATGAACAGCGAGGGGATGCGGTAACCCCGGTAGCGGTAGCGGGTTATCGCGACCTCGGCGGGCCAGGCGAGCCTCGCGCCGTTGACGCCGTCCCATGTGCGTTGCCAGTACCGCCGCTTGATCTGTTTCCAGGTCAGACGCGGATACTTCTTGCGCAGCCAGCGTACGACTCGCCACCACAGGTAGTGGCTGAGGTAGGCGAAGCAGCGCTTGCTCGCGCCGTGGCGTTTTCTCGGGCGAGAGCGTCAAACGCATCTGCTCGCGCATGAACTCGGCCGTTTGCTCTTTGAGCGCCCGAATCCCCAGCGCGGACAATCAGTGGCGGTCGTTCCAGCGCCAGCGCGAGAAGTCAACTGCAACCTTCTTCGTCGGCCTTTCTCGTGCAAAGCAGCGCACGATCTTCACGTACTGTGTGTCGCGCGGCGACCGTGACTCGGTTGATGCGCTCTACCGCCTGCTGGCGACGCCCGGTTCCAAATGAAGGATCGCCCGGACCTCCCAGGGCGAGAGCGACCTACGACATCCGACCGGCCACTGCCTACTTGCCGCCCATTCGCGCAAGGAACTCCTCGACGGTCGCCACGGCCTGGCGGCGAAGCCGCGCGGTAGCCTCGTCATCGCCGACCTCTGCGAGAAACGAGGCGTAGCCGATTGGCCCGTCCTGAGCGACGTCGGCAAACCGCTCCCGTAGGAGAGTCAGCGCCTCGGCAACCTGCTCTCGGCGGGCGATTGGGCTCTTGACGGCTTCGGTCGCGGCTTCATCAGGCCCGGCACCGAAGTGCAGCAAGCAGAAGATCAGATCGTACGCGTCCTTGTTTTCGTGGCGATCCTGGAAGGCGAAGATCTTAAGCACAGTGCAGGAGAACAAATTGGCCACCCTCACCTTCACCCGAGACATGCCACCGTCATCGAGTCGTTCAGCTTCGATCTCGCGCTCGAGATAGTCCTGTGTGACCAGCTGCGCACCTCGAACGTTGAAGGCACCTAGTCCGCTGCCAGCTCCCTCACCCTTGGGCTTGAAGATGTGGCCGGGGTTGACCCGATTGGTCTCGCAGAGGAATTCAACCTGGACCTTCACGCCGTCGACATCTCTTTTCCACCGGAAGCTGTTCTCAGCCCTGAATTGCGCCTTCTTGAGGTTGTTCTCCAGGGTTCGGTAGGTCTCGGGCGCGGCATCACCCAGAACCAGTCCGATGACGACGTCGATGTCGGTCGTCCCCACGTGGGCTCGGGCCCCCTCAGGCAGCTCACCTACGATGTAGCGCGGCGCCAAACCGCCGGCCAGGTAGATCCTCTCACTCCATGGGCCGATCTCGCCGAGGAGCGTTACCAGCGCACGTTCGCACCGAGCCGTGGTCACCTCGTCGTACTCGGAGTAGTGCTCTCGAGGACTCAAAATCCGATCACCTCTCGACGCAGGTTGTCGGCCTGCTCGCGGCCTCGTCGGGGATCGCGGCGCAGGTCTACGTACGTGCGAAAGAGGTTGGCGAGCGACAATCCACCGCGCTTCTCACGGAAGGCGAGCGGACCGTCGTCCCTGACCTGAAGGAACACGACGTTGTGGCCATCTGTGACCAAGTCTGCTCGCGTCGCTTGCGCCAGCTCGTGCACTCCGACTCTTGCAGTCACCCAGACCTCGACGACGGGAACCGCCGTCACGAACGGCGCCACCAAGGTTGCGGCCGCGGCCCCGGTGACCGCGTAATTGATGCCGGCGCGCCCGAGGTTATTGGCAACCTTTTCGGCAAGCAGCCGTGGCGTTTGCGCCAGCACGTACGCGGTTGTTCTGGTCGGCTGCTCCGTGTTCTCTTCCGTCCAAAGGTCGAGCAGCGCGCCGGGGTCCGTAAGAGTCCGAGTGAGGTTCGGTCCTGTCCCCTGCGCCGCAACCACACCCTCGTGCTCAAGTCGAGCCAGAACGCGATGCGCGAGCCCAGTAGACACACCTGCCTCCTCGACAACATCTTTCACTTGCCACCTGCGCTCGGGATGCAGCAGCAGAGCCTGAGTCACCACGCCGGCTTTCCCCTTGAGGCGAGTGGGTGGGGTAGTGGTATAAGTCCGCCGCTTTCGGCGTTCATGGCCTTCGACGTGAAAGAGAAGCCCCGGCAACTCCAAGTGCGCGTTCCCGAGCCCATCAATGATCCCGATGCCATGGTCCTCCAAAATCCGGCGGGTCTCCTCTGTGGTCTCCTCTGCAATGAGTAGGTGGCGCCTCTCAGGGTGCGCCTCGGCGTAATGAACGAGCTGCCAGGCAGTGGCGGCGTTCGCCCGCCGCTTGAAATCCACAACGACCTCTTCCTGGCGGTCGGCGAAGGTCAGGATGGCGTCGACCCCCCGGTCGGTGCCGCCAGAGTCGGCGTCCACGGTCAGCCACGGGATCTCCCGTAGGATGCGGAGCGCCTCCGTCTCCAGCGAGCCCCTAATATTCACAAGCTCACGCTTATTCACAGCGTCTATGAATATAGACGATTCTGTGAACCTTATCTAGTTCACTTGGCAAGTCCTGAGTCACCCTCTCAGGAGTCGACAACGCCGCCGCCGGCGGCGTCCACCGCCCTGCGGGCGACTGACCCGAGACTCACGGGGGGCATGACGGCATGCACGACTGGGCCGACACCCCCGGACCACCACGGCGTTCTGATCACACACCGGCCGCCGAGAGCGACTGGGTTCTGGACACAGCGGCAAGACGAGACCGGCCGTTGGTGTTCTCGTTGCTGCCGCGCTGCCAGGGACTGTTGGGATCACAGAAGTACACGGCCACCCCGGTGTCGATGGTGGACAGGGCGTGGCGGGCCATCTCCTTGCCCTGGTCCCAGATCAGCGATTGGCTCAGCTGCTCAGGCAGCCGGAGGATGTGGTCACGTAGCGCGGCAGCGGCGGGCTCCGCGGGCCTGTCCCTTTCCCATCCTGCGAGAATCTTTGCCGCCGCGGAATGCCCACCGTACTTACCGGGTTTATCCAGGAGATTCACCCCACAACGGCTTCGAACCAGTCACCAATACGAAGTCGGTAGGCAGACCGGCCATGGATTGTTGCGCCGGGTCGGCTCCACCGGCTAGAAGGGGGGGAGGTTCCGCGATGGTCCGTCAACCGCCGCCTGTCTGGTCGAACAATCAGGGCCGGACCGGTCCAGCCAGCGTCGACGCATCCATTACCCGCCGGGCAGTAGCTCCCGGGCTCCTTGCACATGCTGCGGCGTCCACGGGCAGGGGGCTGCGCCATATGCGCTATCTGGTAGAGCTGTCAGTACTTCTGGTAATCGTGCGGGTGCGCCTGAGCCGGCGGGGATTCCAGCCAACCGTGGCTTGGTCCACGACGTTGAACCCAGCGCGCCACTGCCATGAGGCTGGGGTGCACAGGACCATTGAGCTGGCGATGACAGATGCTCAGCGGGTGTTCCGCTGGCATCCCGTGGCCAACAAGTGCCTCGAGCAGTCCCTGGTCCTCTGCAAGTTTCTCGCCCGGCGCGGAATCAGGGCCGAGTTGATTGTCGCAGTGCGGAAGTACCCGTTCGGGTCCCATGCGTGGGCTCGCTGGGGTGAGGTGCTCTTGACCGACCCTCCCGCCCAGGATCCCGAGCATTTCCACGTGATCGCACGATTCTAGGAGGCACACGTGAGTGGAATCGCCGTCGTCTACAACCGTGTCGATCCTTCTATCGATCTGGCCTTGCTCGAACGGGTCGTCAAGGACCTTGCCTGGCGAGGTCCTGACCAGGCAGGCACGTGGCACGATGACCACGTCGGACTCGGCGCGACGCAACTCTGGACGACCACCGAGGACTGGGGTTCCCGGCAGCCGGTCGTCGGCCACGACGCCAGGAGTGTCCTGGCCTTCGACGGGCGGTTGGACAACCGGCCGGAACTGCAGGCGGAGCTCGGTCTGGCTGCTGGTGGGAAGGAGACACCCAGCGACGCGGATCTGGCGCTTGCGGCGTATGGCCGATGGCGCGAGTCATTCCCACAACAACTGATGGGACCATTCTCGGTCGCCGTTTGGGACCGTGCGCAGCACCGGCTGGTCTGCGCCCGCGATCCCATCGGCCAAAGACCCTTCTACTACCACATGAGCCGGGGGTGCTTCTACGCGGCCTCGACCATCGAGGCGCTCCGGAGGGTTCCCGGGGTCAGTGCCACCTTGAACAACGACTACATCTGGGACTTTCTGTGCACCGGTGGGATGGCCGGCTCGCTCGACCCGGAAGAGACACCGTTCACGGATGTCCGCCGCCTGCCGCCCGGCCACACGCTGGTGGTCACGCGGAACGGACTGCGACTCGAGCGTTACTGGGAGCCCTGGAGCCTCCCGCCGCTGCGCTACCGTGACGATCGAGAGTATGCCGAGCACTTCCGCGAACTCTTCACCGAGGTGGTGCGTGCGCACAGCCGGGCCGCCGGACCTGTCTGCGCCACCCTGTCCGGCGGTCTGGACTCCTCTTCGATCGTATGCGTGATCCGCCAACTGGAGCGGTCAGGCCGGCTCACCGGCGAGCCGCTTCAGACGTTGACGCTGGCTTGGGAGGATGCCGCAGGGTACAGAGCGGGCTATGACGAGCGCCAGTACGTCGACGAGGTGGTCGCCCAGTACCCGGGACCAGCGCACTACCTCCGCGAGCAGCGCCTCGACACCTTCGACGCCTCTGCCGACACGACCCCTCCCCGCGACGAGCCGTTCAGTCTGGTGGGCCCCCTTTGGTCCGCACTCGCCGACAAGACCCACGCGCTGGGCAGCCGGGTGCTGGTTGCCGGCAGCGGCGGCGACCACCTGCTGACCGGCAACCGCTTCGCCATCACCGACCTGTTGAGGCGGGGCGCGCTCGGGGAGCTGGCCGAGCAACTGCGCGATCTGGCCCACCGGCAGGGCCTGCCGTACCCGGCGCTGGTCGCCGGCTACCTGATCTCTCCCCACCTCCCCCGCCATCTCGGCGCCGCGCTGCTGGCAGCGCTGACCAAAGACACCGACCGCAGGCGCATCGACTCCTTGTACTACTGGCGGGTCCCCGACTGGGTGCAGGACCGCTCCAGCCACAAGCAGCGTGGCCGTCAGCGCCACAAGCTGCTGCGTCGCCAGTTCTCTTCCCTGGCTGCGCAGAAGGACTACGAGCAGCTCGGCGTCGGCTCGCAGGACCACCGGCTCGTGTCCCTGCCGAACGTGGCGCTCGCAAGCGGAGTCGACCTGCGCAACCCGTTCTTCGACACTCGACTCGTCAACTACTGTCTCCGCCTCCCCGCCGACCTCAAGTACCGCGACGGGATCACAAAGGTCGCGCTGCGACTGGCGCTGCAGGACATCCTGCCCCCGCAGATCGCCAACCGTCGCGGCAAGACTGCATACACGTTCGCTGCAACCGATTACGTCAAGCGCAACTGGGCATCCATCCAGGACACCTACCGGCAGTCGGAGGCGCAGCGGCGGGGCTACGTGAACGCGTCCCTCCTTCTGGACGAGATCGCACAGCTCCAGCAGGGCGGCAGCGGCGCACTCGACCTGCCCTCGCTACTAGCCGCAATCGGTCTCGAGGACTGGCTGCGACGAGTCGAGCGCTCACCCGTCCGCGAGACGTGCGGTCAGCACTCCACGGTCATCAACACCGATCGTGACCCTACGAGCATGAAAGGAGGTGACAACCGTGCCTAACCCATCACTGTCCTCATCCGGCACCGCCCGGAAGCCATACCACGGCGTGACTCTCGTGCGATTCGGCAATGCGGCCCGTATCACGCTCGGCTGCGATTGCGGCGAGGACATCGATTGCGACTGTAATTTCCGCAACGACGACGACGGATCGGATGGCCTCGGCTAACCGCTTGTCAGGCTAGCAGTTTCTTCCGATCGAGTAGCCCACGGCAGGGTCACGGGAGCGCTTGTGAATACATTCATCAGTGCTCCCGTGCACCCAGCCATTGACCCTATATACACGAAAGGCGGTGAAACGGATGAATGATTCCACAGATGCCTTGGTCGACGCTGCCAAGCGTCCGTATCACGGCACGACGCTGGCGAGGTTCGGCGACGCTGTACAGGTCACGCTGGGTTGCACTACCGGCGACACCCTGGACGCTGACCCCCAGGGGGTCCAGTGGCACGACGACAACGGGGACGGCTTGTACTGACCGCTATGCAGGTTGGCAATCGTCCGTTGGCCCCTAGCCCACGGCAGGGTAGCGGGAGCCCTTTTTAGTGTATTGCATAGCGCTCCCGCGGCCCGGTGCGGCCCGGTCGGAAGGAATTGCATGTCATCAACGATGTACAACACAAGCGAACAGGTATTCATAACCGAATTCGACGGTGAAGCAGTGCTCTTCCACCTCGTCTCTGGTGCGTACTACGGCTTGGACGAGGTGGGCACCGACGTGTGGCGCATGCTGGATGAGCGCAAGCCGGTCGAGGAGATCGTGCGCGCTCTGCTCGGGCGCTACGACGTCAACGAGTCCCGGTTGCGTTCGGATGTGCACCGGCTGCTTGCTGACCTCCACCAGGAAAACCTGGTCGAGACGACCTGAGCGATCAGATGCCCAGCTCGCAAGCGACGCTCCGGCGCACCGTCGCGCAGCTCGAGGGTCGCCGGTTGACCTACGCCGTGGCGACGGTCGTGGCAATAGGTGAAGCGGCCGCGATGCTGACCTTCCCCTTGGTGCAACAGTCGTTCTACGATCGGGTCCTCATCGGCGGCGAGACCGAGATCCTGGCGCCTGTATTGCTGGCGATGCTCGCCCTCGTGGTGACGATGCTTGCAGCGAAGGCGGTCTCTGGGTACCTGTACGCGTCGGTCGGCGAGGCTGTCAAGGTCGACGTCCGGTCACAGCTGACGCAGGCAGAGCTCTCACGGTCGTTGACCGCCGGGGACCGGGAGGCGACCGGGGAGCTGGTGTCGGTGGCCACCAACGACGTCGCCAAGATGGGCGAGCTGTATCGCCGAGTCTTTGGACCCGGAGTAGTCCAGGTGCTGAGGCTCGTCGGCACACTCGCAGTGCTCGCCGTCATCGACCCGCGGCTGCTGGTCGTCGCGCTCCCTCTGCTGGCGCTCTATGCGGCCGTGCCGATCGGGGTGACGCCAGGACTGCGACGGACAGGGGAGATGGTCCAGCAACGAACGGGCCAGCTCATCACGACCCTGCAGGAGGGGTTCTCGGGCACTCGGGACATCAAAGCGTTCGGGCGGGTGGGCTGGGGGGTGGCACGCCAACGTACGTCCGGCGACGCGCTGCGGGAGGCGCAGCTTCGCCTGACCCGCTTGGAGCTGCTTTCTTCGGGGAGCTTCATCGCCTACTGGCTGAGCGTGGTAGGCATCAGCTGGTACGGAGCCCTGGCGGTCTCGGAGAACCGGCTGACCGTAGGGGGACTCCTCGCGCTCCTGTTGTACTTCGGTCAACTGCAACAACCGGTGAGTTTCCTCGTGAAGCTGAACAACCGCTTGCAGGTCGGCCTCGCCGCTTCTGCGCGGGTGTTCGCACACCTCGACCAGCCGCCCGCCGCACACACAGCAGCCGGTGGCCGCCCCCCCCGGTAACGCGGGGGGCCCCCGCCCCGCCCCCCGTCAGCAGCCGTGGCAGTGCAAGACCTGTCCTTTTGCTACCCTGGCAACAGCGCCTGCCTGCAGAACGTGTGCTTGCGCGCGAGCGCCGGGGAGTTCGTCGCGATCGTCGGCGAGACAGGCTCGGGCAAGACCACGCTGCTCAACGCTATCCTCGGCTTCGTCGACACCGACCAGGGACATGTGCTGATCGACGGCCACGAGCTGGCCGACCTGAGCGACGACGACCTACGCCGGCAGGTCTCGGTGAGCTCGTCAGACGCGGTCCTGTTCGACATGACCATCGCCGATAACATCCGCTTCGGCAACCTCGACGCCTCCGACGACGAGGTCCGGTCCGCCGCCCATGCCAGCGCCGCCGACGAGTTCATCGAATCCCTACCGGAGGGCTACCAGACCAAAATCGGCGAACGCGGTGGACGCCTGTCCACCGGCCAACGCCAGCGCATCGCCTTGGCCCGCGCGCTCATCCGCCAGCTCTCGATCCTTCTACTAGACGAAGCCACCGCCGGCCTGGACGGACCCACGGAGCGGTTGGTCATGGACCGCCTCCTAAGCCGGCCGGACCGCCCGACTATCGTGATGGTCACCCATCGCCTGTACACACTCAAGCAGGCCGATCGGATCTACGTCCTGGAGGACGGCCGCATCACCGAGCAGGGAAACCACCACACATTGCTCCAACAGGGTGGCCTGTACCATCGGCTCTGCCGGAACCAAGGATTCGCCTCGGACCCGCCCCCAGCTCCTGGCCAATCGCGGCGAGCCCCGTTGAGCCTGCCTGGGCAGGAGCGACAACAGCGTCTCCACCCCGGAGACGAGGGTATCGGTGGCGTCCCGTCCTCGGTATAAAAGCGTCACGGGCGCAGGTCTGTGTAATATTGCGTGACGCCGCAGACTCTGTTGCGCTGGCACCGTGAGCTGATCGCACGCAAATAGACGTTTCGTAAAGCCGCCAGGCCGGGTCGGCGGTCTCTCGCTCCTTTCGTTGTTTCAGCTGTTGTTCGTCTCGCCCAGGACCCGAAGCTCCAGATCGACCGAATCCGGGATCACGCCTCGGAGCACAGCTTCAACCCGGCTTCTCAGGTCCGACGAAACAACCCCTCATACCTCACACAATGTTTATATCTAACATTTACGTGAGGTATAGCTTACTCATGAGGTATCACCTTTTTGCTCCCTTTCGAGCACCGCGTCGACCAAGAACTGGGTGAAACTGGCCCGAAATATGCCTAATTTCATCGTGGGCGCTACTGGGATCGAACCAGTGACCCCTGCCTTGTAAGGGCAGTGCTCTCCCGCTGAGCTAAGCGCCCGGAACTAACGCATTGTCGCAGGCCGCCGGCCGGGCGTCCACGCCCCGCGCGAGCTACCTGTCTTTCAGTACCGGCGGCGGCGTAAGGGTCACACCACCGTCGAGGTTGTTCTCGGCTCCGGCCAAGAAGTCCCTCACGGCTTCCAGGTCTACCGTTTCGTGCGTCTGGGGGTACCCCTCGATCCGGCGCCTCGCCTTGCGAAACTGCAAACCGGCTCCCTTGAGATTACCCTTTTCGTGGTGCAGAAGCCCTACGGCTACGTGAATCAGGGCCTGCAGGAGGTCGCGCTCGGACTCGGGCGCGTCGATCCAGTGCTCTTCCAGGGTTTCGTGCGCCATGAAGTAGTCGCCCTCGGCCAATAGACGCGCACCCTCAACCAGGTAGGGAGAAACCTCTGGGTTCATGCCCTGGAGCCTAATTAATCCTCGGCCTTGGGCCTAACGGGAGAGGGTCTTTCCGGCGGAAAGAAATCGGAGCCGGACTGGCCTTCACCGGCGTCCCTCTCGTAGCAGTTACGACCGGCATCATGTTCGATCTCCGAGAAACCCCGATACCCCTCGGCGTCGTCGATGGAGGCGTTGAAAACTGCGCAGACCTCGTACTGGGAGTCGGACAGTTTCGTGTATTCGAAAAATTCTCCGGTCTCCGGGTCCCGGCGGGGGTCGAAGGAGCGACTGTACCGATTGATCGAATCCAGCTCCTCGAGTGAATCGGGCAGGCTGCCCTCGTTGATCCGGTGCTGCGACAACTCGAAGTGCAACTCTGTGAGGTCCTGACGCCTTTGGTCGTCGGCTCGAAGCTCCCGAGCGGTGTTAGGGGAGCCGACTGCGAACAAACCCGCAATAACTGCGGCAGCAACCAGGACCGTTGCCACAATGCCTACCAGCTTCGAGTTTTTCATGTCTGAGGCTCCGGTTGTTTGGATGCAGCAACGCTCGCCTCTTCATCTGCGGGGAAGGAGTCGCTGCGGTAATAAAGAAATACCAGCGCCGCCATCAGCATCACTCCGGCCGCCCGGACGGCAAAACGGGAGGTCAGATCGCCGCTGAGGTAGCTGTTGATAACGATCATTAGGTCTACCAGCACTGTCACCATTACGACGAACAAGTTGAGATAAGCAAACACCTGGCGAAGGCCCGCGGTTTCTGGAGACCGCCTTTTCCTGGTGTAGATGCTCATGTAGACGAAGACCGGAAAGGCCACCACCGCCATGGAGATCCCCGCCCGCATAGGACCCTCCCGCACCCCCTGAGCACCCGCGTCCGGAAACTCCGGGAACCAGTAATCGGCCAAACCCCATATGAGCACCAGTACGCCCACTACCGTCAAGTAGAGGGTGGCCGTGATGAGCAGGTGGGTCAGCACGTCCCGAGCCACCACCGTCCCAGACCCCGAGCCCTTCTTCTTCTTGTTCACCAGCAGGACCACACCGGCGACTATGCCGGCGATGATAAGCACCTGTATCAGCAGTGCGATAAGACCGAGCGCCGCCACAGCTACTTACCCTCAACCGGGCCGGACCTGGTCGAGCTGTCCGGCGAGGTCCGGTCATCCGTTTTCTCGGACTTTTCCCGATCACCCTCCGGCGGCTGCTTTTCGTCGTTTTGATCCTTGCCGGCAGCCTCCTGTTTCGGCTCGCGCAGCTCGCCCAGGTAGTAAAGGAAGACAAAGCCGGCAATCAGCAGTATCCCCACCGCCTTGGTCGCAAACCTGGCGGTAAGCTCGCCGCCCAGAAACTGGTAGATTATCGAGATCAAATCGATAATGGCAGTTAACGCGATGACGAACAGCGTCACGTAAGTAAGGATCCGCTTGACCCCCGAGCGCTCCGGCAGCTCGCCGGAGGCAATCTTGCGGCGCACATTGACGGTCAACAGCAGAAAGGCGGGGTAGGCGACCACTACCATTGCTATACCGGTCCTAATGGCCTCGCTCGGGTAGTTGTAGCTGAACCGCTCGAGCGGATCCTGGAACCAATGGTCGGCCAGGCCCCAGGTCAAGATAGCCATCCCGATAGCGCTGAGGTAAAGCGTGAGGAAGCTGGCTACGTAAACGAACACGCTTCTTGGGCCGCTGTAAGACACTGCCGCTCCTTTCGGGACCCAGTTATTTTACCTCAGTTAACTACCACAAAGGGCGCGATTTCTCGCGCCCTTTGTGGAGTTTGGCGTAATTTACCGCTGAGTCGACTACCTCTCGACGGGCACGCCCACCAGCGATCCGTACTCCGTCCAGGAACCGTCGTAGTTCTTGACGTTATCGAAGCCGAGCAGCTCGTGCAGGACGAACCAGCTGTGCGACGAGCGCTCGCCGATGCGGCAGTAAGCGATCACTTCCGGCAGGTCCTTGGTTATACCTTCGTCGCCGTACAGCTCGATGAGCTCGTCCGCGGACTTGAAGGTACCGTCCTCGGCCGCGGCCTTGGCCCAGGTGATGTTGGCCGATCCGGGTATATGGCCCGGAACCTGTGCCTGCTCCTGCGGCAGGTGCGGCGGCGCCAGCAGTTCGCCCCGAAACTCCTCGGGGGACCGCACGTCCACGAACGCACCCTTGTTCTCCACGGCCTTCATCACGTCGTCGCGCAGCGCCCGCAGGTGCGGACGGTCTCCGGCCAGCGTGACGGGGTTGCTGGCTGGAGTAGGCGTCACCGGCTCGGCGCTGAGCGGCCGGTTGTCCAGTTCCCACTTTTTGCGGCCGCCGTTGAGCAGCTTCACGCTGTCGAAACCCCGGTACTTGAGCAGCCAGTACGCGTACGCGGCAAACCAGTTGTTGTTGCCGGCGTACAAGACGACGGTGTCGCCTTCATTTACTCCCGAGCGCGTCAGAAGAGCCTGTAGCTGCTTGCCGTCAACGAACTCGCGGCGCAGGGGATCGTGCAGATCGCTGGACCAATCCCACGCTATGGCTCCCGGGATGTGACCCTTCTCGTACAAGCTGGTGTCCTCGTCGACTTCGACGATTACCAACGACTCGTCGTCCAGTCTGTCGGCCAGCTGGTCCGTTTCGATTAGCGTGTCCTTGTTTACGTATTCCGCCACCTACAACCCTCCTTTGTCACTGCCTTTTGTTTGGCTGACTTGCGCGTCTTTATCACCCTTTTTGCGAATGATCTCCCTGCACACCCGGTCGCCCCGGGCTACCGAGGCTTCCGTCTCCACCTCACTCGGGTGGCCCAGCGCCGCCATCGCTCCTTCCTTGAGCGCCGGATCTATCAACGCCACCAGATCCGAGTGCTCCAACGCGATATCCCGGAAGGGGCAGTCCGGCGTCTCGATCTCCGCGTAGTCGTGTTCGAGCCGTACCACCTCGGTCATAGGCGAGAAGCGGCGCAGCTCCTCCACCAGCGCCCCGACGGCCGCCGCGAAGTCCAGTCCGCCGCCCCGGTACTCGAGCATCAACTTGCGGCCCTCGTCCATCGCCACCTGCTCGGCCAGGGCGTAGACCTGTTCGCTGTCGATCTTGTCGGCCAGCCTGACAAAAATCTGCGCAATGAGGCGGTAGGGGTTGGGTGTGCCCACCGAAGCCGGCTCAACCGACTGGATGAGCTCCGGCACCAACGACCGACCCTCACCGGCCTCATCCTCGGCAGGAGGCGAAACCTCCCAATCTTCGAGGGCGCCCATCTCGCCCTCCCAAGTGAAGTAAACCTTGGAAGGTCTGCCTTTACCCTTGCGCCGAATTCCGGTAGCCAAGAACCCCGCTTCCACCAGCAGGTCCAGGTGGGCACGCGCGACGTTGGCGTGCAGTGAGAACTCGTCAGCAACCTCCTTGGCCGTCAGGGATCCTGCCTTAAGCAAGTGCCCGAGGATAGCCGAACGGGTTGGTAGCGCTAGCGCCTTTGCTGCCTTTACGGACTGATCGTCGCCTACGGGCACGAGTGCTCCTCCTTTGATTAACCAACTCTAGGACCACTTAATACTTTTTGCAAGGTGATAAATCACTAATCGACACCCGGCAAACCCACTTCCTTAGGTTATTACCCGCGCGCCTGCGTGAGGCTGCACAAACCGATGTTTAACAGTTTGGCTAAAGGGTAGAATTTCAACATCGTGAATTTTCTAATAATTGTTCTGGTCCCGACCGCTATCGCGGCGCTGCTGTACCTGGGTTCCTGGGCTGAGCGCCGGATGGAAACCCAACAAGCTTCGGAGTCCGCCGGCCTTTAAGTAAGACCCAGCACTGTTGCAGCGATACCCCCGGCCGCTATGCAGTACACGGCAAAACCGATCAGACCCCGTCGCTGCAGGAATGCGACCATTCCCGCTATCGATAAGTAACTTGAGATTCCGGCGGATACAAAGCCGGCCGCCAATGCCCCCGCGCCTACTGAATCGCCGGACAGTTGCGGTACCTGGAAGACCGCGGTACCGATAAGTATGGGAATGGCCATCAGGAACGAGAATCTAGCTGCCTGGGCGCGGGAAAGCCCGGCCAGCATTGCTGCCGATATGGTCGAGCCGGATCGTGAGATTCCCGGCAGAATCGCAGCCGCCTGGGCCAGTCCCACACCCAGCGCAGCACGCCACGAAACCTGCTCTGTTAACCCCTTCACCCCGGTGAGAACCTCCTTACGATCAGAAGCATCTTTACGTCGGGTGAGGGCTTCGGCCCCTATGAGAATTACACCGGTGCCTATCAGCTGGATCGCAACCTGGTACGGGTTGCCGAAAACCTGCTCGAACCACTCCTCGAAGACCACGCCGATCACCGCAGCCGGCAGCGTGGCCAGCGCCAGCAGCCACACAAACCGGCGTTGTGGACCGGACCGCACCATCCCGAACGCGGTCTCGATCAGCTCCCGCCGAAAGTAGACCACCAGCGCAAGCAGGGTGGCAGCGTGCAGAAGTACGAAAAAAGGCAGGCTGGGCTGATCCCAGCCGGCAAACTCAGGGACCAGGACCAGGTGACCGGAGGAGGAGATCGGAAGAAACTCAGTCAGTCCTTGAACGATCCCTAGGACAATCGCTTCAAAAATGCTCAATTAGTACCCTATCGGTTAACCGGCCCTCGAGGGGGACTTCACCAAGACGCCCCCCTAGATCCGCAGAGTCCGGACAACAGTGGCAGATACTGCCCGCTGAGGAGGTGCGCTTGGCCGTATCTGTCACCAAGACCTACGAGGGTCACCGGCTGGTTGGTGAGGGGCCAATAACCGATTTGGCCAACTCCTACCTTGCCCATTTGACTGCCCGCGGCTTCTCCGCGGCAACGGTCAGAGGATACGCCTTCGACCTGCTGAACTTCAGTCGATTCCTGCATGGTAGGGACATCGACCCGGGTAATGTAGCTCCCAGCGACCTGTTCGATTGGCTTCAGTGGCAGTCCGAGATGCCTGCCCACCCCAACGACAACAACGTCGTCAGCATTCAAGCCAACCGAGGCGCCTCGCCGGCCACTATGAACCGGCGCGTGGCGGCGGTCAGGGGCCTGTTCGAGTACAGCGTGATCACCGGATTCAGAGACGACAACCCGGTTCCACCTGGACGAAGAGCTACCGGACTGCGGGCTCGCCCCCGCGGCACGCTGGGTCACCTCGACACCGGCAAGACCCGCTCCGGGGGCCGTCTGGTCAAGCAGCATCAGCGCCTTCCCGAGAGCATCGATCTCGCCGATGTCGCAGACTTCGTCGCGGATCTTGCAACCTATCGCGACCGGGCGATGGCTCTGGCGATGGTGCTGGGCGGTCTGCGGGCCGCCGAAGTGCGTGCCCTCCGGCTCGCTGACGTGGACATGGGGCTGCGCCGTTTACGGGTGACCGGCAAAGGCGGACGGCAACGGGTGGTCCCGGTGGACCGGCCCTTCTTCGCTGAGCTGGCCGGCTACCTGCACTCCGAGCGCCCCAGCGGCCTTGCGACACCGGAGTGCTTTGTGGTGCTTCGAGGACCAACCAGGGGCCAGGCAATGACCGAGGCCGGGATGCGCAAGATCTTTCGGGTTCACCGGCAGCGCTCAGGTGCTACCCGAGTCCGTCCCCACCGCCTGCGCCACACCTACGGGACCGAGCTGGCCGCCGCCGGCATCGATCTGCTGGTGCTCAAGGACCTGATGGGCCACGCCCATTCCGAGACCACGGCAATGTACGTCCATCTGTCCCCTGAGCATCTCGCGGCCGAGTACGCCCGGGCCCATGAGGCCTTGCAATGACTCTTTCCACTGCGCTGGCCGTGGATCAGAGCCCCGACTTGCTGGGGCACTACATCCACCACGTCAGAGGCCTACCGCTTAAGCCTGCCATGAAATCCGCTCGGATTCGCAGTGCCCGCAAGCTCCTTTGCCATCACCCGGATCTCGGGGCCTGGATGAAGCGGCCCACTCCCGCTCGCCTGACTGACCTTCACCGCTGCGGGGCTTGGCCCTTGGTGATCTGGGCTGGCGTTTACCGGCGAATAGCGATGGATGCCGAGTTGCTGCTGTGCAAGCCCGGAGGAGTGGATCTGTCCGCCGTGTACGAGCTGGCCTACCCTAACGACATCAGCCGGGTCACCAGGACCGGCCTCGACCTGGGCTGGAGCCCCAACTGGGTCCGCCAGGTCGCGCGGCACGCTCTGCCCGTGATCTGTATCTGGGCCGCCAAGACCGTCGATGAGCTGGGTGACCAGGACTTCGAGGCCTTTGCCGACGAGGTGCAGCGTTCGCCGTACGTCAGCGCGTCGGCCCGTTACCGAGCCCACACTAGAAGCCTTGCTCTTCAG
>JBBDRQ010000005.1:0-2106 GCA_040905365.1 Actinomycetota bacterium
AGCTGGACCCTCTCCACGGTCCGGCCTTTCACCGCCAGCACCTTCAGCCGCCAGCCCCCTACATCCAACTCATCGCCCTGCACCGCCAGCCGCCCAAGCCGATCTTGAATCAGGCCTGCCACCGTCACGTAATCGCCTATTGGTAGCTCTACGTCGAGATCCGTTAGGTCGTGAACCGGGAAATGGCCCACCGCCGTGATGGATCCATCAGGGTTGTGTACCGCTTGCCTTATGTCGCGGTCGTATTCGTCGTGGATCTCCCCCACCAGTTCCTCTACGAGGTCCTCCACAGTTACGATGCCCTCTACTCCGCCGTACTCGGAGACCACCAGTGCCATCCAGTGCCGTTGCGCCTGCATTTCCCGCAACCCGTCCATCAATGAGGCCGCTTCGGGTAGAAAAATGGCTGGGCGGGCGTAGTCTCCCACCACGCCGTCAGCGTCCACGAGCTCCAATATCGACACAATGCGATCGGCATCATCAATCTCGTGCTCGAACACCGGGGCCCGGGTGCGTCCCATCTCCACCAATCTTTGTCGTGCTTGGGCAACCGGAGTGCAGGAGCGTAAGGCCACAACCAAGCTGCGCGGCTGCAGCACCTGGCGCAGGGTGCGGCTGATGGCCTCCAAGGTACCGGTAATGATCTGGCGCTCATGGCGCGAGTAAAGCCCTGCGGTTGACACCAAGTCGCGGATCTCGTCCCCGGAAACGGCTTCTCTGCCTCGGTGGGGATCAGCGCCGGCCAACCATACGGCCAGGTCAGTGGCGCGGCTGAGAAACCAGACCACCGGGCGCGCCAGAATCGACAGGACCGCAAGCGGGCGGGCCGTCACCAGCGCCCAGGCTTCGGCGCTTTGCATGGCCACACGCTTAGGAGCAAGCTCTCCGAGCACCAGAGTCACAAAGGTCAGCGCCAACGTCACCAGCAGCACGGCCGCGGGCCGCGCGGCCCCGCCTAGGGCAGCTAAAACGTCTATCATCGGCTCGGCCAGTGTTACCGCGGCCGTGGCAGAGGCGAGCAAGCCTGCCAAGGTAATGCCGATTTGAATTGTGGCTAGAAATCGGTTGGGGTCTCGGGCCAACGCGGCGGCCTTCTTACCCCCGCCGCCACGCTGCTCCAGGCGGTGCAACTGGCCTTCTCGCAGCGACACCAAAGCGATCTCACTGCCCGCAAGCACGGCGTTGATGGCTACCAGCCCGGCCACGAGCAGTAGCTGCCATCCAATCTCCATCCAGGGGTCTCCCTCTTCTCGGCGGCGTTGGGTAAGCGTGCCTGCTCCATTAAGCAGCTTGCAGAGTCAACGGCGCAAGCTTTCAAAGGCGGGGGCCACGGTGCATCGGCCGAGCCTGGCGATGGCTCTAGACGCAGCAAGGGCGGCCCTTGGTCCGCCCAGGGCCGCCCTTGCTGCGTGCAGCGGGTTTGTTTAATTTTTGATCGATCCGCGCCAAGCTCCGGTCTCGCTACCCCGGGACTCGATGAACTCCTTGAATCGCTCTAAGTCGCCCTTGACCCGCCTCTCAACCAGGCCCGCCTTGTCACCGGCTGACTCGATTGCACCTTCGGGCTCATACTCCAACTGGAGCATCACCCTTGTCGAGTCATCGCTAAGCCTGTGAAAGGTGACCGCACCGGCGTTTTTGGCGCCCTCGCGGCTGGTCCAGGCGATCCGCTGGTCGGGATCCTGCTCCGTGATTTGAGCGGTCCACTCTTCTTTTTTGCCGCCGATTTCGGCTACCCACCGAAGAGTGTCGTCGCTGATCTGCTTGACTTCCTCGACGCCTTCCATGAACTGCGGAAACTCTTCGAACTGGGTCCACTGGTTGTAGGCGGTGCCTACCGGAACCCCTACGTCGACGCCTTCCTCTACTACGGACATGAATACCTCCTGCGTGAATAGTGACCTTCACTTCTGTTGTCACGCGTGCATTTACCCGCAGGTCGTGCAACTAATGCGTAAGATCGTCCGCAGCAGAGGGAAAAGCATCGAGGCCATCCTGGGGGAGGTTGGACGGCCTCCAACAGAAGGCGCCGGTCGAGCTGTACTTCTTGAGTGTCGGAGAGGGGATTTGAACCCCTATGAGCATTACGCTCACTAGGCCCTCAAC
>JBBDRQ010000006.1:0-60371 GCA_040905365.1 Actinomycetota bacterium
AGGAAACACCTCACGCGCTCCAAACCTCGCAAACGTTAGTGGTCACGGCACTAGGATCCTGGGATCTGCATCTGTTGTGCCGGGTTCGCTACCCTGCCTTGGCCAGGCTCTTGTTGCCCCTTTTTTTGGCCAGGCGGCGCCAATCCTGAAGCTTGCGCCGCGCGGTAACGGTGTGTGGATGGTTCTTGCCCAGGATGCGGTTGCTGTCGGTCAGCACCTGCTCCTGCAGAACGGTGGCTTGTGATGCCTGCCCCGCCGCCAGGTAGTAGTAGGCGAGGTTGGTGCGGGAGCGGAGGGTGCTGGGGTGGTCGGGCCCCTTCGCCTGCTCCAGCTTGACGAGAATCTGCTCCTCGCGAACCAACAGGCTGCGCACCGGCTCGGGGGCCTGCTCGGCCACTAGGGACGGCTGGAGGAGCACGGGCTCGGGCGCCGGCTTGACCTCGACCGACGGGTCACGATCAACCGTTCCGGTGTCCGTCTGGTCCACCGCCGGCGTCTGCTCGGACGCAGGCTCTGCTAACGGGTCCACCGCCTCCGGAATCTGGTTAGCCGCAACTGCAGGAACCGGTTCGGCCACGGTCGTTCGCTCGGGCGGCCACCTCAGAATGCTCGGGGCTGGTTGAGGCGCCTCGGTTGTGCTGGGGGGTGCCTCCTGGTCGCTCCCGGCCGCCTGCGCCTTTGTTGCCCAGGGCAAGGACTTGGCCGGAGCCGGCACCGACACTGCCGGCCGCTCGGCTGGCCATTTCAGCCGGTCGCCCACCTGCGCGCCGGCCGGCTCGTCGGCGGCGGTCATGCTTTGCGTCCTCGCCGAAGCACTGCGCGGGGAGGAGGTGAGTATCAACCAGGCCGCGGCGATAAGGATCGCAAACCCGGCGATCCCGGCGTTGAGGGCCACCTGAGCAGCGGGTCCTTGCAGATCTTCCTGCAAACCGAACAGCCCCACTCGGTTGCTAATAATCAGAGCGACGGCGCTGGCCAGCAGGACGAACGCTCCGGCTAACGTATTGCCCAGGTTGGGGAATCGGGCTACTCCGATCGCGAGCAGGATTGCGACGATGCCCTGAGCCACAAAGAGCGGCCCGATGATCGCGATTTCGCGGTATCCGTCGGACCACAGGTGCAGGTGGACGATGCCCGAGGTTGCCAGCAGGGCCACCCCGGCCAGCGTGGCAACGGTGAGCGCCACTCGGCGGGTCAAAGAGGCCCCGGGAACCATGCGCCGCCGCAGCAGACGGAGTCTCAGGCGGAGCCTAAGGGTCGGATCGGCCGGCCGGGAGGTACTTGTGACCGTTAGCGACATATCCAGGTCCTTTCCAAATCGATAGTCTCAAAGGGGATTCGGGGCCGGGGGGATCGTGGATTGGAAGGTGCTGTCTCTTTGAATCCGGGAGCGTGCGCCCGGGTGCCTGCAGTACCAGCGGTACGACCTGGGGCGCCTGGTGTCCTCGGGCTCAGCCGTGCCGGCTGCTGATGCTCAAGGGCGCGCCTATTGCCTTAGGCGGCGCGCAGGGCGGATGCGGCTGCGGACTCGGCCTGGGCCGCGTAGCCGCCGCCGAAAAGCGCCGCATGAACGACCAGCGGGAACAGCTGGTGCAGCCCGGTGCGGCTCTCCCAGCCGGCGGACAGCGGATACTCCTGCTGGTAGGCGTCGATGATTCGCCCCAGTTGTGGGGCCCCGAACAATTTCAGCATCGCTAAATCCGTCTCCCGATGGCCTCCATGCGCGGCCGGGTCTATAAGCCACGCCCGGCCGTCGGCACCCCAAAGTAGGTTGCCGCTCCATAGGTCGCCGTGGAGACGAGCCGGCGGCTCCGGGGGTCCGGCAAGCCTATCGATGTCCTGGGCGACACGATGGATGGTTTCCATCTGCTGGCTGCTGAGACTTCCGGCATCGTAAGCCATCTTCAGGTACACCTCCACGCGGTGGGCTGCGTAGAACGTGGCCCAGTCATCCTCCTCGACGTTGTGCATGGGCGCCAAGCCGATGGTGCCGGTGGCCGGACCGCCCGTAGGAGGGGACCCGAACGATGGAGCCCCGGATCGGTGCAGCCGGGCAAGCTGCCGGCCCAGGTCCTGTGCGGCGAGCGGGTCGGGGCGACCGGTCGGGATCAGGTCGGTGACCATCCACAGCTCGTCATATTCGCGCACGCGCGGCGTGTGTACCGTCCGGGTCTCGGCCAGCCAGTTTAGCGAGGCAACCTCGGATGCGATGGCTCCGGGACGGGCATCGGTCTTGGCCAGGACGCCGTCCTGGTTTTCCAGTCTTACCTCATACGCGGCGCCGCCCAGCGGGTGGGCGCTAAGTGCCGGTACCCCCATGAGCCGGGCCACCGCCGCGCGGGGGTCGGGCAGGGTCATTCGTCCAGGTTCAGCCGGATCCAGTCGAGCAAACCCGGCATTGACTCTTCGATCATGCCCAGCACGCGGGTAAAGCCGCCGTTGCCGCCGTAGTAGGGGTCCGGGACGTCCAGCTCGGGGCCGGATCCGGGATCGAACGAGCGCAGCAAACGAATACGATCCATGCCGCCGGCTGAGCTGCCGACCAGGCGCTGGAGGAGGCGGTAATGGCCGGAGTCGAGCGCGACGAGCAGGTCCGCGTCGAGGTGCTCAGGGCCAACCATAGCCGCTACGTGGGCGGTGGGGTAGCCCTTCTCGGCGAGGGTCGACGCTGCCCTGTAGTCGGCGGGCTGCCCAACATGCCAGCCGCCGGTCCCGGCGCTGGTTACCTTGACCTTGCCGGCCAGCCCTTCCCTCTCCAGGTGCTCGAGCATGACCTTCTCCGCCATCGGCGACCTGCAGATGTTGCCCGAGCAAACAAAACAGATGTGCATGGCTACAAAATAACCTCTTGAGCCGGATCGCTCAGCTTCCGGCGAGCGCGCGGCGTTCTTTGCGGATCAATCCAGCGTAGGCAACCGAGGCGGCAACGGCGAAGAACAGCCACTGCAAAGCGTAGGACAGGTGCGGTCCATCGTCCGGCTCGGGGATCGGTACCGGCTCGGGAAGCTCGCCGGGGTT
This sequence comes from Actinomycetota bacterium, assembly GCA_040905365.1. GTDB lineage: Bacteria > Actinomycetota > CADDZG01 > JAHWKV01 > JAHWKV01 > JAHWKV01. The sequence goes on from JBBDRQ010000006.1 coordinate 3,019, forward strand.
GGGCGGCTGTTGGTCCTGGAGCCGCAGGTATAGAGGAACCACCTCGTAGGGAAGCTGCTCGCCCAGCCTGTCCAGGTCGACCCTGGGCAGGGAGGAAACCCGCCCCGGCGGGGGGTCGGATATGCCGAGGAACCCCTTTTTCTCGGACTGCAGCAACAGCCCCGCTACCCGTACCCGACCCTCGGGCGGCGCGGTCTGGGCTGTGCCCGGCTCGTCGATCTCCATCGGAATCCAACCCCGGTCGACGATCAAGGCGGTTCCCGAGCCGGTCAACAGGGGAGTGAGGAGGTGATGTCCCGGACGGCCCTCCTGGGAACGGGATCGCAGCAGGACCTCCTCGGAAACGTCGTAAGTGCCGCTGGTTTCCAGGCGCCTGTACGCCGCTCGGTCGAGGCTGACGGAGTCGCTGCCGGCTCCGAAGGCTTCCTGCAAGTCTGCAGCGGGCAGCCGAGCCTGCTCCAGCAGGCGGTGGTTGTCCGCCTTGCGGGTTTGCAGACGATCGAACTGCCATGCCGCCAGCGCCAAGCAGGTCATGACGACGATGGCCGCAAAGATATGGATGATCATCCACCGACGGGTGGCAAAGGGGCTGTGCATCGTAGAGACCCAGATTACCTGTCCCGGCGGTGTAGGTGATCCGGTGCCCGGCCCGGATCAGCCGATGTCGCGGCGGCGTAGACCGGTGAGGCCGACCGCCGTCAACAGAAGCGCCGTGGTTGTCAAAAGCGCGGCGGGAAGCAGCTCGGGATCGTCGGAGGTGAAGGGAACGTGGCTGAAAGGAGAAAGATTCATCACCCACTGGTCCAGGCTCAAGATGGGCCCCAGCTGTCCGAGCAACAAGAACGCGGTCAGGGCAACCCACGCGAGGAAGATGAGTCTGGGGGCCACTCCAAACAGGGCCAGAGTGAGGCCGGCCAGCACCAGAACGGCCGGTACCTGCGTCAGCGCGGTGCTCAAGATATTCAGGGCGGCGCCGGCGGCGTCGCCGGTCCTGAGGCCGTGCACGAGGCCTGCGCTCGCGCCGGCGACGGCCATCATGCTCAGCACGCCTACGGTCACCGGCAGCATGTGGCTCAAGGCCCAGCGTACGCGGCCTACTTTGGTCGCCAGCACCGGCTCGGCGCGGTAGCCGGTCTCCTCGGATCGCAAGCGAAGGGTGGCCTGAACTGCAAAGGCCGAGGCGACGACGGCCAGCAGGCCCAGCACCGAGCTGAAGAAGACGTCCTCGAGCAGCCCGCCTCCACCCATACTGTCGAAGATTTCACGTAGTTGCGGAGTGTCGTCGAGCAGGTCGCCGATACCCTCGGCCAGCGAACCGAAGACCGCGCCGGTGATCGCAAAGCCAACCGTCCAAGCGGCGATGGACCCTTGGTGCAGGCGCCAGGCCAGTCCAAACGGTCCCAGGGTAAGCGCTCCGCCGCGGGCGGGACCCCGCCTGGGCTCGAAGACGCCCGCGCCCAGGTCGCGGCCGGTGATCAAAACGTAGGCGGTGCCGGCACAGATGAAGAGCAGCGTGGCGAACATTGCAAAAATCCACCATCGCTCGCCTGCGAAAGGTCGAACCTGCTGCGCCCACCCAACCGGCGAGGCAAACGAGAGCAACTCCATCCGGCCGGAGGAGGCCGAGTCGCCCACTGCCCTGATCAGGTACGCAGCGGCGAGCGTGGTGCCGGCGAGTGCGCTCGAGGTGCGGGCGTTGGTGGTCAGCTGGGCGGTAACCGCCGAGACGCCGGCGAAGGTCAATCCTACGCAGGCTATTCCCAAGCCCAGGGCCATAGCACCGGCGGCCGGCTGGCCGAGGGCTACCAAAGCCGCGGCAACGGCACCGCCGATTGTGAGGCTGCCTGCGAAGGAAACCATGAGCGCCGCAGCGAGCGGCGCAATCCGTCCGACGACGCCGGCCATCACCAGTTCGAGTCTTTGCGCCTCCTCCTCGGCCCGGGTGTGTCTTGTAACCGTGAATACGGCGAACAGCCCGGTAAGCACTGACGCGACGCCTCCCAGGCGCCAGGCCACCAGCCCGCCGATGGAGGACAGGTCGAACGCCGGACCGACCATAGCCACCAGGGCCGGGTTGTTGACCAACGTCGTCCCCAATTCCCGGCGGGATCCGACGGTGGGGTACAGTTCCTCGAACGCCACTCCGGTAAGGTAGGTGAGTACGCCGAACGTCAATACCCAGGCCGGAAGGCGGAATCGGTCCAGTCGAAGGTTGAGCCGTATCAGGGTGGCGGTGCCCGCCAGGGAGCTCATGCGCCGGCCGTCGGCTCGACCGGTTCCTCGACGGCGTAGTGGCTCAGGAACAGTTCTTCCAGGGTGGGCGGCCGGCTCTGGAGGTTGCGCACCCCGATGCGGCCCAGGTGGGCCAGTACGTCGGTCAGGTGCCCCTGCTCGACCTCGCAATCGACGCGGGACCCGGTTACCCGGAGGTTGGACACCCCCGAGATGGCGTTGAGGGAGTGGGGCTGGCTGAGTACCTCGGCGGACAGGGAGGTGCGGGTGAGGTGCCTGAGCTTGGCCAAAGACCCGCTTTGTACAATGCGCCCCCCGCGGATGATGCTGACCCGGTCGCACAGGGCCTCGACCTCGGACAGGATGTGGCTGGACAGCAGGATCGTGCGGCCGTTATCGACCTCCTCGAGCACGCACTGGCGGAAAGTGACCTCCATGAGCGGGTCGAGGCCGGCGGTGGGCTCATCCAACAGCAGGAGCTCCACGGAAGAGCTGAGCGCCGCCACCAAGGCTACTTTTTGGCGGTTTCCCTTGGAGTAGGTACGCCCCTTCTTGGTCGGATCCAGATCAAAGAGTTCCAGCAGTTCCTTACGGCGATTGGCATCGAGCCCTCCGCGCAGTTTTCCCAGCAGGTCAATGGTTTCTCCGCCCGAGAGGCTGGGCCACAGGGAGACATCCCCGGGAACGTAAGCAAGCCGGGAGTGCAGTTCGGTGGCGTCGTGCCACGGATCCTTGCCCAACAGCCGGGCGGTGCCGGAATCGGCTTTCAACAGACCGAGCAGCACTCGAAGGGTGGTGGACTTTCCGGCGCCGTTGGGTCCGAGGAAGCCGTGCACCTCGCCGGTTCCCACAGTCAGGTCGAGACCGTCCAGTGCGCGGGTCGGACCGAAGTGTTTGTGTAGCCCGACGGTTTCGATCGCGTTCACGGCCGTGATCCTACATTGGTTGCTCAGAACCCAAAGATTAGTCGAAGATGCTTCGACCGCGCCCTCTCCCGGGATTTTCCCGCGGGTCGGGTACCGAACAGAACGGGAAGCACGGCGGGAAGTTGAGCTCGGGTATTTCGACGATGCGAGGCGGTTGCGGCCTGTGTCTGATCACCTCACCGCCGAGCTCGGGTTCGTGGAAGTCCGAAGCCTCGATGCCTTCCAGTGCCCGGGTCATGAACTCCGCCCAGACGGAGGCCGGGAAGGAACCGCCCGAGACCGACCGGCCCCGGACGTTGGTCATCAAGGGGATCGTTCCGTCCTCGTCGGGCGCATAGCCCATCCAAACGACGGCGGTGAGCTCCGGGGTATAGCCGGCGAACCAGGCATCCTGGAAGTTGTCGGTGGTGCCGGTCTTGCCGGCGGCGGGCCGGCCGATCCTGGCTCGGGTACCGGTGCCGGAGCGTATGTTGCGCTCCAGCACGTAGTTGACGGTGTCGGCCACGTTGGGTTCGATGGCCCGGGTTTCGACGGGGGAGCGCTGGGCGAAGATCTGGCCGTCGGTCAGGACGATCCTCTCCACCAGCAAGGGCGCCGGGCGGACCCCCCCTTGCGCAAAGGTCGTGTAGGCCTCGGCCATCTCCATCGGAGTTACGGCCGAGGTCCCCAGCGCGAGCGCGCACCCGGTGTCGTGAGCAGGGATATCGATGCCCAACCTGGAGGCCATCCGGACGAACTTGGCGGGAGAGACGACCTCATCCATCATCTGGGCGTAGACGGTGTTGATGGAGCTGGTGGTGGCGGAGACTATGTCCACGAATCCGTAGCCGGAGTGGCCGTAGTTCGAGACGCGCCACGGACTGCCGTCGGCATTTTTACACTCGTCCGAGCGAAGCGTTACCGACGAGCGGCCGGAATACGTGGAGTGCACCGACTTGCCCTCATCCACGAAGGCGGCCAGTGCGATGGGCTTGAATGCCGAACCCGCCTGCCTCCCCCCATCTCCGCCAGGAGGGTTCACTGCAAAGTTGAAGCCGCGGGCACGCTGGATGCTGTCGACATCCCGGCCGCCGACCATCGCCCGTACCCGGCCCTGGGGATCCATGGCCACCAGCGCGGCTTCGGGATCGGTGGGTTCGTCCAGGACCGAACGCACGGCGGCTTCTGCCGCATCCTGCATACGCAGGTCCAAGGTGGTGTGGATGTCCAGCCCGCCGCGCAGGATCTGGTCGTCGCTTAGGCCGAAATCGCTCTTGAGCAGGCGGCGTACGTGCTCGACGAAGTAGCCTGCCCTGGAAGAGTCGACCTCGATGGTCTGGCCCGGTTTGAACTGGGCGGCGAGATCTTCCTCGCGAGCGCCGCCGGCGGTGCCTTCGTCGATGAACCCGGCTTCCTGCATCTTGGCGATGACCGAATTGCGCGCGGTCAACGCCCTTTGCGGGTGCTGGTCGATTTGATGGCGCTGCGGTGCGGGCATGATGCCGGCGAGGTAGGCAGATTGGCCGACGCTGAGATCGGCTGCGGAGACCTTGAAGTAGGTTCTGGCCGCGGCCTCGGCTCCATAGGCTCCCCGGCCGAAGTAGACGGCGTTGAGGTAGCGCTGGAGGATCTCCTCTTTGGTCATTCGCCGCTCGAGTTGAACCGCCCAGAAGGTCTCTTTGAGTTTGCGCCCAAAGGTACGCTTCGTACCGACTCCCGGGAAGGTATTTCGGACATATTGCTGGGTAAGGGTGGAGCCACCCTGGATGATCTCTCCGCTTTGCCAGTTGGCCCGGGCCGCGCGAATGATCCCCCGCAGGCTGTACCCTCCGTGATCGAAAAAGCTGCGGTCCTCGGCCGCGATCACGGCGTTTATCAGGTTGGGTGAGATTTGCTCCAGGTTCACCACCCGGCGGTTTTGTTCTCCGTGGAGACTGGCGATGACCCGGCCGTCCGCGGCGAGAACCTGGGAAGACTCCGCCGGAGGCGAGAGTTCGGGCAGCGGCAGGTTGGCCAGCCAGATCAGCGCTATCAGCCCGACGGTGAACAGGCCGGCAAGAGCCGCTATAGGCCACCTGAATTTCGACAATGGGACCCTTCCTTTAGCCCTTTGAGCTTACCGTCCGGCCGGTCCCGCGCAGTCGGACGGTGTGGCTGGAGCCTGTAACCGGGAAAGTTTTTTCGGTGGACGCCCGGTTGAGACGGGTGGACGGACCAAGGTAGTTGTGATCGGCGGAAGGAGTTTCAGTCCGGAGGGCACTCTGTTGTACGATAATGACAAATTATTTGTGGGCTGGCGTGGGTTTGGAGGCGCGCACTGACGCTACCTGTCTATCAAGCTAGGGCCGAGTTCTTCAAGCTGCTGTCCCACCCCGCGCGTATTCGGGTCCTTGAGTTGCTGCACGACCGGGAGATGTCGGTCGGAGAGCTCCTTGACGAGATGGATCTGGAGCAGTCCCACCTTTCCAAGCAACTGAACGATTTGCGCCGAGCCAGCCTCGTGCGCACCCGCAAGAAGGGGTCTTCGGTCTTTTACTCGGTGGCCAACCAGCAGATTTACGAGTTGCTGGAGGTGGCGCGCAAGATAATCGCATGTTCACTTACCGAGGCCCAGGACTTGCTGGCTGAGTTGCAGGCGTCCGAATACGCGGAGGCGTCGCAACCCCCCGGGGACACTTAGCTACGGTGGGCGCCAGTCCTCTGGTGCACGCGTTGTGGATGAGTGCCGGGCTCAGCTGCGACGGCGACTCGGTGTCGATGACCTCGGCGACCAGCCCGAGCCTGGAGGACCTGACGAGGGGGATCATCCCGGGCATGCCCAGCTTGGTTTTGCATCATCCGTTGCTGGCGTACGACAACGGCTCGGAGTTTCTGCAGGCTTGGTACGACGCCGAGGCGGGAAAGCTAGATCCGTTCGTGTTGGTTCTGGAGGGCTCTGTACCCAACGAGCAGATCAGCGGCAACGGATGCTGGGCGGCACTGGGGGCCGATACGGTCACCGGCGAGCCGATCACGACGGTAGAGTGGCTCGAGCGCCTCGCTCCCAAGGCGGAGGTGGTAGTGGCCGTCGGAACCTGCGCCACTTACGGGGGAGTCCCGGCAATGAGAAACAACCCGACCGGCGCGATGGGACTACCGGATTTTTTGGGTTGGACCTTTCGATCCCGCGCCGGTGTGCCGATCGTGTGCATTCCCGGTTGTCCGGCTCAGCCGGACAACATTACCGAGACGATTCTGTACCTGACGATGATGCTGGCAGGGCAGGCGCCGATGATCGACCTGGATGATGCACTGAGGCCCAGGTGGCTGTTCGACCGGACCGTGCACGAAGGGTGCAACCGTGCCGCTTTCTGCGAACACGGCGATTATGCCGGCACCTACGGCGACGACCCGCGTTGTTTGGTCAAGCTGGGGTGCAAAGGCCCCGTTGTAAAGTGCAACGTGCCTATCCGGGGGTGGATACGGGGAATAGGCGGGTGTCCCAACGTAGGCGGAATCTGCATCGGGTGTACTTCGCCCGGATTCCCGGACCGGTTTATGCCGTTCATGCAGATGTCCAACAAGGTTAGAGCATCCACCGCAATGGCCAGGTTCACCTACGGTCCGATCCTGCGCTTATTACGCAACGAGTCCATGAAGCTCGGGTCCAAGGAGCCGCCGTGGCGCCGTCCGTCCGACCACCTCACCAGCGGATACCAGCCGCGGTGGAATCTCGACGACAGGCCGGAGAAACTGGTGCCCAAGACGTACACGGTGGACGGCCGGGAAGCGCGCTTTTATGAGCTCAGCTCCACCGAGTGCGTGCGCGCGGAAATAGCCGAGGGCGGCTACAGCCTGAGCTGGAGTACGTCGCTCAGCGCCTCTGAATGGCTGGAGTCGTTACACGAGCGGGTCGGCAATGCGCCCGAGGCGCTCGGACTGGTGATCTTGCGGGAAAATCTGGACTCCAGAGGTGACCTCACCTGGCGGGAGACCCGGATGCTGATTCAGGATCCGGGTCTCACGCCCGTGTTGGTGAGAGTGGACCTGGGCTCCACGGGTTTGGTCTGGAAAACCGGCCTCTCCGGAGGCGAGGGACTGTGGCAGGTGGGCGTCACTGCGCCGTGGTTCGATTACGACTTATTCAAGGAGCTGATGGTAGCCAGTGCGTCGCCGCTGGTTCTGCAGCGGGTGATGGAGGTGCTGGAGGATGCGCGGTCCGTCAGGCGTGCGCAGTGAAGGCAGCGCGGCCGCCGTGGACACCTTGCGCGGGCTTCGGCCGTATTGCTGCGCGCTCGGCGGGCGTTGGGCATTATCATTGGCACTGTTATGAGACCTAGGGATCAGATCTCACCTGCGATTCAAACGAGCTCCCAAGCCGATGAGCTCGGCCGGGTAGCGGAGTTGTTCGGCCTGGTTGCCGACAAGACGCGCGCAGGGATTCTGTATGCATTGTCTGAATCCGGGGAGCTTGCCTTTGCGCACTTGGTTGCGCAGATCGACGCCTCGGAGAAGCAGCTTACGGGTGCGTTGCGGGCGCTTCGGGTTTCCGGGATGGTGCGCAGCCGGAGGCACCGGGGCACCGTCCTGTACTCGTTGCGGGATGGCGACATCGCGGAGTTGCTGCACGTGGCGGCGATCAGCACACAAGAGGCTTTGGTTGGTCCGGTAAGACGCCGGTCCGGATCGAGGCTGCCGGCCCGGCGTTAGTAGAAGAATCTGTGGGTAGTAACAATAAGGCCGCCATGGCGGGCGGCCCTATTGCCGGAATCGCCTTCCTGTGAGCGATTCCTCCTTAGACGAGAGGAACGTCGGTTAAGGATCCACAGTATAAGCGAAATCGACATATGACAATAGTGTCAAGTGTAAGTTTGTTTGTGTACGGGTGGTGAGAAAAACATGGAGCCGTTCGGCGATCCGTCGATTATCTACGTAGGCGATCCGATGTGTTCGTGGTGCTGGGGCATAGCGCCGCAGATCGACGAGCTACAGATGAGGTGCCCCGATCTGCCCTTGCATGTGGTCGTGGGCGGCCTGCGGGTCGGTCCCGGCGCAGAGCAGATGAGTGACGAGCTGGCGGAGTTTCTTGCGGCGCACTGGATGGAGGTCGAGATGCGCAGCCGGCAGCCGTTCGATCTGTCGATACTCAATCGCCGGGATTGGGTCTACGACACGGAGCCTGCCTGCCGCGCGGTGGCGGCCGTGCGCGGGATAGACGAGGCCAAGGCTTGGCCTTTGTTCAAGCGTCTGCAGCGGGCGTTTTACGCGGAAGGCACCGTGTTGTCGGATCCTCAGGTCTACCCGCCGCTGGTAGCCGACGTCGGGGTGGATCCGGATGCCTTTATGGAGTCGTACCTAAGCGAGGCAGCCGGGGAGGCAGCCTGGATCGATTTTGCAGCTGCCGCGGAGTGGGGGATCACGGGATTCCCCACTGTACTGCTGCGCAGCGGCAATCAGGGCCACCTGATCGCCAACGGCTATCGAGAAGCGGTCGACATGCATTTTATACTCGCCGAAGCACTCGAAACCGCATGAGGGGGGCCGGAGCTTGCTAGTGCCGTGACCACTAACGGCACTAGGGGGGCCAAAAATCCGTATTAGCAATTTCCAGTAGGTTGCCCGACGGGTCACGAAAGTAAAAAGACACTCCCCGTATCCGCTCCCGCGCGGCGCCGGGAGGCCAGCTGGCTTCCTGAATTATCGAAACCCCGCGCCCCTCAAGGTGTTGCTTCCACTGCTCATAGTTGCCTCCGGAGGCAAGAAAGCAAGCGTGCCCTTGGCCTGTAGCGCCGTGGGCCGGGACCGACCCCGCTTCCGCCGTGGCCGATGGGTTGAAGAGAAGGAGGACGCCGTCTCCCATGCGGAAGAACATGTGCCGGCCGGCCTCCTCGCCGATCAGGCGCAGCCCCAAGACTTCGCTGTAGAAGGCTTTGGTTTCGGATTCCGAGGTGAAGTAGAGAACCGTCTCCAGAACGCGTGAAATGCCGGGCGCGCTCACCGTAAACGCACCGTGTCCAAGCAAGCGCGTGCGGTTGGTCGGGCGTAGGCCGTAGGCAGCGTGTTCATCGGCACCTCGTTGTTATTGGGTCGGGGGTGCATTGTCTCGTTAAGTGAGCCGGCGTGCCACGCCGGTGGCAAGGTCGCTACGATTTCTCTGAAAGCGTGAAAAAAACTCGTCTAAGGGTTTGACTACAGATTAAGCGGAGCGTATCGTAAACGTTGCCCCAAGAAGCAGAAGGTGACTCGGATCCGAAAGGGTCCTGAGGCCCGGATGTTCCTTGGGGCGCTATCATTTCCGGGTCGTTCCCACAATCTTTGTCCACAGTCGTCTGGATTGCCGTGTGGGTAAGTATGCCGACCGGCTGGCCAAAGCCGGGCGCATTGTGCGCCGGCCAGATCCCGACGACCGGCGGGCCGTGCTGATGACTTTAACGTCGGAAGGAAACGACGTGGTCGAGGACGCGATCAAGGCCTACCTGGGCGCCGCGGACGAGGTGGTGGAGGTGCTCGATCACAATGAGCGGCTTCAGCTGGCGGAGCTGCTCCGAAAGATCCTGGTCCGCCTGGAGGGCAGCGGAGCGCCCGGGCCCGACGACGCGCAGACGCCTGCCGCAGCGAGCAAGGGTCCCACGCACGTCAAACTTCGGTTCGAGAATGCGGAGGCGGTGGAAGGGGAGGCGGGATAGTGTGCCTAGTGAGCGAGGCCTGCCAGCTTCAGAAGCCGTAGCAGGCGAGTCCAGACATAGCTCAGCATCGTCGGAGGCATGTCCAGGTTGTCCGACCAGAAGGGGTCGGTTTCGTGTACGGATTCTTGTGAAGTGATGGTTGAGCCCTTTCGTTCAGTACTGCGGAGGCCTGAAGCTATCACCACACGTTGTGAATCTGGTGGCTTTGCGAGCAGATTTGTTATGCGGCGGGGTCGGTGCGGGCGGTGTTCAGGTAGTTGCCTGTGGTTGCGGCGACGGCTGCGATCGGCACGGCGAGGAACGCGCCCACCACGCCGAAAAGTGCTGCTCCGGCGGTGAGTGAGAGCAGGATTACGACCGGGTGCAGGTTTACGGCACGGGACATGAGCACCGGCTGCAGAAGGTTGCCCTCGATTTGCTGGATCATAAGAATGGCTCCGGCGACCAACAGGGCGTCGAGGGGTCCGTTGGTCACCAGGGCCACCAACGAAGCGATGACCCCCGCTACCAGCGCTCCGACGATTGGAAAGAATCCTCCTATGAAAGTCAGCATCGCCAGCGGCGCTACCAATGGTACGCCGATGATGGCAAGCGCGATGGCGATTAGCACCGCGTCCACGAAGGCTATTACCGCTACGCCCCTGATATAGCCCCCTAGGGTGCGCCATGCCCGTGTGGAGATTTCACGGACATCGGCACGCTGGCGCTCCGGTACTTGTTTGGTCAGCCAAGCGACGACCTTATCGCCGTCCTTCAAAAAGAAGAACACCAGCACAAGTGTTACCACCAGTTCGACCAAGAACTCGGCGGCGCGCAGGGCTCCGGCCGCCACAGTCCCCGCGATGCGCCCGGTACTATCGGTTAGCCCGCCGGTGGCCCGGTCTACATACTCCTGGAGCTGAGTTTCCGATATTGCCAGCGGACCCTCGGCGAGCCAGGTGATTACCTGGTCGACGCCCTCGCGCAGCGACTCCTCGAGATCGGCGAACTCGTCGGCAACGGGAGGGCCGAGAACGGTCAACACTGCGGCAACCAGGCCGATCGCCGTGAACAGGACCGTCCACGTCGCGAGGATGCTGGGCCACCGGTGCTTGCGAAGCCACGCCACCGGCGGAAACAGGAAGTTGGTGATGAACAGCGCGGCTATTACGGGCAGGACGATGATGCGAAAGTAACTCAGGGCATACAGCACCGCCAAAGTGGCCGCGGCTATGACCAGTATCCGCCAGCTGACTGAGGCGAGTACCGCTAAAGAGCTCCGTGGGTCGATCCGGTCCTTAGCTATCGAGTCCTCCCGTGGGCCGGGCTGCTGTGCGGAATTCTGCACCATCTACGGCATCCGTGGCGGAATTGTCGCTTATCGGCGCACGTTGTGATCGGTTGATCGACAGTCGCAGGGCCCGGGGCATTGTGGGCACCGCAAGACGCAAAGCCCCGAAGTACGCCCGGGCCATGGGCTCCGCCACCGGGGAGCGGTCCAGTTGCAGCATTCGTCCGGACCACTCCGGGAGTAGGTCCGTAGCCGTCTTGGCAAAGATCCAGTAGGCGAACTTGACTGCTCCGAGCGATGCGAAAAGCAGGATGCGCCGTTCCCGCTCACGATAGGCACAGGCGCGCTCTCTCAAACCGTGGCCCGGCATGAGCTGCTGCCAGCGTTCGGTAAGCGCCCGACCGGAGTCGACGACCGTAGGGGTATTGCCCTTGCCTCCGTCGAGCACCCAACGGGCGGAGTCCAGCGCATCCCGCCCGGCCTCAAGCTGCGGTCGAACCTGCCGGAAGTACTCTCGAACCTCCGACCGGCTGGTCGGCACGCCTCGGGCACCGAGCATCGTTGGAATGCGGGCCGTTTCGGCCCAGTACCGGTCGATGTCGGAGCCTCCAATGGGCCGGGGAGCGTAGAGGAGGTGTCCGTCGAGGAAGCCGCCGTAAATGGTCGTGTGCGTCCACACCGCTAGGTCGGGATCGTCGGCGCGGTACGCCTTCCCGGTGGGGGTCGTGCCCTGGATGTGTTTGTGTAGCCGGTTGACGTGGTCGATGACGCCGTGTGCTACCGGCGTCGAGGCGAAGCCGGTAGCCATGACGAAAGATGCCGTGCGAGCCAGGCGCCCGATCGGGTCGGTGCGGAAGATAGAGTAATCGAGCGTCCCGGCGAGAACCTGGGGGTGCAGAGTTCCCAGGATCAAACCGCTCATTCCCCCGACCAGCGCCGACGGCCAATCCGACCCGACCTTCCAGGTGACGCTGCCGGGCCCGAACAATCCTGGATCGCCGGGCGGGTCGGTGTACTGCACCCCCGGCAGTTGGCTGACCTCGAATGGAGCCTGTACTACGTCCCCGAGGCGCTCACGCAGATCGGTCAGCCGCTTCATCTGCCAGGTTGGACCGCTGGGTTGCGGTGTTGGGGCTGAGAGCTCATTTAACCGACCTTACGACGCGGCGGGACCCGGGACAAACCGCGGCTGTAGCATCGGCCTATGGTTGAGGATTTTGACGACGCGGGCGCGCGCACAATTCAGCAGGTTGCCACCGGCATCTACCAGACCCAGGCATTGTACGTGGCCACGAAGCTGGGAGTGGCCGACCTGCTGAGCGGCGGGCCGCAGCCGGCCGGCGTGCTGGCGAAGCAGTTGGGTGTGCGCCCCGACCGTCTGTACCGGGTGCTGCGCTACCTGTGCGCCTTGGGCGTTTTCGAACAGGCGGGCGACGGGGTTTTTGCCAACAACGCGGCAAGCGAGCATTTACGTTCCACCGGACAGGGTTCGATGGGCGACCTGGCGCTGCTCTTCGGCGAAGAGTTCTACCGGGCTTGGGGAAACTTGCTCGAGGCGGTGCGTACCGGGCGAGACGCGTTTGGAATCGAGTTCGGCTGTGGTCTTTTCGAGTACCTGGAGCAGAACCAGAGCCGAGGCAGAATCTTTGATCGTGCGATGGCCGGAGGGAGTGCCTTTTTGGATGCCGTGCCGGGCTCGTGGGACTTTTCGTCCATGGAGTCCATCGTCGATGTCGGCGGAGGCAACGGGGCGGCTCTGGGCGCGCTGCTCGCCGAGTATCCCGAGCTCAAGGGGGTATTGTTCGAAACCTCCTCGGTCCTGGAGGCCGCCGGAGAGAATTTACGCCGGCAGGGCCTGGGCGACCGCTGCGAACTGGTGGCCGGGAACTTCTTCGAATCTGTGCCGCCCGGAGCCGACGGCTACCTGCTCTCGCGGGTTTTGCACGACTGGACCGATGAGCAGTGCGTGCGAATTCTGGGCAACTGCCGGGCTGCTATGGGCTCAGGTGGGCGACTCATGGTTGTGGAGCGATTGGTGCCGGGGCTTCTTGCACTGGGGGCAGACCTGAATATGTTGGCGGTTACCCAAGGCCGCGAGCGCACGCGGCAGGAGATGGAGGCGCTGCTGAGCGACAGCGGCTTTGCGCTGCGCCAGGTACTCGAGCTGCCGCTCGAGGCGAAGCTGTTGATTGCCGAGCCGCTCTAAGCGTCGAGCCCGAAGAGTGGCTCGGGCTAAACCTCGCAAACGTTAGTGGTCACGGCACTAGGATCTGTTGAGAGTGGTGTGGCGCCGTCGGGGCTCGCGCCCCACCGGCTGAACCGGGTAGGTTCTGGCTTTAGTCTGCGGGATATCGTAGGTGATCGCCTTGTCGGTGGTCAGTTCGAACGTCTCGCCGTGGTGGCGCAGGGTCAGCGGCTCGCCGCTTTGGAGCTTGTAGGTGGCGTAGTTGGGCAGGATAACCACCGACAAACGGCGGTCGTGGTGCCTTAGGTTAAACGAGATGCGGTTGAGAAACGCCGGCAGGCGGGGCGAGAAATACAGGTCCGGCCCGTGAGTTCTCATGCCGCCGAATCCAGATACGAGGGCGCTCCAGGCCCCGGCCATCGAGGCGATGTGCACGCCGTCCTTTGCGTTGCGGTGGACGTCCTTGAGGTCTACCAGCGCCGTCTCGCCCAGATAATCGTACGCCAGGTCCAAGTGCCCGAGCTCGGCGGCAACGACCGCTTGGGTCGCAGCCGACAGCGAGGAGTCCCGCACCGTGATGCGCTCGTAGTAAATGAAGTTGCGGGCCTTCTGTTCTTCGCTAAAAGCGCGGCTTTGCAGGTGCATGGCCAAGACCAAGTCCGCTTGTTTGATCACCTGTTTGCGGTAAAGGTCGAAGTACGGGTAGTTGAGCAGCAGTGGGTAGGACTCCGGGTCGGTGTGCGCGAAGTCCCAGCTTTGTCTCAGCGTGTAACCCTCGCACTGTGGGTGAACCCGCAGTCGATCGTCGAAGGGTATGTACACCGACGCCGCGGCGCTGCTCCAGCTCGCCAGTTCGTGCTCATGGACGTTGAGGTGCCCGGCGATATCCGGGTGGCGCTCCACAGCTTCGGCCGCGGCGCGCAAGTTATGCCGGGCCATCAGGTTCGTGTAGACGTTGTTGTCGGAGAGCGCATCGTACTCGTCCGGACCGGTCACGCCGTCAATCCGGAACTTTCCCTCTCGATCGAAGTGACCCAGGCTGTACCACAGCCGCGCGGTCTCTACCAGCAGTTCGACTCCGACGTCCCGATCGAACTGTTCGTCGCCGGTGCAGTGGATGTATTCGGTGACCGCATAGGCGATGTCGGCGTTGATGTGGAAGGCTGCAGTGCCAGCCGGCCAGTACCCTGAGCACTCCTGGCCGCCGATGGTGCGCCACGGGAACGAGGCGCCTTTGAGCCCGAGGGCCTTGGCTCGGTCGCGAGCCGCATCGAGCGTCGAGTGCCGCCAGCGCAAGACGTCGGCGGCGGCTTTGGGCAGCGTGTGATTGAACACGGGCAGGACGAAGATCTCGGTGTCCCAGAACGCGTGGCCTTCGTAACCGGTGCCGGTGAGGCCCTTGGCGGCTATCGGCCGCTCTTCGGCCCTGGCTCCGGCCTGCAGAACGTGAAACAGCCCGAAGCGCACCGCCTGTTGCAGTTCCACGTCCCCGTCGATCTCGATATCGGCACCCGCCCAGAACCGGTCCAGGTAGAGGCCCTGCTCCGCCACCAGCTCGTCCCACCCCGTATACCGAGCCGCGTTGAGGGCGGCGATCACTTGGTCGAAAAGAGCGGCCCGCGATCGATGCCCTGACCATCCGTACGCCAGATACTTGGTGATCCTCAGTTTTTCACCCGGACCGAGCTGGCAGGTGAACGTCGTGCGGGCGATGTCCTGCTGAGCGGACATCTCCACGGCCACGCTCTCCGGTCCCTCGACCAGGTGGTCCATGGCTGCGGCGAGGCGCAACTTGCTTGCCTTGGTCATGTGCACCAAGGCCGCCCCGGTCTCCCACTCGGACTGGTACTCGGCCACCAGGGGCGACTCGAGGGCGGCGGATACCCGGGGATCCTTGCGGAAGGGCGGCATCGGTTCGTTGGCGACCAGTTCGGACTGGATGACGACCCGGGTTGCTTTCTCCACGGCCTCGACCTCGTAGCAGATGGCAGCCACGGCTCGCTGCGTGAAAGAAACCATGCGGGTGGAGCGCACTATGGCCGACTGGCCGGCCGGTGAGGTCCAGTCGACCTCCCGCGAGAGGGTTCCGGACCGCAGATCCAGATGGCGCTCGTGCTTATTGAGGCGTCCGTAGCGGATATCGAACGGCTCATCGTCGACGAGCAGACGGATCAACTTACCGTTGGTGACGTTGATGATCGTCTGGCCGGACTCAGGGTTGCCGTAGGCAGGCTCGGCATGGGGAAGCGGCCGTGATTCGTAAAAGGAGTTCAGGTAGGTGCCCGGCCGGTTGAAGGGCTCACCTTCGTCTAGGTTTCCGCGCAATCCGAGGTGGCCGTTGGCCAGCGCAAACAGGGACTCGGTTTGGCCCAGAGCCTCCAGGTCGAGCTCTTTCTCGCTTATGCACCAGGGTTCTATGGGTAGTGCGGCGTCCATCACGCCTCCAACAGTAGTTCGGCCAGGTCCTCTACGACGATATCGGCGCCCTCCTGGGCCAGCGCGGCGGCCTGGTTGGCCCGGTTGATTCCCACCACATACCCGAATCCACCTGCGCGGGCGGCCGCTACCCCGGCCCGAGCGTCCTCGAAGACGCACGCGTTGGCGGGTTCGGTACCGAGCAGACGGGCTGCGTACAAGAACGTATCGGGGAAAGGTTTTCCCCGCAGCCCCTCTCCGGCCGCCACCACGCCGTCGACGATGACCTCGAACCGGCTCAGCAGCCCGGCGGCTTCCAGCACGGCCCGGGCGTTGGCGCTGGCGGAGACCACCCCGGCGTTCAGACCCCTGCTCTGGATCTCCTTCAGATAGCGCTGTGACCCCTCAAAGGGCGTGACGCCCAAAGACTGCATTAGCTGTAAGACCAGCGCATTCTTCTGGTCGCCGAGCTCCTGCACAGAGGGCCCGTCCGGCTGCCGGGGCTCCGGTTTCTCCGGCAGAACGATCGAGCGGGAGGCCAGGAACGAGCGCACGCCGTCGTGGCGCGGCTTACCGTCGACAAACTCGAGGTAGTCCTGCTTGGTGAAGGGTTCGAAGTGGCCGGAACCGCCGCTGCGCCGGTCGAGATAGGAGTCGAATGTCTGCCTCCACGCCTCGAAGTGAATCGATGCCGTTTCCGTCAGCACGCCGTCGAGGTCGAACAGGCAAGCGCGTATGTGCTCGGGCAGTCCAACTGGTCGCATAGCGGTCAAGGTTAGTGGAACGCCGGAGAAATTACATCCATGGCCGGCGCGGCACGGACTTAGGGATTGTCCGGATGTCGGCGGCGAGATGAAATGATTGCCTTATGGAGAACCTGCTGGGAAGCTTGCTCGTTGCCAACGGATCATTGATGGACCCGAACTTTCGGCGCACCGTAGTGGTGATCACCGAGCACAGCGAGGAGGGAACCATGGGTCTGGTGCTCAACCGGCCGGCCGAGGTAACGGTAGAAGAAGCGGTGCCGGCGCTGGTCCCGGTCGTACCGGGCGACTCGCAGGTCTTCGTTGGAGGGCCGGTCCAGCCCGAGGCGGCGATCGTGCTCGCCGATTTCGGCTCGTTTACTCCCGAGACAAGAATAGTCGTGGGCTCCATCGGATTGCTCGGTACTCTGGACGAAGAGCCTATGCCAGAGATCAGGCGGGCGCGCGTTTTCGCGGGCTACGCCGGGTGGGGTCCTGGGCAGTTGGAGGCGGAGATGCAAGAGGAGTCGTGGATCGTCGAGGATGCACTTGCCGACGACGTGTTCACCGAAGAGCCCCAGCGCCTGTGGAGCTCGATCCTGCAGCGCAAGGGGGGCAGCTACAAGATGCTGGCGCTGATGCCGGCCGATCCGTCGATGAACTAGCTTGACCGCCGGTGCCTCTCCTCGGAACAGGTTTCCCGGCACAGTCAATCTCCTGGTATTTCTCGCTGGCCCCCCGCTTGGCTTACTCCCAGGGAGCTACTCCCGGACCTGAGGCCTTTTGCCGGAGGGTTTCCAAAGCGGTGGCTTCGCCTATGGGATTCAATCTCAATTCCACGGAGTCCGATTCACCGGACCGCTCTATGAGTTCCAAAGTTTCGAAAGGTCCGAGAGTCTCCGAGCAGGCGCGGTTTATCGAATCGGTGCCGGGGGGCTCCCCGGTGCCGGCCTCGCGGTAGCCGGCCTCCGCGGCAGCCTGCGAGATTGTCTCAACTATATCCAGGAGCGTTCCCGCCCCCTCCTTGAGCAGCGTCGCCAGCAGCAGTTCGCCCGCCAACCGGTGAAAGGAGTTGCTGGTCTTGAGCGTCTGTGGGACGCGACGCCAGTGTTTGAGCGGATCCTTGAGGTAGCTCTCGCCCAGGCGGGTGAGTACGATGCGCCCCGAGTGCTTGCGGGTAAAGCGCAGATCTTTGGATAGGGCAACGAGCGGGTCCGGCCTATCCGGGTCGGGTCCCTCGCCGTCTTTTAACTCCGATAAAAATCTGCTCAGGGCCGGGTAGGGATCCTTGATTTCTTCGGGCAAGTGGGCCGAATGTAGCAGGCGGTTGGCAAGCCCAGACAGAATCTGGCGCCGGGTTTCGCTCTGCTCGGCGCCCAGCCACCGCTGGATCCGCTCGGTGAGAGTCACGTCCAGCGGGGTCTGGCCCGCAAGCCTGGGGTTTGGCGTGTTGAGGTAGGTGCGCACCAGCTTGGCCTGCCGTCGCTTCCACCCACGGGTTCCGGGTACCAGGTCGCCCGCCACCAGCGCCAGCTCCAAGTAGTCCTGCACCGCGGCCAGCGTCGCGGCCTCCTCGGGTCCCATAGCGGCGCCCCAGGTGAACTCCGGAAGGTCGGGAGGGTAAATCCCCGATTCCAGGTTCGCTTTGCGGAAGGCCAGGAGCCCTTTTTGCGGGTTCTGGGCGTATGCTGCGTGAACTTCGATGGTTTGCGGGGATCGGCAGATCTCCGCGTAACGGGGAAGACCCAGGTGGTCCAGCAGTTCGGCCAGGGCCACCACGATGGTTTGGCGAGTCGCTACATCCGACTGCCACTTCAGCGGTAGGTCGTACCAGCAGAACCGCTGGATGCGCTCCTGAGTAATGCGCCCCGCGCCGCCGCCGCCGGTAACCCACGACATGGCGGTGGCGGCCATCCTGGCCCTCTGGGGGTCTTCAGCCGCCATCTTGTCCAGGGCTTCGGCTATTCCCGGGTCAACTTCTGCCATACGCCTCCAGGTCCTTACCTAGTACCCTGGCCACTAACATCTAATCACTAACCGAGCCGGCGGGCTGCCAATACTCAAAGTGCATGCCGTCGGGCACTCGCCACCGCCCGCCCCAGGTGAAGCCCCATTTCTCGAGGATTTCCACCAGGCGCGAGTCCATGGACGGCTCACTTCCGTATAAATTGTTCGACACGTTGAAATCGAAGGCAATTCCCCAGGAGTGGCGTGAGATGCCCGAGTTGGGGTCGGCGCTGAGCAGCCGCGGAGCAAAGCAACCCCCAAAATCGTCGTTGTCGATCAGGTGCTCGAGTCCTTCGGCCGCGATTTGTTCGAACGCGGCTTTTATCTGCGGAAACACGTCACGGTGGCAGCGAGCCCGTCCCAACAGGGGGATCGGCTCGTTGACCGTGTTGGCGACGATCCACTTGGGATCGATCTCGAGGACACCGCCGCCGGCGGGCCTGCCGGCGAATTCACCGGCGACCTTCTTGACCTCGATCTGGGGCAGCGTCTCGCCGCCCGGACGAAAGTACTCGGAATCGCCCGGCTCCCGGACTGCGATGGATGTATCGGGAAGCTCGGAGTTCAGGTGGTCCAAGACCGCGCCGGCGTCCAGGCCGCGGCCCAAGGCCAACAGCGCGTACTTGCGGTTGTCGATGCCCAGCGATGCCGCCGTCTCGTGGGAGACGACCACCTCGTGGCTGGCCACCAGGTCGTCGTCCACCACCGCGGTAATCTCGACCGACTGGTCGCCAAACGCCAGACTTCCTGTCGAGGAGATCGCCCGAAAGGCTGCGGCCGAACGTCCCATCAACGCCCCCCCGTCGGCCAGCCGACGAAACAGATCGCGCTGCTGCGCCGGTACGAACTGCGAGTAAGTGGCCGGGTCGACGCTTAGTATCTCAACGGGTATGGAAAACCCTTCCGGAGGGACCGAGGCGGCTTGACCGGTGGATTTCCACGAGGTAAGCCAGCCGGTGCCGTTGCCGGCCTCTGCGACTGCCTCCACCTTGGGCATCTGCCTTGCCGCCTCGGCCAGCGCGGGTACTGCCGCGGCCGGACCGTACGCCAGCATAATCGGGGCTTTGGGTTCGCCGAGCACCGGGTCCCCTCGGACCAGCCCGCTTCCCTGCAGCAAGTTGGGCAGACCGAGGCTCAACCCGAGCAGAGCTGCCGCCCCGCTTACGAGGAGCAGGTAGCGTTTGGTCAGCCTCGCTCCAGGAGTCCGAGGATTTGATCGCCCAGCTGTTTGGGATTGTTGCCGAGGTCCGCCAGCAGATCCGTAGCGGCGTTTTGGCCGGCCAGTAGGCCGAGAAGAATGTGCTCTGTTCCGATGTAGTGGTGTCCCAATCGCAGAGCCTCTCTCATCGCGGTTTGCAGCGCCTCGGTGGACCCCGAGGCGAGCAGCAGGGGAGCGCTCTCCAAGTTGGCGCCGCTTCGGGATACCGGTACCACCTTAGCCGCAACCGCGTCCAAATCCACACCAACTGCGTGCAGGGCCCGCGCTGCCAGCCCGCCCTGTTCCTGGAGAAGGCCGAGCAGGAGATGCTCCGTCCCGACAAAATCTGAACCGAGCCGTCTCGCCTCTTCGTGGGCGGCGGCTATTGTCTGGCGCCCGGCCTGAGTAAAGCGCCTCACCGTCGGGCCGCCGGTGACCTTGCGCAGCAGGCCCCCGGACCCTCTGACCTTTGGCTCTTCAAGGGGGGGCAGGCCCAAACCGATCAACTGGTCCGACAGGTCGGCGGGACCTCGGTCGTGGTCCGTAAAGCGCTGCTGAGCTCCTTGCTTGGTTACTCCGAGCCGCTCGCCGATTTGCGACCAGGACAGGCCCGCTCGCCGCGCGTCTTGCACGAAGTAGTCGAGCAGCTGCTCGGTAAGCATGCCCACGTCCCCGGCCAGCCCCCCGGCTTCCTGCACGCGGTCGAGCTCGTTGCCCGGTCCGGCGCGCCGCCGGACCACCTCGATCAGATCCTGCAACGTGAACGGCTCGGCGATCATCCGTCAAGTCTAAATTGACGGGAGGGTATAGTAAAGCAAGGAGCAGCATGAGTAATCGGTGAAGGGTAGAGTTTCGTACCGTGACCGGCAGTAAACCCCCTTGGGCGGTGGTCAAGCCGCCGCCCAGTTCGTTCTTCCGAGCCATCTCCTCTCATCCGAAAGGCGGGTTTATCGACCCTGCCCGGGCGCTGAGACAGCACCACGAATACCAGGAAACCCTGGGGTCGATCGTCGAGCGCCTGGTAGTCATGGAGCCCAACGAGTTGCACCCGGACTCCTGCTTTACCCAGGACACCGCAGTAGTCCTGCAGTCGGCGGCTTTGCTGGCCCGTTCGGGTATCGGTGTCCGTAAAGCCGAGCTGCCTGCGGTTAAGAAGGTTCTGCAACAGGGCCTGGTGAACGAGATCCATGAGGTGCCGCCTCCCGGCAGCCTCGAGGGCGGTGACGTGCTGCGCGTTGGAAAGACTCTGGTAGTGGGTCGGTCACGCCGTACAAGCAGCCTGGGCATCGAGGCATTGACGGGTTTCGCCGAGCCTTTGGGCTACCGGGTGGTGCCCGTCGACGTCCCCTCCGGTCTGCTTCACCTGTCTACGGCGGTGACAGTCCTCAACGACGAGCTGGTTATAGGCCTGCCGGAGGTGCTGCGAAACTCCGCGTTTGCGGGCCTTGAGCAGATACCCGTCACCGACGGCCCGTTGGAGGCGTGCAATGTGCTGGCTGTAGGGCGCCATGTGATCGCCTCGGGCAGCTACGAGGTACACGACGTGCTGGAGCGCAAGGGCTTCATTGTGCACGGTCTCGATCTCGGTGAGTTCGTCAAGGCGGACGCCGGGCCGACCTGCTTGGCGTTGCTGCCCCTCGCATAGCGGCGCTGCGTGACGCGGCCGGTTGGCGCCGTGCTTTAATGGGATAGTCGTGAGCTAGCGGGAGGTGCATTTGGCCGATAAAGGCAAGACTGCCACCGGGCCCCCCGCCGGGTCCGAGAAGGAAGGTGCGCCGGCGCCCCCAATTTCGCCGCAGCGTCTGATTCCCGACGAAGTTCTCGATGCCCGGGCCGAGGCCCGCGGCGTCAAGGGGGTCTTCTACCGATTTAGGCCGCAGACCTCCCCGCCACAGATACCGCGAGAAATCCTCGACATCGTGCGGATGGTGCGAAACCACCACCCAAAGGCGGACACCCGGGGGATCGTGAGGGCGTACGAGGTAGCCCACCTGGTGCACGAGGGCCAAAAACGCCGCTCCGGCGAGGAGTTCATCATGCACCCGATCGGAGTGGCCAGGCTGCTGGCCCAGGAGGGCATGGACGCCACGACGATCATCGCGGCCTTTCTGCACGACTCGGTCGAGGACACCTCCCTGGAGCTGTCGGAGCTGCGTACCATCTTTGGCGACGAGGTCGCCGAGATCATTGACGGGCTGACCAAGATCGACCGCATTAAGTTCCGCACCAAGCAGCAAGAGCGCGCCGACAACCTGCGCAAGATGATCGTAGCCATGGCCCGCGACATCCGGGTCCTGATCATCAAACTCGCCGATCGTCTGCACAACATGCGCACCATCAATGCGCTGCCGGAGGAGCGGCAGAAGGTGATTGCCTCGGAAACGTTGGAGATCTACGCGCCGCTCGCCAACCGCCTGGGCATGCAGGAGATGCGGGCCGAGCTTGAGGATCTGGCTTTCAAGACCCTCTACCCCAAGGTCTACGCAGAGATCGACCATATGGTCATGGCCCGGCAGCCGGCACGGGAGGAGCAGCTCAAGGAGGTCATCGACCAGGTCGGTCAGAAGATGCGCGACCTGAGGCTCAAGGCCGAGGTGGTGGGCCGGCCCAAGACCTACTACTCGATCTACGAAAAGATGGCGCTGCGGGGCCGGGAGTTCGACGAGATCTTCGACCTTATCGGCGTTCGGGTGATCCTGGAGGCGAACGACCAGAAGTCCTGCTACGCAGCCGTCGGAGGCATCCACTCGCTGTGGAAGCCGATCCCGGGCCGGTTCAAGGACTACGTGGCCATGCCCAAGTTCAACCTCTACCAGTCGCTGCACACGACTGTCGTGGGACCCGGCGGCAAGCCGCTGGAGATCCAGATCCGTACGGCTCAGATGCACCGGACCGCGGAGAAAGGCGTGGCGGCGCACTGGGCGTACAAGGAGGATCCGGAGCCCAGGCACAAGGACAGTCAGTCGGCCTGGATGCGCCGCATGCTGGAGCTGCAGGACAACGAGGACGACACCGAGTTCCTCGACACCTTGCGGTTGGACCTGTACAGCGACGAGGTGTTCGTTTTTACCCCGAAGGGCGAGGTGCTCGAGCTTCCTAAGGGGGCAACCTCGATCGACTTCGCCTACGCCATCCACACCGAGGTGGGTCACCACTGCGCGGGGGCCCGAGTGGACGGCAAGCTGGTGCCCTTATCGCACCAGCTTGCCTCGGGGGAGACGGTCGAGGTGATGACCTCCAAGAACGGTACGCCCAGCCGGGACTGGCTGGATATGGTCGTCACGCCGCGGGCCCGCACCAAGATCAAACAGTGGTTTACGGTGCAGCGGCGGGAAGAAGCCCTGGCCGAGGGCAAGTACCACCTGCTGAAGGCGCTGCGGCGGGCCAGTCTGCCGATTCAAAAGATGGTGGCCGACGGGACGCTGGAGGCTCTGGCCAAGGACATGAACTACTCCAGCATGGACGCGCTGTACGCGGCGGTGGGGGAGGGCAGGGTTTCCGCGTCCACGGTCGTTCGGCGAGCGTCGAAGGCTCAAGGTGTGGATCAGCACGTCGAGGAGGTGCGGATTCCCACCAAGGCAAAGGCCAAACCCACCTCCCCCAACGTGGTTCAGGTGGAGGGGATGGACGATATCTGGGTAAAGCTGGCCAGGTGCTGTATGCCGGTGCCGCTGGATCCGATTGTGGGGTTCGTAACCCGCGGCCGCGGGGTATCGGTGCACCGAGCGGATTGCGCCAACGCGCAAGAGTTGACGCAGGACGAGTCTCGAGTGGTGAAGGTCAAGTGGGATCCGCAGGTTTCGGGCGCGTTCTCCGTGGAAATTCAGGTGGAGGCGCTCGACCGGCCCAAGCTGCTGCGGGATGTTAGTACCAGCGTCTCCGACACCGGAACCAACATCTTGTCTGCGAACATGAGCGTGAAGAACGGACTCAACCTGATCAAGTTCACGTTCGAGATCAGCAATCCGTCGCAGCTGACCACCATTCTCAACATGCTAAGGCGCGTGGAGGGCGTCTACGACGCCTACCGCGTAATTCCGCAAGCCCAGCAGTGAGACTGGTGCTACAGAGGGTGGCGTCGGCCTCGGTGAGCGTGGACGGTGAGGTGGTTGGGCGGATCAACCGCGGAATCCTTGCGCTGGTCGCCGCGGGCCATGATGACGACGAACGGGTGAGCGCCAAGGCGGCCAACAAGATAGCCGGCCTGAGGATCTTCGCTGACGACCAGGGCAGGATGAACCGCTCGGTGCAGGAAGTCGGGGGAGAGGTGCTGGTGGTGTCGCAGTTCACTTTGCTCGGCGACACGTCCAAAGGCAGGCGACCGTCGTTCGTGTCCTCCGCGCCGGCCACGGTGGCCGAGCCGCTGGTTACGGGGCTGGCCGACGAGCTTGCGGGCATGGGATTGCGGGTGGCCCAAGGACGCTTCGGCGCCGACATGCAGGTGGCGCTGATAAACGACGGACCGGTCACGCTCGTGGTGGATCTATAGCGGCGGGGGCGGGCTGCGCCGGCCCGGCTCTTACCGCTCGTCCTCGTCGTCTTCCCCGAACAGCCGGTGCAGGTGCTCGGCGGAGTCGCTGCGACCGATTAACAGGATGCGGTCGCCTTCGACGAGCTTGGTGCGGCCCCTCGGCCGGTACTGCCAGCGGCCTTTACGGCTGCGGGCCAGAGGCGACATGCCCTTCAGGTCCAGCTCATTGAGCAGCTTGCCGTCCGCAGGAGACCCGGCCTGCACCGTGGTTTGAAGCACCACATCCTCCGCTGCGCCCAACGCTTCGGCGATGACCGGGTGCAGCTGTTCGTCCCGCTCGACCAGCCACACCATGGCCTGGGCGGCGTCTCCTATGGTTTCGGAGGCGACCGCCAAATGCAGCAGACCGCGCAGCGCCGGGCGGTTGCGTGAGTCGGTGGCGGCGTCCAGCACCCACGATTCGATCGTCTCCCGCATGTCGTCCAGGCGGTCTTCCATGCGCACCACCTCGGCGGCAACCGCTCGGTCGTCGAGCAGCACTGCGGCGTAGGCCAGCCCCACGGCCGTCTCGGCCAGATCCTTCATCTCGACTATGGAGTCGACCGCTTTGTCCAGTTCCCAAAATCTCAGGTCCTCGGTGGGCTCCTCCGCCTTGGCCGCCATGCCCGCCAGCTTTCTCAGCTCCGGCAGCGCCTCGGGCGGGCCCCGCACGACCAGGACATCGTCGGTCTGCAGGACCCCTTCGTCGGCGGGGTCGAACAGCCAGCGCGGGCCCCGGCGAAGGGCGATCAGCCGGATCTCCTCGACGGCGTCTTCCATTTCGTCCACGCTGCGGCCCTGCAGCCGGCTGTGCTCATGCAACTTGATGCGGTCGGCGACCTCGTCCGCCTTGCCGAGGTCGGCCGTCAACTCCCTGGGGATGCCGATCGAGTCGAGGACTATCTTGGCGATGTCCACCGCTTGGTTGCCTATAACCTCGATAGCCGACATGACTTGCAGCAGCGAGGCCAGACCGGCGGCATCGTCGGGGCTGCGGGAGGCGATAAGGCACACTTCGCGCATGCGGTGTACCAGCCGGCTGAGGTCGTCTTCCAGTTCCAGGACCTCGCCGGACAGGTCGCGGTCCCGGTAGAAGAGTCCGGCGTGAGCCAGATCGAGCATCAGCTCCGAGGTGTCTTTGGCCTCGGCGAGCATCTCTTTTAAGGTGCGTGGGGGTTCATTCATCAGGCAATTCCAAGGAACAGCATAGACAGTATCAGGGCCACCGCGCCGAGCAGGTCCATAGAGCTGGTGACGGCCGGTATCCCGTAGGTGTCCGGATCCAGCCCGAAGTGGTAGCTGATCACTGCGCTGTAATAGGCGACAAACACCGCCCCCGACGTAACGATGAAACCGGCCATCAGCGTCAAGGTCACCATCGCGCCCATTCCGGGGGTGGCCAGTCCGACGGCTTTAGCGAGCAGGGTTGCGCTGACGCCGAGCAGGAAGAACATCGGCAGCGCCAGCGTGTAGGTGAGCGCGATGTCCTCAAAGCTGCGCAGCCCGGGTATGCGGCTGGGGGTGATGGAGCCCAGATGCAGTTTGGAGGACAGACGAGCGGAGAGAATGCCCCCCAGGGCGCCGGCGTCGGCCAGGAAAGCGGGGATCAGCACCAGCAGGCCCGGGTAGGCCGTGAAGTGCTCCAGCCGCCGCTCGATGGTCAGCCCCGCCACCACGTCCACGAGTCCGGCGAGCGTGAGGATGACCAGGCTTTGGCGCACCACCGCCTTGAATAACGGAAGCTCGGTGTTGCGCCACAGATAGACTGCGGTTGCAACGGCGCCGGCGAAGCTCAAAGCTGAGATGATCTGGGGAGTCATGCCGACGTGCAGCAGCAGGGTGGCCAACCACAGCGCGGGCAGTGTGACTACATCCCCGGCCGCGGTCACCATAGGTGCCGCCACGTTGTCCATGTCCCAGCCCCGCGTCACCGAGGCTCGAGCAACCCCCAAGGTGATTATCAGTACTACCACGGACGAGATCAGCCCGCCGACTACCGAGACCGTCACGTAGTACGAGAGGGGAATCGTCTCGACGCCGAAAAGGCGAGATACCTCTTTGGACAGTACGGCCAGTGCAATGGAGACAAGAAGGGTTAGCGCAGCGGAGGCCAGCACGTTCTGCCCGGCGACGTTGCGCTTCTCGAGGTGTCCGTCGTACTGTCCGGTGTGAATTGCGGTGCCCAGACGCGACCCGAGAGCCCCGAAAATGTTGCCCCGCATCCCGATGGCCGCAGGTACGAGCACGATCAGGCCGGGGAATCGCTCCAGGGTTCCGGTCATGTAGCCCAGAGTCAGCCCTGCCAGCAGATCCCCGGCCGAGCACACGACCAACGCCGCCATCGACTGGCGGAAGTTGGTGCGCTGCCTCCCGAGGAGTGCTACAAAGCGGCGTCGCACCAAGCGCCATGAGTTTGACCCCCAGTCCGGTAGTCTCATCATCACCCACTTGTTTGTCCACGTTCAGGGCGATCTTTACACAAGCAGCGCCAGCCCGAGAACCAGGGCTTGGAAGCAAGGCAGACTAAGCTGGGTCAGGAAAAAGGAGGGGGATAAAATGAATCTTTCCGAAAGAACCAGGGAAGCTCTAAATGAACAGATGATGCGTGAGATCGGCGCATCCTACCTGTACTTGTCCATGGCCGGGTACTGCGACTCCATCGGCTTCGACGGGTTCGGCCAGTGGATGCACCGACAGTCATCCGAGGAGTGGGATCACGCCATGAGGTTCCGTACCTACCTCGAGGACCGGGGGGCTCGGGTGGACTTCGGGGCGATCGACAAGCCGGAGAAGAACTTCTCGTCGATGTTGGAGATTTTTGAACGTGCCCTGGAGAGCGAGGAGTCGGTATCCGCAGCGATCGCGGACCTGTACGCGGTGGCGCGGGATGAGAAGGACCTGGCTACCCAGACTTTTTTGGACTGGTTCGTCACGGAGCAGGTGGAGGAGGAAAAGAGCGTGAAGGTCATCATCGACTGGCTCAAGCGCATCGGTGACACCGATGCGGGCCTGTACCTGATGGACCAGCAGCTCGGTGGTGGGATCTCCGCGGCTTCGGCGGATTCGGGGTCGGCGCAGGCCGAGTAACGACCGGGACCTAGGGCCGGCACCGGCCGCAAATTGCTCCGCCCATACAGCGTTTCTGGATCGGAGTGAGGAGACCGGCGGCTACCGGCAGGATTGCCCGGTAGGCGCGCGCCGAGGGCGGTAGGACGTCGGCGTACCCATCCAGGCTGGTTGCGGCGGTCAGGTATGCGACTACGTCGTCGCAGGACGCGGCGCCGGCAGGAAACAGGGCCGAAACCAGCAAGGGTGTGAGCGTGCTGACGGGGTCGAGGGTCTCCGGGTAGCGCCGCAGCCACCCGCTCAGGGCGTGATCGTCCACCGACAAGGTGGCTACGCAGACGTGCAGGGGGAATTGGGGACGATCCAAAACCAGCGACAGCGTTTTCTGCTTGATCCGGGCGGCCAGTTGGTTGGAGTCGGTTCCAGGCGAATGGCCGACGTGTAGGCACACGACCACGCCCTTTTTGCGCCACCCGGATGAAGCTGCCCGAACCGGCCGCGCGTCTACCGCTGGCCGTGAAGGCTTGAGTACGTACAGCGCCTCTTGGGCTGCCGCCACGGCGCAACTGTCGCGTAGCTCGCTTCCCCAGGCCAGGACCTCCCGGGCGGTACGGGCGAGGTCCCTGGAGAGCTCCGGTGGCACCGGGGAAGCATGCCCCGAAGGGGTCTCGTCATCTCGTACCCGTTCGACTAGCTGTCGAAGCCGATGTGTTTGCCGGCAAAGCTCTCTGGAGTTCATGCCACTAGCCCCCTTGAAAATCGCGAGTGAATATTAGATATAGCAGATAGATAAGGTTAGGTCCACCATAGAGACGTTCTGTCATGGACTTGAACTTTACGACCAGACGGTATCTGGTCCCAAAGGCGCACGGCTCAATCAAGCGTGACCCGCGCCAAGTGAGCGGCTGCGGCGCGGACCGGTAAACTGACCGAACATGACCTCTAAGATTGTCGGGCCCAGGGGTGCACCCGACCTGTTCCCGCCCGTATCCCGCCTGCATGAGCTGATAATCGGCCGCGCCGCAGAGCAGTTCCGTCGCTTTGGGTACCAGCGCATCGAGACGCCGGTGTTCGAGAGCACCGAGCTGTTCGAGAAGGGCCTGGAGCCGGGCAGTGACGTTGTCACCAAGCAGATGTACACGTTTGAGGACCGGGGCGGCCGCTCGCTGACGCTCCGGCCGGATATGACTGCGCCGGTGGTGCGGTCGATTCTGCAGCATCGCTTGGAAGATCAGTTGGGCAGGCCCGTCAAGCTTTACTACGTATCTGCGATTTTCCGGCAGGAGCGACCCCAGGCCGGGCGGCAGCGGCAGTTCACCCAGGTCGGCGTCGAGGCCGTCGGTTCGGCGGGTCCGGAGATCGATGCAGAGGTGATTTTGCTGGCTACAGAGATCTACAAGTCGGTGGGACTGCAGGTTTCCCTCGCGGTGAACAGCATCGGCCACCCCGCCTGCCGGTACGACTACATCCCGCGCCTACAAGAGTATCTGCGCTCGGTAGAGCAGGATTTGTGCGCCGATTGTCGCCGTAAGGTCGAGTCGAACCCGCTGAGAACCTTCGACTGTAAGGTCGACAACGACCGCAAACTGCTGCAGGATGCCCCGCTTATCGTCGATCAGTTGTGCGGGGAGTGCGGGGCCCATTACCAGGCAGTCAAGCAGCTTCTGGACTCGTGGGGTATCGACTACGTCGAGGACCCGCGGCTGGTTAGGGGCCTGGACTACTACACGCGAACGGCTTTCGAGTTCACGGCGGTGGGTCTGGGGTCACAAGACGCCGTGGGAGGCGGCGGCCGGTACGATGGACTGGCGGAGTCGTTGGGCGGTCGGTCGTTGCCCGGACTCGGTTTCGGGCTGGGCGTCGAGCGGATCGCTTTGGCGTTGAGCAGCGCAGGGGTCGAGGTGCCGGCTTCGCTGGATGCCTACATCGTTACGGCGGGGGACCGGGCGCGACCTGTGGCGCACGCGACGGCCGCCGGTCTCAGGCAGCAGGGTTACTCGACCGATCTGGATTTCGCCGGCCGGGGAATGAAGGGTCAATTCAAGGCGGCCGACCGCTTGGGAGCTAAATGGGCGGTGGTCATAGGACCGCAGGAGTTGGAATCGGGGAATTTGACTGTGAGGAACATGGTGACGGGCGAACAGGACGAGGTCGAGCCCGAGCGGCTGGCCGACTATATGGCGAAGCAGACGTGAGAACTCATTGGTGCGCTGAGCTAAGGCGCGAGCACGTCGGCAAGCGCGTGGAGCTGGCCGGGTGGGTCCACCGACGTCGGGATCACGGAGGGGTAATTTTCCTTGACCTGCGGGACCGGGAGGGCTTGGCTCAGGTGGTCGTTCATCCCGAAGAGCAGCCCCAAGCCTTCGAGGTGGCCGACGCGGTGCGCCCAGAGTACGTGCTGAGTGTCAGCGGTCTGGTGCGTCCCCGCCTGCCCGGCGCAGAGAACCCGAACCTGCCCACCGGCGACGTAGAAATTGCGGCGGACGCCATGAAGATCATCAACAGGGCGAAGACTCCGCCCTTCCAGATCGAAGACCGTGTGGAGGTCAAAGAGGAGATTCGACTGAAGTACAGGTACTTGGATCTGCGGCGTCCGGAGATGCTCGAGGGGCTGCGCATGCGGCACGAAACGATCAAGGCGATCCGGGACTTCTTCGACTCCGAGGAGTTTATCGAGGTGGAAACCCCCATGCTCAACAAGAGCACTCCGGAGGGAGCGCGCGATTATCTGGTTCCGTCGCGGCTGCAGCCGGGCAGCTTCTTTGCCCTTCAGCAATCTCCGCAGCTATTCAAGCAGCTGCTGATGGTAGCCGGGTTGGACCGCTACTACCAGATTGTCAGGTGCTTTAGAGATGAAGACCCCCGGGCCGATCGCCAGCCTGACTTTACGCAACTGGATATGGAGATGTCGTTTGCCGACGAGGCCGTCGTACGTAGTTGCGCCGAACGGATGTTTGCGGCTGTGATGCGCAAAACGCTGGGCGTGGAGATCGAGTTGCCCTTTCCGGCACTGAGCTACGCGGACGCTATGGACCTGTACGGCTCCGACAAACCCGACCTCCGCTTCGGTCTGCAGATGGTAGATCTGACCAAGATCTTCGCCGAGACCGGTGTGAAGATGTTCAGCGGAGCCCTGGATGCCGGGGGGGTGGTCAAGGGACTTAGGGTCCCGGACGGATCGAAGTTCTCCCGTAAAGATCTTGACGGGTTGGTGTCGGTCGCCAAGACCTTTGGAGCCGGGGGCATGGCCTGGCTCACCTACAGCGAACAGGGCGCGACCGGGCCTTTAACCAAGGCGCTTACCTCCGCAGAGATAAAAGGCGTTCGGTCGGAGGCCGACGCGCGCCCGGGCGATATCGTCCTGTTGGTTTGCGACACGCTTCGGGTTGCTCAGAAGGCGTTGGGCGAGGTGCGGCTGGTGCTGGCGGACAAGCTGGACTTGCGGCCGGATTTGGAGCCCACCGATCCGCTGGCGTGGCGGTTTTTGTGGGTGGTAGATGCGCCGATGGTTGAGTGGAACCCCAAGGAGAGCCGCTGGGACCCCACACACCATCCGTTTACCGCGCCGCACGCCTCGGATGTAGGTTTGGTCGACGACGACCCGGGGGCCGTGCGCTCCCGGTCCTACGACGCGGTCCTGAACGGCTGGGAGGTGGCCGGGGGCAGTGTACGTATTCACGATCCGCAGTTGCAGCGGAAGGTCTTTGGTTTGATCGGGATTGACGAGGCCAAGGCGGAGCGAATGTTCGGCTGGTTTGTGGACGCATTCGATTACGGCGCCCCGCCGCACGGGGGGATAGCCGCAGGGGTCGACCGTTTGGTGGCGCTGATTGCCCGGCGGGACAGCATCCGCGAGGTGATGGCGTTCCCCAAGAGTTCGGCGATGACCGATCTGATGACCGGTGCTCCCGATGCGGTCGATCCCTCGCTGCTGGACGATCTGCACATAACGGTGGTGGCGCCCGAGGAGTAGGGCGCTGCGAGGAGAGACTTGGTGCATTTCTTGTGAACGATCTGTTCTCGGAGTCGCTGCTGTCCAGGTTCGACGAGTTCGCGCCGCTCGCCGCCCGCATGCGCCCGCGCTCTCTCGATGAGTTTATTGGCCAGGAACACCTGTTGGGCCCCGGTACTCCTCTGCGGGTCCTGGTCGAGAGCGGCACCAGCGCCTCGTTAATACTGTGGGGCCCACCCGGTACGGGTAAGACTTCACTGGCCAGCATTGTGGCAGCCGGCACCAAATCGCGCTTCGCGGAGCTTTCGGCGGTCAACGCTACGGTCGCCGAGGTTCGCAAAGCTATCAGTGAGGCCAAAGATGTGCTTGCTGCCAACGGCCGCAAGACGATCCTGTTCATCGACGAGGTGCATCGGTTCAACAAGGGCCAGCAAGACGCTTTGCTGCCCGCCGTGGAGAACCGGTGGGTCACCCTCATAGGCGCTACCACCGAAAACCCTTACTTCGAGTTGATCTCGGCGCTGCTATCCCGCTGCCTGCTGGTAAGGCTGGAGGCCCTAGGCTCCGAGCAGATCAAGGAGCTACTGCGCCGTGCGCTGTCCGACAAACCACGCGGCCTGGGCGGCCGCGTGGACGTAGAGGAGTCCGCCTTCGACCATATCGTCGACACCTCGGGCGGGGATGCCCGTTCGGCGCTCAACGCTCTGGAGGTTTGTGTGGCCGGCGCCGAGGCGGGCCAGGAGAACTCGGTGACCCTGGCCATGGCCAAGCGTTGTTTGCAGAGGCGCCAGGTTCGCTACGACAAGCATGCAGATCAGCACTTCGAGGTGGCGTCTGCGTTTATTAAGAGCATGAGAGGATCGGACCCGGATGCGGCGCTGTTTTGGCTGGCGCGCATGTTGGAGGCGGGTGAGGACGCTCGCTTTATCGCTCGGCGCATCGTCATCGCAGCGTCCGAGGATGTCGGCAACGCCGACCCGATGGCGCTGGTCGTGGCCGTGGCGGCCGCCCACGCGCTGGAGCAGGTGGGTTTGCCGGAGGCGCAGCTCAACCTGTCGCAGGCGGTTACCTACGTGGCGTGCGCGCCCAAGTCGAACGCTTCGACCAAGGCTATTCAGGCGGCGATGGAGGATGTGCGCAAGGCGGGCAACGCCGAGGTTCCTGCGCACCTGAGAACGCACTTTTCGCGCAAGGACCGGGATCCCGGTTACGAGAATCCGCACGATCACGGCGGCTGGGTCCGGCAAAGCTACCTGCCCAAGGGCGTGGATCCGAAGCACTATTACCAGCCGACCGAGCGCGGCCGGGAGGCGGAACTAAAAAGGCGCCTCGACGACCTGAACAAATTGCGGTAAACCCGCCGGGAAGTTCCGGAGGTTCGGTGAGTTTGGGCCGGACTGCATCCGGGGCTATCGTTCTCCCCGGCTCCAGCGCCCTCCAACAAGCGACTGCCCGAGTCAAGCAGCCACCCGGATGCGTCCGGCAGACCCTGTCGAGGCGTAAGCGCCTCGTTGGTTTCCGAACACCGCGGGAAAGGGTTGTGGGGGACCCCCCGGCCGGAGTTTTCGTTAAAAACTCCCGGCGAGGTTTGAATCTGCCTTGGGCGGGAAACACCGGTGTTAAGCGTTCAACGGTTGTCCGATTGGCAACTGTGGCCACAAAAGTCAGGAAGGGGTAACCTAGTTTCTGTGAATAGCTCGTTCCGAAATCTCTTCAAGCCGATAGGGCCGGAGACGGTCACCTCCAACCCACCGCGCACGTGGCAGGGCTCATCCGGCGCCGGCTCATCCGGCTCCACCTTCCCCCTCAATGAGTTCTTGCTGGCCTTGGCCTTTGCTCTGGTCGGCGCGCTGGTGGTTGCGGGAGCTTTGTTCGGCTTCAGCGGATCCCCCAATGAACTGATGGGGGAGAACCTGGGGAACATGATGGTCGCCGGTGTGGCTGCCACCCTGGGTTCCTTTGTAGGCGGCATGCTGGCCGGCGGCTCTGCCAAGGAGCTGGTCGGGCCCTTTTCGGCCGTGCCGGTAGCGTCGATACTGCTCGTGGGCATTTGGGCGGCCGCCGGGGTGACGGATTCGCTCCTGCTGCTGACCGGGGCTACTTTCATTCCTATGGGAGCGGGCGTAGCAGTCGGTTTTCTGGTTCGCGCCGGCGTACAGACGCTGGCGGAGAAAGCCAAACGCTCTTCCGTTTGAGCGAACATGTCACCGAGCCCTTCTATGATGGGCGCCGTGAGTGATTCAACACCATTTGTAATTCCCGAGTCGGCGCACCAGCGCTATCTTGCTCAGCAGCGTCGCAAGCGGCGGCGCGTGGTGAGGGAAGCGCTTCAGCTGGGGCACACCGTTTCCTATGATCGCCAGACGCTCATGCAAGACGGCTGGGGCCCCAAGGTCATCGAGAAGGTCACTGACCGGCAGTTGCAGTTGCCCGAGGCCTGACCACTGGTGATCCATTAATCCGCTCCCGCGGATAGGGTGGGTCTATGACACAGCAATGGCTCAATTCAGAAGTGAAGATCGTCGAACTCGCGGATCCCAACCGGGAGGTTGCGGGCACCATGGGCCTGGTAGAGGACCCTGCGGTCGGGGACGTGGGTACGGTCATATACGAGTTCCCGCCGCCGGACCTGCGAGTCACCGTGGAGAAGAAAGACCCCGCGGGCAACACGATCTGGTTTGCCGACTTTGCCCGGGACGAGCTCGAGCTGCTCCCGCCGGACTGACGCGATTGGCTTAAGCCCAAAGGGGTCGGCACTAGACGATACGAAAAGGCGGGCCGACGGTCGGCTCGCTTGGCGGCGGTCCGCCGTTGGCCAACAGGGCCTTTAGGCGTTCGGCTACGACTCTTTCAACCCGGGCAGAGTATCGACGGAGCCCCCAAGGCAGCTTGCCCCGGACCTCCACCGTCGAAGAGTCCACCTTGACGGTGCCCGAGAGCGGGAACATACCCAGTTTCAGCCGGAAACGGCGCTCATTGTCCTCCCAACTCGGGTCTTCATCCACCTTGGGGTCGGCGAGCATCGCCTGGGTTTCCGACAGGAGCAGTTCGATGCGTCGTCGCGCCACGGGCACGGGCAGGGAGTGCGGCGCAGACACGTAGAAGGCTTTGGCCATTGGCGCGATTCTACGCAGCCGGGCGTGGTCGAGTCACCTTATGCTCTGGCGTAGGCTTAACCTGGCAAAGGAGGACGATTGAACCCGGCACGCAGGAGCGCATGAACCTTATCGTTCAGGGGCGGTAGTGTGTCATCTCAGATGACAGAGCGGTCAAGTTAGATGGACACACCCCAGATCCGTCGCACCTTCCTGGACTTTTTCGCCGCGCGCTCGCACGAGGTGGTGCCGTCCGCTTCCTTGGTGCCCGACGACCCCACGCTGCTGCTGACCAACGCCGGGATGGTTCCGTTCAAGCCGTATTTCCTGGGTCAAAAGCCGGCCCCGTACCCGAGAGCGACATCGGTACAGAAATGCTTTCGTGAGATCGACCTCGAGGAGGTGGGCAAAACCGCCCGCCACCTGACCTTCTTCGAGATGCTCGGCAATTTCTCCTTCGGCGACTACTTCAAGCTCGAAGCCTGCCGCTGGGGCTGGGAGATGCTCACGCAGGGCTTCGGTATTGACCCGGATCGCCTATGGATCACGGTGTTCGAGAGTGACGACGAGGCGGCGGAAATCTGGCTGAAGGAAGTGGGAGTGGCTCCCGAGCGCGTATTGAGGAGGTCCAGGGCTCAGGGCAACTTCTGGGACATGGGCGTCGCGGGGCCGTGCGGGCCTTGCTCCGAGCTGCTTTACGACCGCGGCGAGGGGTTCGGTGAGGCCTACGACGGGACCAACGAGCTGGACGAAGAGCGCTATCTCGAGGTCTGGAACCTGGTGTTCATGCAGCACATGCAAAACGATCACGGGGAGATCGTCGGCGACCTGCCTAACAAGAACGTGGACACCGGCATGGGACTGGAGCGCCTGGCGTCGGTTCTTCAGGATGTGCCGTCGGCCTTCGAGATCGACTCCATCGCTCCTGTCCTGCGAGTTGCGGAGAGCCTGACCGGACGCACCTATGGCGAGTCGCACTCTTCGGACGTGGGTCTGCGCGTTCTGGCCGAGCACTCCCGCTCCATGACCATGCTGATCGCGGACGGCGTTTTGCCCGGGAACGTGGGCAGGGGGTACGTACTTCGCCGGTTGATCCGTCGCGGGGCTCGCCACGCCCGGCTTCTGGGATTGGATGATCTGGTGCTGCACAAGCTGACCGATGTGGTGATCGACGCCTTTGAGAGCGACTACCCCGAGGTGGGCCGCAACAGCAAGTTGATACGAGCTGTGGTGGAGAAGGAAGAGTCTCGGTTCGAGGAG
Source organism: Actinomycetota bacterium (assembly GCA_040905365.1). Lineage (GTDB taxonomy): Bacteria > Actinomycetota > CADDZG01 > JAHWKV01 > JAHWKV01 > JAHWKV01. The sequence continues at coordinate 38,522 of JBBDRQ010000006.1, forward strand.
ACCCTGCGGCAGGGACTGGGGATCCTGGAGGAGGAGATAGCCGAACTGAAGCGGGCGGGAGGGGACCGGATCTCCGGCGAACTCACCTTCAAGCTGCACGACACCTACGGGTTCCCGCTCGATCTGACCTCTGACATCGCAGCCGAGGAAGACCTGCAGGTGGATCGAAGGCGATTCGACGAGCTCATGCGCAAGCAGCGCACCCGCGCCAGAGCAGCCCGACCGGGCAGCGTCAAGGATGCACCGCACAATGAAGCTTTGGAGGAGATCAAGCAGACCCTCGGGCTCACGGAGTTCGAGGGCTACGAGAAACTGACGCTGGATACTGATTTGGTGGGCCTGCTTCAAGGGCAGGTGGCGACGCAGGTGTTGGGCGAAGGAAGCACGGGAGAGCTGGTTTTGCGATCGAGCCCCCTGTATCCGCGCGGCGGCGGCCAGGTGGGCGACCGCGGCGTTATCCGCACCGATTCCGGGCTGTTCGAGGTGCACGACACCTTCTGGGCGGTCCCGGGTGTAATTGTCCACTCCGGTTCGGTAATAGAGGGCGAGGTGCGGGCAGGTCAGCAGGTCCAGGCGTCCGTGGATTCCGCCCATCGCGAAGGGGTGACCCAAGCCCACACCGCAACCCACATGCTGCACTGGGCTTTGCGGGAGCTGCTGGGCGAACACGCACGCCAACAGGGATCCCTGGTGGAGCCGGGCCGGCTGCGTTTCGACTTCAATCACTACGAGGCGCTCGATCCCGACCGGGTGGCCGAGATCGAGGAGGTAATCAACCGCCGCCTGATCTGGGATGATTCGGTCCGGGCGTTCGAAACTACCTACGACTACGCCATGAGTATCGGTGCGATGGCGCTGTTCGGGGAGAAGTACGGCGACTACGTCAGGGTGGTGGAAGTAGGCGATTACTCCAAGGAGCTGTGTGGCGGCACCCACGTTCACCGCACGGGCAACATAGGTTTGGTCAAGCTCATCCACGAAGGCTCGGTAGCCGCCGGGGTGCGCCGGGTGGAGGCACTAACGGGTCCTGCCGGACTCAACTACCTAAACGCTCAGGCGGAGCGGTTGAGCCGGGTGGCCGAGCGGTTGAAAACCGAGCCCGATCAGGTTCTGGAGCGGTTGGAGAAGACGCTGGAGTCAATCGCCGAGATGCAGGCGGAGCTCAACCAGCTGGCCGCGCAGGGACAGAAAGAGGAGGTACGCAGGATCCTGGCCTCCGATGCGGTGCGTAATGTGGACGGAGCCCGGCTGGCGATCTGGCGCAAGGATTCCAGTCCGGTGGACGAGCTTAGAAAGCTGGCTGCAGCCGTGCGCGACGAGCTCGGGTCGGGAGTGGCGGTAGTGGGTTCGGCCAACAACGGCAAGGCGAACTTGATCGCCGCGGTCTCCAAGGACCTGGTGGACAAAGGTCTCTCGGGACAGGACCTGGTCACCGCGGGCGCCAAGCTGCTCGGCGGCGGCGGCGGGGGACGTCCGGAACTGGCGGTGGCCGGCGGCTCTAAGCAGTCGGAGATCGACAACGCGCTCAAGGCGGTGGAGAGCGAGGTAAGGCGGGCTCTGCAGGAGTCGTCTTGACCGTCTTGGGGATTGACCCGGGCACCAGACGGGTAGGGGTGGCGGTATCCGACGCGGGGGACACCGTGGCTCTTCCTCTGGCGGTTGTTCAGCGCAAGGACGACGACTCATATATCGAGGAGCTGGTTGAAATAGCCCGGGTACGCGAGGCGGACCGCATCGTCGTCGGCCTGCCGCGCCGGCTGGACGGCAGCGACGGGCCCGAAGCGCACGCGGCTATGCATCTGGCGAAGACGCTGCGCACCCGGCTCGGCCTGCCGGTGCATCTGGTGGACGAGCGCTTCACGACGCGTATAGCCGAAGATGCGCTTTCTGTTGTCAAGGTCAGCGCTCGCAGACAAAGACCTGTGGTAGACAAGGTGGCGGCGACCCTTTTGCTGCAAGGTTTCTTGGATTCGGACAAGCCCAAGGTGGAGAACACTTGAAAAAGATTCCGATCGTCGTGCTGGCGCTGGCCGTTGTCGGGGTAGGGGCCGGCGTCTATTTTCTGAGCTGGATCAGCGGCCCCGGCGGAGAAGGCGGCGAGGATGTGGAGGTCACTATCGCACAAGGCTCGTCGGCCCAGCAGATAGCCGAAACGCTGGAGTCAAGCCGGGTCGTGGACTCCGCTCTGGCCTTCCGGCTGTTCCTGCGCCGCGAGGGTGTCGGGCCGGAGTTGCGGGCGGGTGACTACCAGTTGCGGATCTCCCAACCGTTTGACGAGTTGCTTTCGGAGCTGAAGAAGGGCCCCCCGGCAGAGTACGTGGAGTTGACGATCGCTGAAGGTCTTAACATCAAGCAGACGGCCGAAGCCGTCGAGGCGCAGACCCACATTTCTGAAGCGGATTTTCTGGAGGCGGCGACCCCCGATCGGGTGACCCCGGCGCTGCTGCCCCAAGACGGGGAGACCCTCGAGGGGTTCTTGTATCCGAGCACATACTTCGTCGAGGAAAAGGAGACGGCGGAGACCCTGGTCGCCCGAATGATACAGGAGTTCGACGAGCGCACCCGGGACCTCGGTTTGAGCGAACCCAACGACTTTGGACTTAGCCCCTACGAGGTGCTGGTGCTCGCCTCGCTCGTCGAGGAGGAAGCTAAAGCCGACGAGGAGCGGCGCCGGATCTCGGCCGTGATCCACAACCGCGTCGAATCCGGGATGGCGCTGGGCATTGACGCCACCATCCAGTACGCGGTCGACAAATACCACGGAGAGCCGCTGACGGTCAGCGACCTGGCGATCGACTCACCGTTTAACTCGCGCACCAACGCCGGGCTGCCTCCGCACCCGATCTCCAGCCCGCGGGCCGGGTCGATCGAGGCCGCTCTGAACCCGGCCGACGACGACGCCACCTACTACGTGCTTACCGAGGACTGCCTCCACCACTTCTTCACGTCCGACTACAACGAGTTCTTGGCGGCAAAGGCTCGCCAGCCTTCCGGCTGTTGATAAGCGGTCGCACGCAGGTCGCCGGCATTCTCGGCGGCATCAAGCAGGTAAAGCTCAGCCTCAGTCCGGCCATACACAACGCAGCCTTTAAGGACCGGGGTCTGGACTGGGTGTACGTGGCCTTCGGCACCGCCGAGGAGGGGCTCGGCAAGGCGGTCCGCGGACTAGCCGAGGCAGGGGTGGGGGGAATGAATGTGACCATGCCCCACAAGGTAATGGCGATGAAGTACATGGACGAGCTGACCCTGCAGGCCGGAGCTATTGGAGCGCTCAACACCATTGAGCTGAGCGACGGGAAGCTGGTAGGTCACAACACCGACGGGGTCGGTCTGGTCCGCTACATCCAGCAGGACCTGGGCGTGAACCTGACCGGATCCAGAGTCCTGGTTATCGGCTCCGGCGGCTCAGCCCGCGCCGCAGTTGCGGGTATGAGCGCAGCCGGTGCGGACCTCATACGCGTGTTGGCCCGCGACGTGGGCAAGGCGGAGTGGCTGCACCAGGTTGCCGGTGAGGTGAATTTCGAGACGGCCGCGCTGGGTGATGTCCCTGAGGAGTGGGTGCCAGATTCGACGGTGATCATCAACGCGACACCGCTGGGGCAAAAGCGGGAGGACCCGGCGATCAGTACGGAAGCCATTTCCGAGCACGCCGTGGTGGTGGATCTGGTTTACCGGCCGCCCGTAACTCCTCTGGTCGAGGCGGCTCGGGCCAAAGGCGCCGTCGCACATAGCGGCTTGGGGATGCTGTTGCACCAAGCGGCGCTCGCTTTTGAAATCTGGACCGGGACCGAGGCGCCGATGGACGCGATGAGTGCGGCAGCGCTGTCGGAGATGACGAAAGCCGAGAGCTGAGCCGAGGGCCGCCGGTGCCTCTCCTTCGGAGCGGTTTTGCTGGCACAGCCAATCTCCTGGTACGACGCAAGGGTCCGGTACGGTCGCTCCAAAACCCTTAATAGTCGCTCCCTTCCACCGGAGCCCTTGCGTCTCTAGCCGCCAAGTGCCCGGGTTTCCTCCTTGAGCTGGGGTCCGTTGGGGCGCGTTCGCCGGGTAGGATTTGCTGGCTATGTTCGTCGAGGGCAGTCCCTTTCTGATTGCAGTCCTGTTGGTTTTCGGGCTGATCGCCGGCGCGTTTGCCACGGTGGTGGTGCATCGAGACAGTGCCCGGGTTAGCTTGTTTACCGGGCCATTGATGTGCCCCTCTTGCGGCGATCCGGCGCCCTGGTACCAGCGGATTCCGGTTTTCTCTTACGTTGCAGGGCGCGGCAAGCGCCGGGCTTGCGGATGTGCTATCCGGGTGCGGGACCCTCTGCTGGAGCTCGCTCTGGGCGTGGCCTGGGCGGCGCTGGGCGCCCGCATCGGCTTGCAGTGGATCCTGCCTGCGCTGCTGCTCTACGCCTTCACTCTGGTTACGGTTTCGGCCGTTGATCTGGACGAGCGGCGCATTCCCAACAAAGTTATGGCTCCGATGTCGGTAGCGGGCATCGTGTTGGTTTTGCTGGCTGCGCTTATGGAGCAGCGGTTGGACGTCGTGCCGCAGCTGGCAATCGGAGCGGCGGGCTACGCGGCGCCGCTGTTCGTCTTGGGGATAGCGGCGCCGGGGAGCATGGGGATGGGCGACGTGAAGCTGGCTGCGTACATGGGCTTGCATCTGGCTTGGTTCAGCCTGTCGCACGTGCTGGTTGGCGCGATACTGGGCTTCATCATCGGCGCCTTGCTGGGCCTGACCTTGATTGTTCTAGGCAAGAAGGGCCGCAAAGACACCGTCCCGTTCGGCCCCTCCATCGCGCTGGGCGGGTTGCTGGTGCTCTTCGTAGGATCACCGGCCGCGCTCGTCAGCGTCTAGTATCCTGGCCACCAACCTTCGGGGCGTTTGGCGGCGGTGAGCCACTCCCTGGCTGCGTTCTCTCTTGCACCCGTAGGTCAGGGGGCTATGGGCGCTCGCTGCGGCCTTGCCAGGAAGCGCCTCACGCGCCCCAAACCTCGCAAAAGTGAGTAGCCAGGGTACTAGCGCGAATTCCGGCGGGGGTCGAGTAGTCTTTAGCCATGCTCAGGTACCTCACCGCCGGCGAAAGCCATGGGCCGGCGCTCACTGTGATCTTGGAGGGAATGCCCTCGGGTGTGCCCATCGACGCCAAGTTCGTCTCGGAGGAGTTGGCTCGCCGGCGGCTCGGCTATGGGCGCGGCCCCCGGATGAAGATCGAAAAGGACGCCCTGGAGTTGATGTCGGGCGTTCGGTTCGGCAAGAGCCTGGCCAGCCCCATCAGCCTGGTCATTCGCAACACCGAGTGGTCCAAATGGGAGCGGGTCATGTCCCCGGAGGGAGCCCCCGCGGGCAACGTTTTGACCAAGCCCCGGCCCGGACATGCCGATCTGGTGGGGATGCTCAAGTACGATCTGGACGACTCCCGCGACGTTCTGGAGCGCTCCTCGGCGCGCGAGACCGCCGCGCGGGTCGGGGCGGGAGCCCTGGCCAAGCAGTTCCTGTCACAGATAGGGATCACGGTCATCAGCCACGTGGTGGCTATCGGCGCGGCGGAGGCTGCCGAACCGGTCCGTCCCGGACCCGACGACCTCGAAGCGATCGACGCGTCGCAGGTTCGCTGTTTTGACCCGCAAGGTGAGGCGAGCATGATTGAGGAGATCGAGGCGGCTACTGCGGCCAAGGACTCGCTGGGCGGTATCTTCGAGGTCATCGCGTACGGCGTTCCGGTGGGCCTGGGCTCCTATGTGCACGGCGACCGCCGGCTCGACGCCCGCTTGGCGCAGGCTGTGATGTCCATTCAGGCCATCAAGGGAGTGGAGGTCGGCGACGGGTTCGCCGGCGCGCGCAAGCGCGGTTCCGAGGCCCATGATGAGATTTTCTACGAGGACGGAGCGTTCACCCGCCGGACCGACCGGGCCGGGGGTACCGAAGGGGGTGTATCGATAGGAGGAGCCTTGCGGGTGCGTGCGGCCATGAAACCCTTGTCTACGCTCAGGCAGCCTCTGCGGACCGTCGATGTCAAAACTAAGGAGTCAGTTACCGCATTTAAGGAGCGGACCGACGTATGCTCGGTGCCCGCAGCCGGCGTTGTTGGTGAGTCGATGGTTGCTTTGGTTGTAGCCAACGAGGTTCTGGAGAAGTTCGGAGGCGACAACCTAGGCGACATACGGCAGGCGATCGGGGCTTACCGGGCCCGAATAGATGGGCGCTGATCCGGCGGCCAGAAAGTCTGCGCTGATCCTGATCGGGCCGAGCGGCGCCGGCAAGAGTGAAATTGGCAGAAGGCTGGCCGAGGCGCTTGGGCGACCTCTGGTAGATACCGATGCCCTGGTGGAGAAGAGGCACGGGCGCAGTGTGAGCCGGATATTCGCGGAGGAAACCGAGTCCGGATTCCGGGTCAAGGAGTCCGAGGCAGTCGTTGAGGCGACGGCCGTCGAGGGGGCGGTTATAGCTTGTGGAGGGGGCGTGGTATTGGACCCGGAGAACGTCGAGCGGTTGCGAGCCGCCGGGGAGGTTGTGTACTTGAAAGCAAGTCCCGAGGTAGCGGCCGAGAGGCTCGGGGACGGTGCCGACCGCCCTTTGCTGGAAGGCACGGAGCTGGGTGAGCAGATCGCCAAGCTAATCGAGCAGCGACACGGACTGTACGTCAACGCGGCCGATCATGTGGTGGACGCCGACGGTCGCCCGGAGGATGTGGTGGACAAGCTGGCCAAGATTTGGGACTCGGTTTCGGGTCCCCGGGTGGCGTTCTCTTTGAAGTCCGAGCCGGAAGAGGAGCCTTGAGGCGGGTCGAAGTGTCGCTGGGGGATCGCTCCTACGAAGTCGTTGTGGGGGCGGGGCTGATCGACTCGGTATTGGAGTTCGTGCCCGGGCACCGTTACTCGAAGGTTGCGCTGGTTGCGGACGAGATGGCGCACGGACTGTACGGTAAGCGTCTGGAGGCCGCCTTGGCTCCCCTCGGGCCGGTGTACCGGCTTCTGGTTCCCTCTTCGGAGAAGGCCAAGTCCTGGGAGATGGCCGGGCAGCTGTTGGAAGGTATGGCCCGGCTCAAACTGCGGCGCGACGACCTGGTGATGAGCTTCGGCGGCGGGGTGGCTTCCGACTTGGGCGGGTTCTTGGCCTCGGTTTATCAGCGGGGCACCGCCGTCGCGCATGTGTCGACCACTTTGCTGGGGCAGGTGGACGCCGCCATCGGCGGTAAGACCGGAGTAAACCTGCCGGCCGGCAAGAACCTGGTGGGCACCTTCTATCAGCCCAAGGTGGTGGTGGCCGACGTGGGCACTCTGTCAACCCTGCCGGTACGGCAGTTTCGGTCCGGTATGGCCGAGGTGGTCAAGTACGGGCTGTGCTACGAGCCGCGCATCCTGTCCATTGTGGCGGAACAGATGCAGGAGGTAGAAGCTTATGATCTGGACCTGCTGGAAGAGTTGGTCGCGCTGTGTGCCGGGATCAAGGCGCAAGTGGTCTCCGGCGACGAGTCCGACCGGTCCGGGCGAATCATGCTCAACTACGGCCACACGTTTGGCCACGCCCTGGAGGTTGCCGGAGGCTACGAGCGGTGGCTGCACGGCGAGGCGATTTCGGTGGGAATGATGTTTGCGGCTCACCTAGCTTTGGAGATGGGTCTGCTGGATCCGCCTGAGGTCGAGGAGCATCGGGCGGCATTCGAGCGGGCCGGCTTGCCCGTGCGGGCGAGCTTTGATCCGGTGCAGGTGGCCGGCGCCTGGGCGATGGATAAGAAGTTTCTGGGAGGGCAACGTTGGGTATTGCTGGACGGTTTGCAGAATCCGGTGGTTCGCTCCGACGTTACGCCCACGCACATCGACGCCGCAATAGATAGTGTGTTGGCACCATGACCATTTTCGTGTTGAACGGCCCGAATCTCAACCTGTTGGGCTCCCGCGAGCCGGACATCTACGGAGCACGCACGCTCGGCGACCTCGAGAGGCTGTGCAACGATCGCGCGGAGGCGCTCGGCTACGACATCGACTTTCGGCAAACCAACTACGAGGGGGAGTTGGTGGACTGGCTGCAGGAAGCCCGTACCGGCGCCGAGGGTGTGGTGCTCAACGCCGCCGCCTTTACTCATTACTCCATTGCGGTGCGCGACGCCGTCGCGGCTTGTGAACGACCCGTAATCGAGGTACACCTGTCCAACATCCACGCCCGAGAGGACTTTCGTTCCCACTCGGTTATCTCCGCAGTTTGCGCGGGCGTGATCTGCGGGATGGGTGAGACGGGCTACCGGGTGGCAATCGACGCTCTGGCTTCCTTGATCGGCCCGGGAGGGTTGTCCGCATGAGCATCCAGAGCCGCTTGGACGGGGTTCACCGCCGCCTGGAGGCTGAAAAGATCGACGCGCTGTTGGTTACCAACTTGATCAACATTCGGTACCTAAGCGGCTTTACGGGCACCAACGCCTACCTGTTCCTCACCCGGGACGGGTCGCATTTTTACAGCGACGGCCGGTATGCGACTCAGGCGGCCCGCCAGGTCACCGGATCGGAGGTCACCATATGCGTGTCGCACGCCGAGGTCTCCGATGCGCTGTCCAAGGTGGTCAAAGGACGGAAGCTGCGCCGGGTGGCTTACGAGTCTACGGACGTGACGGTGGCGAGTCGGGGGCCTGCCTGGGAAGCGCCGCCAGGGCTGGACAAGGTGCTCGCATACCTTGTGGGGGCGGAGGCGGTGCCGGCCGCCGGCTGGATTGAGGAGTTGCGCGAGGTCAAAGACTCCGCGGAGATCGAATCCATCCGCCGGGCCGCCGAGCTCGGTGATGCAGGTTTCGATTACATTCGCGAGAAGGTCAAGCCGGGGGTTACGGAGCGGGAGCTGGCCTTAGATCTGGAGTTTTTCTTGAGGTCGCAGGGGTCTGAGGGCATGTCTTTCGATCCGATAGTGGCGGCTGCCGAGAACAGTGCCCTGCCGCACGCGCAGCCTACCGACCGGCCCGTAGAGGCAGGCAGATTCGTGTTGCTCGATTTCGGCTGCATTGTCGACGGCTACTGCTCGGACATGACTCGCACCTTGGTCGTGGGGCCTCTGGACGAGCGTCACCGGGAGGTCTACGAAACCGTGCGGGCGGCGCAGGGCGCAGGGCTGGCCGCGGCGGGTCCGGATGTTCCCTGTGGAGACGTGGATCGGGCTGCGCGCAAAGTCGTGGAAGATGCCGGGTACCCGGAGGCGTTCATGCATGGAGTTGGCCACGGCGTGGGGCTGCAGATCCATGAGGCGCCGAGCCTGAAAGTCGACCGCCGGGAGCCGCTGAAGGCCGGCCACGTGATAACCGTAGAGCCCGGAGCGTACTTCGAGGGTTGGGGCGGAGTCCGCGTCGAGGACCTTGCCGCGGTCACCTCCGATGGTTTGGACGTGCTATCCGGGTCGCCGCGGGAGCTTATAGTTGTGTGAGATAGCCGGGTCGCCATGATCCGGCAGGGCGCGGGAAACCCAGTGCAGGCCTGCGCCGAGTAGTGCGCCCAGGGGGATTGCGGGGACGGCCCCGCATGGGAAAGGAAATCGATGATCTCTACCAACGACATGAGGCCTGGACAGACTTTGGAGCTGGACGGGGAACTGTACACGATCGTTACGTACCAGCATCACAAGCCGGGCAAGGGCGGAGCGATGGTCAAGACCAAGCTCAAGAGCATCAAAAGCGGGGCGACTTTTGACAAGACCTTTCGGGCTGACGAGAAAGTGCAGCTGGCTCTGCTGGATAAGCGCGCTATGCAGTTTCTGTATGCGGACGAGGACGGCTTTGTCTTCATGGACAGCGAGACGTTCGAACAGCTACACATAGACCGGGACTTCGTCGGGGATCTGGCCGGTTTCATGGCCGAGCAGTTGGTTGTGGAGGTGCAGATGTATCAGGGCTCGCCGATCGGCATCGAACTGCCGCCGACGGTGGACCTGGTCGTGGTAGAGACCGAACCCGGCCTGCAGGGCGACCGCAGCTCCGCCGGGAACAAGCCTGCCACCCTTGAAACGGGCGCGGTGGTCCAGGTTCCGCTGTTTCTTGAGCAGGGAGAGACCATTAGGGTGGATACGCGCAACGGCAACTACGTGACCCGGGTCCGCTAGCCGTGGGACCGAGGTATCCGCGGTTCGGCCGGCGCCTTTAGAGTTGGGAACCAGGCGCAGTTCGCGAACCCTGGCGCTGGACGTCCTTTATGAGCGGGAGGTCTCGTCGGCTCCGGCAGGGGAAATACTCAAGCGGTACGAAAACAACCCCGGCTACGAGTTTGCGGCCGTTCTGGTCAACGGAGTCCTAGATAACTTGACCGAGGTGGACGCTTTAATTGCGGGACATGCTCGGGATTGGTCACCGGAGCGAATGCCGCTGGTCGACCGCAGCCTGCTGAGGGTAGCGGTGTTCGAGATCTTGAAGTTGGACGACGTGCCGGCCGCAGTATCGATCAACGAGGCCGTTCAGTTGGCGAAGGACTATTCAACCGAGGATTCGAGCCGGTTCGTAAACGGTCTGCTGTCGGCGGTGTTGGCCGGTCTGGAGAAAGATCGGACGGAGGTGGAGCCACCGGTATGAAACGGTTTGATAACATCTCACGAGCGACGGTAGCTGCCGCGCAACGACACCCATCCATCGGCGACAGGGGATTCGGCTTGTGGTGCTAGACAAAGAGCGCAAGTCTCGCAGCGAATCGCTGGTCACGGGTCACCTGCTGGTAATGATCAGCATCGGCGTGGCCGTCGGCATCCTCATTCTGATCGGTGTACTTTTCTTCGTTAGCATCCCAAACGAGGGTTCTGCCGAGGCGTTAGCGGAACTGGGTTCGGTGGTGGGCGAAGAGCAGGCCGTCCAGACCTACGAGCAGCTGGAGCAGGAACGCTTCGAGTCGATCCAGGAGCTTTTGCGTCTACTGGTGATTGCCTTGGCGGTGCCTATGCTTGCCCTGGTGTTGGGATACTTCTCGGAGCGCCAGCCCAAGGGGCAGAAGCGGGGGAAGGGCGCCGGCAGTCACGAGTGAATATCCGGCGCCCGCCTCTATGGGCGCCGCTCGATCAGCGTTCATCTTTGCCGCCTACTTAATAGCGCAGTTGCTCGTAGGCGGCGCGGCGGGGCTCGTGCTCGCGGTCGCGGGAGCCACCGATCTAGCCGACGACCCGGCCGTGCTGGTACTGCTGGGCGCCGCAGGCTTGGCGGCCGGCGCTGTGGCCGTGTGGCAGCTGACGCTGCAGACCTTCGACGACCGGCCCCGTGCCGAGGCCCTAAAAGCGGTGGGTCTCAACCCGGTGGCGCGCGGACAGATCGGGCGAGGGGTGCTTCTGGGACTGGGCATATCCTTGGTTTCCGCCGTTATCTTTAGCCGGTGGCTGCCGCCGGGCGAGGAAGTTATGGGTCCTTTGGCCGAGGCGGCCACCACCCCTGGCTGGCACCGGTGGGTTTGGACCGCCCTGGTTCTCCTGCTGGCCCCGGCGATTGAGGAGTTTGTCTTTAGGGGCGTGCTGCTTACCGGAATGGCTTCGGCCTGGGGTCAGCGCTCCGCGGGCATTGTTGTGACCGTTATCTTTACTTTGCTGCATCTGAGCGAGGCCCACGCCTATTTGCCGGCTCTGTTGCCGATCTTTGTGATCGGGTGGGTCACCTACCGCCTGCGTTTCTCGACGGGTTCGATCCTGCCCGGCCTCGCCGTGCACATGAGCTACAACGGATTGCTGGTCTACCTGGTTCTGAATCAGACCGGAAGTATTTGAGCCCCGTGCCGTATGGAGGCCGGTTTCTGTTGATGGACCCGCCGCGATGGTTGTACAGTTGATTAAACGAAGTGGGGCCTTCCCCAGTAAAACTCAACCGCTTCGCTCAACCTTTAAAGCTGGTCCGGAGAGGCCAGAAAGGAGAGCTTCGAACTGAGCAGTACCCGATACGTCGTACCCAACCCCAGGGGCGGCGTTTTTTTGTGAGGCCGGACCCCCGCAGGGAGGCAGATCCCCTTCCGGAACGAGAATCTCTTGGCGGCCGCGCCTGGGAAGTACTTGACGGCCTCGATTTCAAGCGAGCTCTGGTCCGCATGGCCCATGAGATCATCGAGGGGAACCGGGGTATCGACGGACTGGTGCTGGTCGGCGTGCGCCGGCGCGGTGTGCCGTTGGCGGAACGCGTCGCAGCCCGTATAGCCGAGTTTGAGGGTAGCGCGCCGCCGGTAGGTGCGGTCGATGTCTCCTTCTACCGTGATGATGTAGAAATTCGTCAGCCTCCCACGATAGCCCCTACCAACTTTCCGTTCGACGTGACCGACAAAGTAGTGGTGCTGGTCGATGACGTGTTGTATACGGGCCGCACCGTCAGGGCCGCTATCGATGCGTTGATGGACTTCGGCCGCCCCCGGCTGGTGCGATTGGCGGTGCTGGTCGATCGCGGCCATCGGGAGTTGCCGATCAGGGCCGACTTCATCGGCAAGAACATTCCCACGTCCCGGGCGCAGCAGGTGCAGGTCCACGTCGAGGAAACTGACGGGGTCGACTCCGTGGTGGTGGTCGATCCCAGACCTTTGGGTTCGGACAAGGCGGGGCGACCCTGATGATGATCAAGCACCTGCTGTCGATTAACCAACTCTCGACCGAGCAGATCGAGAACATCCTCGATACGGCGGACTCTTTTCGGGAGGTCGGCACCCGCACCATCAAGAAGGTGCCGGCCTTGCGGGGTAGGACCGTTTGTAACCTGTTTTTCGAGTCGTCCACCCGCACCCGGTTGTCGTTCGAGTTGGCGGCTCGTCGGTTGTCGGCCGACGTGATCAACTTCAACGCGGATTCCCGTACCTCGGTTTCCAAGGGGGAGTCCTTCAAGGATACGGCGCTAACGCTTCAGGCCATGGGGTTGGACGCCATCGTAGTGCGCCACACCTCGGCCGGGGCGGCCCAGCGTCTGTCGCAATGGGTTGACGCCAGCGTGATCAACGCGGGGGACGGTGCACACGAGCACCCCACGCAGGCACTGCTTGACCTCTACACGATTCGCGAACGGCTCGGAGGTCTCGATGGCTTGCACATAGGCATAGTGGGCGATGTGGTCCACTCCAGGGTTGCGCGCTCCAATATCGCAGCCATGACCAAGATGGGGGCGCAGGTAACAGTGATTGGACCGCCGACGCTGTTGCCGCCGACCGCCGGCAGCTGGGGGGTGGAGGTAACGGGCGATTTGGACGACGTGCTGCCCAAGCTCGATGTCGTCTACTTGCTGCGCATTCAGAAGGAGCGGCAGGGGGAGCAGTATTTTCCGAGCCTGAGGGAGTATGCGGTCTTCTGGGGACTCAGCTTGCGCCGAGCCGGGTTGATGAAGCCTGAGGCTCTGATTATGCATGCCGGCCCGATCAACCGAGGTGTAGAGATTGCTTCCGACCTGGCCGGGTTAGACCGATGCATCGTGGCCGATCAGGTGACCAACGGTATAGCGGTGCGGGCCTCCCTGCTGTTTTTGATGCTGGGCGCCCAGCATCAAGGTCGGGTATCCGGATGAGATCCATACTGTTCAAGAACGGGCGGCTGGTCGATCCGGCTTCCGGATTCGACGGTACCTGTGACGTCCGGGTCTCCGGCACTCGGGTGGCGGAGGTGGGTGAGGCGCTGTCCGACGCCGCCGCTCGGGTAATTGATATCGACGGCCTGGTCATCTGCCCTGGGTTCGTCGACCTGCATGTGCATCTGCGGGAGCCCGGCCGCGAGGACGAGGAAACCGTGGCCTCCGGCTCGGCCGGCGCGGCCCTCGGCGGGTTCACGGCGCTGGGAGCTATGCCCAACACGGATCCGGTGTGCGACAACGCCGCGGTTGCGGACAAGGTGCACGCAGCGGGCGTAGCGGCAGGTTACGCGAAGGTTATTCCCGCCGGGGCTTTGACCAAGGGACTGGAGGGTAAGGTTCTGGCCCCGGTTGGGGAGATGGTTACAGGCGCCGCCCGGGTGCGGATGTTCACCGACGACGGCCGGGGGGTGCAGGACTCGCGGGTACTTCGACGGGCGATGGAGTACATAAAGGGGTTCGATGCAATCTGCGCGGAGCATTGCGAGGATGCCGGGTTGGCCGAGGGGGGCCAGATGCACGAGGGCTACTACTCGGACCTGCTCGGACTCAAGGGCGTGCCGGCCGCGGCCGAGGATGTCCACCTGGCGCGGGATCTGGCGCTGGCCAAGCTGACCGGCGTTCGGTTCCACGCGCTGCATGTGTCCACGGCAGGTTCGGTGGAGTTGATCCGACGGGCCAAGGCGGATGGAGTCCGCGTGACGGCGGAGGTCACGCCGCACCACTTGAAGTTGACCGACGCCGAGCTGTCGTCGTTTGATCCACACTTCAAGGTGAATCCGCCCCTGCGGTCGGCATCGGACGTCGAAGCGGTGAGGATCGGTCTCGCCGACGGTACGCTGGATGCGTACGCAACCGATCACGCCCCCCACGCACCGGAGGAGAAGGAGTCCGAGTTTGAACTGGCTCCGCCGGGCTTGCTGGGTTTGGAGACCGCGTTGGGCGTGATGCTTACCGAGGTGGTTGGCGACGGTGTGCTGAGCCTGCCCGAGGCGCTCAAAGTGATGGCGACGAATCCGGCCCGTATCTTGCGGCTCGAGGGCCACGGGGGTCCAATTGTCGAGGGGGCGGCGGCCAACCTGACGGTGTTCGACCCAGCGGTTGTGTGGACCGTCGACCCGACGTTGTTCGCCTCCCGCAGCCGCAACACGCCGTGGGCGGGACGTAATTTGAAAGGAAAAGTGGTACACACGATGTTCGACGGAACTTTGGTGGTGCGCGACGGCAAGCTGGTCAAGGAGACTCAGGTATGAAACCCGCTCTGCTCGTACTGGAAGACGGTGAGGCTTTTGAGGGTGAGGCTCTGGGTCACGATGGATCCATCCAGGGGGAGGTCGTGTTCAATACCGGTATGACCGGATACCAGGAGGTGTTGACGGATCCTTCCTACCAGGGACAGATAGTCGTTATGACCTACCCGCACATCGGCAACTACGGCGTGAACGGCGAAGATGCGGAGAGCGCCCAGCCCCGGGTCAGCGGCTTCGTCATCCGCAACCTGCCGGCCGTTTGGTCTTCCTGGAGAGCAACGGGGGGCCTGGATCGGTATCTTGCCGACCACCGGGTCGTTGGGATCACGGAAGTGGACACCCGCCGGCTTACCCGCCACATCCGGGACAAGGGCGCTATGCGGGGTGTTATATCCACACTGGGCGTAGACGCCGACTCCCTGGCCGATCAGGCACGGCAGTCACCTTCGATATCTGACGGCGACCTGGTGGGTGAGGTTACCGCCGCTGAGCCTTCGGTGTGGCCTGCCGCCGGCAAGACGCGGTACCGGGTGGCCGCGTACGATTTTGGGATCAAGCACAACATCTTGCGGATGCTGGCCGACAAGGGGTGCGAGGTTGCCGTATATCCGGCTCGCACGCCTGCCTCGGAGCTTCTGGCGGCCGGTGCGGACGGGGTGTTTGTGTCCAACGGGCCGGGCGATCCGGAGAGCGTGGAGTACGGCGTGCGCGAGTTGCGAGCGCTGTTGGGACAGATACCGGTGTTCGGTATCTGTCTAGGCCACCAACTGATGGCGTTGGCGGCAGGGATGAGCACCTACAAGCTCCCCTTCGGTCATCATGGCTCCAACCATCCGGTCATGCGGTTGGTTGACTCCCAGGTGGAGATCACCACCCAGAACCACGGTTTCGCGGTGAGCGAGTCGGCGTTCGGGTACGATCCGTCGGCGGGCCGTCCGCGGGCAGGGCTGACGGCGAGGACGCCGCTAGGTCCGGCCCGGCTCACCCACGTGAACCTAAACGACCAGACGGTCGAGGGCTTTGAACTGACCGAGCAGGCGGCGTTCAGTGTGCAGTACCACCCGGAAGCCGGGCCCGGTCCGCACGACTCGCGCTACCTTTTCGACTGGTTCATCGAGTTGTTGGAGGGAGGTGTTGCGCATGGGTAGAGGTGATCGTCCCAAAGTCAGATGGGCCAAGTCCCGTCAGGCCAAGTACAAAGCCAGGCTGAAGGCCAGGGCCGCCGCTAAAGGGCAAGAAAGAAAGGCAAAGAAGTAGTGCCGCGACGCAGCGACATCAACTCGATACTCATCATCGGATCCGGACCTATTGTGATCGGGCAGGCTTGTGAATTCGACTATTCGGGAACCCAGGCCTGCAAAGTGCTCAAGGAGGAGGGGATCCGGGTGATCCTGCTCAACTCCAACCCGGCGACGATCATGACCGATCCGGAGCTAACGGACCGGACCTACATCGAACCGATCAGTCTCGACGTGCTGGAGAAGGTGATTGTCCGGGAACGTCCGGATGCGTGCTTGCCGACCCTGGGCGGACAGACGGCGCTCAACACGGCGGTCGCAGCTCACGAGGCGGGGATATTCGAGGCGTACGGCGTCGAGCTCATCGGCGCCAGCGTCGAAAGTATCCGCACCGCGGAGGACCGCAAACTGTTCCGATCGGCCATGCTCGATATCGGGCTGGACCTGCCGCGCTCGGGGTACGCCTACAGCCTGGACGAGGCACTGGCCGTGGCCGAGGAGATCGGTTTGCCCGTGATTGTCAGAGCGTCTTACACGCTGGGAGGAGGAGGCTCCGGGATCGCCTCCTCCAAGCAGGAGCTGGCGGAGATAGCGGCCCAGGGTCTCAAGCTTTCACGCATCGGCGAAGTGCTGATCGAGGAGTCCATCCAGGGTTGGAAGGAATACGAGCTGGAGGTGATGCGCGACCACAAGGACAACTTCGTGGTCATCTGCTCCATCGAAAACCTGGATCCGATGGGAGTACACACCGGCGACTCGATTACGGTGGCGCCGGCTCAGACTCTTACCGACCGCGAGTATCAGGCGATGCGGGACACCGCCCAGCAGGTGATCCGGCGTATCGATGTCGCAACCGGTGGGTCCAATATCCAGTTCGCGGTAAATCCCGCTAACGGGCGCCAGGTAGTGATTGAGATGAACCCGCGCGTATCTCGATCCTCTGCGCTGGCCTCCAAGGCAACCGGGTTCCCTATAGCCAAGATCGCGGCAAAACTGGCGCTGGGCTACACCCTGGACGAGATCCCCAATGACATCACGCGCAAGACCCCGGCGTCGTTCGAGCCGACCATCGACTACGTTGTCGTCAAGATACCCCGCTGGAACTTCGAGAAGTTTCCCGGCGCCGATGCGACGCTGTCTACGGTGATGAAATCGGTGGGCGAGGTGATGTCCATCGGCAGGACCTTCCCCGAGGCCCTGCAAAAAGCTCTTCGATCCTTGGAGACGGGCCTGGACGGTTTGGGCGCAGACGGCGTCACGCTGCACCCCGATGAATTGCCGGAGCTCATGCAGGCTGTAGCTACCCCAACCGAGGACCGCCTGCAGAAGCTGGAGCGGGCGATGAGGCTCGGGGGGTCCGTCGAGGACCTGCACCGCGCTACCGGGATAGATCGCTGGTTCCTGGCCGAGATGCAACAGATAGTCGAGCTGGCCGCTCGGATCTCCGAAGGACCGCTGGACCGTGATTTGTTGCGGCGGGCGAAGCGGGCCGGCTACTCCGACGTGCAGATTGCGCGGCTGACCGGATCCGACGAAGACGCCGTCAGAGCCGGTCGGGAGCAACTGGGCCTTGCGCCGACCTACAAGAAGGTCGACACCTGCGCCGCCGAGTTCGAGGCCTTTACGCCCTACTTTTACTCGACCTACGAAGACGAGGACGAAGGTGCCGGCGCCATCGACAAGACCGTGGTGATCCTCGGGTCCGGTCCCAACCGCATAGGCCAGGGCATCGAGTTCGACTACTGCTGCGTCCACGCCGCCCTGGCGGTGCGGGAGGCCGGGTACGACGCGGTCATGGTCAACTGCAACCCGGAGACGGTCTCGACTGATTACGACATCTCCACGCGCCTGTACTTCGAGCCGCTCGCCTTCGAGGACGTCATGAACGTGCTGGACCGCGAAAGGCCTGACGGGGTCATCGTGTCGCTGGGAGGTCAGACGCCTTTGAAGCTTGCGCGCCGGCTGGAGGCGGCGGGCGCCAAGATCCTGGGAACCTCGCCCGACTCGATCGACGCCGCCGAGGACCGCGGGCGCTTCACCGACCTGCTGGCTCGTGAGCGCATCGCTCAGCCCCCGGGCGGAATGGCGCGGTCGCTGCAGGAGGCCGCCCGGGTGGCGGCCCGGGTCGGTTATCCGGTTCTGGTCAGACCCTCCTACGTCCTGGGGGGAAGGGCTATGGAGATCGTTTATTCGGAGCAGATGCTGGGTGATTACATGACCCGGGCGGCCCAGGTGTCCTCGGAGTATCCGGTGCTCATCGACCGGTTTTTGGAGGGTGCCATCGAGGTGGACGTCGATGCCGTAAGCGACGGGCACGATGTCTACATCGGCGGGGTGATGGAGCACATCGAGGAGGCGGGGGCCCACTCCGGGGACTCCGCATGCGTGCTGCCGCCCTTTTCGATCGGGCCCGGCAAGCTGCGCCGTATGGCTGAAGCCACCCAGAAGCTGTCCAAGGCGCTGGGGGTAAAGGGTCTGATCAACGTGCAGTTTGCGGTCAAGGACGAGGAGGTCTACTGCCTGGAGGTGAACCCCCGCGCCTCGCGTACAGTTCCTTTTGTAGGCAAGGTCACCGGCGTGCCGATGGCCCGGGTCGCGGTGAGAGTCATGCTCGGGGAGCGCCTGGGAGATCTGGGTATCCTGCCGCCCAAGCCCGCCGATGGACCGTGGTGGCCCCTGAACTATCTCAATCACACAGGGGTAAAAGAAGCGGTTCTTCCCTTTGCCCGTTTCCCCGGCGTGGACACCCTGCTGGGGCCGGAGATGCGCTCCACGGGAGAGGTGATGGGCATAGACTTCGATTTGGGCGCCGCCTTTGCCAAGTCTCAGGCCGGAGGTTTCTCAGCTCTGCCGGACAAGGGCACGGTGTTCCTCTCGGTCGCCGATCGGGACAAGCGATCGATTGTGTTTCCGGCCAAGCGTCTGGCGGAGAAGGGTTTTGAGATACTAGCCACCGAGGGAACGGCTTCGGTGCTGCGCCGGGCCGGGATTCAGGCGCGGAATGTGGCTAAACACTCCGACGGCGGCCCCAACATCGTGGATCAGATAATGGCCGGCGAGGTGGATCTGGTGGTCAACACCCCCTTTGGGCACGGGGCCCGGGCCGACGGGTACCACATACGAACCGCCGCCGCCCTCAAAGGCGTGCCGTGCATCACGACGCTCGCGGGGTTGCAGGCGGCGGTTATGGGTATCGACTCGCTGGAAGGCGGGTTTCAGGTTGCCTGTTTGCAGGAGTTCCTCGCAGATCCGGCTATGGTATGGGGAAGGCCGAAGTCGCAGAAGTTGGCGAGCGAATTGGGACAAAAATGATACAGCAGGTCGCCCAGATTCTTTCCTACAAGAAGCTCCGGGACGAGTACCACATACTGACTATCGTGGCGCCGGAGATCGCGGAGCTGTCCAAGCCTGGCCAGTTCATCAACATCAGGCCGGCAGTCGACCGTCAGTTCATCCTTCGGCGGCCTTTCTCCATCTACAAAGTGAACCGTAGGGGCGAGTGGGCCGCGACGATTGAGGTGGTGTTCGACATACGCGGGGGCGGGACGGCGGCGCTGGCCGGCTTGCGGGCCCACGACACCATCGACGTGATGGGACCTATAGGGCGGCCTTTCGCCATACCCAAGACCCGCAACAACTGTCTGCTCGTGGGCGGCGGCATCGGTGCGGCTCCGCTGTTCTACCTGGCCGAGGAACTGCGAAGCGCCGGCAAACGGGTGGACGTGTTGTGGGGGGCGGCCAGTGCAAACAAGCTGCTGAACCCTATAGACGCCAAGCGCTTCGGGGCTCAGGCGGTATTTACAACTGAGGACGGCAGCGAGGGTATCGAGGGCCGGGTGACCGACGTGCTGCCGGACCTGATCGCCAAGTGCGGGTCCCGGGTGATTTACGCGTGCGGGCCCAACGGGATGCTTCAAGCTGTGACCAAGATTGCCCAGAAACACAGGATTCCCGTTCAGGTGGCTATGGAGGAGTTGATGGGCTGTGGCTATGGAATATGCATGACCTGCGTTCAGCCGGTGTGGGACCGCAACCGCGAGCATGTGGTCCACGCCCGCACCTGCGTGGACGGCCCGGTGTTCAACGGGGCCCGGATAGCGTGGGACGCATTTCCTCCGGAACGCCCGGCGCCCACCGCGCCGGTGGGCAATTGATGATGACCACGGTGGACTAGATGGCAGCCGATCTTTCGATAGACCTCGCCGGCGTCCGCCTACGCAGTCCCGTGGTGACCGCCTCCGGGTGCTTTGCTTCCGGTCGGGAGGTATCCGAGTTCATCGACCTCAAAAAGCTGGGCGCGGTGGTCGTCAAATCCATGACGTTGGAGCCCTGGCCCGGCAAGCGCACCCCCCGGATGACCGAGACGCCGTCGGGGATGCTCAACGCTATCGGGTTGCAAAATCACGGGGTGGAGCATTTCCTTCAAGTGGACCTGCCGTGGCTAAACCGTATGGGCGTTCCGGTGATAGCCAGCATTGCCGGCAACACCGTGCAGGAATACATATACGTGGCGGAGGCCTTGCAGGGTGCCCCCGGGGTGATCGCGTTGGAGATCAACATCTCCTGTCCCAACCTCGAGGATCGCAACAACATGTTCGCCCACGATCCAAAGGCAACCGCGATGGTTGTGTCGGCGGTACGCCGCGCAGTTGAGCTGCCCCTGTTCCCAAAGCTCTCTCCTAACGTCACGAACATAGTGGAGATAGCCGGCGCGGCCTTAGATTCAGGAGCCCAGGGGCTTAGTCTCGTAAACACCGTGATGGGCATGGCCATCGATATCCATACCGGAATGCCCAAGCTTGCCGGGGTGCTCGGCGGGCTCTCGGGGCCTGCGATCCGTCCCATCGCACTCAGGTGCGTCTTTGACGTCCACCGGGCATTTCCGCACGTACCCATTATCGGTATGGGCGGAATCATGAATCACGAGGATGCCCTGGAGTTTGTCCTGGGCGGCGCCACGGCGGTGGCTATCGGCACCGCCAACTTCATCGACCCGCACGCCACGATCAAGACTATCGAGGGCATCGAGCGTTACATGGTGGAGAAGGGCGTCAGCAACCTCGCATCGATCCGGGGCCGGGTGAAGGTCGAGGGTTGACCGGGCTGATCGTAGCTTTGGATGATCCCCATATCGACCGGGCCGAGGAGCTGGCCGGGCACTTGGCCGGAAGCGTGTCGGCGTTCAAGGTGGGCCTCACGCTGTTCACCGTCGCGGGGCCTGATGCAGTTCGGCGCATTGGACGTTTTGGTCCGGTCTTTTGCGATCTGAAGCTGCACGACATACCCCATCAGGTGGGTCTGGCCGCCGAGCAATTGGCCAAGCTGGGGGCGTGGATGTTCACCGTGCACGCGAGCGGCGGAGCAGCCATGATGCGGGCAGCCGTGGACGCGGCCGGCAAGTCTGAGAGTTCGCCCACCGTTAGCGCGGTCACCGTTCTCACCAGTCTGTCGAGGACGGATATGGCGGATCTGGGAATAGATCGGTCGCCGGCGGAGCAGGTGGGGCGGCTGGCCCGGCTCGCTACCCAAGCCGGCGTAGGCGCACTGGTGTGTTCTGCCCAAGAGACCGAGTTGCTGCGCAAGCAATTGGGAGACGAGGTGGTGTTGGTGACGCCGGGCATCCGGCCGGCAGGGTCTGCCGAAGGGGACCAGGTAAGGGTGGTGACCCCGGCTAGAGCAGTTGAGGCCGGAGCGTCCTACGTGGTGGTAGGGCGCCCCGTGACCGATGCCGACGATCCGGCCGCCGCTGCAGCGTCCATCGCCGAGGCTCTGGCTACTTGATTCACCGGCCGTCTAGTACCCTGGCCACCAACCTTCGGGGCGTTTGGCGGCGTGAGCCACTCCC
>JBBDRQ010000007.1:0-10168 GCA_040905365.1 Actinomycetota bacterium
TCGGATGCGCCGACCTCGTTCGAAACCAAGCGCGCGTCGGGCTCGGGCTCCGGCAAACTCTCGGCTAAATCCTCCAGCTGCCGGGAGCTAGATCCCGGTCCGCCCAGCTCCGTGAAAATGCCAATTCCAATGAGAAGTGCAGCGACGACCGTGGCGGCGACCACCATCCAGCGGGCTGCGGGGGCCATGGTTAGATCCCTAGCAGATCCGGTAGCTCCGACCAATGGTGCAGGACCGCGTCGGCCTCCTTGCCCCGGGCTTCTTCCGGGTGCCACTGGTCGTCGTGGATGCCGGTGTAGCGGAGGGATGCCATACCGGCGTTGCGGGCACCGGCAATATCGGTGCGCCGGAGGTCTCCGATGTGCACGGCCTGGTCGGGCTGAGCGCCGGTGGCCGCAAGCGCGGCCTCGAAGATCGCAGGTAAAGGTTTGGGGGCGCCTACCTCGTCGGAAAAGAAGTAGTGGTCCAGCTCGATGTTGTGGTTCGGCAGGAACTTGCGTACGAAGCGGGCCGGGGTGAAGCCGATGTCGCATACGAGCGCGGTGGCCACCCCGGCGCGTTTTATCGCCTCGATGGCCTCGGCCGCTCCCGGCAAAACGTAGGTGCCCTCGCCGGTGGTGGCGTCCTCGATCGCCAAGGCCAGACGGTCGGCCAGCTCGTCCCGCAGCGCGTGGTCGGGGTCGTCGGCCAGTGCCATCTCGGGTTGGGCCCAAATCCAGTCGGCGGCTCCGCGCGCCCCGAAGACGCCGCCGTTGCGCCACGAGGCCACGTGCTGTTGCCAGGCGGCATCTATGAGTACCTGGGCGCTTTCAGGAGTCAATTCGATGCCGCCCTTGCCGGCTATCGAGACCAGTGCCTCCTGGCGCCGGCGCATGGTCTGTTCCCAGTTGCTGTCCGAGATCAACGTCGACCAGCAGTCGAAGGTTACCGCCCTGGGCGGTTTGGGAATGCTCATGCGGCCCAGGTTACCGCACAGTCGGGGGATTGGCGCCCACCGGGCTACTCGGCTCCGGGCTCGACCGAGAACCGAGCGCGGTCGACGATCCGGCTACAAAACGGAGCGTGATCGTTGGCTACGTACTCGACCTCCAGGTCGTGCTCGCCCGGCTCCACGGTAATCGTCTGTTCGGCTTCGCCCAGCATCGAGGTCAGGCGTCCGTCCAGCGAGATGTGAATATGGCCCTCGCCCTCGACGTTCTCGGTGGAAGCTATCGATACGATCTCGCCGCCCTGCACCTCCAAGGTGACCGGAACCTCGGTGGTGTCGAAGGTCTCTCCTTCGGACGGGCTGAGTATGGTGAGCTCTGCCCCGGTCATGGGCCGCTCGGCGCACCCCGAGGGACCTATTAAATCGGGCGCGACCAAAAAGCCCAGCAGGCCGACGGCCGCGACGGCCAGCCCGCCGTTGCGGAAGACCTTGCGGTTGGCCGCAACCAGCTTGGAGTCGCCCGAGGACATCAAAGCCATGGCGACACCGACCAGCGTCACAACGGCGCCCACTATCGTGACCCATAGCTGCTGCGGCGTGGAGGGGCCGCCGGTCAGGGGGTGAGCGACGGCCGGACCCGCGGTTAGGCCTATGAGCATTAACGCGAGACCTCCCACCGTCAGCGTGGACGGCCATTTGGATAGGTTGTTTTGCATCATTGAGAAATAGTCACCTCCACGGCAAAGCGTAGTCGTTGTTGATCGTCGGTTATGGCAACGGTGTCGAACAGGTAGTCGCCCTGCTCGAGGGTTAGATCGGCAACGAAGTGTCCCGGTCCAAACCGTCGTAGTGCAAGGTTGTTGCCGGGCTCGTCCTCGTACGCGGAGATGGCCACTAGGTCGGCCACCTGCATCTCCCGGCCGTCGGCGTCGAAGAAGGTCAGGTGCAACTCAGAGCGCCCCGGATTTTCCGGATCGGCGTACAGCTGCAGTTGCCGGCCCTCGCCGTCGAGCACCGTGTACAGGGTCGGCTGCCCTTCCGATTCGCTGGTTTGAACGATTAGATCGGCGAACTTCGTGGAGAACTCCAGCGGGATCTCAAAAGACGCAGCACCGTCTTGGACCATTACCGTCGCGCGGTAACGGCCTGAACTGGACAGGTTGGGCGCGCTTGCTTCGTACACTCCGGGGTCTACCTCGTCCAAGTCGATGGCCGAGGACTGCGTCTGGGGGTTGGAGAGGGAGTCGATGCCCAACCGGACCGAGCCGGCGTCGATCGGCTCACCGGAAGGCTCGGTCAACTCCACGGTGAACCGGTTAATGCCGGCGTTGCCGGGAGCGACGGTGAGCTTTGCTTCGGCCGTCCGGGCAAAGTTGCTGCCCCGGACTTCGACGGGTCCCTCCTGCCTGGCCGCGGCCGCATCCGAGACGGGCGGCACGCTGTTGGCGAGAGTTCCCGCCAAAGCAAGGGCGATGACCGCAACCCCCACCTCGGTCCGGCCGACCTTTCTAAGGCCCTGGGGAGAGGTGTCTGCGTTGGCTACGTGGCGGAAGCGGTTGAGGGCGCCGAGTGACCCCAGGGCCACCAGCAGTGCAGACTTGCCCACTATCAGCCACCCGTAGGAGGTCTCCCAGAGGGCAGCTAACCGGCCCAACTCTCCGATCGAGCGCACTACACCGGTGCCCGTCACGACGAAGATCGCAATCGCGGCTACGAACGAGAATCGCTTGGCCGCCCTCAGCCGGTCTTCGCCGGACAGACCGCCAAGAGCCATCAGCAACGCGGTGAGTCCTCCGATCCACACGCCGACGGCTGCAAAGTGGACCCACTGAACGCCTATCTTGAGCCACTCATTGGGCGCTACCGCGGCGTGGCCGGACAGTACGTGGACCAGCATCGTTACCAGCGCGCCGCAGCCACCTATGTACCAGCGGGCCCGCGGCTTGGAACGAGCAAGCAGGATCCCCAAGCCGGTTAGCGCCAAAGGCAGGGCCCGGTTTAGGGTTGCCCGTCCGGCCGAGCTGCCGGTGAACGCGCCCAGTTCAGCGCCCGAGTCGAGCCACTGGCTGATTCCAAGTCCTAGGACTCCCGCCGCCGAGGCCCACCAACCATATCCGAGCAACTTGTGCAGGCGCGGGGCTTGGGCGGGCACCGCGAAAAGCGCGATCCACGCGGCGCCGAGCATCGCGCTCAATCCCAGGTACAGGACCCACCGGCTGATCGAACCGGGCGGGTCGGCGCCGGCTTTGTCCTCGACGGTCACCTGAGCCGAGGGGTCGGGCGCTTCGCCTACGCCGAAGGCGAAGCCGCCCGCTGAGGTGTGACCGTCGACCTTGGAGACGGTTCGCCAGGAGACCGTGTAGGTGCCGTCGTCCAGTGAATCTAGTCCGATCGCGACCGACATCTCGTCGCCGTCGACCAGCTCGGGCGATCCGCGGTGGTAGGCGCCGGATGGACCGGTAACCTCGATCGAGGTGAGCCCGGGGTCGGGCGGTTCGGTGAAGGTTATCCGCACCTGTTCCGGCGCCTGTTCGAGGGCTGCACCCCCGGTCGGGTCCGACGCCGCCATGTTGGCGTGCGCAAGAGCTTGACCGGGCAGCAAGAGCAGCCCCGTCAAAGCCAGCAGAAGGGCCGCGGCGGCCCCGGGCCACCTCTTCATCGGGTTAGCCGGTCCTGCTCTTGAGCAAGGCGCCCAGGGCCACCAGCAGCGCTAACGCTCCGATCCCGATCCCGACGACCCCGGTTGTCGAGGAGTCCGAGTCCTCCGAGGCCAGTTCGGCTCGGATCTGCTCGATACTCCCGGCCAGTTCGCCGTTGGTGGGGTCCTGCGCCGGGAAGCCCACCTCAGCCGGGTTCTGGGGCTCGGCAAAAGTGTCTTCACCCGAGGTGAAGGTCTCGTCGATGGGCTCACCGTTGATCGTGCCGGTGAAGTGGAACGAGTAGGTTCCGGGGCGGGTAGGAACTAGGTCGGCCTTGTAGTGTCCCGGCTCGCCGAAGGCGGGCTCGACCGGCAAGCGTCCGGTTGTCTCGTCGTCGAACAGCACCTCCACCTGCAGTTCGTCGGCTCCCAGGTCCGCCACCGGTTCACCGGCAGAGTCGGTAAGTGTGATCTCGGCAGCGTTTGGGAACCCTGTGTAGGCGGGTTCCTCCGCCCATCCGACTACCACTTCGTACTCGCCGACCTCCCGGCCTTCGTGGGCGCCGGCAGGCTGTGCCAAAGCGATGATCATCAGGGCGGTTATGCCCGCGGCAACCGCGCGGGGAATCGAGGTTCTCATAAACAGGTTCCTCCTAAGATTGAAGTTCTGGGTACGTCTGTGGGCCCCGTACGGGCCTTAGGTGTACACAGAACGAACAGGAGGCCCGCGGGTGCAGCGCCCGCCGGGGATGGGGGCGGTGTATTCAACATCGCCGGCAGCAAAGATCGCGACGGGTGAGGCGGCGGTGCGTGGTCGTGGCGACGACAGCAGGCGAGCCAGCTTGCCGCCGGCCTTGTAGAGGCCGACCGCTAGTAGGGTAGCCAGCACCGCTACGGCGAGCTGCACCGGAATGCCCAGCAGGAACACCGGCATCAGGCCAGTCATCGGGGCTCCCACCAGGGCCCGCTCGAGAATTTCCTGCAGGCCGAAACCCAGCACCTGGATGATCGACAGGGTGGCGAGCAGCGCCATGACGGGCGGATCGAGCTGCCTCCTGCGCATACTGCCCAGGGACAACCAGAACACCCCGGCCATTGCCGCCAGGACCGCCGCGGTCACGCCGGCCGGGCCCAGGTAGCCATGGCCGGTCGCTGCAAGCACCTCGCCGGTTGGATCCAGGTGCAGATACGTCAACCTGTGGCCGGCCAGCAGGCCGGCCAGCCCGACGGCCGGAAGGGCGGCTGTGCGTGTCAGTCGCGGCGATATCACAGTACTCCTAGTTTACTTAAGCTCTTGCTCTAGCTGGATCACCCTATTCGTCGTTGGAGTCCGAAACGGCTTGGCCGGCCGGGTCGAAAGGCTCGGTGCGGTTGAGCACGTCCTTGACGCTGGGCGGGTTGGGCTCGAGCAGGTTGCCCAGGTCCCGGTGGGGTTTGACCTCGGGGTGGGGTCCGTCGGACCGGGTCTTGTTCTCTCCGGGCGGGTCTCGCAGAACGCCGCGCCGCATCGGATCCATGCACGCCTCTCCCCAGTTGGAGCGCAGCGCTTCAAGCTGGCGGCGACCGGCTCCCTTGCTCCGCATTTCCCGGTAGAGGCGAGCCAGCTCGTGGTCGGAGGTTTCAATGTCGGGTGCTGATTCCTCGCTCACGCCTGCCTCCTACTGCGGGTTACCGCCCGTCTCTTCGCCGGCGATTTCGGCGCCCATCGCGTGGTAGCCGCCGTCGACGTGAATTATCTCTCCCGAGACGCCCTGCGACCAGTCCGAGAGCAGGTACCCTACGGTACGGGCCACCGGCTCCGGGTCGTCGGGGTTCCACCCCAGCGGCGCCCGTTTCGACCAGGCGGAAACCAGACGATCGAAGCCGGGTATGCCCTTGGCGGCCGTGGTGGCCAGCGGTCCCGCCGACACCGCGTTGACCCGGATAGAATGCTGTCCGAGATCCCTCGCCAGGTAACGGGTAATGGCCTCCATGCCGGCCTTGCTGACCCCCATCCAGTCGTAGATGGGCCAGGCTACCGACGCGTCGAAGTCGAGGCTGACTATGGATCCGCCCTTTTGCCGCATCAAGGGCAGGAGTCCTACCGCTATCGACTTCAGAGAAAAGGCGCTGGTCTTAAACGCCAGCGACACGCTGTCCCAGGGAGTGTTCAAGAACTCGCCGCCCAAAGCGTCCTTGGGCGCAAACGCGATGGCGTGTAGGAATCCGTCCACCCCGCCCCACTTGGACTCGATGTGCTTGGCTACGGCGGCAATGTCATCTTCGTTCGTGGCGTCCATCTCCAGCACGTCGACCGGATCGGGCAGGCGTTTGGCGGTCATCTCGGTCAGCGCCAGGCCTTTGCCGAATCCGGACAGGACTATCTCGGCGCCTTGCTCTTGGGCCATCTTGGCGGCGGCGAACGCGATGGAGTGCCTGGTGAGCACGCCGGTTATCAGAAACCGTTTTCCTTCTAGGAGCATGAACCCGAGTCTAATGGACCGGCCGGATTGTCGAGGAAGTTGCCGGCCGCGTTGTGCGTGCTCAGTCCGACTCCGATGCGTCGCGCACGCGGCGCTCGCTGTAGAAGGCGATCAAGGAGCCGTCCGGCGACCAGGCGGCGAAGCGGTCGATGCCGCGATTGTTGGTCAGCCTGACGACATTTCCACCGTCTTCGGAGTTGATCATGTAAATCTCCTTGTTCCCGTCCCGCTCCGAATCGAAGACGAGCCGGTTCCCGTCGGGCGACCATGCGGGGAACACATCCGATCCTTCTGCGTTGGTCAGCCTTAGCTGGTCGCTTCCGTCGGCCTTCATGCGGTAGATCTCGTAGTTGCCGTCGCGGTCGCTGATGAAAGCGATTTGGCTTCCGTCGGGTGACCAGTCCGGGGCGCCGTCGGATCCCGCCGAGTCGGTGATGTTGTTCTGGTTGGAGCCGTCGGCGTTCATGACCATGATCTCGTAGTTGCCAGCCTCGTTGCTCTCGTACGCAATCTTGGATCCGTCGGGTGACCAGTCGGGCAGACCGTCGTCGGCTTCGTTATTGGTCAGCCGTCTCTGGTTGGATCCATCGACGTCCATGACGTAGATTTCCCGGTTGCCGTCGCGGTCGGAGTTGAACGCGATCTGGTTGCCGTCCGGGGACCAGTCCGGAGAGAAGTCGTCTCCCCGGTTATTGGTCAGCCGTTGCTGGTTGGATCCATCGGCGTCCATGACGTAGATCTCAAAGTTGCCGTCGCGGTTGGTGTTGAAGGCGATTTGGGTTCCGTCCGGCGACCAGGCGGGGGAGCTGTCCACCCCGGCAAGGTCGGTGATTTGGGTAAGGTTCGACCCGTCGGGGTTCATGACGAATACGTCCTGAGTGACCGAAGGGTTCTGTGTTTGGGGTTCGTCGTCACCGCAGGCAGCCCCCAAAAGCGCCAAACCGGCGACGGTTGCGATCAGCCGGTTAACTGCTCTTTTACGCACAAGCTTGTCCAATGTTCACCGAGCCCCTTGGGAATTCTGTCAAAGAATCTAGGCCGCACTGACGGGCGCTGACGCCTGCGCCGCTGCCAGCGTCGATTCTACTGAGTCCGAAGCGGGCAGGGCTCGTACAACCCCCTCGTCGAGAACTCTATCGTACGCAGCCAACTCGGCGTGCACGTTTGCGGCGCCGGTGGCTACTCCGACCTCCTCCAGCGGCACGCCCATGGCTTGAAAGTGGCGGTGGTACGCCGGGACCGAATCGTACTTGGCCGCTTCTTTGTGCAGCTGCTGTTCGGGCGAGGGGCCGGTGGCCACCCTGATGTAGGCCAGTTTTTGCGGCACCGGTGTCGAAGCGTCATCGGCGCCGCCGCGGCTTACCTGTTCCCCGGCCCACGCGATGCGCTCGGGAACCATCCAGTTGAACAGCACGAAGTCCGCTATGCGTCCGGCCAGACGGCACATCTGGGGCCCCATGGCGGAGATGCCGACACAAAGGTCGGGGCCGACCAGCTCGCGCAGTTCGTATACCGCATCCCGCACCGCGGCTATGGGTTTGGGGGAGCGCCCTGAGCCGACACCGAGCACGAGCCGGTCCAGCGGCACCCCCAGCCGCTCGATCTCCGTGGCGATCTCGACCGGAGGTCGGCGGTCGATCGGCACCACCCCGACGCCCACTCGCAAAGCGTGAGTCGCCTCCGCCATCCGGGCGGCGGTGAGGATGCCGTCCGCCTTGGGTGTGTCGTTGGTCCAGATGCTGGAGTAGCCGAGCCGCTCTGCCTCGGCAGCGACGGTTCGCGCGCGGGATTCGTCGGCGGTGGCCGGGATGCCGAAACCTCGATTCATGGGCCCCATGCTATTTGGCTTTAACATTGCTCGCTATGGCGTACGCAGTGACGAATTGAGCGCGCAACCCACGGACGCGCCTCGCGCCTCTCCGACGCCCGCTCTGTTGGTTGTGGTGCTCGCCTTGCTTGTCGTAGGTGCGCCGTCCGCCGCGGCTGTTAACCAAGTGGAGCGAGGTTTCGACCTGGAGGAGCTCGTCAGGTTGTCGGGGGCCGGAGAGGATCCGGGGACCGAGAATTTGCGGGCTCGGCTGGATTGGGCCGTTGAGGTCGCCATTCCGCAGCAGTGGCGGCGGGAGATCGTAGTGAGTTGGCAAATCGGCCACGCGGGCTCCGGGCATCTTGCGCTTAGCTACAAGGAGGGCCGCTCCGTGCTCTCGCCTCGGGTGGTTGAGGGTACGGCTGAGTCGTTGCTGTCGACGGTAGCGCATGAGATGGGCCACCAGATTGCCTTCCAGATGGTAGAGCCGTTCAACGGCTTCCCTCCGCAGGAGTTCATCGACCGGGCCAACGGCTACTTCTTCGACGTCAAGGAGGGGTGGTCGGACTGCGTGTCCAGGGTCTGGACCGGTTCCCGGCATCACACACTGAGCGAAACCCGCGGCTGCCCGCGCGAACTCGCCCACTACACGGCCACGCTGATCGACGATCCGGCGAGGCTGCGCCCGATGTCCAAGCCTGCGCCGCCTCCCTCGCGCCCGGTGGTAACGCCCGCACCGTCGCCCAGCCCATCCCCGGTGCCCAGCCCGATCGAGCACCCATTGATGACCGACTCTTCGCAGCCCACGCCCTCACCCGGTCGTACGGCGGGCACCGCTAACGCCGCTGCGCCCGAGAGCGAGCCCGAGTCGTTCCCCTTGGGGCTGTTCGTGCTGACCGGGGTTATAGCCGTTGTGATAATCGCGGCCGGCCGCATCTTGAGCCGCGTACCCAACGACCGGTTGCTGGAGTGGGCGTCGAGAGCCCGGCCTCATCCCCGCGGCGAGAGCTTTGCAAAGTGGCTAAGGAAGAAGATCTCCCGCGACATCTAGCACCACCGGCCAAATCCGCTGGTCGTGGCGGGCCAGCTTGCCCAGATCGTGCTCTATACCGCTGCGGTCCCACACGGTCCCGTTAGTCTCGAAGCACAGCAGAGGGTCGTCGTTTAGCAGCAGGAACCAAAACCGGTAGGCCGACACACCGAACGGGTCGTCCGGATCCACCTCCCGCAGGCGTGCCTCAGCCACCGGAAACAGCTCGAACCGGCTCTCCCAGACACCTCCGAAGCCGTCGGAGGTGTCCAGGAAGCCGTTTTGGCAGTCCCAGTCGTACTGTCCGAACGAGCAGTTGAACGCTATGTGGGTCAAGAACGTAGAGATGAACCGGTACACCACGACCGCGTTTGTAGGCGGCTTCAGCTTGGCCACCGGGGGCAGGGCTGCGAAGCTGGCCAGTTTGCGCATGGGTTCTCTGGGGTCGCGTGCGTTCATGAACTCCGCCCAAAAGTCCGGCCAGGACTTGAAGGTCTGCGAGCCGTTGGGTCGCCGGAAGTGGTACTGCACGCCGCCTAAGCGGTTCAGGTCCAGGCGCTCAAAGGGTTGAAAACCGGGCTTTAGCAGCAGGGACAAGGAGTCCACCTGTCCGCCGCCCGGGTGCGTTTGGATTACCCGGGTCTTGGGGTAGCGGCGCACCATCTCGGCTGCGACGCGCCAGGATGCTATCTCCACCAGCTGCCGGCTGGGGTGCCGTGGAGAGTATGAGGCCGGGATCGTACGTCTCATGGCCGCACCTTTAGCATCATCGTCATCTAGTTTATAAAACCCGCTCTGTGCCTTTACACCTAACGTACGATAGGTATCAACCTAAACTTATGCGCTGCCCATTTTGTTCCCACCCCGAAGATCATGTCGTCGATTCGCGTACGGCGGAGGAAGGACGCGCCATTCGCAGGCGGCGGGAGTGCGAAAGCTGCGGACAACGTTACACGACCTACGAGCGGATCGAGGAGATCCCGCTCATGGTCCAAAAGCGCAACGGTCAACGGGAGCCGTTCGACAAGGAAAAGCTCATCAGCGGCGTGCGCAAGGCGTGCAAGAACCGCCCGGTTTCCGTCGAGGACCTGGACCGACTGGCCGAGGACGTCGTCGAGACCGTGCGGGAGGAGGGCAGCAGCGTGGTTATGAGCGCGGACTTAGGTCTGCAGATCCTGGAGCGGCTGCGGGTGCTGGACGACGTCGCCTACTTGAGGTTTGCCAGCGTGTACAAGGACTTTCAGGAGCTCACCGACTTCGAGCGAGAGTTGGGGTTGCTGCAAAAGAAGATTCCGCCCAAGGA
>JBBDRQ010000007.1:10268-12494 GCA_040905365.1 Actinomycetota bacterium
ATCGACTCCGGCTACCGCGGGGAGCTCAAGGTAATCGCCATCAACCTGGGCAGCGAGACGCTGGCCATCGAGCGCGGGGACCGCATCGCTCAGCTGGTGATCCTGCCGGTGCCGGCGGTCGTCTACGAGGAGGTGGACGAGCTACCGCCCTCGGATAGGGGAGAGGCGGGCTTCGGCTCCACCGGAACCAACTAGTCGAGGGGCTGCGCCCCGAAGAGCCCCCGAGGCATCGCCGAGGCAACCTTTGCTACGATCTCCTGTGTTCCGTATGGCGTGACTCGCCCGCCTTAAGGTCTTTGGGCAGGAGCGGGAAGGAGCGGACAGTTAAGTGGATAAGCCTCCCGTAAAGATAGCGGTTGCCGGCAGCGGCTACGGCAAAAAGGTGGCCCTGCCGGTCTACCGCAGCATGGCCGAGTTCGAGCCGGTGGCCTGCTGGTCGCATACGCCGCAGCGCGCTCAAAAGCTGGCGGACGAGTTCGAGCTTGATCTGGGTACATCCGACTTCGATGAGCTGCTGTCGGTTCCCGGTCTGGAAGCCGTGCACGTCGCCACCCCGGTGGTCACCCACCTGCCGTTTGCCCGCGCGGTCGCCGAGCGCGGGTTGCACCTGTTGTGCGAAAAGCCGCTGGCCGAGAACCTGGCGAGCGCGCACACAATCGCCGAGGCGGTCGATGCGGCCGGCGTAGTGGGAGCGGTGGGATACTCGTTGCGCATGAAGCAAACCCGGGCGCGCCTGGCTGAGGTGGCCCGGCAGGTGGTGGGACGGCCCCGCATGGTTTCGATCTCTCTGGTGCATCCCGACCACGCCACCCCGGATTCCAGGCCGCACCGCTGGGTGCACGAGGCCAGCCTGGGCGGCGGGCGCCTGCAAGGCTACGGCGTACACGACCTGGATCTGCTGCTGGCCATCTTCCCGGAAATCGAATCGGTGGCCGCCGCGCTCGAGGTGACGGTACCCACACGGGTAACCGACGACGGCGACTACCGCCCGGTAACTACCGAGGACGCCTACGCAATCCTTATGCGTTTCAAGGGCGGGGGCCTGGCCACGGTGAGCCTGGTGGCGACCGCCCGGCATGGCCGCAAGGATCTCATAGAGATCTACGGCGACGAGGGCACTGCGAAGCTGGACTCGGACCTGCGGCTATGGTGGGGCCGCGCCGGGGAGGAGCTGACCAGCGAGGGGCCGCTCAGCAACGACTCCCAGGAAGGATTCACGACGCTTGCTCGCAACTTCTGGCTTTCGATACGGGAGGGGGCCCCGCCGGACCCGTCGCTGGAAGAGGCTCTTAGGGTGCAGGCGGTGTTCGACGCCATCCGGGTCGCCGACGTGGAGCGCCGTTGGGTGGCGCCCGAGCCCGTGGCGCCCCGGCGCTAAGCCCGGCCGCTCCGAGATCCCACGCCGATGAGCTTCCTGCTCGCCAACTGGAAGATGTACACCACGACCACCGAGGCGGTTGCCCTCTTTGCGGACATTCAGCAGGGCCTGCGGGAGCGGGCCGAGGCGGGCCGGCAGCTGCCTCTACCGATCATCTGCCCACCTTTTTTGTCGCCCCCACACCGGAGAGATCTCGGCGCCCATGCTAAAAGAGCTGGCCGACTACGTCATGATCGGCCACAGCGAGCGGCGGCGGGCCGGGGAGACCGACGATCAGATTGCGGCCAAGGTGGCGGCTGCGGCCGGCGCTGGCTTGATACCTATTTTGTTCGTCGGCGAGGACGATCAGACCGACTCCGCCGCGTCGCAAAGCGAACAGCGCCTGCTGGCCGGCCTGTCCGTTGTGGATGCAGGCCGCAGCCCGATTCTGGTGGTGTACGAACCGACCTGGGCGGTTGGCGCCAAGCGGCCGGCGGACGTCGCCTACGTGGAGGCGGTGGTCGAGCGCCTAAAGGCTCGAATGATCGATCTCGGAATCGAGGATCCGCAGATCATCTACGGCGGAACGGTTACCGCCGACAACGTCGAGCAATTCGCCCAGCTCAAGAACCTCGACGGCGTGGGCGCCACGCGGGGGAGCCTGAACGCCGACGCCTTCCTGGCGATGGCGGACCAACTGGGGGAGTATCGGGGAGATCTTGGATCAACGGTCCAACCCTAGCCCTATTGTCTCGGGTGCTGGTACGATGACTATCTACGCGGACGTGGCTCAGTTGGTAGAGCATCACCTTGCCAAGGTGAGGGTCGCCGGTTCGAATCCGGTCGTCCGCTCCAGATTAAATAATCTA
>JBBDRQ010000008.1:0-12037 GCA_040905365.1 Actinomycetota bacterium
ACCAGACCGGCAAGACGCCGGCCCGGCCACCAGTTCAACCGCCTCGGTAAGTACACTGGTTGGGTGGCCGTTGGTGGGCAAGGTCCATGCGGGCGGAAGGAGCCGGTTTGAGCGAGTACGACGCCATCGTGGTCGGAGCGGGCCCCGGCGGGTCCGCGGCGGCCTATTTCCTTGCTCAGGCGGGGCTCAAGGTCGTGCTGCTGGAGAAGAAAACGCTGCCCCGCGACAAGGTCTGCGGGGACGGTCTCACCCCGCGCTCGGTGCGGGTCATGCAGGAGATGGGCGTCGACATCCACGGCGGCGGCTACCAGCACATCCGGGGCCTGCGGGTAATCGGCGCCGACCGGAGCATGGAGCTGGACTGGCCCAACCTCAGCAACTTCCCTCCTTTCGGGCTGGTGCGCCCGCGGATGACCCTCGATATGGACATCACCGAGCGGGCCATGGCGGCCGGCGCCGAGGTGCGGGACGGCACCGAGGCCGCCGAGCCGGTTTTCGACGGCGAGGGCAGCCTCACCGGCGTGCGCTGGGTGCGCAAGGAAGCGGCCGCCGGGGGCGGCGTGGTTACTTCCGAGCAAGGGGTGCTCGAGGCGCCCTTCACTATCGTGGCCGACGGCGCGACCTCCTCATTCGGGCGGGCGCTGGGTATCGGGTTCAATCCGCAGTACCCGCTGGGGCTGGGCATACGGGCCTACTACCGCAGCGACCGCCACGCCGACGAGTTCATCGAGTCTTGGCTCGAGCTGCGCAAAGGGGACCTGCTGCTGCCGGGTTACGGCTGGCTGTTTCCGTGCGGCGACGGCACCATCAACATTGGCGTGGGTTTGTTGCAGAGCTCCAAAAAGGAGCTGAGCGTCAACCTGCGAAAGCTGCAGAGCGACTTCATCGACGTTCTGCCCGACTCCTACGGCATTACCCACGACGATCAGTCGGGTCCGTACAAGTCGGCCCGGCTACCGCTGGGCGGCAGCGTAACCAAGCCGTACGGTCCCGGCTTTTTGTGTATCGGCGATGCGGCCGGGATGATCAACCCGTTCAACGGGGAGGGCATCGACTACGCGCTGGAGACCGGCAAGCTGGCGGCCGGGATGGTCGCCGCGGCTTTGGCTTCCGGCACGAGCACCGAGCTGCACGGCTACCGCTACGCTTTGAACGACCTGTACGGCGGCTATTACCGGATGGGCCGGCTGTTCTCCCGCCTGATCTCCAAACCCGACGTGTTCAGGGCCATGTGTCAGATCGGGATGCGCTCGCAGACGGTGATGGCGTTTGCCCTGCAGGTGCTGGCCAACCTGGGCGAGGATTCGGGAGGCACCTCTAGCGACCGCGCGTTTCGGGCCATGGTCCGCCTGGCCGAAAAAGAGTTGGAGGATCTGTCCGATCCCCAGATCCCGGGCCCATCGCCCGCGCGACCCGCCGGCGCCGCCAACGGTGCAGGTCCGGCCTCGGGCAACGGCCGGCCGGGACGGGACCGCTCGGTCGAAGAAGGTGTGCGTGGCGCGCGCTGAGGATGGTGTTGGACGGAAGGCTGGCGGCGGAGCTTGTGATAGCTTTCAGAACGGCTCTGTACGACTCTTATTAACTGGGGGGAAGACCTTTTGCTCGAGGGCTACTTTGGTTCTTACCTGACGATCGGCATTTACTCGCTCGGATTGTTGAGCTTGGTCGGTGTCACGCTCGGCTTGAACAACCTGGTTGCCCCCAAGGTGGGCGGACGTGAGAAGCTCTCGACCTACGAGTGCGGGGTGGACCCGATCGGCACGGGGTGGACCCAGTCGACTATCCGCTACTACATGTTCGCCCTGCTGTTTGTGATCTTCGACGTGGAAGCCGTGTTTTTGTTCCCATGGGCCGTGGTGTTCGAGGAAATCGGCGTCTTCGCGTTTGTGGAGATGATGATTTTTGTAGCGATCCTGGCCCTGGGCCTGCTGTACGCCTGGCGCCGGAAGGTGTTGGACTGGCTGTGAGAGTGACCTTCTCGCGCTCGGCTGTTAGGGCGCGTCCACCCGGCGGCTCACACGTGACGGGAGTTAACTGATGGCTGAGGAAGAAACCGAGCGGATCAAGATCCCCAAGTCGGTGTCGTTCCTGCTCAACTGGGGCCGCAAATATTCACTGTGGATGTTCCAGTTCGGGCTGGCGTGCTGCTCGATCGAGTTCATCGCGTCGGCCATGCCCAAGCACGACATCATGCGCCTGGGGGTCATCCCCTTCCCGGCTTCGCCGCGCCAGGCCGACCTCATGGTGGTGGCCGGCACGGTTACCGACAAGATGGCGCCGGCGATCAAGCGGGTCTACGAGCAGATGGCCGAGCCCAAGTACGTGATCTCGATGGGTTCGTGCTCCAACTGCGGCGGACCCTACTGGGATTCTTACTGTGTGACCAAGGGAGTCGACCAGATCATCCCGGTCGACGTGTACGTTCCCGGTTGCCCCCCGCGGCCCGAGGGGCTCCTGCACGGCATCGTGCGGCTGCAGGAAATGATTCAAAACGAAGACATCAAACAGAAATGGCAGGGTAGTGGAGCTAGCGGACGGATCCCTCAAATCATCGGAACGGGTAGAGCCGGAGGAATATAGCCGGCTGCTGTCCTTGAAGCTAAAGGACGCCGTAGAGCAGATCGAAGTCCGGTTTGGTCATGTTTGGGCGGCCGTCGAGCCGGCGCGCCTCGTCGAGGTCGTGCAGACCCTCAAGGAGGATCCGGATCTGGACTGCAACTACCTCACCTTCCTCTCCGCCATCGACTGGGAGGACGCCGGCTTCGAGCTGGTGGTGATGGTCTACTCATTCAGCCGGCACGCCACGGTGGGCCTGAAGGTGCCGGTGCCCAAGGACAACCCCGTCGTGCCGTCGATCACCGGTGTCTACGGCGGCGCCAACTGGCACGAGCGGGAGTGCAAGGAGATGTTCGGGATCGAGTTCGAGGGCCACCCCAACCCCAAGGGCCTGTACCTGCCGGAGGACTTCGAGGGCCACCCGCTGCTCAAGAGTTTTCGCCTGGCCAGCCGTACCTTCAAGCCGTGGCCCGGCGCCAAGGACCCCTCCGAGGCGGCGGGAGGCGGGCGCGGATGAGCGACCAGACGCCCCCCGGCGCCCCGCAGCAGGCGGTGCTGACCGGCGCAGGGACGCTGCGCACCGAGGAGATGATCCTCAATGTCGGCCCGCAGCACCCGGCCACGCACGGGGTGCTGCGTGTGATGGTGACCCTTGACGGCGAGCGCATCGTCCACGGGGAGCCGGTCATCGGGTATATGCACCGCGGGCACGAGAAGCTGCTCGAGCAGCGGGACTTCCGCCAGATCACCAACCTGCTGAGCCGGATGGACTGGCTGTCGGGGATCAACAACGAGATCCCGGCGTCGATCGCGGTCGAGCGGCTCATGGAGCTGGAGGTGCCCCGCCGGGCCACCTACCTGCGGGTTATCCTGGCCGAGATCAACCGCATCCTCAACCACTTGATGTTTACCGGGTCGTTCGGGCTCGAGCTCGGCGCCACCACCCCGGTCATGTACGCCTTCCGGGAGCGCGAGCTGCTCCAGCAGGCGATGGAGATGGCTACCGGCGGGCGCATGCACTTTGGTTTCATCCGCCCCGGCGGCCTCAAAGAGGACGTCCCCAAAGGTTTTGTCGCCCTGGCGCTCAAGGGTATCCGGCAGCTGCAGAAGGCCATTCCGGACTACGAGAACCTGCTGATGGGCAGCGAGATCTTCAAGGCCCGTACCGTCGGGGTCGGGCGCTTGAGCACCGAGCGGGCTTTGGACCACGGCGTTTCGGGCCCGATCCTGCGCGCGTGCGGCGTTGCCTACGACGTGCGCAAGGCCGAGCCCTACCTCAACTACGACGAGTTCGACTTCGACATCCCGGTGGGCACCACCGGCGACGCCTACGACCGCTTCTTCGTGCTCATCGAGGAGATGAAGGAGTCGGCCAAGATCGCCGAGCAGGCCCTGATCGACCTGCCGGCCGGGTCGCACCTGGGCGACGTGCCCAAGCGCCTGACTCTTCCCAAGGGGGAGATCTACTCCCGAGCGGAGAACCCGCTGGGCGAGCTGGGCTACTTCCTGGTCTCCGACGGCGACGCCAAGCCGTACCGGATGAAGGTGCGCACGCCGTCGTTCTCCAACATCTCGGTCGTCTCGCACATGCTCGAGGGCATCTACATGCCGGACCTCATCGCCGTGCTGGGCAGCATGTTCTTCGTGGTCGGGGATATCGACCGATGATCGAAGAGGTTTTCGCCAACCCCTACATCCAGCTCGCCCTGAAACTGGGTGTGCTGATGATCTTGCTGCCGGCCACCCTGGCGCTGGGCTGGGTCGAGCTGAAGATCGGCGCGCACATTCAGCACCGTATGGGGCCGATGTACCCAGGCGGGTTCCACGGCTGGGCGCAAACCGTCGCCGACGGGATCAAGTTCGTGCTCAAGGAGAACGTCGTTCCCCGCAACGCGGACCGGGTGGTGTTTTCGATGGTTCCGTTCATCACCATGCTCGGGGCTGCGCTCATTTTTGTGGTCATCCCGGCGGGACAGAACCTGGTGATCGAGGACCTGGAGGTGGGGCTGTTCTACGTGCTTGCCGCCTCCTCCATCGGCGTCATCGCCGTATTGATGGCCGGGTGGTCCTCGGCCAACAAGTTTTCGCTGCTCGGGGCGCTACGGGCCGCGGCTCAGTTGATCGCCTACGAGCTGCCTCTGGTGCTTTCGGCCTCCGCGGTGGCCATGCTGGCCGGCAGCCTGTCGCTGGTGGACATCGTCCAGGCGCAGGGGCCTGCGTCGCCCACCGGTTTGTACATCCCGTTCGCCGTGTACCAGGTGCTGGGCTTCCCGATCTTTTTGTGCGCGGTCACCGCGGAGCTGACCCGGCCGCCCTTCGACATGCCGGTTGCCGAGGCGGAGCTGATCACCGGGCCGTGGACCGAGTACACGGGCATCCGTTTTGCCTTTGGCTTCTTTGCGCCCGAGTACATCGCGATGATAGGTCTGGCCGCGGTGGGGGCCACCATCTACCTGGGAGGCTATCTGCCTCCGGTCCCGGCGCTGGATTTCATCCCGGGCATCATTTGGCTGCTGCTCAAGACGGGGGCCATCCTGTTCTTGCTCATCTGGGTCAGGTGGTCGTTCCCGCGCTTGCGCGAGGATCAGCTGCAGAAGTTTGCTTGGAAGGTCCTGATTCCGCTTGCGCTGCTGAACATCTTCGTCACCGGCGCCCTGAAGCTGACCCCGTGGGTGTAGAGCATGTACAAAGGAGGTGACAGCAAATGGCGATAGAGAAGCCGCCGGTCGATGAGCTGGTCCCGCGCGGGGAGCAGCCGCGGACGCTCTCACCCTCGAAGCACAAGAAGAGGACGTTCGGCACCGGCATGCTCAAGGGCTTGTCGATCACCTTCCGCCATTTGATCTCCAAGCCGGTGACCGTCCAGTACCCGGACGAGAAGGACCTGCTGCCGCCGCGCAGCCGCGGGGTCATCGCGCTCAAGGAGGAGAACTGCACGGTGTGCATGCTGTGCGCCCGGGAGTGCCCCGACTGGTGCATCTACATCGAGGGCCACAAGTCCACCCGCGAGATACCGGGCAAAAAGCGCGGCAAGAAGGTCAACATCCTGGACCGTTTCGCCATCGACTATGCGCTTTGCATGTACTGCGGGATCTGCGTCGAGGTCTGTCCCTACGACGCGCTGTTTTGGGCGCCGGAGTACGAGTACGCCGAGCACGACATCACCGGGCTGACCCACGAGATGGACACGCTCAAGGACTGGATGTACAGCGTGCCGCCTCCCGAGGAGCTGGAGGACGGCGCGATGGGCCCTGCGGTCAAGAACCAGTTGCCGGACAACACGCCAAAAGGCGAGGGGGGTTAGCCGGCTCGTGCAGAGCTACGTCTTCCTGGTGATCGCCGCCGTCAGCATCTTTGCTGCGGTGCGGTTGGTCATGGTCAAGAACCTGGTGCATGGAGCCCTGTACCTGGTGGTGGCCCTGCTGGGGGTCGCGACTACCTTCCTGCTGTTGACCGCTGAGTTTTTGGCGTGGGTGCAGGTGCTGATCTACGTTGGCGCCGTTATCGTGCTGCTGCTGTTCGGCCTGATGCTCACCAGGGCGCCGATCGGCAAGACGGCCCTGGACCGGCAGCAGAAGCTGATCGCGGCGCCGGTGGCCATCGGCTTGTTCGTGGTGACCATGCCGGTGCTGTGGCGGTACTTCGACGGTGAGCGGATCACTTTCGACCCCGGGGTTGCGGGCAACACCGAGGCGTTGGGGACGGAGCTGTTCACGCGCTTTGTGCTGCCGTTCGAGGTCGTGTCGGTATTGTTGTTGGCCGCGCTCATCGGCGCGGTTTTTTTGGCTAAGCGAGATTAGAAGGACGAGGGGGGACGGTTGCCGGTTACGTGGGTGTTGACCTTCGCCATGCTGCTGTTTTGCGTGGGGGTCTACGGCGTGCTCGCGCGCCGCAACGCCGTCATCGTGCTCATGTCGATCGAGCTGATGCTTAACGCTGTGAACATCAACCTGGTGGCGTTCAACGCGATGTCGGGGCTGACCGACCGGCTCGCCGGAGAGGTCTTTGCGCTGTTTATCATCGCCATCGCCGCCGCGGAGCTGGGTCTGGGTCTGGCCATCGTCCTGCTGGTGTACAAGAACCGCCTGACCATATCCCTCGACGAAGTGAACTTGATGAAATGGTGAGCAACGCGATTGCCTACGCCTGGCTGATCCCGGTATTCCCGCTGATCTCGTTCGGCGTGATCCTGGCTATGGGCAAGAAGCTGCCGGGCAAGGGCGCCGAGGTCGGCATCCTGGCTCTGGCCGCCTCGCTGGCGCTGTCGCTGGCCGTCTTCTTCCAGACCATCGGCCAAGGGGGGGATTTTCACGGCTACGAGCGGGCGGTGAGCTGGCTGACGTTCGGCCCCGGCTCCGAGCTGGAGCTGGGCTTCCGGGTCGACGGCCTGGCCGCGGTGATGCTGGTTATCGTGTCCCTGGTGGCGTTGATGGTCCACATCTACTCCACCGGTTACATGGCCGGCGACCGCCGCTACACGTTTTACTTCGCGATGCTAAGCGCCTTTACCTTCTCCATGCTCAACCTGGTCCTGGCCAACAACCTGCTGCAGATGCTGGTCGGCTGGGAAGGCGTGGGCGTGTGCTCCTATCTGCTGATCGGGCACTGGTGGGAGGAGAAGGCCAACTCCAACGCGGCCATCAAGGCGTTCATCACCACCCGCATCGGCGACGTGGGCTTCATCTTCGGCATATTCGTGCTGTTCTGGGCGGCCGGCACCTTCAACATCGCCGAAATCTCCGAAGCCGTCGATCTGGGTGAGATCGCCCCGGGGGTCATCACCGCCGCCGCGGTCCTGCTGTTTTTGGGGGCCATCGGCAAGTCGGCGCAGTTCCCGCTGCACGTGTGGCTGCCCGACGCTATGGCCGGCCCGACCCCGGTGTCCGCCCTCATCCACGCCGCCACCATGGTGGTGGCCGGCGTGTACCTGGTGGCCCGCATGTACACGGTGTTTTTCGACTCGGCGCTGGCGCTGAACGAGGTGGCCGTTATCGGGTCGATAACCATGTTGATCGCGGCGTTTTTGGCCCTGATCCAAGACGACCTGAAGAAGGTGCTGGCGTACTCGACGGTCTCGCAGCTCGGCTACATGATCGCCGGCCTCGGAGTCGGCGCCTACACCGCCAGCGTGTTCCACATCTGGACGCATGCCTGGTTCAAGGCGCTGCTGTTTTTGGGGGCCGGGTCGGTCATCCACGCGGTGCACACCAACAACATGAGCTCCATGGGGGGGCTGCGCTCCAAGATGCCGATCACCTCGGCCACCTTCATCATCGGGGGCCTGGCCCTGGCCGGATTCCCGCCCTTCGCCGGCTTTTGGTCCAAGGACGAGCTGGTGGTCGGCGCCTACGAGTGGGCCACCCACGGTCACCCGGTCGGGTGGTTTGTGTTCGCCTCCATGCTCATTACCGCCTTCTTGACCGCCTGCTACGTGGCCCGGATGCTGGCGCTCACCTTCTTCGGCAAGCCCAAGTACGACGCCGAGCACGTCCACCCGCACGAAAGCCCGCGCTCGATGACCACGCCGCTGCTGGTGCTGTGCGTGCTGGCCATCGCCGGCGGTTGGGTGGGCATCCCCGGCGAGGCAAATCTGTTCGGGCAGTGGGTGCACTTCGGCGATCTCCATCACGGCTTCTCCGTGCCGATCATGCTTGGATCCATCGCCCTGGCCGTGGCCGGGTTCGGAGTCGGCTGGGCCATCTTCAGGCACGGCAAGACCAGCGTGGACCTCAAGGGCAGCGCCTGGGGCTGGGTGTACCGCCTGCTGGAGAACAAGTACTACCTGGACGAGATCTACATGCGGGGCATCGTGCGTCCGATCCGGGAGCAGGTGGCCCGTGCCACCTACTGGACCAACCAGAGACTGATCGACCAGGTGGTGAACCTGGCGGCCTTCGTCACCGTAAAGGTCGGATTTGCTACGTACCACGGCATCGACCAGCCTTTGATCGACGGTGCAGTCAACGGTGTGGGTCGTGCGGCCGGCGTGTTGGGAGGCAAGCTCAAGTTCTGGCAGTCGGGCTACATGCAACGCTACGCGGCCGTGCTGTTTTTGAGCGTCACCCTGCTCGCCGGGGTCTATTTGTTTATCAAGTTTTGAACGTCGAGCTTACTGAGGTGGAGGGACTATGAACTGGGTGGATGAATGGGGAATTACGCTGGCGGTGTTCCTGCCCGTCGCCGGCGCGCTGGCTATCCTGCTGACACCCAAAGCCATGGAAGGCGTGATCAAGGCGCTGGCGCTGGTGTTCACCGGCGCCGCTTTGGTGGTCGGGCTGATCGTCGCCAAGGCCTTTCAGATCGGCGAGGCGGGCATGCAGTTCCAGATGAACCGTTCGTGGATACCGGCGATCAACGCCGATTACCACGTCGGCATCGACGGGATATCGCTGCCGCTGGTGGTTTTGAGCCTGCTGGTT
This sequence comes from Actinomycetota bacterium, assembly GCA_040905365.1. GTDB lineage: Bacteria > Actinomycetota > CADDZG01 > JAHWKV01 > JAHWKV01 > JAHWKV01. The sequence continues at coordinate 8,976 of JBBDRQ010000008.1, forward strand.
ACGTTCTTGTGCGTCATCTACTGCTACTGGCATCTGCCCGAGCCGGTCAACGCCAAGGCCTTCCTGTCGCTCACCCTGCTACTGGAGACCGGCATGACCGGATCGTTCATCGCCTTGGATCTGGTGCTGTTCTTCGTTTTCTGGGAGCTGGTGCTGGTGCCGATGTACTTCATGATCGGCGTCTGGGGCACCGAGCGGCGGCAGTACGCCTCCATCAAGTTCTTTTTGTACACGCTGTTTGGAAGCATGTTCATGCTGCTGGGCTTTTTGGCTTTGTACTTCCAGTCCGAGCCCAACACCTTCGACATGCTCGAGCTGCAGCAGGCCGGCGTGCTGAACCTGCCGGTGGGTCTGGCCCACCTCATCTTCGGCGGGCTGGCTCTGGGTTTTGCGATCAAGGTGCCGCTGTGGCCGTTTCACACATGGCTGCCCGACGCCCACACCGAGGCCCCCACGGTGGGCAGTGTCTTGCTGGCGGCGGTCCTGCTGAAGATGGGGACCTACGGCTTCTTGCGCATCGCCATCCCGATCCTGCCGGATGCGGCCATGACCTTTGCGCCGGTGATCGGGATACTGTCGGCGATCGCCATCGTCTACGGCGCGCTCAACTGCCTGGCGCAGACCGATCTCAAGCGGATGATCGCGTTCAGCTCGGTCGGGCACATGGGGTTTGTGATGCTGGGCATCGCCACCATGACCCCCGAGGGCTTCAACGCCGCCATCTTCGGCATGGTGGCCCACGGTGTGATCACCGGCATGCTGTTCTTCCTCAGCGGCTCCATCAAGGAGCGTTTCCACACCCGGCAGATCGCCGATCTGGGCGGTCTGTCCCTCAAGATGCCCCGCATGGCCGGGCTGCTGGCGTTTGCCTCCATCGCATCGCTGGGCCTGCCGGGACTGGCCGGTTTCTGGGGCGAGGTGATCGCCCTGCTGTCCGCCTACCAGCCGCACCCGGATCTGAGCCTGCCGATCTTCCGCACCGCCATGGTGGTGGGAGGTATCGGCACGGTGCTGACCGCCGGCTACTTCCTTTGGATGCTGCAGCGGGTGAACCTGGGCACGCTGTCGGAGAAGTGGCGGAAGAAGTCCTTGCCCGACGTACAGCCCCTGGAGTATCTGGCCTGGGTTCCGCTGCTGGCTCTGGTGGTCGTTTTGGGCCTGTACCCGCGGCTGATCATGGACGCCACCGACAGCTCGGTCACCGCGCTGGTCGAGATGCTGCCCGGCGGCGACGCGTCGATAGCAACGACGGACCGGTAGCCGCCAGTGGACGTAAACGCCGTAGCGCTGGCCCCGGAGATACTGCTGGTCATAGCGCTCTGCGGGGTGCTGACGATCGACCTGTTCTTGCCGCGCGAGAAGCGGTGGGTGGCCATGCCGCTGTCGGTGCTGGGCGTGGGGGCCACCGCGGCCGCGGTGCTTTCCCTGTGGGGCACCGAGGCGACGACGCTGGGCGGCATGTTCGTGGTCGACCGCTTCGCCCTGCTGTTCAAGCTGGTCTTCTGCCTGGCGGCGATCGTGGTGTTCTTCATCTCCCAGGACTATCTGCGGGAGGACCGGATCCACATGGGCGAGTACTACACGATGATGCTCAGCTCCCTGCTGGGGATGCTGGTCATCGCCTCCAGCCGGGACCTGATAGCTATTTTCGTGGCGCTGGAGTTGATCACCCTGCCCAGCATCGTGCTGGCCGGGATCAAAAAGGACGACCTCAACTCCAACGAGGCGGCGCTGAAGTTTTTCCTGTTCGGCGTGCTGTCGTCGGCCTTGATGCTTTTGGGCATGTCGCTGCTGTACGGCATCACCGGCGAGACTGCGCTGGTGGAGATCTCCGCCGCCCTGGCCGCCAACGAGGGGGCTACCGAGATCGCGATGCTTGCCACCTTCTTCGTGGTGGTCGGGTTCGGCTTCAAGATCTCGGCGTTTCCGTTCCAGTGGTGGGTGCCCGACACCTACGAGGGGTCGCCGGTGCCGGTTGCCGCGTTTTTGTCCGTGCTGTCCAAGACCGCCGGGTTCGTCGCCCTGCTGCAGATCATGTTTATCGGGCTGGGCTCGCTGGCGGATCTGTGGGCGCCGGTATTCGGATTGTTGGGCGTGATCACCATGACCTTCGGCAACTTGGTGGCGCTGCAGCAAACCCATATCGTCCGGCTGCTGGCCTACTCATCGATTGCACAGGCGGGCTACATCATGCTGCCGCTGGGCGTGGCCAGCGCCACCGATGCGAGCCTCAACGAGACGGTGGTCCTGGCCACCGTCACCTACCTGCTGATCTACGCCTTCATGGAGATCGGCGCCTTCGCGGTGGCGGTGGTGGCGGGCCGCAGAGACGGCAGTTACCTGATCGGCGACTACGCCGGAATGTTCACCCGGTCGCCGGCTATAGCGGTGGCCATGACGGTGTTTTTGATGTCGCTGGCCGGCATCATCCCGCTGGCCGGTTTTTGGGCCAAGTTCATGGTGTTCAGGGCGGTGATCGAAGGCGGAGGCCTGTGGCTGGGCGTAGCCCTGGCGCTCAATACGGTGCTGGCGCTGTTTTACTACGCGGCGGTCTCCAAGACGATGTTCATGGACCGCTCGGACCGCACCGACCGGGTGTCGCTGACGCTGAAGCTTCGAGGCGTGGTTACGGCGCTGGCGGTTGCGGTGGTCGTTTTGGGTGTACTGCCCGGGGTGATCACCGACCTAGCGACCGGATCGCACTTCTTCTAGCCGGTCGGGGGCTGCCCCTCTACTCGGCAAGCCGGTGCAGGATCGCCTTTTCTATCTCCCCGAGGTGGAACTTGTCGGTGATCTTGCCGCCGTGGCGATCCCGTAGATAGAAAGAGTCCACCACCGAGTCGCCCATGGTCTGGACCTTGGCCGAGCGGATGTCCAGGTCCAGGTCGGCCAGGGCGTGGGTTATCCGGTACAGCACGCCGATTCCGTCCGGGGCGTGTACCTCGACGACGGTGGCCTGTCCGGACACCTCGTTGTCGAAGCGAACCGAGGCCGGCTTAGGGTTCCTGCGCATGGGTTTGCCCCGGCCGTAGGTGCGGGCGCGCTGCGCCACCCGGGCCTCC
>JBBDRQ010000009.1:0-58623 GCA_040905365.1 Actinomycetota bacterium
AGCGAATGATGCCCGACTGTGACAGGGCTGCCATGTCCAGTGCAGGTTGCCGGTCCGATGGTTCGTCAACCTTTGATCCGTCAGCCTTGCCGCCGACCGTCCGGCTCGGCTTGGCCTTGCGTCCGCCGGAGGATCGGAGCAGGCCGGCCGCGGTCGCCAGCGCGATGAACCCCGCCGTTTGTACCGCGCTCAAGCCGGCAGCGTAGCCGCCGGAGAGACTTTGGTCGTACCCAAAGGCTTCCACCCCGCCGATTACCAGCAGCGCGATGGTGCTAAGAGCCAGAAAAATAGCTCCTGCAGCTACCCAGCCCAGGCTTCTGAGAGAGATCACAACCAACGCCAGAACAAGTGCGGCGATCCCCTGGACAACGATGAGGAGACCGATTGGGTTGACATCGCGATAGAACTCGGCCCAGATCACCAGATGCAGGACGCTCGAGGCAAGAAGCAGGGCGCCGCCGAGAATTACCAAGGCGGCACCGAGTGCGCTGCGGCGACGGAATCTGTCTAGGACCGCTCGCCTGGCGGTAGGGGGTTGGGGCTGCGGGCTGGGCCAACGGAGTATCGCGTCAGGTTCCGACATGCGGCTGTCCTTCCGGTCGGCAAGTCTTGCGATCTATTCGAAGCCGGCGCAACCAAAGTTTGGATTCATTGTGGGACTTTGGGGCCCGGCTGTCTACCCCTGCCGGGGGCCAGGTCCTGTGTGGGGAGATGAGATTTGCTCTAGTTGCTAGAGTCCCACCGTGGCCTATCAATCGATCATCTCCTACCGCTGCGAGGAGTGCGACCGGACCATCGGTGACTCCGCGCCCCCGGTTTGCGCAAAGTGCGAGCGCGTCCTGTGCCGTAGGCACTTTCCTCTGGGGGCGCGCCTCAAGATGTCGGGGGATCTCACCTGTAAGAGCTGCGCCAAGCAGCGGTGAGTTCGCACCAGGAGAGCCGCCTCAGGCTCTAACCAGCGGCTTGTACTTGATCCGGTGCGGCTGATCCGCCTCGGCGCCCAGGCGCTTATGGCGGTCGACCTCGTAATCTGAGAAGTTTCCCTCGAACCAGCGCACCTCCGAGTCCCCCTCGAAGGCGAGAATGTGGGTGGCCACCCGGTCCAGGAACCACCGGTCGTGGCTGATTACCACCGCGCATCCGGGGAAGGCCGCCAGGCCGTCCTCCAGGGCTCTTAGGGTATCGACGTCCAGGTCGTTGGAGGGTTCGTCCAGCAGCAGTACGTTGCCGCCGGAGCGCAGGATCGTCGCCAGCTGCAGCCGGTTACGCTCTCCGCCGGAGAGGTTGGCCACCGACTTTTGCTGGTCGGTGCCTTTGAAGCCGAACTGGGCCACGTAGGCGCGGCCGTGAATCTTGCGGCCGCCCACCTCCAGATTGTCCACGCCTCCGGTGATCTGCTCGTAGACGGTCTTGGTGTCGTCAAGTGTTTCCCGGTTCTGCTCGGCGTAGGCAAGCTGCACCGTCGGCCCTACGGTCAGGTCGCCGGAGTCGGGCTCCTCCATTCCGGCGATCATCTTGAACAGCGTGGTCTTGCCGGCGCCGTTGGGACCGATGACGCCGACGATGCCGGCTTTGGGAAGCTTAAACGTCAGGTTGTCGATGAGCAGGTTCTCGCCGTAACCCTTGGACAGATTCTCGGCCTCGACCACCAAGTCGCCCAGGCGGGGACCGGGCGGAATCGCGATCTCCAGCTTGTCCGGGCGCTGGTCGGCGTTCTCCGCCTCGGCCAGCAGCTGATCGTAGCTGTTCAACCGTGCCTTGCCTTTGGCCTGGCGGGCCTTGGGGGACATGCGAATCCACTCGAGTTCACGCTCCAGCGTCTTACGGCGGCGGGCGTCGGACTTGTCCTCCTGGGCCAGCCGGCGCTCCTTTTGCTCCAGCCAGGAGGTGTAGTTGCCCTCCCACGGAATTCCGCGGCCGCGGTCGAGCTCAAGGATCCAGCCGGCCACGTTGTCCAGGAAGTAGCGGTCGTGGGTGACCGCTACTACAGTACCCGGGTACTCCTGCAGCGTGCGCTCCAGCCACGCGACGGACTCGGCATCGAGGTGGTTGGTGGGCTCGTCCAGCAGCAGCAGGTCCGGCTTTTGCAGCAGCAGCCGGCACAGCGCTACCCGACGGCGCTCTCCGCCGGACAGGTGCTTGACATCGGCGTCGGGGGGCGGCAGGCGCAGCGCGTCCATGGCGATGTCCAAGGTGCGGTCGATCGACCACGCGTCGACCGCATCTATCTTCTCCTGCAGGGCGGACTGCTTTTCGATCAAGGCGTCGAAGTCGGCGTCGGGGTCGCCCATAGCCTCGCAAACCCGGTTGTACTCATCCACCAGCGCCCTGGCTTCACCCAGGCCCTCGGCCACGTTGCCCATGACGTCCTTGTCGGGGTCTAGCTGCGGCTCCTGCGACAGGTGCCCAACGGTGAACCCGGGAGTCAGGCGCGCCTCGCCGGTGTACTCGTCGTCCTCGCCGGCCATGATGCGCATCAGAGAAGACTTGCCGCTGCCGTTGGCCCCCAGCACGCCGATCTTGGCGCCGGGGTACATGGAGATGTTGATGCCGCTGAGCACCACCTTGTCCGGCGGGTGCGTGCGCTGCAGGTCGCGCATGGTGAAGATGAATTGGTGTCCCATGTTTTTCAGCCTAGCAGCGACGCGCGTATTGGATCGTGGATAAACCTCTTCATGCCTTCCTCGAAGCTCATCCGGGCCTGGAAGCCCAGTTCTTCCCTGGCCCGTTCGGGGTCGGCGAAGACGTGGCGGATGTCGTAGGCCCGGTAGCGGCCCGTGATCTCGGGCGCAGTGGATCCGTCGCCAAAGGCGCTGCACAGGGTTTCGGCCATGTCGAGCAGCGGGCGGGGGTCGCCGCTGGCCACGTTAAACGGCCCTTTCGCCGTCCCGTCGGTCAGCGCCAGGACGTTGGCCCGGGCTACGTCGCTCACGTGGACGAAGTCCCTTATCTGCTTGCCGTCTTCGAAAACCTGCGGAGGCTCACCCCTCTCCAGGCAGCTGCGAAATATGCTGGCTACTCCAGCGTAGGGGGTGTTAAACGGCATGCGGGAGCCGTAGACGTTGTGGTAGCGCAGCCCCACGTACCGGGCGTCGGTTTCCCTCGCGTAGCACTCGAACAGGTGCTCCTGGTGCAGCTTAGTGGCGGCGTAAATGCTGCGGGGCTTAGGCGGTGCGTTCTCCGGCACCGCCTCGTTGTTCAGGGCCAGCCCGCAGCTGGGACAGGCCGGGTCGAACCTTCCCGTGGCCAGGTCGTGCTCAGTGCGCGGCGGCGGCGACACGACGCCGTGATAGACGCACCGGTATCGCCCCTCCCCGTAGACGACCATGGAGCCGGCCAGGACCAAGGGCCCGGCGAAGCTGCGTTCGAACAGCTCGCGCAGCAGCACCGCGCTTCCGGTGTCGTTGGTGTCCACATAGTCGGTTACGTCGCCGAAGTCCACGCCCAGGCCGACCACCCCCGCCTGATGGCAGACCGCGTCCACGCCGCGCACGGCCGCCGCCGCCGCCTGCCGATCGCGGAGGTCGTCAATCAGGTACTCGGCGTCCGGGTTCAGGTAGTCGGGCCGGGCCGCGTGGGCCATCGGGTGCAGGTTGTCCAGCACCCGAACTTGGTCGCCGCGCTCGACGAGCTCGTCGACGATGTGGGAACCGATGAAGCCGGCGCCTCCCGTTACCAGGACTTTCACAGAGCGCCTTGAGTTGAAGGGAGCCGCATCGTGAAGCGGCAGCCCAAGTCCAGGTTGGCCACCTCGATCTCGCCGTGGTGCGCCTCCACCAGACCTCGGGCGATGGCCAGCCCCAGCCCGGCACCTCGGTTGGCGTCGGGCGTACGGGCCGAGCGGCTGCTAAACGCCAGGTCGAAGACCCGGTCGATGTCCTCGGAGGGAATGCCCCCGCAGGAATCGGAGACGGCCACCACTACCTGTCCGTCGGCGATACCTGCTTCGAGTACCACCTTGCCGGAAGAAGGGGTGTGGCGGATGGCGTTTTCCAGCAGGTTGTGCAGAATCCGGGTGACTTCCGCAACGGCTACCTCGACCTCCAGCGGCCCGTCCGGGACGGAGCCGATCAGCTTTACTCCCTTGATCTCCGCCATGGCCGATGCCCCGGCGAGGGCGTCGGAGACCAGGTCGGTCATTGAAACCCGGGTGAACTGAAGCTTTAGTGTGCCGGCGCTGATCCGGCTGAGTTCGAAAAGGTCGTCCACTAGGTGCGCCAGCCGGTCGGTTTCCTGCCGCAGCGTCCGGTAGTAGCGCGAGACGGTCGCCGGGTCGGTGACCACCTCGTCTTCCAGGGCCTCAGCGATTCCCCGGATGCCGGCCAGCGGGGTCCGAAGGTCGTGGGAAACCCAGGAGACCAGCTCCCGGCGAGAGGCGTCCAGCGCCCGTTCCCGCTCCCGGGTTTCATCCAGCTTGGTTTGCATGCTCTCCAGCTCCCTGCCCAGCTCCGCCAGCTCCTTGCTGGCGGTCGACGCTTCGAAGCGGTCGTTGCGGCCGTCGGCGAGGCTCTGCGCGGCCGTCTGCAGCGTCCTGCTGGCCGTGCCCACCCGCCTGCCCAGCAGAAAGGCGATGACCAGCCCGACGGTCATCGCCGCGAACAGTACGACGGCCAGCGCGGCCAGGTCGTGGGAGGAGATGAACATGGCCCGCGCCGCCAGCAGGGCGCCTACCCCGACGGCCCCCAGCGATGCGAAGGCAACGACGACCGACTGGGCCGAGATCGATTTGCGCCGCATCAGGTACAGGCCGGCTGCGCCCAGGCTCCCGGCGGTTACGGCCCCTACGCCGGCGAGTAGCGTTAGCTGCACCGCGTCGGAGGCGGGTATTCCGGTGGCCACCGATACCAGGGCGGTAGCGGCTGCGCCCGCCACCACTATTAATATCGCCAGGGCGATCATGGGTCGAACCTGTATCCCACGCCCCACACGGTGATTACGTGCTCGGGCGCCACGGGGTCGGCCTCTATCTTCTCTCTGAGTCGACGGATGTGAACGGTCACGGTCGAGGTGTCTCCATACTCGTAACCCCAAACCTGCGCAAGCAACTCCTCCCGTCCAAAGGTCGTGCCCGGCCGGGCCATCAAGAATCTGAGCAGGTCGAACTCTATAACCGTCAGATGCACCCGGCGCCCGTCGACTTCGACTTCGTGGGATCTTTGGTCGACCATGATCCCGCCCGCCGTAAGCACTTGCGGGCTGGTGGCTACGGCCCGGTCTGCGGTGCTGCGCTTGAGGATAGCCTGAACTCTTAGCGTCAGCTCGCGAGGCGAGAAGGGTTTGACTACGTAGTCGTCCGCGCCTTGCTGCAGCCCGAGCACGCGGTCGGCTTCCTCGGCTCGGGCGGTGAGCATGATGACCGGCGTCGGTGCGTCCTCGCGAATTCGTCTGAGGACCTCATGGCCGTCCAGTCCGGGAAGCATCAGGTCGAGGATCACCAGGTCCGGTTTCACTTCCCCGGCCAGGTCCACGGCTTCTTGCCCGTCGGCGGTAGCGTGCACGTCGAAGCCCTCCCGCCGCAGATAGCGCACGACTACGTCCGAGACGGTGGGGTCGTCCTCCACCACCAGGATCTTGCGGCCCGCCGTAGCTACCACGGGGTTCTCACCAGCGCCTGTAGGGCGACGGCTCCTGCGGCCGCTGCGCCCAGCCAGAGTTTGCGGCGGCTGGCCTGCGGCAAGTAGCCGGCGGCCAGTACCAGCCAGGGGCTAAACAGCAGCCAGATGCGCTCCACCTCACCCTTGGACAGCCCCGACAGGTTGGCCAGCAATACCCCCGCCAGCGCGCCCAGCACCGGCCACGGCGCCAGCGCCCACACCAGGGTCCGGTTCTTGATCTCCGATGCGATGCGGACGAGGCCCCTAACCGCACCGGGGCCGATGGTGATGGCCAGGGTGGCGAGGTTGGCCCACACGAAGTAGAAGTAAGGCCGCTCGCCCCCCAATCCCGCGTAGTAGCGTTCCCGGGTGGCGAGCAGGCCCTCGGGCCACCAGAAACCGAAAAGGGCGGGTACCGCCAGCACCGCCAGGATCCCGGCGCCGGCCCAAAGCAGCGGGGCGATGTGTTGTCTGAACAGCCAAACGGCCGCAGGGATCGCCAGCAGCGGGGCGGCTCCGTAGGTGAGCATTAGGGCGCATCCGAAGACGGCTCCGCCCAGAAACGGCAGCCACCGCGAGCCGCCCCGGGCGCAGACGATCAAGACGACGCCCCAGGCCGCCACCGCCGAGAACAAGGCGTCCGGTGAGGTGGCCACCCACAGAGCGAACGGGGCCAGGACCAAAAAGGGTGCGGCGGAACGGGCGCGCGGCTCGCCGAAGGTGGCACGGGCTGCGATCAGCACCGCGGGGATGATCGAGGCACCGGCCGCGATATACAGGCCGGCGACGATCCGAGAGTCGCCTAAACCGATCTGGTCTAGCGCCGACAACAGCAGGGTAAGGCCCGGCGGGTGGCCCTGGACGTGAACGGGGTATTCGGAGATTTGCCGGGTGAAGGTAGATAGAAAGGGCAAGACCTCGGGCATCTGCGGTACGAAGGCCCACGCATCGAACCGGTGGGTGACCGGCCGGTTCAACGCGGCCCACCCGTCGGATGCGGCCAGCAGCACCGCCCATACCCCGGAGCCTACAAAGGCCGCGGTCAGCATCGTGCGCCAGGACCTCGATCCGGCGAGGGCGTCCCACTTGTATACGACGGCTGCGGCAAACAGGACGGGTGCGATAAGAGCAAGTCCGACCCGCGGCTCGAACCTGCCGACCAAGGGCGGAACCCCTACCGAGAGCCGGTATCCGGCGTCGGTGAGAGCGTGGCCCACAAAAAAGGCCGACAGCAACCCAGCCGCGTACGCGGCGGCTGTGGCCGCCGAGATCTTCGCAGAGCCGGTTACTGCGGACTCCCTATGACGGTTGGCGGATCCGTTCGGCATGTGCACGGGATGATCGTACGCCGGGCGGCGGTTCGGGCCGGAGTGCACCGGGGGAAGATTCATCAAATCGTAAGGGAGTTTTTGTATCTGCCACCGGTGGGCTGGGTCTAGCATCAGGGCATGGTTGACGTGATTCTCCCGGTGCTAAACGAGGCGGGTTCGATCGGCTGGGTTCTCGGCAGGATGCCCGAGGGGTACGTCCCGGTCGTGGTGGACAACGGCTCTACCGACGGTTCGGGACCGATGGCGGCCGATATGGGTGCGGCGGTGGTGACCGAGAAAGAGCCCGGCTTCGGATCGGCGTGCTGGGCCGGGCTCAACGCAGCATCGTCGGAGGTGGTCTGTTTCATGGATTGCGACGGATCGTTAGATCCTCAGGACCTGCCGCGGGTGGCCGAACCGGTCCTGGCCGGAGAGGCGGATCTGGTTCTGGGGTCGCGGCAGAGCGCCAAGGGAGCCTGGTCTGCACACGCGCGGATCGCCAACCGCGCGCTGGCGCTGGAGCTTCGGCGCCGCACCGGCGTCGCGCTCAACGATCTCGGGCCCATGCGGGCTGCGCAGCGGCAGGGACTGCTGAATCTAGGGCTGGAGGATCGCAGGTTCGGATGGCCTCTGGAGATGGTGCTTAAGGCGGCCGGCGACGGCTGGCGCATCCGGGAGGTTCCGGTTGCCTACCATCGACGCCGCGCCGGTGAATCCAAAGTAACCGGAACTTGGTCGGGGACGCTTAGAACGATTCGGGATATGGGAGAGCTGCTCAAGTGAGGTCCGAGGTCACGCTCGTGGTTCTGGCCAAGCAGCCGGTCGCCGGTTTTTCCAAAACACGGCTTAGCCCACCGTTTTCTTTTGAAGAGGCTGCGGAGCTGGCCCGGGCCATGCTGGACGACACCCTAAAAGCCGTGGCCGCAACGCCGGGCGTGCGCCCGTTGTTGGCGTTGAAGGGCGAGCCGGGGCCGTGGGTGCCCGACGGGTTCGAGGTCATCGCACAGCGCGGCGCCTCGCATGCACAGAGGATCGACGCCGCATTTGAGGACGCGGGGGGGCCGGCTCTTCTGATCGGCATGGACACGCCGCAGGTGACGCCGGAGCTGCTGGCGCGCTCGGTGGAGGCGCTGCAGAGCAAGGGCGTGGACTCGGTGCTGGGCCCGGCCCGCGACGGAGGTTGGTGGGCCGCAGGGTTTTGCCGTCCCGTATCCGGGGCTTTCGTGCAGGTCCCGATGAGCCGGTCCGACACTTTCCGGCACCAGGTCCGGCGTTTTGAACAGTTGGGCCTGCAGTGGGCGCAGCTGCCGACTTTGAGCGACGTGGACGATATCGACAGTGCCCGCGCGGTGGCGGCCGCGGCTCCCGAGTCCTCGTTTGCCGCTTTGCTCGCGGCGGGGATGTTGTGCCCGTGACGCAGAGCTCGGTGGTGCTTCGGACTGAGGACGGCTTCGAGCTTCCTATGGACCTGGATCTTTGGCTAAGCGATCCCACCGCTGCCGACGGTGAACTGCTTAAAAGGGCGGTGGGTCCGGTACTGGATGTCGGCTGCGGTCCCGGCCGCCATGTATGGGCGCTGGCCAGGAATGGCGTCGTGGCCTTGGGGGTCGATGCTTCGCGAAGCGCGGTGGACATCGCGCTGAGCCGCGGAGTGCCCGTTCTCCAGCGTTCGATTTTCGATCCACTGCCCGGCACCGGGCGGTGGGGCTCGCTGTTGATCCTGGACGGCAGCGTAGGCATCGGCGGCGACCCGGTGGCCTTGTTGCGGCGGGCGTCCGAGCTGTTGCGCTCGGGCGGCCGGGCTCTGGTTGAGGTGGGGCCGCCGGGCTCGGATAGCAGGAATTTTCACGCCCGCTTGGAATCCGGGGCCGGCTGTACGACCTGGTTTCCTTGGGCCTGTCTTGGTGTCGACGCAGTGCCGGAAGTGGCGCAGCGGGCCGGAATGGATTGGGCCGAGATCTGGAACACGGAAGGAAGGTGGTTCGCACGGCTAACCAAGCTTTGAGGGCGCGGTTGCGGCGCTTGGAGTTTCTGCGCGTGGGTCCGCTACGAGAGGGAGCTTTCACAAGCAAACTCCACTCGGAGAAAACCGCGGCCATCATGGGCATGGCCCTAGGGGTCAGCTTTGCGATCTGCTTCATCACCGGCTTGCTGTCGCACGGCATCCAAAACCCGCCCTCCTGGTTCCTGTGGCCCTCCCGGCCGGTAAACCTCTACCGGGTTATGCAGGGACTGCACGTGGCGACCGGGATCGCGGCTATTCCGCTGCTTCTGGCCAAGCTGTGGACCGTTTATCCCCGGCTGTTCACCTGGCCCCCTGTCGAGAGCCTGCCCCATGCTCTGGAGCGGCTGAGCCTGCTGCCGCTGGTAGGGGGATCCGTGTTCCTGCTGGTGAGCGGTCTCAACAACATCGCGCTGTGGTACCCGTGGGAGTTCTTTTTCCCGCTTGCCCACTACTGGGCGGCTTGGATCACCGTCGGGGCGATGGTCGTGCACATTGGGGCCAAGCGGGCGATCACCGCCCAGGTGGTACGCCGCCGGCACCCCGACCGCCTGGATGAGGCCTCGGACGGCAGCCTGAGCCGGCGCCAGTTCCTTTGGACGGTGGCGGCCGGGAGCGCGGTGGTGACGCTGGCCACGGTAGGGCAGACCGTGCGGCCGTTGCGCAGGCTGGCGCTGCTGGCGCCGCGGGATCCGGCGGTGGGTCCACAGGGGTTCCCGGTCAACAAAACCGCACGCTCGGCGCGGGTCACTGAGACCGCCATCGATCCCGCCTGGCGGCTGTCGATCGAGGGTGCGGTGGAGCGTCCCATGTCGTTTTCCCTGGCGGAGCTGCGGGACCTTCAACAGCGTGAGGCCACACTGCCGATCTCATGCGTGGAGGGATGGAGCGCGACCGTGCGCTGGCGGGGCGTACCCGTGGCCGATTTGCTGGCGATGGCCGGAGCTGCGGAAGGGGCGGAGGTTTCGGCCGAGTCGCTGCAGCCGAGCGGCCTTTTCAGGCAGGCGGATTTGAACCGCCTGCACGCCGCGGACCCGGACACTTTGGTGGCTTTGGAGGTAAACGGCGAGCCGCTGCACATCGAGCACGGGTTTCCGGCGCGGCTGATCGGTCCCAACCGGCCCGGCGTCATGCAGACTAAGTGGCTGTCCAAGTTGGTGGTGAGCTGATGTCCGTCGATGGGCGCAGCCGGTCCGACGCCCCCTCCGGAGCTGTGTTTTGGATCCTGTTCGCGCTCGGTTGGTCCATCGTGCTTTACGGGCTGTACGGAACCTTCGACCAGGCCGCACGCACGCGCCCGCACTCGTTTGGACCTTGGTTCATCGGATCCGCTTTGGTGCACGACATGCTGGTCGCCCCCGCTGCGATTGCGGTGGGGGTGGCGGTGGTGAAGGCTGTGCCGGTCCGTATCCGCCGGTACGTTCAGGCCGGACTGATCATCTCCGCAGGGGTTATCGCCGTGGCGTTTCCCCTACTGCTGGGGCTGGGCGGTCCGGCCGGAAACCCCAGCGCGCTGCCCCACAACTACTTGATCAACACCGCGGTGGTTCTCGGTGTGGTGTGGTCGGGTGTCGCGGTGGCGGTGGTATTGAGGCGGATCAGAACAAACTGAGCGGCGCGGCGCGCGGTGCCGGCCCGGTGACCACTGCCAGCCGTTTGGTTGCTCGGGTGGCACCGATAAGCACTAAGGAGGCGCCGGCGGGTTGGGAAACGTCCAGCGCTTCGGGACGGTGCAGGACGACGTTGTCGAACTCCAGACCCTTGGCTTCCAGCGCCGACAAGACGTCGGCGGACCCCGCCGCCTTTTCGACGTCGGCCCGGCCGGCGTCGTCGGCCACTATGAAGCACCCCGATCCGGGCTGCTCCTGCAGCCACGCGGCGGCTTGGGCGAGGGCCGGCTCGGGGGAGGTGTCGAAGTCGAAAAATACCGGCTCATCGCCGGTGCGGATGGAGGTCAGCTCCCCCAAATCCAAACCCGACGCCCGCTCGGCATAGTCCATGATCTGGCTTGGCGTGCGGTAGTTGATGCCTAGTTTGAACTTGAGGGGCTTTTGGTTCTTGAGCGTACGGTGGATGGCCTCGTCCATCTGCTCCGGGGAGCTCAGCGTTGCCTGCAGCGGATCGCCGACCACGGTCCAGGTGGCGTCGGGCCCCCGCCGTGCCAGCATGCGCCACTGCATCGGGGTGAGATCCTGCGCCTCATCCACGACGATGTGTCCGAAGTCCGAGCTCTGTTCGGTGAAATCGCCGGCCGCGGTGGAGGTGAGCCCTAGGTCGTTTTCCAAAGGGTCTGCCTCCTGGGGCGCGGTCCCGGAGCGGTCGGGCTCTGCACCGGGAGCCGGGCCGAGCAGCCAGTCGAGCTCATCGAGCAGCGGCACATCGCCGACTTGAATTCCGGCGGAGCCAGACATCTGATCGATCAGCGCCCGGCTTTGCTGCCGGGTGAAGTGCTTGTGCAGGATCGGGGCCAGTGAGTCGAGCCGGCGGCGCATCTGGTGAATGGTCTCGAGCGCAGACCGGCGCGGCAGCAGCGCCTCGACGGCGTCGACTACCCGGGTATCGCCGGCCAGATCGCGGGCCAAGCTCTTCACGTCGCCGGCCGCGGCGTGCTTGCGTCCCGGCGTTTGCAGCAGGCGGCGGGCCAGGTTGCGTACCAGGGCGGGGCCGCAGGCGTTGAAGTCCCGTCCGGCCGCGTTCAGCGTTTGGGTGCGAAGCTCCTGCAACTCGGCGCCGAGCAGGCGAACCAGGTGCCCGTTGACGGTGAGAGAAAGCCGTTCGGGTGGCGGTGGGTAGGTGGCGAGCAGGTAGCTCTTTACGACCTTGGCCATCTGCGAGCTGCCTTTAAGGCGAGCCACCTCCAGCGGCTCGCGGCCCTCGGCCACCACCCCTTCGAACAGATCGTAGACCGAGCGGATGGCAACGGACGTTTCGCCCAAGGAGGGCAGGACGCGGCTTATGTACCTGCTAAAGCGCCGGCCGGGCCCCACGACCAGCACGCCCCGGCGCTCCAGCTCGGCCGAGCGTTCGTACATCAGGTAGGCGGTGCGGTGCAGGGCTACGACGGACTTGCCGGTGCCGGGGCCGCCGGTGAGGACCACACTGATCCTTGGGTCGCTGCGTATAACCTCGTCCTGCTCGGCTTGAATGGTGGCCACAATGTCCTGCATGAACTGCCCGCGCTCGGCGATCAGCGCGTGCATGAGCGCTCCTTCGCCTGCGACCACCGCCAGGCCGTCGGCTGCATCGGAAGCCAGCAGGTCGTCGTTGATATCCACGACCCTGCGCCCGTGGGTTACCAGCGTGCGGCGGCGGATCACTCCCTGCGGGGAGCGGGCGGTGGCGCGGTAGAAGGCGGAGCCGACCGGCGCCCGCCAGTCGATGAGGATCCGGTGATGCGCATCGTCGGCCATCCCTATACGACCCACGTATAGTGGTCCCGGCTCGTTCTCACAATCCAGGCGGCCGAACACCAGCTGGTGCTCGCTGGCCGAGACGGCCTGCAGCCTGCGGCGCGAGTAGCTGGCGAACACCTCTCGCTCGAAGATCGATTGCGGGGTGCTGGTGTCCCGCTCGACCGACTCCTGAAGGCTCAGGCGTGCCTGCTCGCGCAGCTGGTCCAGCCGGTCGTAGCACAGGTCGACGTGCTTTTGTTCCTCGGCGAGCTCAGCTTCGTACACGGCGGTTTCGATAGCGATAACGGGAGTCCTCAATCGGCGAACTAGGCATCTTACACAAGACCGGCGGGAGCCGGCGCGACTACCAGGAGTAGGTTTGTTTGTTGACCGCCAGGTAGGTGAATATCTCGGTCGAGCGGATTCCTTCGATGGTGCGGATGCGGTCGTTGACCAGGTCGTACAGGGAGTGCATGTCGGTACAGACGATCTCTGCCAGTAAATCGAAGCGCCCGGCAGTGGTCACCACGTACTCGACCTCATGGATGTCACTGAGTGCGTCGGCGATGGGTTTGACGGTGCCCTCGGCCATGATTCCGATCATGGCCTGCACCGCAAGGCCGAGTGTGGTGGGGTCGGCGACCGCCACGACCTGTATTACTCCGGCATCGAGCAGCCGCTGTACCCGCTGCCGGGCCGCGGCTTGAGACAGTCCGACCGCGGGTCCGAGCTTGGAGTAGGGCATCCGGCCGTCCAGCTGAAGGTTGCGGATTATTTCGCGGTCGACCTCATCTATGTCGATTGGACTGTCGAGGGAGCTCAATTGTGCGGACTGCGAGGGCAGGGCCGGATGCAGCGCACCTCGGGAAACCTCCTTGGTTGCCATATATCGGATGCTGAAAACTCTAGTCGATTATGCGGCGCGCGGCCGGCGACGGCGGATCTTGCGCCACGCCTCTACCAGCGCTTGGCGAATGACGGCGGTCATCTGTGCGAACTCCTCCGGTCCGGCGGTCAACGGCGGGGCGAGCTGGATGACCGGATCGCCCCGGTTGTCCGCACGGCAGATCAGCCCTAGTTCCAGCATGCGCTTGGGGAGGAACTGCTTGGTCAGCCAAGTGGACTCCTCGGCGCTGAAAGCCTCACCGCCCTTGGTGAGCTCGACCGCCCAGAAATAGCCCATTCCCCGGACGTCGGCCACTATCGGAAGATCCCGAAGCGTGTCGAGGTGGGCCTGGAACTCGTCCTCGAAGGTGCGTACCCGGGCGGGCAGGCCCTCGGCCTCCATCAGGTCGAGGTTGGCGAGCCCGGCCGCGCAGCTCACGGGGTGCCCGCCGAAGGTGAAGCCGTGCAGGAACGTAGATCCCTCGGCGGCAAACGGTTCGGCGATCCGGTCGCTGATCAGTACTCCGCCCAGCGGAGCGTAGCCGGAGGTGGCGCCTTTGGCGAAAGCGATCATGTCCGGCTGGTAGCCGAGCCGGTTGGCGCCGAACCAGTCGCCGAGGCGCCCGAACCCGGTCAACACTTCGTCGGAGATCATCAAGACTCCGTAGCGGTCACAAATCTCGCGCACCCGGGTGAAGTACGCCGGCGGAGCGGTCAGGCAGCCGCCCGCGTTCTGTACCGGTTCGACGACCACGGCCGCTACCGAGGCGGGGCCCTCGGCCAGGATTGCTGCCTCAATGTCGTCGGCGCAGGCCAGGGTGCAGGCAACTTGCCCGGCGCACATGGTGCAGTGCAGGCGGTTGGTGTTGGCTGCGTGGCGGGTCTGGTTGCTGATCATCGGCAGGTACGGCTGGCGGATGGCCTCGTGGCCGGTTATGGCCAGTGCGCCCAGCGAGGTCCCGTGGTAGGAAAGCTTGCGCGCGATGACCTTGTGCCGCTCGGGCTGGCCGATCTGCAGGTAGTACTGGCGGGCCAGCTTCCAGGCCGACTCGATGGCCTCGCTGCCGCCGGAGACAAAGAAAACTCGGTTGAGGTCCCCGGGGGCCAGTCCGGCGAGACGCTCGGCCAAAGCTACGCCAGCCGGGTGAACGAAGCCGAACATCGGGTAGTAGGCAAGCGTTTCCGCCTGCTTGGCCATGGCTTGAACGATTTCCTGGCGTCCGTGCCCGACTTGGGTCACGAACAGGCCGGCTAGGCCGTCCAGATAGCGGTTGCCGGAGGTGTCCCAGACGTACAGGCCCTCACCGCGCTCGATAACGATGAGGTCGGCGCCCTCGTTGCCCGGTAGCGGGGCAAAGTGGAGCCAGAGGTGCTCGCTGGCTGCCTTTTTGATACTGGTGTCGTCTTGCATCGCGCTCCTCCAAGCCCGACCCCGCGTAAGGTTTCGTTTTCACGTTCCTGCCACCGGTCTAACGATATATTCACTTGTCTCAGTGTAACATCACAAGCAAATAGCTTGTTTCAGTTGCGTAAAATCGACGAATTAAAACTTCCTTAATGTTTAAGAAAAGCAAGGGAAATTGGAGGTTTAGCGGTACCAGTGCCGGTTATCTGGCGCCTTCGGTTCCCGTTAGCGCCTACGGGAGGCCATTCGCAGAACCTGGGCTGCGTGCAGGGCGTCCCGGCCGGTGGTCTGGGCTATCTGCTCCCTGCAGCTGAAGCCGTCGGTTATGAGCAGGGTTTGCGCACCGGTATCCCGCACCGCCGGAAGTAGTACCCGCTCGCCGCAGGCGATCGAGACGTCGTAGTGCTCTTTTTCGAACCCGAAGGCGCCGGCCATGCCGCAGCAGCCGGAGTCAGGAACCGTCAGGTCGAGCCCGATTCCCTCCAGCAGCTTGCGGTCCGGTCCCATGCCTATGACCGACTTGTGATGGCAGTGCCCGTGCAGGAGGGCCGAGCTCGGCATCCGTGGCGGCTCGTACCCCTCGAGCTGCTCGGTTAGGAACTCGGCTAGGGAGAAGGACTGCTGCTTAAGGCGCGCCGCGCGCGCATCGTCGGGGAGCAGGTTGGTCATCTCGTCCCGGAAGACGGCCAGGCAGCTTGGTTCGAGCACCACCACCGGGGTTCCGTCGGAGATTTGCGGCTCGAGCACGTCGAGTATCTGCCTGAGCTGCCGCCGGGCCAGCCCGAGCATGCCGAAGTCGTAGAGGGGGCGGCCGCAGCACAGGGAGCGGGGCGGAATCGAGACCCGGCAGCCGGCTCCGGCCAGTACATCCACCCCTGCGTGCAGTACCTCGGGGTGCATAAAGGCGTTGAAGGTGTCCGGCCAGAGTAGCACCGGTGGTCCGCCGGATTCGGGGGCGGCCGGCGCAGTGAACCCCCTACGGAAGTCGATCTCCGCCAGCCTGGGTATCCGGCGCTGCGGCGCGATGCCGCCGAGCTTCTTGGCTGTGCTTTCCACGCCGGGCACCGCTAGCAGAGCGTTGGCCAGTCCGGGGGCCCGCGACCCGGCGCTTAGCCACCAGTGGATGAGGCCCATGGAGTACGCGGAGGACGGGCGCAGCCGCCGGCGATAGTAGTGGGAGAGAAACTCCGCCTTGTAGGTGGCCATATCCACGTTGACCGGACATTCGCTCTTGCAGCCCTTGCAGGCCAGGCACAGATCCAGCGCCTCTTTCACGCCCTGCTCGCTGTCCCGGGCCCGAGGCCCCTCCTGGAGGAGCTCGAACAACAAACGAGCGCGGCCGCGGGTGGAGTGTTTTTCCTCCCGGGTGACCATGTAGCTGGGGCACATAACCCCGGTGTCGTTGCGGCACCGGCCCACGCCGACGCAGCGCGTGGCGGCGCCGGCGAAGCCCTCGGGGTCGTTGGGAAAGGCAAACATAGTGGCGGCCTGGGACGGCCGGTAGGCGGTGCCCAGGCGCAGGTGCTCGTCGACCGGGTAGGCGTCCACCAGCTTGCCTGGGTTCATCTTGCCGGCAGGATCCCAGATTCTCTTGAAGGTTCGAAACGCCTCCATCAGCCGGGGGCCGAACATCTTCGGCAGCAGGGATCCGCGGGCCTGGCCGTCGCCGTGCTCTCCGGAAAGCGAGCCCCCCATGGCCAGCGTGAGGTCGGCAGCCTCCTCCACGAACGAGCGGAAGGCGGCGATACCCGGCGCGCTGCGAAGGTCAAACGGTATCCGGGTGTGTACGCACCCGTCGCCGAAGTGACCGTACAGGGCCGCCTTGTAGCCGTACGAGCTCATCAGTTCCACCAGGCCGCGCAGGTACTCGCCGAGGCGGTCCGGAGGGACGGCCGAGTCCTCCCACCCCGCCCAGGCCGGCGGCTGGCCGGGGACGAAGGAGGTAGCGCCCAGCGCCGACTTGCGGATCAACCAAATGCGGGCCTGCTGGCCGGGATCGTCGAAGATGCGGGCGTTCACTCCGTTGCCGAGCGCCGCGACCAGGTCCTCGGCCTTGCGCCGGGCATCTACGGAGTCCTCACCGCCGAACTCGGCCAGCAGCCACCCGCCGCCCGCTGGAAGCATCGGCAGGTCCTGCAGCGACAGTTTCATCGTGCGCACGCACTGGATGAGGTACTCGTCCATGCCCTCCAGCCCGATGGGGGAGTGCGTGAGGATCTCGGGCACCCGGTCGGCGGCGCTGAACACGTCCTCGAAGCCCAGCACTGCCAGGCAGTGGGCCGGGGGGTTGGTCAGCAGCTTGACCTTGGCTCTCAGCACAATCGCGCAGGTGCTTTCGCTGCCCACCAAAGACCGGGCGAGGTTGAACCCCCGTTCGGGCAGCAGCTCGTCGAGGTTGTAACCGGAGACCCGGCGGGGAAGCTGGGGGAAGTGATCCCTTATCTGCGCGGCGTTGCCGTCGACCAGCGCGCGCAGTCCCAGGTAGAGGTCCGCGTTGGGCGCGGTCGAACCGGTGATGCGCTCGTAGTCGGTTTCGGAGGTGGCCCCTACCCAGGTACGCAGGCCCTCGTAGGTTAGGACTTCCAGCTCCTCGACGTTCTCGACGGTCTTGCCCGCCCACACCGAGCGCACTCCGCAGGAGTTGTTTCCGATCATCCCGCCGATCGTGCAGCGGTCGTGGGTTGCGGGGTCCGGGCCGAAAGTGAGGCCGTGCCGGTTGGCGGCGTTGCGCAGCGAATCGCAGATGACGCCCGGTTCGACGGTTGCGGTGCGGGCGTCGGGATCGAGCTCCACCAGTCGGTCGAGGTACTTGGAGGTGTCCATCACCACTCCGTCGTTGCAGCACTGGCCGGCCAGGCTGGTGCCTGCGCCCCGCATGAACATCGATGCGCCGTGCTGCCGGCAGATCTCGGTGGCCGCGACGATATCGTCGATGCGCTTGGGGACGACCACGCCCAGGGGCAACTGCCGGTAGTTGGAGGCGTCGGTGGAGTACAGGGCCCGGTCGGAATCGGAAAAACGGACCTCGCCCTCCAGGGCGCTCTCCAGCTGTTGGGCTAGGCCTCGGGTGTCCGGCTCGGTCGGGTTGCTCACACAAAGAGACTAAGGGTTACGGGCTCGAGGAGTCGGGGAAGGTCGTCGCCGGCGTCCGCCTGTACGATGGCTGGGTCATGCAAGATCAGGCGCGTTTGGGCGGTTCGCGAACCACTGTCGTCGTACTGGTTCCCGAGGATGAAGGGATGCCTCCGGGTCTGGATGCCTTGGGCTCTTCGGCCGATGTGCGGCTGGCGCAGACCGACGGCGAGCTGGGTGAGGTTATAGGCGAGGCGGAGGTGCTGTGCGTCTGGGACTTTCGCCGGCCGCGGCTGGCGCGCTTTTGGGCGGACGCGGTGCAGCTCAAGTGGGTGCATGCGTCGAGCGCGGGGGTCGATGCGGTGCTGTTCGATGAGCTGGTCGATTCCGACGTGGTGGTGACCAATACCCGGGGAGTGCTCGACGATTCGATCGCTGAGTACGTGCTGGGCGCCATCCTGGCCTTTACCAAAGACGTCCCTGCCACGATTCGTCTGCAGCAACAGCGCCGCTGGCGCCACCGTGACACCGAGCGGGCGGCGGGCCGGCGCGTCCTCGTGCTGGGCGCCGGCTCGATCGGCCGTGCGGTGGGACGCCTGTGCCGCTGTGCGGGTATGGTCGTGGAAGGCTTGGGCAGCCGTCCCAGGCCCGGTGACGAGGTGTTTGAACAGGTGGTTGGACCCGACGGTCTCGACGATGCGCTCAGCCGGGCGGATTTCGTAGTGGCTTGCCTCCCGCTGACCGCCCAAACCCGGGGCTTGATCGGCCCGGAGGAGTTCGGGGCGATGCCGCGGGGGTCGCGGTTTATCAACGTGGCGCGGGGTCCGGTTGTCGACGAGGGGGCTTTGGTGGCGGCGCTCGAGTCGGGACATCTTGCCGGAGCCGCGCTCGATGTCTTTGAGCAGGAGCCGTTGCCGGAGGATCACCCTTTCTGGAAGATGGAGCAGGTAATGGTCACGGCACATCAAGCCGGCGACTTTGTCGGATGGGAGGAGGCGTTTTCGGCAATGTTCATGGAGAACTTCAGGCGTTTTGTGAGCGGCGAGCCGTTGGACAACGTCGTGGACAAGCGGCGCATGGTGCCGCCGGCGGAAAAAGTATGACCGAGGTTGCCTTTCTCTCCGCTGCCGAGCTGCTGACCCGGTTTCGGTCCAGACAACTGTCCCCCGTGGAGGCGGCCGAGGCCTGCCTGAAGCAGATCGACAAGTACAACCCGGCGGTGAATGCCGTTTGCCTGGTCGACGCCGACCGGACGCTCGAGCAGGCCCGCGCCTCGGAGCGGCGCTGGCAGTCCGGCGACCCGGCCGGGCCGCTCGACGGCGTGCCTACGGCCATAAAAGACGTATTCCTCACCGCCGGCTGGCCTACCCTCAAGGGGTCGAAACTATCCGACCCCAACCTGATCGAGGACGTCGACGCTCCGGCGGTCGCCGCCCTGCGCGAGGCCGGTGCGGTGTTCATTGGTAAGACCACCACCCCGGAGCTCGGGTGGAAAGGGGTTACCGACTCGCCTCTGTCCGGGCCCACCCGCAACCCTTGGGACCCGTCCCGCACGGCGGGGGGCTCTAGCGGGGGCAGCGCGGCGGCGCTGATGTTGGGGATGGGTACCCTGGCCACCGGGACCGACGCCGGCGGGTCGATCCGGATTCCGGCGTCGTTTTGCGGCCACCCCGGGATCAAGCCGACCCTGGGCCGGGTGCCGCACTGGCCCCCGCCGCCCTACGGCACGCTGGCTCAGGCCGGGCCCATGGCGCGCGACGTGGCCGACTTGGCGCTGATGATGGACGTGCTGGTCCGTCCCGACCCCAGGGACTGGACCTCGCTGCCCCCGGAGACCGTCAAGTACCGGGAGTGCGTCGAACTCGGCGTCAAGGGTCTGCGGATCGCGTTTAGCCCGGATCTGGGCCGGGTGCGGGTGGATCCGGAGGTGGCCGGCCTGGTGGCGGCCGCGGTGGAGGTATTTGCCGATCTGGGCGCGCAGGTCGAACACGAGACCCCCGGGTTTGCCGATCCGGACCGCACCTTCGAGGTCTTGTGGAACTGCAGCGCGGTCCGAGCTACCCGGATGTACTCGGATGAACAGTTGGAGCTGCTGGATCCGGGGCTGAAATGTATTGCCGACGAGGGCCGGGGATGCTCGATAGCGGACTACATGCAGGCGGTGCAGGCCCAGGCCGAGCTCGGCGTCACGATGGGGCTGTTCCACCAGCGGTGGGACCTGTTGCTGACGCCGACTATGCCGATCCCGGCATTTGAAGCCGGAAGGGACGTGCCTGTGGGTTGGCAGGATTACCGGTGGCAGTCGTGGACGCCGTTTACTTACCCGTTCAATATCACCCAGCAGCCGGCGGCGTCGGTGCCTTGCGGTTTTACTGAATCGGGGCTGCCCGTAGGTCTGCAGATAGTCGGAGCCCGCAACGCGGACGCGCTCGTGCTGCAGGCGGCGGCAGCCTACGAGCGGGCCCGGCCCTCCGACCGGCGCCCGCCTATGCTCAAAGATCACAACTAGGAGGTTGGCAGTGGACCAGACGCCTGTTTTTATCGGCGGCGAGCCCGTTACCACCGGATCCGACGGAGTGGAGGTGACCAACCCGTACTCCGGCGAGGTGATAGCGGTAGTGCCGCGCTGCGGGGCCGACGAGGTTGACCGCGCCTGCCGGGCTGCGGCGGCGGCGCTGGCCCGGGACGATTTTCCCCAGTACGAGCGGGCGGCCGTGCTGGAGCGGGCGGCGGGCCTGCTGCGTGGCCGCACGGAAGAGTTCGCCCAGTTGATAACCGCAGAGTCCGCCAAGCCGATTCGCACCGCCCGGGTGGAGGCCGCCCGCGCGGTGGATACGTTCACCTTTGCCGCGGTGGAGGCGCGCAAGCTCTCTGGGGAGATGGTTGCTATGGAAGCTTCCGCGTCGGGATCGGGGAAGTTTGGCTTCTCGTTCAGGGTCCCCATCGGACCGGTAGCGGCGATAACGCCGTTTAACTTCCCGCTGAACCTGGTGGCCCACAAACTGGCTCCGGCTATTGCGGCCGGCTGTCCGGTCGTGCTGAAGCCCGCTCCACAGACGCCCCTGACAGGGTTGAGGTTATGCGAGCTGCTGGTGGAGGCGGGGCTTCCCGCCGACTGGGTCTCCACGGTCACCGACTCCGGCAAGGAGGCCGGCGAACCGCTGGTCGCTCACGACATCCCGGCGATGATCACCTTCACCGGCAGCGCTCCGGTCGGCTGGATGATCGCCGGCGCGGCTCCCAAAAAGCGGGTGGCCCTGGAGCTGGGAGCGAACTCGCCGCTGATCGTGGAGCCCGACGCCGACCTGGCCAAGATCGCGGCCAAGGTCAAGGTGGCCGGCTTCTCGCACGCCGGGCAAAGCTGCATCTCCGTGCAAAGGGTCATAGTGCACCGCAGCGTGCATGAGCAGATGCTGGAGCACCTGCGCCGGGAGGCCGAGTCCATCGTGGTAGGCGACCCCGCCGACGACGCCACCGACCTGGGTCCGCTCATCAAGCCCTCCGAGGCGCAGCGGGTGAAGGAGTGGGTAGACGAGGCGGTCTCCGGGGGCGGCAGGCTGATCAGCGGAGGTGCGGTCACCGGCGACGGCATCATGCAGCCCACGATCGTCGACGGCGCTCCCGAGGCCTCCAAGCTGTGCATCCGGGAGGTGTTCGGTCCGGTCATCATCACCGTCGCCTACGACGACTTCGACCAAGCGCTGGAGATTGCCAACAACACCGAGTTCGGGCTGCACGTGGGCGTGTTCACCAACGACCTGCCCAAGGCCCTCAAGGCCGCCCGCAAGCTCGAGTTCGGCGGTGTGCTGATCAACGAGGTGCCGACCTTCCGGGCGGACCAGCAGCCCTACGGCGGCGTGCGCGAATCGGGCAATACCCGGGAGGGTCCCGCCTACACGGTGCTGGAGATGACCGAACCGCGGTTCGTAAGCCTGCAGTAGGTGCAAGCCGGTGGCCAACCTGGTGTTCCCGGCTGAGGAGTTCGAGGCCCGGGTAGAGGATGTCCGTAAGGTGATGCGCGGCCGGGGGGTCGAGGCCCTGCTTATCACCAGCCCGGAGAACATCTATTACCTGGTGGGGCTCAGCCACCAGGGATATTTCGCTTTCACGATGCTGGTCTTTCCGGTGGAGGGTCAGCTGTACCTGGTGACCCGCTCGATGGAGCGACTCACGGTGACCGAGCAGGCCCGCCAGGTTGAGCACGTCGGCTTCACCGACCAGGAGGAGCCTTGGACGGCGGTGGTTGAGGCGGTGGAGCGGACCGGACTCAGCACGGCCCGGGTCGGAGTGGAGCTGGACAACATGTTTTTTCCGCCGCTGGTGTGGGAGATGACCCGAGACGGTTTGCCCGGCGTGGAGTGGATCAACGGATCGGGTGTTGTCGAACAGATCCGGATGCTCAAGTCACCGCTGGAGATCGAGTCCATCCAGCAGGCTGCGGCCCTCTCCGACCGGGCGATCCGGTCCGGTATCGGCCGGGCCGGGGTGGGCATGAACGAGCGGGAGGTTGCCGCCGAGGTCATGCGATCGATGATCCTCGGCGGCAGCGAGCACCCGGGGTTCGTGCCGCTGGTGCGCTCGAAGCGCTATCTGCTGCACGAGCACACCACCTGGCGGGACTCGGTGCTGCGGGCGGGGGACGGACTGTTCATGGAACTGTCGGCATCGATCAACCGGTATCACGCGCCGCTGGCGAGAATTGCGTACCTGGGCCGTCCGCCTACCGGGGTGGAGCACTCGGCGCAGATCTGCCAGACGGGCCTGGACGCGGTGTGCGAGGCGCTGAAGCCGGGGGTAACCAGCGGGCAGGTGTATGAGGCCTGGCAGGCTGTGATCGACGATGCGCTGGGCCCCGGGGTTTACGCCCGCCACCACTGCGGCTACAGCGTAGGGATCGGTTTTCCGCCGAGCTGGGTGGGAGGGGCCACCGTAATAGGCTTGCGGCCGGCGGGCACAGTCCACATCCGCGCAACTATGGTGTTCCACGTGTTGTCCTGGCTGCTGGGCACCGAGCTGCCCGATTACGTGCTGAGCGACACCGTCTTGGTTACGGAGACCGGCGGCGAGCTGCTGACCACTACCCGCCGCCGCCCCATAGTCATTAACTGATTGGAAGCGCCGCCTCACTTAGAACTTCGGGATGAGCGGTGTGTCGATCGTTCGGGCCGGATCGTGGAAGCCCATCTTCGACCCCTGCTTGCGGTACCGTTCGGCGTGCTCGGCCAGCTTGTCCGCATCCAGGGCAACCCCTAAGCCGGGGCCATCGGGGATCCGCAGCCTTCCGCTGCGGTAAGTCAGGGGGCCGCCCTCGAGCACGTCGTCGGCCAGCAGAGCTACATAAGACTGGTTGGCGTAAACGAAGTTGGCCGTGGAGGCGATTGCGTGGGCCGCGGCCATGGTGGCGATGCCGAGCTCGCCCAGGCTGTGTTTGACCACGGGGAACCCGCCGGCCTCGGCTATGCCTGCGGAGCGCTTCATGTTGAGCAGGCCCCCGTCCATCTGGTTGTCCACCGAGATAGCGTCGGCTGCACCCGTTTTCACTGCGGCCAGCACGTCTTGTTGGGTCCAGGTGGCCTCGTTGGCAAGCAGGGGAATGCCGAGGCGGCTGCGCAGGTACGCCATCTCGGTCAGGTTGCGGCCCGAGACGGGCTGTTCGACGAATTCGAGGTCGAGGTGCTCGAGTTCGGAGACGATGCGCAGGGTCGCGGCCGTGGTCCAGGCTTCGTTGGCGTCGATGCGGATGCGCGGGCCCGGCCCGGCTCCCTCGCGCACGGCCTCGACCACCTCAATGTCGGCCTTGGGGTCGCCCCAGCCGACCTTGACGTAGAGGGTTTCAAAGCCTTGCTCGACGCCGGCACGGGCGCTTGCCTTGACCGACTCGGGAGTGTCGCGCACCACGTACCAGATGTAGGGGACGGCGTCCCGAATCCGGCCCCCGAGCAGGTTCACCAAAGGCTGGCCGCTCAGTTTGCCCAGGATGTCCCAACACGCCATCTCCACCGCGGCGATGGCCGGGCTGGTGGCCCTTACGTGGTGCCAGGTGCCCACCGCGTCGATCTTGCGAACCACTCGCTCGATGCGCAGGGGGTCCTCGCCGATCACCAGCCCTCCCAGGGAATCGAAGACCGCCAGGACGATGTCGGCGCTGGGGTAGGCGGGGGCTTCTCCGAGCCCTACGACGCCCTCGTCCGTGTCGATCTCAACGACGATGCTGATCAGGCCGCGGCGGCCTCCGAAGGCCCACAGCTCATGGCCGGTGAAAGGTACTGCTACCGGCGTGGTACGGATGCCGGTGATTTTCAACTTACCCGACCGCTTCCGCCAGTGCCGTGGTGAACGTTTCTACTGCCGAATCGATTTGGCTCTCATCGACTATCAGCGGCGGGATAAACCGCACCACCTGACCGTACGCGCCGCACGGCAGCAGCAGCAGTCCCAGCTCGTTGGCGCGGCTGCGGGCTTTGGCCGAAAGGCCGCCGTTGGGGTTGCCGTCGGTGTCGATCAACTCGACCCCGACCATCAGGCCGCGGCCGCGCACGTCCCCGACCAAGCCGTGGTTGCCGATGGCCTCTTGCAGCCCCGCCATCAGCTGCCTTCCGCGCTCGGCCGCGTTTTCGACGAGGCCCTCCTGCTGCACCACGTCCAGCGTGGCCAAAGCGGCCGCGCAGGACACCGCGTTGCCTCCGTAGGTGCCGCCCTGGGATCCGGGCCGGCCCTTGGCCATCAGCTCGCGCGGCGCTCCGAATGCGGACAGAGGAAATCCGCTGGCCAGCCCCTTGGCCGTGATCACCATGTCGGGTCTGACGTCGAGGTGGTCCAATCCCCAGAACTTGCCCGTCCGGCCGATGCCGGTTTGGATCTCGTCCATTACAAGCAGCATCCCGTGTTCGTCGCACCGGCGGCGGATTGCCTTGGCGAACTCGGCGGTGACGGGGACGTAGCCCCCCTCGCCCAGCACCGGCTCCAGGTAAACCGCGGCGGTTTCATCGGGGGCAGTTTGGGTGGCCAGGAGGTGATCGAACTGCTTGAGGCAAAACTCGACCGCCGTCGGCTCGTCCCACCCGTAGTGGTATGCGTAGGGGAAGGGCGCTACAAAAACTCCGGCCATTAGGGGCTCCAGCCCGGCCCGCAGGCCGTTTTTGGAGGTGGTCATCGACAGCGATCCGACCGTCCTTCCGTGGAACCCGCCCTGGAAGACGATCACGTTGGGGCGCTCGGTCGCGTGACGGGCCAGGCGCAGGGTCGCCTCGACGGCTTCGGTGCCGGCGCTGGCGTAGAAAAACGAGTCGATGCTGGCGGGCATGACCTCCTCCAGCCGCTCGCTCAGCTCCAGCAGGCGCGGGTGCATGACGGTGGTGTACTGGCCGTGAATGAGGCTGGCGACCTGCTTTTGGGCGGCTTCGACCACCTTGGGGTGGCAGTGTCCGGTGCTGGTCACGCCGATGCCCGCGGTGAAGTCCAGGTATCGGTCTCCGTCGGCGCCGTACAGGTAGGCGCCTTCGCCCTTGACGGCGTGCACGCCGGTTGCCTGGGTCAACAGTGGAGATAGCACGCGGCCCAGTCTAGTGGCAAGTGGGTACCTAAGGAAATGTCTGGGGTTGCGGGTGGCCAGTCCTCGATCCGCCCATCCGGTCGGGCCGGCGCTGCTACGCTGCGACTATGAGCGACGAGGATACCGAGGCGCTCGTCGAGGCCGCCCAGCCCAACGACCTGCTCGGACGAGTAGATGCTTTTTGCGAGCGTCGAGCGTGGGACGAGCTGGTGCGGTTGGCGCTTAGGTGCCGGCAAGCGGTGGAGCGGGGCAAGCAGCTGTGGCCGATTGCCGAGCACATCGACTACCGGCTTGCCCTCGAGGCCCCGGCCGAGTATGCGGCCGGTGTTTTGGGCCCGGACGCAGGCCGCTTTGCGCACGGACCGCTCACGGAGGTGGCGGCTTCGACTCACACTTTCGATGAGCTGCTGCCCTACTTGGAGTCGCCGCTGGTCATAGGAGTGGTGGCGGCCGAGCGGGTACTGCAGGGCGAAGACCTGCGTGAGCGCCCCGAGGTTTGGGCCGAGGTACTGGAGCTGCCGATGGTGCTTCAGGCCTGGGAGCCCCGGTATCAGGTCGCGGCCTACCGGTCCAGCAAGGTCCATGCCCCGGCTCCCGAGGTCGATACCCAGCTCACAACCGGTTCTGCGCAGCCCGGAGAGCTGCTCGATGACCACGATCTGCACGGCGCGCTGATGGACCTGGTAACGCCTTGGGTGGCAGCCTCGAACGGACGCTCGGAGGTGGCGGTCGTGGAGGGTGCGGCCGCCACCGCTATCGCGGCAGTGGGAGCCGGTGATTTCTCAATCGGACGTATCGACGGTGCCCAGGCACTGTCGCTGATGGGTTGGGCGGCTGCCAGCGGCGGCGCTCACGGACGGCGGCGGGGCGCGGCGGCCGGAAGATCCGCGGCCTGGTGGGCCGCGGCAACGCTGTGCGACCTGTACTGGCCGCCCGACCCGGACCGGTTGGGGGAGGAAGTGCGGGCTCTCAAGTGGTACTGGTTTGAGCCCGCCGGCATGTCGGCCGGGTGGAATCTGAATCTGGCGGTCGAGGACGAGATCGAGGGCTGGGCGGCGGCGATTTGGGCGGAGGACCGGGCGGCGGAGCCCGCAGGGTAGAGGCCGCATCGAGCCACGTCTTGTCATCTCCCGTAGACGTGGTTAATTGGTCAGATGGCCCAAGTCGTGCGCGCCGGTTTGCGCGGATCGCTACGCGATGCGTTGCCGCTCCTTGCCGGCTTCAGCTTCTTGATGGTAGGACACGGCCTCACGTCGACCCTGCTGGGCATCCGGAGCGCGCTGGAGGGGTTCAGCGCATCGGTAACCGGGATCATCCTGGCCGGCTACTACCTGGGCTTTTTGCTCGGTTCGCTGTGGGCGCCGGCGACTATTCGACGAGTGGGCCACATCCGGGTCTTCGCAGGTTTGGCTTCGCTGGCGTCGTGTTCGGTGATCTTGCACATCGTGCAGGCGGCGCCGGCGACCTGGTTTTTGTTGAGGGCTCTTACGGGGCTGTGCATGTCCGGTCTGTACATAACCACCGAGACCTGGCTAAACGGCGCCGCTACCCACGCCACCCGAAGCGGCCTGCTCAGCAGCTACATGGTGGTGTTTACAGGCGGAACCGCCGTAGGGCAGCTGTTGTTCGCCCTGTCCAACCCGGCGGAGGCGTCGGCTTTTGTTATAGCTACAGTCTTGATTTCCCTGGCCGTCGTGCCCGTTTCTTTGGCCACGGTGTACGCACCGTACATTCCGGACCCGCAGCCGCTGCCGTTTCGGGAGCTGCTGACGGTCGCTCCGCTGGCTCCGGTGGCGGCCTCCGTTGCCGGTTTTACGGGAGCAGCAATGCTGGGGGCCGGCGCAGTTTACGGAGCGTCGGCGGGTCTTAGTCAGGCGGGCACAGCGACGTTGATCGCCGCGGCGTTACTGGGCGGGTTGGGGCTACAGATCCCGCTGGGCCGGTGGTCCGATCGCACCGACCGGCGGCGAGTCCTTTTTGCCATGTCTATCGCCGGCGCCGGCGCGGCAGGGGCGGCGGCAGCGCTGGGTCCGGGCCGAGCGCTCATGGTCGTAGTGCTGACCTTCGTCGCCGGCGGGGTCGCGTTTCCCCTGTACTCGGTGGCCAGCGCCCATGTAAACGACTACATGGAGTCCGGACACGTGGTGGCGGCAGGGGCGCGGATGATCCTGGTCAACGGTTTCGGCGCAGTGGCCGGGCCCGTCGTGGGGGCGACCGGCATCCAGCTTTTTGGGCCGGCCGCTCTCTACGCTATTCTCGGTCTCAACTATGCGGCCGTCGCAGCCTATGCGCTTTTTCGCATGCGCAAGCGGCAACCCGTCCCCGAACACGAGCGTTACAGTCACGTGCCCTTGCCGGTCGGCTCCTCAACCAGCGCCGCAGCTATGGTCGACGTGTATGCCCAGGAGCTGTACCCGGTTATCTACGGGGAGGCTCCCGGCGTCGACGGTCCGATCGAGTTTCGAGAGCAGGGCTACGGCACTGCGGTGGTCCTGGTAGGGGATCGGGACCAGGGGGCCGAGGTGTGGGACTGGGTGCTGCCGGCGCTTGCAGCCAACGGATTGCGCGCCATAGCGGTGCAGTCGCGCTCGAGTACCCAGTCGCCGGGTGACTACCAGGAGGATCTGCTGGCCCTGTTGCGGGAGCTGGATCTGGGTTCGGCGGTGTTCGCAGGTAACCACGGGGGCACCGGGGCGGTAACCCAGTTTGCGGTTCACTACTACGATCGGGTAGACGCAGCAGTTTTGGTGGCGCCTAGCGACGAGGAATCGCTGGAGAGTCTGGCGTGCCCGGTTTTGATCCTCGAGGACCACCTGGCGCCTGAGCAGCAGCCGGAAGCCTTCGCCGACGCAATAGCAGAGTTTGTTCGCCACGGGCCGACGGCCGCCGCGCGTTGGACCATTTGATGCAGAGCTCGGCTTCTTTAATTTCGGCGGCCGATACAATCGTGGCTTGTCCATGACTGTTCAAGCGCAGGGAAAACTGACCCACTCCCGGCCCGACCTGTCGGGAGCATCGCTCGACGAGATCGGTGGCAAAGCTGCAGCGCTGGTGCGTCTAACCGATTGTGGAATTGCGGTTCCCCCCTTCTTCGTGGTGTCGTGGCGGGCGCTTGCCCAGCACCTGAGCCTCAACGGAATCGGCTGGAACCCGAGGCTGCTGGATTCGCAGGGGTGGTCGTCGCTGGGGCAGCGGATACCGCAGCTTGCGATTCCCGCTGCCGTGCTGGAGGCGGTGCTCCGGCAGTACGAGAAGCTCACGGCGTCTGGGGGTCGTCCTCAGGTGGCGGTACGCTCGTCCGCGGTGGGGGAGGATTCGGCGATCGATTCCTTTGCCGGCCGGTACCTGTCGGTTTTGGGGGTGTCGGGCCCCGAGGCCCTGGAGAAGGCCCTCAAGCAGTGCTGGGCTTCGTACTTTGACGCCGCTGCGGCCGCCCGCCGAGCCCGCGGCGCCCACCCGGCCGACCATCCGGACCTTGCCCTGATTGTCCAAGCGCAGATTTTTGCGGAGAAGGCCGGCGTTGTCTTCACGCGCCATCCGGTGCTGCCGGATATGGATTCGGTGTACATGGAGGCCAACTTCGGTACCGGCGAGTCTGTGGTGGGCGGCATGGTGACGCCCGACTCGGCGTTGGTCTCGCGATCGACCGGGACGGTGGAGGAGTACGTGGTCGGCGACAAGCGGCGAATGACCCTGGTATCGGCTGAAGCCGAGGGAAGCGCCACGGTTGAGATCGAACCCGACCTGCGCAAGGCCCGCGTGCTCAGCGACGAACGGGCGGCAGAGGTGGCGCGGCTGTCTATAAATATAGAGCGGGCTTTCGGCGCCCCTCAGGACGTGGAGTGGGCCATCGACGACGCGGGCGTGTGGGTTCTGCAGGCTCGACCGATAACCACTTTGTGACCACCATCCTGCAGCGACTGGTCGATGCAGACATGGGCACCTTGGCGGCGTCGATGCTCGCTCCGGGGCTGACCGAGGACGGATTTGCCCGGTTGGGAATCGACTTCGTCCCGCGGGATATGACTATCGACGCCCGTGGTCTTAGCTCGGAGCGAAGCGCCGGACAGCGTCTTGCCGACGCGGTCGACGCTGCAGCGGCCGACACCGGGTTCTTCCCCGAGTTCGCCGCGGTGGTGGATGCAGGGACGGCGGAACTGGACAAGCAAGCCCGACAGGTTGCCGGGGTGGCGGATCAGCAAGCGTCTGCAGAGCGGCTTGTCCGGGCTTTTGAAGAGCTAGCCGAGGCGGCCCGGAGCGTGGCTCCCGCGGTAGCGGCGGCTCCGGTGGTGCGGGACCGGCTAAAGCGTACCGTGGCCGAGCGGCTTGCCGGCGCGGACGAAGGCTTGGTGGAGCAGCTGGCCTGGGCCGGGCCGCCTCCGGCGGCGGTTGAGGCGATACACGACTGCTACCGAATAGCCCTGCGGATCGCCGAGCATGCGGAAGCTGCCGAGGCGGTCCGGGAGCTTTCCGGCAAGGGGGCGCTACGGCGGCTGCAAAACGATTACCCGGCGCTGCATCGTATGGTGGCCGAGCACGTCGAGCGGTTCGGCTGGGTACGCGCGCAAAGCGGTGCGGTGTCCCCTATGACCGCCCGGGAGCTCGTTCAGAGGATCACGATTGCGCTGGTGCGCTGGAGCCCCGAGCAGATCTCGACGGCAGCCGGCCCCGAGAGCGCGGTTGACGTCGAATCATTGGTAGGAGGGTCGCTGCCTAAGGAGCTGGCCGGGTGGATCGAACTTCTACAGCAGTTGACCACCGGCGGACGCCTCGGAGCGCAAGTGATCGGTCGGGCGCAGGGCAGAGCCTGGCCCTACCTCGTGGAGGCTGCCGCCCGGCTGGGATGCGAGCCGGTGCAGCTGGTATTCAGTGCGGCAGGCGAGCTGCAGGACGCCCTGTCGGGCCGGCGGCCGTTGCCTCTGGAGGAGATCGACCGGCGGCGCCGCGAGGGCTTTTTGCTCCGGGTGGCAGACGGGTCACCGCCGGAGGTGGGAGGACCGGCGCCGGTCCAACCGTTGTTGGGCCAGACCGGGTCGATGGGTCGGGCGCTGGGCCGCGCAAGGATTCTCCTGGACGCCGACGAAGGGGCCCGTTTGAAGCCCGGAGACGTCCTGGTCACGCATCTGAGCACCCCCACCTACGAGGGGGAGCCGTCCCTGTTCCCTTACCGCACGGTCCCTTCGGTGGCGATCGAGAAAGCGGCCGCGGTCGTCACCGACGAAGGCGGCCTGCTGAGCCATGCCGGCATCATCTGCAGAGAGAACTCGGTGCCTTCGATGATCGGAGTCGAAGGCGCCTCGTCGACGCTGATCGACGGCCAAGTGGTAGAGGTCGACGCCACCAAGGGCGCCGGGCGCATCATAGTCTGGAGCTGTCCGCTTCCACCGCCGGAGGTGGCCCCGGAGCTGTAGAAGGCGCGCTGCCCCTTCCGTGCCGCCGCCAGCTCGAGCGCCGCCGACCAGATCCAGTTTCTCCGGTTCACTGACCCAGGTTCCCGGCGGGCGGCTCACAGGTCCGCTTACTCGGGAACGTAGATCTCCGCGCCCTCTGCTACGAACTCCGCCGCTTTGTCCTTCATACCCTCCTCGATAGCCTCCTGGGTCTCAAGCCCCTTGCGAGCGGCGTAGTCCCGGACATCCTGAGTGATCTTCATGCTGCAAAAGTGCGGTCCGCACATGGAACAGAAGTGGGCCTTCTTGGCCGGCTCCGACGGCAGGGTCTCGTCGTGGTACGAGCGGGCCGTCAGCGGATCCAGCGACAGGTTGAACTGGTCCTCCCACCGGAACTCGAAACGGGCCCTGGACAGAGCGTCGTCCCAGGCCTGCGCGCCGGGGTGGCCCTTGGCGAGGTCGGCGGCGTGGGCGGCGATCTTGTAGGCGATCACGCCGTCTTTGACGTCGGCTTTGTTGGGCAGGCCCAGATGCTCCTTCGGCGTGACGTAGCAAAGCATCGCCGTGCCGTACCAGCCGATCATCGCGGCGCCAATGGCCGACGTGATGTGGTCGTAGCCGGGAGCGATGTCGGTGGTCAGCGGGCCCAGCGTGTAGAAGGGCGCTTCGCCGCACTTTTCCATCTGCAGGTCCACGTTGTATTTGATCTGGTGCATCGGCACGTGGCCGGGGCCTTCGATCATCACTTGCACGTCGTGTTCCCAGGCGATCTTGGTCAGTTCGCCGAGGGTCTCCAGCTCCGCGAACTGAGCCTCGTCGTTGGCGTCGGCTATGCAACCCGGCCGGAGGCCGTCGCCCAGCGAGAAAGCGATGTCGTAGGCGGCCATGATCTCGCAGATGTCCTCGAAGTGGGTGTACAGGAAGTTTTCCTTGTGGTGGGCCAGGCACCAGCCGGCCAGGATCGAGCCGCCGCGGGAGACGATGCCGGTGACCCGCTCGGCGGTCATCGGCACGTAGCGCAGCAGGACCCCGGCGTGGATCGTGAAGTAGTCCACGCCTTGCTCGGCCTGCTCGATCAAGGTGTCCCGGTAGACCTCCCAGGACAGCTCCTCGAACTTGCCGTCCACCTTTTCCAGTGCTTGGTAGATCGGCACGGTGCCGATCGGCACCGGCGAGTTGCGAATGATCCACTCCCGGGTCTTGTGGATGTCGTCGCCGGTGGACAGGTCCATGACCGTGTCGCCGCCCCACAGGGTCGCCCAGGCCATCTTGTCGACCTCTTCCTGTACCGAGGAGGTCACCGCGGAGTTGCCGATGTTGGCGTTGATCTTCACCAGAAAGTTGCGTCCGATGATCATCGGTTCGGATTCGGGGTGGTTGACGTTGGAAGGGATGATCGCCCGCCCGACGGCCACCTCGTCCCGCACGAATTCGGGGTCGAGGTTCTCCCGGATGGCGATGAACTCCATTTCCGGTGTGATGAGCCCCTTGCGGGCGTAGTGCATCTGGGTGACCGTGCGGCCCGGCTTGGCCTTGAGCACGCCGCCGCGGCGGGTAAATCCCGGCGCCTGGGAGGCGCCGGCGACCGGCTCGACGTCGTCCCGGGACAGTATCCACTCGCGGCGCAGCGGCCTGAGCCCGGACTCAACGTCTATCGGCACGTCGGGATCGGTGTACGCACCGCTGGTGTCGTACAAGCGCACCGGCTCGTTTTCCTGCACGCCGGTGGGCGAAAGCGACACCTCGCGCATCGGAACCCGGATGCTCGGTTCGCTGCCGTCGATGTAGATCTTCCGGCTGGACGGGAAGGCGGGCTGTTCGCTGCCCGTGGGGTTGATGGTAGGAAGCAGCTCGGTCTTGCTCATTGAAATCCTCCCTCCGCCGGTACTATCCGGATCAGGTTCTAAGGGTCGCCTCTCGGCCTCTCAGCCCGCGGTGTGCACCCGCGGGCTCCCCTGTGTGCTCTGTCGGTCCACGGCTGGAACCTAAGTACCTTAACGATACCAGCAGTCCTTCGGGCCCCGGAGAACCAAAGGGTCTAGTCTTGTGCACATGACAGGCGCGCTCGCACCGCGAGCCATTGTCCGGCGGTACCTAACAATGGCCGGGTGCTTCATGGTGGCGGCGGCGGCCCTGGCGGGGGCGGCGCCGGCGGAAGCGCAACAGCCGCGCTCGGTGCTGGTAGCCGAGGTAGCCGACCCGATAACCCCGGTGGTGGCCAACTACCTTGCTGAAGGAGTTGCGCGAGCCGAACTCGAGGGTTTCGAGGCCTTTGTGCTCGAGTTGGACACTCCGGGAGGCCTGGATTCCTCCATGCGGAGTATCGCCCAGACCTTCATATCCTCCGAGGTCCCGGTCGTGGTGTATGTGAGCCCGCGGGGCGCTCGAGCCGCGTCGGCCGGCGCCATCATCACCCTGGCCGGCCACGTCGCAGCCATGGCCCCGGGTACCGCTATCGGGGCGGCCACTCCGGTGCAGCTGGAGGGGGGCGACGTGAACACGAAAGTCGTCAACGATGCGGCGGCTTACGCGGAGTCCCTGGCCCGGCTGCGGGACCGCAACGTCGAGTTTGCCCGAGAGATGGTGACCGAGGGCCGATCTATCCCGGTGAGCGAGGCGCAGGAGATCGGCGCCATCGACCTCGTCGCCGATTCGCTGCCTGCGCTGCTGGAAGAGATCGACGGCTTCGAGGTCACCTTGGGGGAGGACCGTACCGTTGTACTGCGCACGCAGGGAGCCGCGGTCGAGCGTCATGAGCTTGGGTTCGTGCGCGGCATTCAAAAGTTTCTGGCCGACCCCAACCTGGTCTTTTTGTTCTTCTCGCTGGGAACGTTGGCCCTCGTCTACGAACTGGCCAATCCGGGTATTGGAGCCGGCGGGGTCTTGGGCGTGATCCTGTTGGTGCTGGCTTTGTTTGCCACGGCCGTGCTGCCGGTAACCGGCGCCGGACTGGCCCTGTTGGGGGTGGCGCTGGCGCTGTTTGCGGCGGAGCTGTACGCACCGGGTGTGGGTATCGCCGCGGCTGGGGGGACCGTCGCGCTGGTGATGGCCGGCATCTTCCTGTTTGACGACACCCCGGGGGTGGGCGTGGGCCTCGGCGTGCTGATACCGGTTGCTCTGCTGATGTTTGGGGCCGTGGTGCTGGCGGGCCGGCTGGTGGTCAGGGCGCGTTTTGGCAAGGTGGCGATCGGCCAGGGTCACTACGAAGGGATGGAGGCTACGGTCAAACGGGTGGATGGCAGACGCGGTCAGGCGATGGTCGATGGCGCCTGGTGGAACATCGTAAGCGGCGACCGGGATCTGGTGGGGGGCGAGCGGGTACGCGTGACCGGCCAGGACGGGCTGGAGCTGCAGGTGGAACCTGTGGAAGAAAAGAGCCCCGGATCCGATGAGGACTAACGGCGAAAAGGAGGCACGATGGAAGATTTGGGATTCGGACTGATTGTAGCGATCGCCCTGGCGATCCTGGTGCTCTTCGCCTCGGTGCGGATTGTGGCCGAGTACGAGCGGGGAGTGATTTTCCGGTTGGGACGGGTGATCGGGGCCAAGGGCCCGGGCCTGTTCTTCATCATTCCCATCATCGACAAGATGATCAAGGTGAACCTTCAGACGGCCACCGCGGACATACCGCCGCAGGACGTGATCACCAAGGACAACGTGACGCTCAAGGTCAATGCTGTGACGTACTTCAATGTGGTGGACCCGGTAAAGGCCATTGTGGCGATTCAGAGCTACAGCTATGCCACCTCTCAGGTTGCCCAGACCACCCTGCGCAGCATTCTGGGTCAGGTGGAGTTGGACGACCTGCTGGCCAAGCGCGACGAGATCAACCTGGAGCTGCAACAGATCATCGACGGACTCACCAACCCTTGGGGGGTCAAGGTTACGCTGGTAGAGATTAAGGACGTCGAGCTGCCGGAGAGCATGCGCCGGGCCATGGGCCGCCAAGCTGAGGCGGAGCGGGAGCGACGCAGCAAGGTTATCCACGCCCTGGGTGAGAAGGAGGCAGCCGCGGCGCTCGGCGAAGCGGCCGCCGAGCTGGAAACGCACCCGGCGGCTATGCAGCTAAGGCTGCTGTCGACGATGGTGGAGGTTGCAGCGGAGAAGAACTCCACGCTGGTATTCCCGGTCCCGGTGGAGCTGCTGCGTTTCGCCGAATCGATGGCCGCGGTGAACGCGGACGTCAAGCCTTCCCCCGGCACTTAAGGAGGTTGCGTTGATCGCTGCGCTTGAGGAACTGGCACCAGCCTCACTCTGGGAGCATTTTGCCGCACTGACGGCGATTCCCCGTCCGCCGGGGCAGGAGCAGCAGGCCATGGAGTACGTGAAGAAGCTGGCGGACGAGCGCTACTTGCCGTGGCGGGAGGACGCGTTCGGCAATGTGGTCGTCTATGTTGAAGGGTCGGCCGGGCCCGTGGTGGCGGTGCAGGCGCACCTGGACATGGTCTGCGAGAAGAACCCCGATGTCGAGCACAACTTCTTCACCGACCCCATCGACGTGGATCGGGACGGCGATGTCGTCTTTGCCCAGGGCACGACCTTGGGCGCCGACAACGGCATCGGCGCGGCTGCGTGTCTGGCTCTGATGACCGAGTCCGGCGTAGAGCACCCAGCGCTGGAGCTGGCGTTTACCGTTCAGGAGGAGACTGGCCTGCACGGGGCCATCGCGTTCGATCCCGACCTGATGAGTGCCGAGATGCTCATCAACCTAGACAGCGAGGATCCCGACGAGCTGATCGTCGGGTGCGCTGGGGGTGTGACGGTCGGCATTGCATTGGCGGTCGAGCGGCAGGAGCCGCCGCAGGGGTGGGAATCCTGTGAGTTGTCGGTCTCGGGCCTTAAGGGCGGCCACAGCGGCATCGAGATTCACCGCAAGCGCGCCAACGCGCTGAAGCTGCTGACCGGCGCGTTGCGGGAGGCCCTGGCGGTGGGGCATGAACTGCAGATCTGTGCGGTCTCGGGCGGCGGGGCGCACAACGTTATCCCCAGAGACGCGGCGGCGCAGCTGCTGGTCCCGGCGGGCGCCTTTGCAGATTTTCAAGCCGCGGTGGAAGGTACCGCCCGGCTGCTGGCGACCGGCTGGGGGGACGCGGAACCGACCCTACAGCTGGCCCTGCGCCAAAAGGGTGAGCCCGCGCCGGCTTTGGACAACTCCAGCGCGGGGCGCCTTTTGGATCTGCTGGACCGGCTGCCCCACGGGATCATCAAGATGAGTTCCAAATTCCCGGACAAGGTGGAGACCTCGGCTAACCTGGCCCACGTATCCACCGACGACGGCGAGATGCACGTTCTCGTCAGCGTACGCAGCCCGGTCGACAAACAGTTGCAGGCCGTCCGGGAGTCCATAGAGAAGCTGGCCGGGTCGATGGGGGCCCAAGCGGTGCCGCAGGACGGGTACCCCGGATGGGACCCGGATCCGGATGCGGAGCTGCTGGCGGTCGCCAAACGCAAGTACGAGGAGGTCAACGGTAGGCCTCCGTCGGTCCAGGTGATCCACGCGGGTTTGGAGTGCGGGGCGCTGGTAGCCAAGCGGCCCGGGATGCAGGCGATTTCTTTTGGTCCGCACATAACGGGTGCGCACTCGCCGAAGGAGCAGGTAAGGGCTTCGACGGTGGAAGCGACGTGGAGGCTGTTGATCGGTATCCTCGCGGAGTTGAGTATCCAAAGCTGACCTTCGGAAAGAAGGGGGCCTGAGATCGGAGGTAGGTATGTTGCACCGTAGGTGTGGGCGGACGGTGCTGCCGGCCGCGGCCGTCGCGATGATGCTGTTGTTGGGGGCTTGCTCCAACGGCGGCGACGCCGGCAACGACAATGGCGGCGGCAACGGCTCCGCCTCCGAGGCCGGGGACTCGGTACGAAGCAGCGAGGGAAGCGTGCTGACCGACTCCGATTGCCAGAGGTACGCGCAGGCATTCCAGCAGATTCCAAACGAAGCCAATTTGGGCAGCGGCGACGGGCTCCAGCAGGCCGCGGACAGCTTCAACAACGCGGCGGATGAGGTTCCAAACGAGATAAGCGCCGACTTTCGGGTCGTGGCCGATGCGTTCGCACAGTTTGCTCAAGCGTTAAACGACATAGGCCTGGATCCCAGCGACCCGCAGGCAGTTTCTGAGATGAGCGAAGAGGACTTGGCGGCGTTGCAGTCGGCGAGCCAGGCGATGAACGATCCTGCGGTCCAGCAAGCGGCCGACAATGTCACCTCTTTCCTCGAAGAAAACTGCGTATAGATTTTTGAGGCGCATTTGACCGGCGACTCTCGAGCGCCGGTAGATAAACAGGCTACGGGGTCGAGGCCGGTTGCCACCTATCGGGTCCAGCTCACGCCGGAGTTCGGCTTCGACCAAGCGGCGTCTATAGCCGGCTACCTTGCCGACCTCGGGATCAGCCACCTCTACACATCTCCGTACCTGCAGGCCGTGCCCGGCAGCACTCACGGCTACGACGTGGTGGATCACACCAAGGTCAACGAGGACCTAGGGGGCGAACAGGCCCATGCGCGGCTGCTCAAAGCGCTGGAGGAAGCCGGACTGAGCCAAGTGATCGACGTCGTGCCCAACCACATGGCCATCGGCAACGATCGCAACCGGTGGTGGTGGGACGTATTGGAGAACGGCGCCGCCAGCCGGTATGCGCGGTACTTCGATGTCGACTGGGACCCGCCGCAGCTTAAACTGCGCCACAAGGTACTCATCCCGGTGCTCGGTGACCACTACGGAAAGGAGCTGGAGGCCGGGCGAATTGTCGTCAGCCGTCAGAACGCCAGTTTCGTGGTCTCCTATTTCGAGCACCGGATGCCGCTGGCGCCGCGGTCGCTGGCGTTGATATTGGAGCGTGGGAGCGAGCGGGCTTCCAACCTGGAACTGGAGTCGCTGGCCGCGGCCTACGAGCGCCTGCCCGACTCCTCCAAAACCGACGCGGCGAGCGTTCACGAGCGCGACCGGGACCGTCAGGTTCTCAACGCCCGTCTGGCCGGTTTGCTCGACGAGATGCCGCCGCTGGGCCCCGTACTGGATGCGGTGCTGCGTGACATTTGCGCCGACCCTGACGATTTGGACCGGCTGCTGGAGAGGCAGAACTGGCGCTTGGCCCACTGGAGAACCGGAGCCTTCGAGCTCGATTACCGCCGGTTCTTCGACGTGGACCACCTGGTGGCGCTTCGGGTCGACGATGACGCGGTGTTCGAGGACACGCACGGACTGGTTCTCGGCTGGGTGGCGGAGGGTTCGGTAACCGGCCTGCGCATCGATCACCCCGACGGGCTCACCGATCCGCAGGGCTACTTGGAGCGCCTCGCGCGGCGCGCGCCGGGCGCCTGGATTGTGGTGGAAAAAATCCTCCAGGTCCACGAGAGTCTGCCCGAGGCGTGGCCGGTGGCCGGCACGACCGGGTACGACTTCGCAAGGCCGGCAACGGGTCTGTTCGTCGACCCTGCCGCCGAGGATGCTTTCACCGACATCTACCGGGAGATTACCGGCGAATCCAGGAGCTGGGAGGAGGTGGCGGAGGCCGGCAAGCAACGGGTGGTCCGGGAGGTGCTGGCGACCGAGGTCAATCGTCTGACGGTGCTGTTCGCAAAGGTGTGTGAGCGCCACCGCCGCTACCGCGACTATCTGCGAAGGGAGCTTGCAGAGGTTCTGCGCGCGGCGCTGGAGAGCTTCGGTGTGTACCGGACCTACGTCCGGCCTTCCGGCGAAGCGGCGTCCGCGGATGTGGAGCGGGTAACCGAGGCCATCGTACGCGCCGCCCGGACGCGGGACGACTTGGACCCGGAGCTTTTGGAATTTCTGCAGGACCTGCTGTTGCTGCGCGTCGAGGCCCAGCCGGACCCTGACGACGGCGACGGGCGGGGATTGGTTCCCGAGGTGGAGTTGGCGCTGCGTTTCCAGCAGCTATCGGCCCCGGTCATGGCCAAGGGGGTGGAGGACACCGCCCTTTACAACTACAACCGGCTGGTTGCGCTCAACGAGGTGGGCGCTGACCCGGGAGTCTTCGGAACTACGCCGAAGCAGTTCCACGACTGGTGTCTTCAGGTGCAAAAGAGCCGGCCCTCGACGATGCTCGGCACCTCCACCCATGACACCAAGCGTTCCGAGGACGTACGCGCCCGGCTGGCGGTGCTCAGCGAGATGCCCGAGCTCTGGCGGAGTAAGGTGCTCGGTTGGATCGCTATGAACGCCGCGTCGCGCAGCCCGCTGCTGGACCGCAACATCGAGTACCTGCTCTACCAGACGCTGGTCGGGGCGTGGCCCATCTCCGCCGACCGACTGGCAGCGTACATGGAGAAGGCGTCCCGGGAAGCCAAGGCCCAGACCTCCTGGACCGAGCCCAACGCCGAGTACGACCGCGCATTGAGCGATTTTGTCAAGCAGATACTGGCCGACCCGGAGTTTGTGAGCGATCTGGAGGAGTTCACCGGCCGGTTGGTCGGTCCGGGCCGGATCAACTCCGTAGCGCAGACGCTGCTCAAGCTCACCGCACCCGGTGTGCCCGATGTCTATCAGGGGTGCGAGCTTTGGGATTTGAGTCTGGTGGATCCGGACAACCGCCGGCCCGTCGATTTCGAGCACCGCCGGCGGCTGCTGTCGCAGTTGGACGCCATGAGCCCGGAGGAGGTGATGAAGCGCTCAGACCAGGGTCTGCCCAAACTGCTGGTGTTGAGTCGTGCCCTGCGGTTGCGGACCCGCAGCCCCGAGAGTTTTGGTGCCGGGGCCGATTACGTGCCGCTGCCGCTGGAGGGACCGCACCGCCGCCACGTGCTGGCCTACAGCCGGGCCGGTTCGGTGGTCGCGGTCGTGCCCCGGCTGGTAGCCGGCCGGCCGGAAGGTTGGGGCCGCGCGCGGGTGGCGATCCCCGACGGCCGCTGGCTAAACGTGCTTACCGGCGATACGGATACCGGGGGGTGGAGGCCGGCCGGCCAGATCCTGCAGCGGTTCCCCGTAGCGCTGCTGCACAGGCTGGAGTGATGGAGCGGTTTCGGGTGTGGGCGCCGGGGGCCTCGGAGATGGAGGTGGTGGTCGACGGTGCCTGCCATGCAATGACCGGGCAGCCCGGGGGGTGGTGGGAGGCTCGCGGGGAGGCCGGCGCCGGCAGCCGGTACACCTACCGCATCGACGGCGGCCCCGACCGGCCGGATCCCCGCTCCCATTCGCAGCCGGAAGGGGTGCACGGCCCGTCCTGCGTGGTCGATCACAGCAACTTTGCGTGGACCGACGCCGGCTGGCGCGGGTTGGAATGGCCGTCGGCAGTTTTGTACGAGCTGCACATCGGCACCTTTTCCCCGGAAGGCACCTTCGACGGCGCCATCGACAAGCTCGGGCACGTCGTCGATCTGGGTGTGAGCGGGGTAGAG
Organism: Actinomycetota bacterium; assembly: GCA_040905365.1. GTDB lineage: Bacteria > Actinomycetota > CADDZG01 > JAHWKV01 > JAHWKV01 > JAHWKV01. The sequence goes on from JBBDRQ010000009.1 coordinate 39,952, forward strand.
GTGATGCCGGTAGCGCAGTTTTCCGGGACCAGGGGTTGGGGCTACGACGGCGTGAACCTATTCGCCCCCCATCACAGCTACGGCGGTCCCGAAGGGTTTAAGCGGTTCGTCGACGCCTGCCACGGGGCGGGGCTGGGGGTGGTGCTGGACGTCGTGTACAACCACCTGGGCCCCGAAGGAAACTACCTTCCCGAGTTCGGTCCGTACCTGACCGACCACCACGCGACCTTCTGGGGGGGCGCGGTCAACTTCGACGGGCCCGGCAGCGCCGGGGTCCGGCGCTTTGTCGTCGACAACGCCCTGATGTGGCTTGGCGACTACCACTGCGATGCGTTGCGGTTGGATGCGGTGCACGCGATCGTCGACGACTCCGAGGTGCACATCCTCGAAGAGCTTTCAGCTGCGGTCGAACAGCTTGCAAGCCGCACCTCCAGGCGCCTGCAACTCGTAGCGGAGAGCGATCTAAACGATCCGGTGTTCGTCGAGCCCAGGGGCGCAGGCGGGCACGGACTGGATGCGGTGTGGGCCGATGAATGGCACCATGCGTTGCACGCAGTTTTGACCGGTGAGACGCAAGGGTACTACCGGGACTTCGGAACGCTGGGTCCGCTCGCCAAGGCGCTTGAGCAGGGTTGGGTCCACGACGGCACCTGGTCGGACTTTCGGGGTAGGCCGCACGGGAAGTCGCCGGCCGGGCTCGAGCCGTCTCGGTTGGTGGTGGCTACCCAGAACCACGACCAGGTAGGGAACCGGGCCCGCGGGGAGCGCAGTTCCGCCTTGATGGACTTAGGCCGCTTGAAGGCCGCTGCGGCGTTGTTGCTGACCTCGCAATTCGTGCCGCTGCTGTTTGCAGGAGAGGAGTGGGGCGCGTCGACCCCGTTTCAGTACTTCACCGACCACCAAGATCCTGAACTGGCCAAAGCTGTGAGTCTCGGCAGGCGGCGCGAGTTCGCATCCTTTGGATGGGAGCCCGAGCAGATACCGGATCCGCAGGATCCGGCTACTTTTGAGCGCTCCAAGCTGGACTGGGATGAACCGCGCGCCGGCATCCATCGGGAGATGGTGCAGTGGTACCGGGAGCTGATCGCGCTGCGGCGCCGCGCAAAGCCCGGCGTACCCCGCAGGATCCGCTGCGACCAGGACAAACTGTGGCTGGCCGTCGAAAGCGCCGAGCTCGCCCTAGTGGTCAATCTGGCCTCGGAAACTGTGATTGTCAGGCTGGATTCGGCCGAGCGAATACTGTCGGCTTCGGACCCGGACGCCGTAGTGAACGGTTCGTCGGTGTCAGTGCCGCCGGCAGCCGTCGCGGTGGTGTCGGTGCTCGAGGTGTGATCTGCCGGAGTCGCTTCTCATGCCGGAGCCTGCGTCTTTGTGCGGGAGTTGAGGCGTAGAGCCAGCCGGGCTAGGTCCCGGCCGTCCATGAGCTCGATGTCGTGTTCTGCGGCCAGGTCGGCGGCAGGCTTGGTGAACCGGGAGGTGGTGACGAAAATGCCCCGATCGACTTGGTGGTGGGTCACCGTGCCCATGAACCGCTGGATTTCCCCGGAGCCGACCGCTATGCCCGGAGCGTGGCGCTTGCACTGGACCACGATCGTGCGGCCGCACCGATCCTCGCAGAAGATGTCGGCGCCCAGGTCGGCGGGCCCGCCACAAAGTTCGGCGCGCCGGTATCCGGAGCGTGCCAGCAGGTCCGCCACTGCCGCCTCGAAGGCGGTCGGAGTCAGCGCCAACAGGTCTCCCAGCGACCGCAGCCGCCGCCGAGAGCGGACGATGCGGCGGTGGCGGATCCACGCAGCCGTTGCCGTCAAGCCGAGGAACGCCAGCAGCACCAACCGGAGCACTGCCGGGTTGTGGAGGAGATACCACACTCCGCCGAGCAGGACCGCAGCTAGGGCGGCCCGGCGCCTGGTCCGGGCCCGCAACTTCGATGTCGCCATGCCCAAAGCCTAGAATCCTCAACCGACAGATTCGGGGATATGCGCGGCAAAGCCCCGGAGCCGTAGCTCCGGGGCTTTGCCGCTCGGGGAAGCGAACTGCCGGGCTTAAGCGGCGGGACGGACGGCCGGCGCCTCGCGCACGGTGTTCAGAGCGGAGGTGAAGTCCTCCCAATGCTCGTCCTCCTGGGGGCACCCCTGGCCTTCTTTGTACAGGCGCCCACAGGTGGGGCAGTTCCAAAATCTATCCTGCTTCATGCTGCCGAATAGACGACCAAATGGCATCTGTACCTCACCTCCTTTAAGGGGTGTGCCTAATTCGTAGCTGGGCTTCAGTTACCCCTCCCGGGGCCGTGCAAACCCTGCCTTCTATCCCCAGAGCTTGACTTTGGGTTTTGGCGCGGTCGACACCCTGAATTCGTTGGCTCGGTCCTGGGTTTGCTGGCAACGCACGCACATCTCGGCGGAGGGAATCGCTTTGAGCCGTTCGGGCGCAATGGTTTGCGCGCAGCGGGCGCACTCACCGTAGGACCCCGCGGCGAGTCGATCGAGGGCATCTTGGTTCTGCCTTAGCAGTTTGCGCAAGGTCTCGACGATCGATTGATTGCGCTCCCACTCGAATAGTCCGAACACCAGCTCGGCCGGATCGTCCGAGGCCCCGAGGTCGCCGCTTGCGAACGGCAAATAGTCCGGATCCTGCAGGGAACTGCTCTCCAGCTGGCGTTGTAGTTCTTTGTTCTTTTGCTCAAGGGAGTGCTTTATGAGTGCAAGCGTCTCAGAGCGGAGGTGCCCGGCTGCGGAGCCCTCCTCCGTGTCCAGTGCAGGTGAGTGGGTCTCAACTGGGCTCATTGCAGTTCCTTTCACGGAATGGGGGACCGGCTGCTCCTTGGGTTCCCCGAGCCGGGCTTGCTAAACATAAAAAGTGTTCGAATGACCAGGGTCGACGCGACGCAGGTCGAGAGCGCGAAGTTTTACAGTTTGCGGCAAGGGTAAGCAGTGCTTGTAGGGTTATGGCGTCGACGACCTAAGGGGGGAGGATCTCGACGGACGCGCAGGCAACCACAGAAGGGGTTGGGGACCGTGCCGACCTAGCGGCTGACTCGCCTTGGCGCGTATTGAAGGCGAGTCCTATCGGCACGCTCAAGGAAGCGGCTGGGGAGTTCAAGCGGGATCGAGCGACGCTCGCCGGGGCGGGACTTGCTTTCTACTGGTTTCTGGCCATCTTCCCGGCCCTGATCGCTGGGGTGGGTATTTTGGATCTGCTGGCCTTGGGCGCGGCCCGTGTTGAGATCCGCCGCCTCATCAACCTCACTCTCCCACCCAGCGCAGCCGATCAGCTAACGGGAATACTGGGCACCGCGGCCGACCAACCGCGCGCCTCGATCATGGCGGTGGCCTTCGGGTTGATGGTGGCGCTGTGGGGAGCCTCCACGGGTTTAGCTGCGCTGCAGGAGGGGTTCGACGTTGCCTACGACATCTCCAAGATTCGCTCCTTCGCACACAAGCGAATGCGTGCGTTCAAGCTGCTGGGTGCGACGGGCCTGCTCGGCGGGTTGGGAATTTTTGTTCTGGCCTTCGGTGGCCCTCTCGGCACGGCGATCCAGCGGAATCTGGTCAACGGCTGGGGCGGTTTCATGGTGTTGTGGAACGTATTGAGGTTCGGTATCGCGGCGGCTGCGCTGGTGGCGCTAGTGGTTGTGCTGTACCGATTTGCTCCCAACCGGAAGCCGCCGCCGCTTAAATGGCTGGCCCCTGGCAGCCTGATTGCGGTGACGATCGTGGCCCTCGTGTCGGCCGCGTTCTCTTTGTATGTACGCAATTTTGGCTCTTACGCGACTACTTACGGTTCGCTGGCCGGGGTGGTGGTGCTGGTCTTGTGGCTGTACTTGACCGCCCTGGCTCTGATGTTCGGCGCCGAGCTAAACGGCCTGTTGGAACGCAAGAGCCGTGGCGATAGATAGGGAGTTCAAGCCGTGGCCGGATCAGAAGAGGTGACTGCCTTAAAGTTGGCGGTACAGGCAGACAGGGCGGTGCTGTCGTCGATCCGGCGCGCCGTAGCCGAATGGCTGGCCACCACGGCACTGTCTCCGGAGCGGTCGTCCGATTTGCTGATGGCGGTCAACGAAGCTACTTCCAACGTGGTCGCCCACGCCTATCCGAGTGTCCCGGGGACGGTTGTGGTTGAGGGTGACGTCCGGCGCGATTCGGTGGTGATCCGGGTCCGGGACACCGGCTTGTGGCGCCAAGGTGCCGTTGGCGACGGGGGCCGCGGCTACCCGATGATGAAGGCGCTGGTCGATTCGGTGGAGGTGAGCAGCACGGATTCGGGAACGGAGGTGCTGCTTAGGCAGGCTAAATAGGCAGGAGCAGTTCTACCCTCGGTCCCTGCTGATCCTCGTTTACCCGGGCCTCGGGAAACAAGGCGGTGATGAGTTCCCGGCCCATGGTGGCGGTATCTAGCAGTCCGGCAGCCTCCATTGTTTCGCGCTCGGTGCCGGAGGCTTGGTTCCTTATTCCGTTTAGCCGGAAGGCAAGCGTTCGGTCGGCTACGCTCACCGCTATCTTCAACCGGTCGCCAGAGCGCTCGTCGAGGATGTTCAAGGCCAGGTTGCACCCCTCGGAAACCGCAAGCTTGAGATCCTCGATAGAGGTCTCCTCGCATCCGTACTTCCGGGCGATGGAGGATGCGAACAGACGGACCGTGCGGACCTGCCCCGAGTTGGCCGGCACGTCGAGCGTGAAATCCATATCGGTCTCTTTCAATTGCCGGCCACGGGCTCTTCTTCGTCGAGCGAGCCGTACACTTTGAAGACCTTGTCGAGCCCGGTTACCGATAGAGCACGCTTGACGGGCTCGGTTGGCGCGACGAGCACGAGGGAACCGGACGTTTCAGCAGCCTTCTTCCGCCCCGAGATGAGCGCGGCCAGCCCGGAGGAGTCGATGAACTCGACGCCGGCCAAGTCGACCGCTATTTGCGTTTGGCCTTGACTAAGTCGGGTATCGATGTTGGTGCGCACCTGGGAGGCGCTGTGGAGGTCGATTTCGCCGGCCACCTGCAAAACCGTCCAAGGCCCGTGCTGCTTAACTTTGAATGTGAGGTCGATAATGATCCTCCTGCGTGCTCGAGGTAGCTATTCGAAGTGTTCCCAGTGTCTGGGTCGAAGAAACGTAAGTATCCTACTTTCAACAGTATCGACTCCGGGAGTTGGCAGTTGCGATCACACCTAGAGACAACGGTGCCCGCCAAACAAGAATATGTGCAGGTGCTAAGAACCGTCGTCGGCTCGGCATCGAGCTTGCTGGATGCAACCGTGGAGACCATTCAGGACCTGCGCCTGGTGGTCGACGAGGCGTGCGGACAACTGCTTGCTATTGGCGGCGAGCCCAGCACGTTCAGTATGCGCCTCAACCTCGGCTCGGATCGGGTTGAGGTGGTCATTGCAACCGACGGCTCGGCAACCGATTGGTCGCAAGCCCCCGAAAACCCGCTTGCCGACCGGATTCTCAGCGCTTTGACCGACGAGTATAGTTTCAAGCGTTCGCCCAGCCCAACCGTGGTCCTGTCCAAGCTACTGCGGACGATGGAGGAGTAGGGCCGGGGTGGTGGAAAAGGAAAGGCTCTCAGCCGAGCGCGTGGAAGAACTCTTCGACGCGCTGCCCGACAGGCGGGCTCAGGATGAGATCGTAATGGGCTACAAGCCGCTGGCCACTTATCTGGCCCGGCGTTTTGGCGGCCGGGGCGAGGAGCAGGCGGACCTCGATCAGGTGGCGGTCATGGCGCTTGTGAAGGCCGTTGGGCGCTTCGACCCGGAGCGAGAGGTCAAATTCTCGACCTTTGCCAGCGTAACCGTCGTCGGCGAGCTCAAGCGCCACCTCAGGGATAAGAGCTGGGCTATGTCGGTACCCCGCCGGGTCAAGGAATCGTCACTGGCCGTGGATAAGGCCGATCGCGAGCTAAGCCAGGAGCTGGGCCGAAGTCCGACAGTGAGCGAGATCAGCCGGCACGCCGGGTTGAGCGAGGAAGATGTCCTCGAGGGCATGGAGGCTTCCAACGCCTACTCCACCTCCTCGCTGGACGTTCCTGTGGAAGAGGGCGGCAACACTCTGTCGAGCTTTTTGGGCCGTGAGGACGAGGCGTTGGCTCTAACCGACAGTTGGGTCAGCGCCAAGGCGGCCATTGATCAATTGGCGCCGAGGCAAAGACAGCTTTTATTCATGAGGTTCTTCAAGGAGATGACCCAGACGCAAATCGCGCAAGAGATCAATATTTCGCAGATGCACGTCTCGCGGCTGCTGGCTCAAGCGATTCAGGATCTGCGGTCCAAACTGCAAGTCGACAAGTAAAGGGCGATTTGTTTTCAGCCCTTAGGCAGCAGGGCAACTTTGACGAAGAAGTGGTCGATTCCGCGTACGGCTCGAAGGAATTGTTCGACCTCGACCGGCTTAGATACGTAGGCGTTGGCGTGTAGCTCATAGCTGCTTTGTACATCGCCTTGGGTGCGCGAGGTGGTAAGGACCACTACCGGGATCGACCGCAGGTCGTCGTCGTGCTTGATTCGTTTGAGCACGTCCAGCCCCCCAAGCCTTGGGAGGTTGAGGTCCAACAGCACCAGGTCGGGCCGCTCGGCACCCCCAAACGCGCCTTCCTGCGCCAGGAATTCGATAGCTTCCTCACCATTGGAAGCGACCTCGATGTGGATGGGGGCACAGGACTCAGCCAAAGCTTCCCGGATGAGTAGAACGTCGCCGGGGTCGTCTTCAACCAGCAGTATCCGCACCGGGGGCGCCGCTTCGCGAATCGTCATCTACCTCTTTCTTGGGAAGGGTGAGCCGGAAGGTAGTGCCTTCCGGCCCGGGAGAGTCCAACCATACCCGGCCACCATGGGACTCTACGATTCTTTTGACCAAAGCCAATCCTATTCCCGTACCCGGATACTCGTCCCGGGCGTGCAGTCGTTGAAATAGAGTAAATATGCGGTCTGCGTGCTGGGGTTCGATGCCGATGCCGTTGTCTTGGACGAAGAACTCCCACTCGGCTCCGGCGTCGATCACCCCTACTGTTATGACCGGCGGTTTGTCGGAGCGGAACTTGAGCGCATTGGTGATCAAGTTCTCGAAGACCAGGGTAAGCAGGCGGTGGTCTCCCGCCACGGTGGGCAGGTCGCCTCTTTCGATCAGCGCACCGGTCTCACGGATCGAGTCCTGCTGGCTTGCGATGGCGTCGTCGGCGACCCGGTTGCAGTCTACGGAGGTGATCGAGTCGGCGCTTAGGCCCACACGCGAGAACTGCAGCAGGTCGTTGATGAGGTGCTGCATGCGCCGGGCCCCGTCGACCGCGTACGAGATGTACTCGTCGGCCCGGTCGTCGAGCTGCCCGCCGTAACGTTTTTGCAGCAGCTGGCAGAAGCTGGCCACCTTGCGCAACGGTTCTTGCAGGTCGTGTGAGGCTACGTACGCAAACTGCTCCAAGTCCTGGTTGGTCCGGTCCATCTCGGCCGCCTTCGCCTCAAGTTCCGCATGGGCATTTTCGAGCTTTTCGAGCTCATGGAGAATGCGGCTGCGCATGGCGTCGACGTCCTCGGCCAGTTCGGTCAGCTCGGTCGGCCCGGCGGGTCGGACGCGGTGATCCAGGTCTCCGGCCGCTACCATTCTGGCGTCGGCGCGCAGCTGATCGAGCGGTTGGAGAACTTGGCGTTTGGTACCCCGGTACAGCGAGACGATGCTGAAGATCATGGCCCCAAGCGTGGCTACCAAGGTGGCTATGAACAGTGTGAACGCGTCGTCCAGGCGCTCACTGATCCGCAAGCGGCGGGCCTCCACTCCCAGCGCCAACTCTCGAATCGTTTCCCGGGCCGAGTTAAGGTGGCTTCGGCCCAACTGGAGAACGTCTACCTCTAGCTGCTCTCCATCCGTCGAGGCGGCGATTATCGGCTCGGCGGCAAAAATCCTCCAGTCGGTCATGGTCTCGGTCAATGCCTCCAGGTCGGCCAGCAGCGCCGGGTAGTCGTTAAGCAGTGACTCGAGCCGGTTGGTTGCCCGCACCTCTTCGGATCTTCCGCGCTGGTACGGCTCTACTAAAAAGCTTTGATCCCCGCTCAATGCGTAGCCCTGCACTCCGGTTTCCTGCTCGACCACCGAAGCAAGCAGGTTGCGCACCTCCTCGACCGCCGGATCAAGCTGGTTGACCAAAGTCGCGCGCTGGCTGTTGAGGCGCAAAACGGTGGTGGCGGTAAGCACGGATGCGATGAGCACGCCGGTGGCCAGCACCAGGATGAGCCGCTTTACGATGGATCGGAGGGAGGGAGCCCTTTCGGTCCTGGAGATCACAGCTGGTCGCGGTCGGCGGGCCCCCGGCTGGACATGAGTACCAGGGCGACGTCGTCCGGCAGGGCTCCTCCCTGATCGGTTTCGGCCTGCTCGATGAGTTCGTCCGCGAACTGACCCGGGTTGTCGCACCTAGGCCACACCTTCGCGGCGAGCTCGACGAGTCCGGAGTGTCCCAGTGAGCGCTCGCGGTCGCCGGGCCGCCCTTCCAGCAAACCGTCGGTGATCAGCAGCAACGCCCAGGGTGCGCGCAGTCGAATCGGGCAGGGCTCCCAAACGGAGGGTCCGTCAACCACCCCCAGCGGCGGTCCGGATTCGGGTACGGCCAGCGCGGTCGGCTCGGGCAGCAGCGAGATCGGGTTGGGGTGCCCGGCTACCCGCAGCCATCCCCGGGAGTGGTTTGGTTCGATTGTCAGCTCGCAGGCCGTGGCGAACATCGAGTCGTTGGGGCGCTCGGCTCTTAGAATCCTATCCAGCGTGGTGAGCGTAGTGTCCTCCGGGTGGCCCGCCAGCACCAGGGTCCGCCAGGCGATGCGCAGCCCCACCCCCACCGCGGCCTGGTCGGGTCCGTGGCCCGAGACGTCGCCCAGGATCAACCGCACCGTGCCGTCCTCCAGCTCGACCGCGTCCAGGAAGTCGCCGCCGATTATCGGCCGGGCCCCGCCCGGTCGGTAGCGGGTCTCCAGGTGCAGCGACCGGTCCTTTACGAGCAGGTTGGGTAGGAGGCCCCGCTCCAGGCGCATTGTTTCGGCCCGCCTGAATTCGGCCTCGTGGCGCCGCTGATTGGCCTCCTCCGCCCTTTTGCGTTCGATCGCAAAGCGTATCGACCAGGCCAGGTGGATTTCGTCCACGGCGCCTTTGATCAGGTAGTTGTGGGCCCCCTTGGCCACGGCTTCGGTGCCCTTTGCCCAATCCACCAGGCCGGTTAGGACGATCACGGCTGCGTGGGGGGCCAGCTCTACCGCGGCTCTTACTGCCTCCAGGCCTTGAGCGTCGGGCAGGCCGAGATCGACCAGGCAGCACATTGTTTCAGGGGTGACCGCCCGCCTGGCCTCAGCGATACTCTTGGCCCAGGTGATCGGAAACTCGTCACCGGAGTCCGACAGCAGCTCCTTGACGATCGCGGCGTCGCCGGGATCGTCCTCTACAAGCAGGATCGGGTGCCGGGGCCGGTCGTAGGATCCCCGAGCCGGTCCGCCTTCGGGGAGGCGGGGGTTAGGGACGCTTCGCTGTGAGTCCATAATTTCAGATGAGCCTATAGGACTTGGCCGGCCGATACGTCTCTACCTGCCCGTTAGGGAGAAGTGCTGGTAGTCCTTGGAGCCGGACCAGCTGCCTCCCCATTCCCACCCGATTGCGGCAAAGGCCTGAACCACGGCGTCTTCGTGTCGAATCATGCCGGGGGCGTCGATGGAGCGGTCTTGGAAGGCGGCCCCTTGCACGGGGGCAACCAATCCCGACCCGGATACGTAGGGGTTCTGTACGGGGTTGAGATCAATGGCGGTACCAAACGCGTGTTGGGACCACACGCCCGGTTGCGCCTGCACCGTACGGCAGTTGAACCCGGAGCTGTTGTTGGCGGCCATGGAGGCTTCGTCGTCTCCTTCGAACTCTTCGATCGGGGACATGCGATGGATGCGAAATCCTCGATCGAAAAGCTGCTGCAGGACGCCTACGACCGGTTGGGCCTGGTCGGTGCGCACGACCAGCCGTCCGGTGGTAGCCCGTCCGGCGTAGTCCCAATGGCTGATGGTGACAAGGCTTAGATCCGCGGGGCCCACCGGGCAGCCGGGCCGCCAGGAGTGTTCCAGGTCTGCGGCGGTCAATCCATCGACCGTAGCCGAGAAGGACGGGATCGGCTGGGGTGACGTCTCACGTGCAGGGTTGGCCGGCGCGGGCTCCGGCGCCGGTGACGCCCGGGCCGTCGGCAGTTCCTGCGCAGGGCGCGACCGGTCACCGGAGCACGCAGCCAACAGGGTTGCGGCAAGAGTCAGTGTCAGGATTACGTAGCGCAGAGCTTAAGGTTAGATGATGAGGCTGTTGGTCGCGACTCTGGCGATCGTTGCGTTGCTGGGGACTTCTTGCTCGAAGGGTGTGGGCGGCGAGTCGGCCGGCGGGGGGGGGGGGGGGGGGGGGCCGGGCATCCCGGCGCCACCGGGCTCAGCTCCGCAACCGTCCCCCTCCGCAAGTCCATCGCCTTCACCGCTGCCCACGGCGATTGCAGAGGATGCGAGCTCCGACGTTCCCCCATCAGGGGTACTGCGAATTGGCAAAGCGGGTGCCACTTTGGTCTCCGAGCCGGGGGCCGGTCCGGTGGGACGGCTGCGGGCCGGGGTACTCGTACCTTTTGAGGCGATCGAGGGTGAATGGGCGCGGGTGGAGACGCCGTGCGCGCTCAGCCGGTGGATGAGGCTTGACGAAGCGGTGCGCCTGGCTTCTGCGCAGGTCGTGCTGGACCCTGGACACGGCGGCGGCGAGACCGGAGCGGTCGGGCCCGGGGGCCTGCAGGAGAAGGACGTGAATTTACAGGTGGCGTCGCGCGCAGCGCGTGTGCTCAACGGGCGGGGAGTGCCTACGGTGCTCACTCGGGAGCAGGATTACCGGGCTACTCTTGCATTTAGGGCAGCCTTTGCCGAGGTGGCCGATTCCGAGGTGTTTGTTTCAATTCACCACAACGCGGACCCCGATGGACCGATGGAGCGCCCGGGAACCGAGACCTACTACCAGTACCGGTCGACCGAATCCAAACGGCTGGCCGGGTTGATCCACGAGGAAACCGTCGACCGGCTGTCCGGCCTGTCTGCCGAGTGGGTAGGCGACACCGACGCCGGCGCCAAGTGGCGGCTCAACAGCCGGGGCACCGATTACTACGGGCTGTTGAGGCTGACCGCCCAGGCAGGCGTTCCCTCGGTCCTGGCGGAGCTTTCGTTTATCTCCAACTCCGCCGAGGAGGAGTTGCTCCGGCGTGAGGACGTGATCGACCTGGAGGCTCAGGCGGTGGCCGGCGGAGTGCTGCGCTACCTGGACACCGAGGACCCGGGAAGCGGGTTTTCTACGCCTTATCCGCGCCGGCAGCCAGCCGGACCGGGTGGCGGTACCTCCGGCTGCACCGACCCCGACTGACGCGACCGCCCGTCAGAGAGTTTCCGGCGAGTCGTCGTACGCCGGGCCCTGCAGTAGGTTGGCGGCGGCGATGTGGCGGATTTGCAGGCGAGCGTCCACCTCAAACCAGTGACCGGCCAGGTGGCCGGCCCGGGTCGGTTGGAGCCCCATCGACCGCTCTAGCGTGGAAATCGGACCCCGGTGGCTTATAAGCACGGCGACCAGCGGCTCACCGGTACGGTTGGCGTTGGTTTCCCGGAGTATGGTGGCCGCGATCTCGTTGACGGCGCGCGATACCCGCGTGGCCAGGTTGCGCGGGGTTTCGCCGCCCGGAGGGGTGAGCAGGCGGTTCTGGGCTCGGGCGGCCAGCATGCCCGGCCACCTGTGTTCGATCTCGTCGCGGGTAAGCCCGGTCCATTTGCCGACGTCGAGCTCCCGTAGTCCCGCGTCGGTGGTGACCGTGGCCACGCCGAGATGCTCGGCGAGGATCTCGGCCGTGCGCCGGGCGCGCTGCAGGTCCGAGGCGAAAATCCTATGGATCCCGGTTCCGAATAGACAGTTGGCAGCATCGAGCGCCTGGTGCTCCCCCTCGGGGGACAGCGGCGGGTCGGCCTGGCCTTGCCACCGGCCGTGCAAATTCCAAATTGACTGGCCGTGGCGCACAATCAGCATCCGGGCCTGCGCGGCTTCGGTCGTGTTGGGGGTCATTGGTCGAGTCTGGAGGTGCTTCTACATATCATCGGCAAGTTCGATGATAGCCGAGCCACTTCAAAACTCCATGCAAAACTGTTACATTGATAGATGTAATAGTAAGAGGAGGGGTCATGGTTGCGGTTGAGCCACGCACAGAACAGCAAGCTCCGGGTCCACGCGGACTGCCGCTGGTGGGTTCGGCTCTGGATCTGTTAAGGGACATACTCGGAACGACTCTTAAGGGAATGCATGAGTACGGCGACGTGGTTCGCTATGTTGCGGGCCCTCCTGGACCGCTTCGGGTTACGGCCTTTGGAATCCACGACCCCGAAAGTATTCAGCACGTTCTGGCGTCGGCGGCGGAGGACTACTCCAAACAGGACGCCACCTACATCGAGCTGCGGGCGCTGGTCGGCAACGGTCTTTTGACTAGTGAGGGCGACACCTGGAAGCGGCAGAAGCGCTTGGTGCAGCCCTTGTTCACGCACAAGCGGGTGGCTGGATACGCCGATATGATGACCGCCGAATCGGCCGAGCTCGCCGAGCGGTGGGCCGCCGCGGGCGGCAGCGTCGACCTGCACAGCGAGATGACCAGGTTCAGCCTTCGCGTCGTGTGCCGGGCACTGTTCGGCACCGACGTCGAGGATATGCTGCCGGTGCTGAGCCGCCACGTCCCCTATCTGAGCAAACGCGCTTTCAAGCGTAGTCTCGCTCCGGTGTCCTTGCCGCCGGACTGGCACACACCGGGCAACCGGCGGGCGCGTCGAGCCAAGCAGGAGGTCTACGACATCGTAGACAAGCTCATTGCCGAGCGGCGGGTGCGGCCGACCGGCGAAGAGGATCTGTTGAGCCTGTTGCTGCAGGCGCAGGACCCCGACGGCGGGGCGCCCTTGGATGACGATGAGGTGCGCGATCAGGCGCTCATCTTCCTGCTTGCGGGTCACGAGACCACCGCGACGTCGTTGACCTTTACCCTTCACCTACTCGGACTGCACCCAGACGTCCAGCAGCGGGTTCTGGGCGAGGTGCAGCGGGTGCTGGGAGACCGGATGCCGGCCATCGAGGATGTGCGCGGGCTCGAGTACACGACGATGGTGATCAAGGAGGCCATGCGGCTGTATCCGGCCGCGTACGCGATTCCACGGTTGGCGGTCAAAGACGACGAAATAAGCGGCTATCGGATCCCGGCCGGCAGCGTAGCCGTATCGAGCCCCTGGGTCACCCACCGTCATCCCAAGTACTGGGAGGAGCCGGAGGAGTTCGTACCCGAGCGCTTCACCGCCGAGCGCGAGAAGGCCAGGCACCGTTACGCCTACTTCCCATTCGGGGGCGGGCCCCGAGCTTGCATCGGCCAGCACTTTTCGATGATGGAGGCGGTAATAGTCACCGCCTTGCTGGTTCGGCAGTATCAGTTCACGGCTGCCAAGCAGGAGATCAAGCTGTTCACCGGCATCACATTGCGCCCCGCGGAGCCGGTAACCAGCCGGATCGAGCCGCGGCAGCCATAGATCGGGCGGCGGCGGCGCTAGGGTACTAGAGCGTCGCCGCCTCCTCCAATACCGCCAGGATCTCGTCGCCGAAACTTTCCAGCTTGGCCGGTCCGATGCCCCGGATGCGGGCCAGGTCGGCCAGAGTGCTGCAGCCTGAGGCGGCGATCTGCTCCAGGGTCTTGTCGTGCATGATCGTAAATGCGGGCTTGCCGGTCGAACGGGCTCTGTCGAGCCGCCATTGCCTGAGCAGGGTCGCGGCGGCTGTCTGGATCTCGTCCGGGGCTTCGGGCTGGGAGGCAGCCGGCGGGTGGGAGGCGGCCGGTTCCGGCCGGGTCTGCCCGACCGCCGGCGGGGTCCACTCGACCCTCATCTGTTCGATGAACATGGACGGCGGTGATCCGGCGGTCACCGTGACGGATTTGCGGCCGCGGGTTAGGGCGACGTGGAACACTCTTCGCTCCTCCTCCTCGTCGGTAGCCAGTCGGTGGGGCAGGAGCCCGGCCGTTGTGTCATGGACTATGACGTGATCCCACTCCCGGCCCTTTACGGCGTGGATGCTGGCCAGGGTTACGCCGTTGGGGTCGCCGGGGGCGCTCAGGCCATCCCGCAGCCACCGCTCGAAGCCCTCACCGCCCGGATGTAGCTTGCCCACCGCGATAAGGATGTCCAGGTCGTCGGTTTGTGGTGATCGATCCAAGCGCCGGCGCTGTCCGTCCAGCGCCTCCATGGATTCGGCGAGCCCTACCCGGTCCCGCAAGACCCGCAGTATCTGGTCCGTACTTCCGCTTCGCGCCACATTGGCCAGCATCTCGAGGTCGTCGGCGAACGAGTGGATCTTGGCCGAATCCCGATCCGAGAGGCGGTCCGCCAGGGAGCGCAGGCCGGCAATGGTGCGCTGCTCGGCCATCCACTCGATCACCTTGGGCGACAGGGCGCGCGGCGGCCGCCGCGCGGCGAGGGATATGTCCTTGGGGTGCAGCCGCTCCGGGCCGGCGGCCAGGCGCAGCCAACTCAGAGCGGCCCTTACGCCGGTGCGCTCCAAGAACCCGGCGCCGACGGCTTGGTTGACCGGTACTCCTTCGGACGCGAGCAGCAACTGCACCGGCGCCAGTGAATTGTTGACCCGCGTCAACACGGCCAGGTCGGCAGGGTCGATGCCGGCGCCGAGCAGGGTCATGGCGGTGTCGAGCGTGGTGGAAACCGGGTCGTCGGATTCGTGTACCTGCAGTCCCGAGGTGGGGCCGGGTTCCCCGGGCGGGGAGGTGATTGCTTTGTCGACCCGCCGTCGATTGTGGGTCAGCAAGGTGACGGCGGCCGTGACGATGGCCGGAGGGCAGCGGTAGTTGACGCCAAGCGCATGGCTGCCGGCTCCGGGGAAAAACCGAGCGTAGTCGATCAGCCAGTCGGGCGTGGCGCCCGCATATCCGTAGATCGTCTGGTCGTCGTCGCCCACGCCGAAGACGGCGCCGGAGGGCCCCGCCAGCAGCCGGATCAGAAGCAGGTGGGCGGGGGTAAGGTCCTGGAACTCGTCGACCAGCATGATCCGGCAGGCCCGGCGGGCCCGGTACCGGGCCGACGGGTCGGTCAGCAGAATCTCGACCGCTCGGTATATTTGCTCGTCGAAGTCGACCACGGCTCGGTCGGCCAGGGCGCGGCGGTAAGACTCGAAGACCTCCGGCAGGCCTTGGACGTCGCCTGCGAAGTCGCTTTCAACCTCAGCCGGAGTGCGCAGTCCCAAGCGCACCGAGGAGAAGGCCTCGATCCACGCCGCGGCCGGGTCCGCGTTGGCCCGGCGCCCGAGCTTGACGAGCGAATCGAGAAGCTGGCGCACACCGCGCTCGTCGAGCGTTTCGATGGTTCGGCCTTCTCCGAAGCGGCCCGATCCGCTTACCACGGCTAGCCCCAAAGCGTTCAGCGAACGTACCTGGAGGCCCGGAAGGTCCTGGGTGCGGTCTTTCATCTGCTGGGCCGCGCGCTTGTTGAAGGCGACCAGGCACAGGGCCTGGGGCGGGATCTTCCACGCCTTGAGCAGGTGGCGGGCTCGTTCGGTGAGAACCCGGGTCTTGCCGGAGCCGGCCGGCGCGATTATCCGGGCGGACCCGTCGGCATGGACCACCGCGGCCCGCTGGTCGTCGGAAAGAACCGCGTCGGCAAGATTGGTGTCGAACGGAATCAACGAATCGTGCTCCAGCGCCACGCGGTGCACCACGCGCACCGGGGACCCGGCGCAGGATTGCGGACCCAGGAAGTGCAAAGGGCCGCCGTCGCAGAACGCGGGTTGGCCGTCGGGCAGGATTACGTCGGCGGGCCCTCCGGCCTGGGCGCCGAGCCGGACCGCCTGGTTGGTGGGTCCCCACTCGAGCTGGTCACCGTTGCGGGCGTCGAGGCAGTTGCCGAGCACCGTTCGAAGCTGCTCCCCGGGGAAAGTAAAACCGGGGGTAAGGGCCCAAGGCGGTGACCGAAGGGTCTCCTGGCTGGTCTCCGACCACTCGCCTTCCAGCTCCACTACGACCGGTTGCCGTTTGAAGTGGGACTCGAGCAGCGCGTCGAGCTGGGTGCCCATGGATTCGGAGCTCGCAACAGGTACGCGCGGGCAGTCGATCCAAGGCGCCGGCACCTCTTGACCCGGGGACACGATCACACCGCGCCCCAACCACGGAGCCGGCCGGCCCGTCCCGCCGCGTGCGCGCGGCCGCGGCGGCTGTACTGCAGGCGGCGGGGTTCCGGCCGACTGCCAGCAAGCCCGGACCGCCGCCACGTTGTTGTGGGTACCCCCGCAGTGGGCGCACTGAATGTTCGGCATCAAATGATTCCGCAGCGAAGGAGGCGCATGGTTCGAGGATACCGAGCCCGGGTGACACGGCCGCAGCGGCCGCCCATCGTCGAGCCCCCTTTGTGAGCGGTAGGCGGTTAGTGATGCAAAAAATACCTGGTTGCCAAGAAATTCTTTTAATAATCCGCGAGTTCTGCCGATTAGAAAGGGACGAGAAAGCTAGCGGGCCGCAGGCCCCAAGGGGGAAACATGAAGCCGAAGATTGTAATTGGTACCGGCCTGATCGCACTCCTATCGGCCGGAGCCGCGGCCTTCGGAGTCGGTGCGATCGGTACGTCGGAGCCGGCCCCGGCCGAAGAAACCGAGGCTGCTGAAGCGCCGGCTGACCCGGCCGTGACCCTCCCCTCCGTGTCCCCGGAAGCACAGGTGGAAGCGGAACGGCTTGTCGATATCAGCCAGGTCATCTCCGAAATTACCCAGGAAGCACTCGAGCGCCCTAGGGAAGAGCGAATGACTCCCGAAGAGGCGAGGGAGCTGATCCTCGGGCGGATGGGGGAACTGGAGGTGAGGCCATAGCCGGACCGTCTGTTTCTCGCTCTCGATCAGTACGTAGCCAAAAGATTCTCAAATTCGGCGGCTCGCCGCTTACCAATAATGAGCCGCTCACCAGTAGTGAGCTGCTCACCAATAACAAGGAGAAAAACATGAACAAGTTCACTCGAGTATGCGCTGCAGGCCTGACCTCCGTTGTTGCCCTAGGTGTGTTTGCCGTGCCTGCCGGTGCGGCCGAGGCGGGGGACCCGAGCACCGCCGAATCCATTTGCGAGTACCTGGCTGTTCCGACCACCGAAGCGGCGCAGCAGCTGGAAACTTTGAACACCAGACTGGCCGAAGAGGCCACCGCAATAACCGAAGCACGGACTGCCTTCGACGCCGCTACCGGCGTGCTGACCACCACCACCCTGGCGTACTTCGAGGCGATTGACGCCGAAGCGGGAGTGAACGGCGCAGCGGGCGCCTACGAGGACGCGGTTATCGACTTCGTAGACGACATGATCGTGTGGCTCGAGGCCGTCGACGCTCACGCCGACACCACTATGGAGGTTGGCGTGTACGAGATCATCCTCGACTACTGGACCGGTCTCTGCCCGGCAGCGGTGTAGCACTCACTAGCAACCTACGGGTTACGTCAAAGGAGCCAGCTTTAAGCTGGCTCCTTTGACGTACTGGCGGTGTTAGGGTGACGCTTCTTGCCCATGTCGGATGGAAAAGGGGGTTGCTGATGGCGGATCGGACCGCCTCCGCGGTTTGGAGCGGGGGTCTGACCGATGGGAGCGGCAGCGTGTCGCTGGATTCCTCGGGACTTGCAACCTTCGATGTCTCCTGGGCGCGCCGCGCGGAGGACCCCGGAGGGTCCACCAGCCCCGAAGAACTGCTGGCCGCGGCATATGCGTCTTGCTACTGCATGGCGCTGTCGAAGGCGGTCGCCGACGCCGGCGGCTCCACTGCCAAGTTCGATGCATCCTCAACCGTGTCGATGGTGCCGGGTACCGGGATCACCAAGGTGGCGCTCACGGTCAGAGCCGAGGTCGATGGGCTGGACGCGGGCGGCTTTGCCGCGGCTGCCGAGGCCGCCAGCCAGGGTTGCCCGGTGGCAGGGCTGTTCAAGGGCGGTTCGGCCGAGATGACGCTGGATGCCGCCCTGGCGTAGGCCGCGGTGTCACCAAATTTGCCGTCGGGATGCCCCTTCGGAGTAGCATTCGGCTTGCAGTCCTCGCCAACTAACCAGGTCCTAGGAGAGCTCCGATGCAAAAAGGTCATTTGCGATTTTTGACGTTGGCGGGTTTGGTAGCGACGACCTTGACCTTCGGGGCATCGGCGGCGTTGGCCTCGTGCCACCGGTTTAACGTTGAGGCGTCGCCCGAGCGTGCGTTTGAGGGCGATATCGTAACGGTCACCGTCAGCCGGCTGAGCGCTTCGGCCGATTCATCGGTGGCGGTCTCTACGGTGCCGGATTCAGCGACCCCCGACGACTTCTCCCCTATCCAGGAGCGGTTGAGCTTCGCCGGCACCGAAAGAGAGAAGTCCGTCGATATTCGGATCGTCGACGACACCGCGCGGGAGTCCAGCGAGACTTTCTTGATCCGATTGAGCGACCCGCAAGGCTGCTCGGAGGGCCCTGCGTTTATTCTTCCGGCCGATCTGACAGTTACGATCATCGCGAACGATCAGACCCCCGGTCCGCCGCCGGCACCCGAACCCGAGCCCGAACCCGAGCCCGAACCCGAACCCGAGCCCGAGCCCGAGCCCGAACCCGAGCCCGAGCCCGAACCCGAGCCCGAACCCGAGCCCGAAC
>JBBDRQ010000010.1:0-11984 GCA_040905365.1 Actinomycetota bacterium
GGCCTGCGCAGCAGCCACAGGGCCAGCAAGGCCGCGCCGCCAATAAGCCGTTTGCTCTTCGATCCATCGGAGTCTTCGGCTGCCGCGGCGAGTCCGTTCACTCTCTAAAGGTAACTCGGCCGGCGTCCCGGCTACTTCCCGGGGGATCCGGGGGCGAAGCCCCCGGACTAGTGCACTAGTAGACTGACCGGGGACTCATTTGACGCAATCTCTATAACCGGGAGAAGAAGAAGTATGGCCACATATGCCACCCTCGTCACCTCGCTCGGTGACATCAAGTGCAAGCTGCTGCCCGAGCATGCCCCCAAGACCGTGGAGAACTTCGTGGGCCTGGCCACCGGAAAGATTGAGTGGACACACCCCCGCAGCGGCGAGAAGCGCAATGACTCGCTGTACGCGGGTACCATCTTCCACCGGGTCATCTCCAACTTCATGATCCAAGGCGGCGATCCGCTGGGCGCCGGAACCGGCGGTCCGGGCTACAAGTTCGAGGACGAGGTCGCCGGAGGACCTTCTTTTGACCGTCCCGGCTACCTGGCGATGGCCAACGCCGGCCCCGGCACCAACGGCAGCCAGTTCTTCGTGACCGTGGCCGCCACTCCGCACCTGACCGGCAAACACACGATCTTCGGCGAGGTCGTCGAGGGTCAGGACGTGGCCGACAAGATCTCCCGGGTGGCCACCCGCGGCGCGGACAAGCCGTTGGAGGACGTGGAACTAAAGGAAGTGAAGATAGAACAGGAGTAGCCGTTAGCGGGGTACGACCTTTGCTTCGAGCTTCTCCAGCAGTTGCTCGTTGCCCGCGGCCACCGTCAACGGACCGTGCTGGCGTGCGCAGCCGCCGGCGGCTTGCACCAGCGCGACGCCGGCACTGGTGTCCCAGCGCTGCACCGCCTCTTCGTAGAAGCCGTCCAGCCGTCCCATGGCGACCCAGGCGAGATCCAGGGCGCAGCTGCCGGCCCGGCGGATATCGCGCACCTGCGGCAGGAGTTCGGCGGCGATGGCCGCTTGGCGGGCCCGTACCTCGGCCGAGTAGGCAAAGCCGGTGGCTATCAGGGAGTCGGACAGGTCGGTCTTGGTGCTGGGTGTCAACAGCCCGGGATCGCTGAAGGTCTCGTTGCGGTTGGGGTCGTGGATCACACCCAACCGCACCGCGCCTTCTATACCGATCGACACGCACCAGTGCGGGTAGCCGTAGACGTAGTTGACGGTGCCGTCCAGCGGATCCACCACCCACCGGATCCCGCTGGCGCCGTCCTGGCCGGACCCTTCCTCGGCGACTATTACATCGTCGGGGCGGTGCTGCTGCAGGGCAGAGAAGATGTGGTGCTCGGCCGCCCGGTCGGCGTCGGTAACCAGGTCGGTCGGGGTGGACTTGGCGCTTACCCGACCCATGTCCATCTCCAGCAGGATCTCGCCGGCCTCCACCGCCAGCCGCTCGGCTAGAGTGCGCAGCTGCTCGGCCAATCCCTCCATCAGCTCTCCCCCAGGAAGGCCAGAACCACCCGGCGCTGGGGATTGTCCACGTTGGTGTCGACCATGGCGATGCTCTGCCAGGTTCCCAGCGACACGCGCCCGCCGAACACCGGCAGGGTAAGCGCGGGCGAGACGAAGGCGGGCAGCAGGTGATCGGCGCCGTGGCCGGGCGAGCCGTGTGAGTGCACATAGCGGTTGTCCCTGGGCAGCAGCTCGTCGAGGCGTTCCCAAAGGTCCTGCTCGCTTCCGGAGCCCAGTTCCATCAAGACGAGCCCCGCGGTGGCATGCGGCACCGATACGCTCACCAGCCCGTCGCCCTCGCCGGCGACGAACCTGCAGACCTCGCCGGTGAGGTCGACGATCCTGCGGGCTCGGCCTGTGTCCAGCGCCAGTGTCTTGGTCTTCACGCTTGCCAGTCTAAGGGCATGTCGTAGGCTTGAGAGCATGCAGTACGTTCGCTTGGGCGGCACCGGCGTTCGGGTCAGTCCCTTGTGCCTGGGCGCCATGATGTTCGGCGGGTGGGGTGAGCCCGACCACGGCAACGGGATCGAGACCATCCACGCCGCGCTGGACGCCGGCATCAACTTCATAGACACCGCCAACGTCTACTCCGAGGGGGAGAGCGAACGGATTGTCGGCAAGGCGCTCAAAGGCCGCCGGGACGGCGTCGTGCTCGCCACCAAGCTCTACGGCGCGATGTCCGAGGACCCCAATGACCGCGGGACGTCGCGCCGGCACATCATCCAAGAGGTTGAGAACTCGCTGCGGCGGCTGGATACCGACTACATAGACCTGTACCAGGTCCACCGTCCCGACCCGCTCACCGACCTATCGGAAACCCTGGGTGCGCTGGACGACCTGGTACGGCAGGGCAAGGTGCGCTACATCGGCTCGTCTACGTTTCCTCCCGACGAGGTGGTCGAGGCCCAGTGGGCGGCCTCCCGGGACGGATTGCAGCGCTTTGTGAGCGAACAGCCTCCGTACTCGATCTTTGTGCGCCACGTCGAGGAGGCGCTGTTGCCGGTTGCGCAGCGTTACCGGATGGGCGTGCTGGCTTGGAGCCCTCTGGCCGGCGGGTGGCTCTCGGGCAGGTTCCGCAAGGGGCGGCCCTACGACCAGACCGGCCGCGCCAAGCGGTCGCCGGAGCGATTCGACCCGTCGAAACCGGAGAACCAGCGCAAGTACGACATCATCGAGCAGCTGGTGCCGCTGGCGCAGGAGGAGGGGATTTCCCTGGTCGAGCTCGGGGTTTCCTGGGTGCTGGAGCACCCGGCGGTTACCTCGGCGATCATCGGCCCCCGCAACCGCCGGCAGTTGGAAGGCCAGCTGAAGGCCGGGGACATATGTCTGAGCACCGAGACTCTGGACGCCGTCGACGAAATCGTTCCGCCCGGGGTCACGCTCAACAAGGCGGACGAGGGGTACATGCCGCCGTGGCTCGACGTGCGGTACCGGCGCCGGCGGCGGGATCTGTCCTAGCTTTCCGGGCGCAGGAGCTCTCGAATTGCCGGGAGGTCGGGTTTGCCCGAGCGGGTGCGGGGGATGAGTTCAACGGTTCGGATCAGCTTGGGAACCTCGTAAGGAGCAGCTTTGGTCCGCAGCGCCCGTGCGACCTGCGCTTCATCTACCGCTTTGCCTTCGCCGGCTACCACGACGGCGGCCACCCTCTGGCCCCAGTCGGGGTCCGGCAGGCCCAGCACCGCGGCGTCCGCTATGCCCGGGTGCTCGACCAGCAATTGGGTGACCCGCCGGGCGGATACCTTTTCGCCGCCGGTGATGATGACGTTGTCGGCGCGTCCCAGCACGGTCAGCCTACCGTTGTCCAGCCGGCCCAGGTCGGAGGTGGTGAACCACCCGCCGGTAAGCACCTGCCGGGTCAACTCCGCCTCCAGCCGGTACCCGCTCATGAGCATCGGCCCGGCCAGCTCGATGATCCCGCCGGACACCCGTACCGATACGCCGTCCAGGGGCCTGGCGTCGTAGACGCACCCGCCGCAGGTCTCGGTCATCCCGTAGGTCTGCACCACCGTTGCCCCGGCGGCGGCGGCCCGCTCGAGCAGGCTCTCGCCGGCGGGCCCGCCGCCCAGCAACACGGCCGCGAACCGTCTTAGGTCGACGCCGGCGTCGAGCAGGCGCGTGAGCTGGGTCGGCACCAGCGAGATCAAATCCGCGTCCTTCTGCCGTCGGATCGCCTCGGGGTCGAACCGGTCGTGGACTGCCGGCGTGGTGCCGCTAAGCGCCGAGCGCACCACGATGGCCAGGCCGGCCACGTGGCTGATGGGAAGGCAGCACAGCCACCGCAGCGACGGCTCGACGCCGAGGCGCCGGATCGACGCGCCCGCCGACCACCGGAGCGCGTCGTGGGTGAGCAGTACCCCCTTGGGCGGGCCGGAGCTGCCGGAGGTGGGGATCACGGCCGCTACTGCGCCGTCTACCGGCCGTGCCGCGCCCAGCTTGGTCGTCGCGCCCGGCTCGTGCAACTGCGCCGGGCGAAACCGCTCCAGCAGGTCGGCCACTTGGCTGTGCGGAAGCGAGGTGTCCAGGGGGAGCACCGCCTGCCCGCTCTCCCAAGCTTGCAGGATCCGGGCACCGAGCTGCCGGTTTGGGTAGCGTAGGGCTACGAGGTTGGTCTCGCTCACGGTTTGGACCACGTAAGATACATTACTTTAACAATTCGAGTATTTGCTCAGGAGTAGCCAGCTGATGGAATCCCAAGCCAGTATTGCCTGGCAGAGCTCAGGCGACTTTGAAGACGTCATCTACGAGACGGCCGAGGGTATCGCCAAGATAACCATCAACCGTCCCGAGGTCCGCAACGCGTTTCGCCCGCAGACGGTTGTCGAGCTGGGGCGGGCTTTCGAGATGGCCCGCGATGATCCCGGCATCGGAGTGGTGATTCTCACCGGCGCCGGCACCCTGGCCTTTTGCTCCGGGGGCGACCAGAAGGTCCGCAGCGACGACGGCTACGCCGATGCACAGGGGGTCGGCCGCTTGAACGTGCTGGATCTGCAGGTGCAGATCCGCCGGCTGCCCAAGCCGGTCATCGCCATGGTGGCCGGATACGCGATCGGCGGCGGCCACGTGCTGCACGTGGTGTGCGACCTTACCGTAGCGGCCGACAACGCCCGTTTTGGGCAGACCGGCCCCAAGGTGGGCTCGTTCGACGGCGGCTACGGCGCCGGTCTGCTGGCCCGGATGGTCGGGCACAAAAAGGCCCGGGAGATCTGGTTTTTGTGTGAGCAGTACGACGCGCAGCAGGCGATGGACATGGGTCTGGTCAACAAGGTGGTGCCCTTGGACGAGCTGGAGAACGAGACCGTGCGGTGGTGCCGGCGGATCTTGCAGATGAGCCCGTTGTCCCTGCGGCTGCTCAAGGCGGCGTTTAACGCCGACACCGACGGTTTGGCCGGTATCCAGCAGCTGGCGGGCGACGCCACCCTGCTTTACTACATGAGCGAGGAGGCGCAGGAGGGCCGTGACGCCTATCTGCAGAAGCGCAAGCCGCAGTTTGACCGGTTTCCGAAGCGGCCCTGACCGGCCGGGGCGGCAAGCCGCGTGAAGTACTGGGTGGAGGCTGCCCGGCCGCGTACGCTGGTCGCCGGCATCGTTCCCGTGCTGGTGGGCACCGCGGTCTCCGACCGCTTCTCGGCCCCAAGGTTTCTGGGGGCCCTGGTGGTCGCCGTGTTCATGCAGGTGGGGGTTAACTTTGCCAACGACTACTTCGACGCGGTCAAGGGGGTAGACACCACCCGGCGCCTCGGCCCGCGCCGGCTCACCTCGGCCGGGCTCATCTCGCCCGGCGCTATGCGCAACGCGATGGTTGTCACATTCCTCGTTGCCGTGCTGGCGGGTCTGGGTTTGGCTGCTGCGGCCGGGTGGGAGCTGGCCGTGGTCGGCGCGGTCAGCCTACTGGCTGCGCTCGGCTACAGCGGAGGTCCCTGGCCTTACGCCTCGCACGGGCTCGGCGAGGTGTTCGTCTTCATCTTCTTCGGGGTGGTTGCCACTGTGGGGTCGAGCTACGTGCAGATCGAGAGCGTCGCTTCTCTAGCCCTCGTGGCCTCGGTGCCGGTGGGCCTGCTGGCGACTGCCATCTTGCTGGTGAACAACCTGCGGGACATCCACACCGACGCGGCTACGGGAAAGCGGACCCTGGCGGTGATGCTGGGTACGGCCGGCACACAGCGGTTGTACCGGGCCACCTTGGCCGGCGCTTTCC
This sequence comes from Actinomycetota bacterium, assembly GCA_040905365.1. Lineage (GTDB taxonomy): Bacteria > Actinomycetota > CADDZG01 > JAHWKV01 > JAHWKV01 > JAHWKV01. Next base: position 5,693 of record JBBDRQ010000010.1, read on the forward strand.
TGGGGTTGGGGCCGGTGGGGTGGGCGGCCGGATCGGCCCTGGTGGCGCTGCCGGTGCTCAGCCTCCCGCTGGCGGTCGATCCCTGGCGGCGGGTGGCCACCGAATCCGGCCGCGGCCTGATCGCGGTGCTGGTCTCCACGGCCAAGCTGCAGCTGGTCTTCGGAGCTTTGATGGCCGTGGGCCTGTGGTGGGTGGGAAGATGACTACGGAGCTCGGCTGGCACCCCTTCCGCGTCCCGCTCAAAGCGCCGTTTCGGGGCGTTAGCGAGCGCAGCGGTGCGCTGGTGTCCGGCCCGCGGGGCTGGGGAGAGTTCTCACCGTTTCCCGGCTACTCGGACCGCGAGGTGGACCGGTGCCTGGCCTCCGCGGTGGCGTGCGCCCGTGATCCTTTGCCCCGGGCGGTCCGCCGCCGGGTGGCCGTGCACGCCACCGTCGGGGCCGTCCCCGCGCAACAGGCGGCCCGCCTGGTACAGGCGTCGGGGTGCGCGGCGGCCAAGGTCAAAGTCGGCGAGGGCGACGACTACTCGCGGGTGGAGGCGGTCCGGCAGGCGCTGGGCCCGCAGGGGCTGATCATGGTGGATGCCAACGGGGCTTGGACACTCGAGGAGGCCGAGCGGGCGATCCGGCGGCTCGGCCCGTTGGAAGTCGGCTTGGTGGAGCAGCCGGTTGCCACACTGCAGGACATGGTGAAGCTGCGTAGGTCGGTTCAGGTGCCGTTGGCGGCGGACGAGTTGGTTACTTCGCCCGAGGCCGCCCGGCGCATCGCCGCCGCGGAAGCCGCCGATGTCCTGGTTGTGAAGGTGCAGAGCCTGGGGGGAGTGGACCGATCGATGCGTACGGTGCAGGCCTGCGGTCTGCCGGCGATCGTCTCCAACTTGATCGAGACCTCGGTGGGCATCTGGGCGGGGCTGGCCCTGGCCGCGGCGCTCGATGACCTACCGTACACGTGCGGCCTCGGTACCGCAGGCATGCTGGCCGGGGACCTGGTGGCCGCCTCCTTGATCCCGGTCGATGGCTGGCTTGCGGTGGAGCGTCCCGAGGTGGACCCCGCCCGGCTGCGAGAGTTTGCCGCCCAGGAGCCGCCGGTGCCGTCGAGGTGGCCGCGGTGAGCGCTTCCAACGCCGGAGAGGCGCTGGCTACGGTGATGGTCGACGAGTTCGTCCGGTGCGGGGTGACGCAGGCGTTCTTGGGACCCGGCTCCCGCTCGACGCCGCTGGCGCTGGCCCTGGCCAAGCGCGCCGAGCTGGATGTGCGGGTAGGTATCGACGAGCGGTCCGTAGCGTTTGCCGCGCTGGGGGCGGCCAAGGTGAGCGGCCGTCCCGCCGTGGTGTTGACGACCTCCGGGAGCGCCACCGTGAATCTGGCGCCTGCGGTCGTCGAAGCGTTCTATGCAGGGGTCCCGATGATCGTGGTGACCGCGGACCGTCCGGTCGAGTTGAGGGATACTGGCGCCGGACAGACGATCGATCAGATCAAGCTGTACGGGGGGTTCGTGCGCTGGTTCGTCGAGGTGGGCGTGCCCGAGGCGCGCGCCGGGTCGGTGGGCTACTGGCGGTCGGTGGCCGCCCGCGGCTTTCACACCTCGGTGTGGCCGCAGCCGGGTCCGGTGCACCTGAACATCGGCTTTCGCGACCCGCTGGTACCCGAGCCCGACGAAGCCGGCTTTGATTTTCCTCTGGACGGCAGGGAGGGGGGAGCCCCCTGGGTCGAGGTGTCGGCGCCTGCGGTCGAGCCGGACGCCGAGGGCCTGCGGCAATTGGCCGCAGAGATGAATCGGGCCCGGCGGGGTTTGATAGTGGCCGGCGAAGGCAATTTGGACGCAGATCCGATAATCGAACTGGCCGCAGCCGCGGGTTGGCCGCTGCTGGCCGAGGCCGCGTCCGGGGTCCGGGCCGACCCGGCGATCTCAACCTACGAGGCGATACTTCGCTCGTCGCCGACCGAAGCCTACCGCCCGGACCTGGTGGTGCGGTTCGGGAACCTGAGCACCTCACCCACCCTGTTGAGCCGGTTGGATCCCGGTGTCCGGCAGGTGTGGATCGACCCGTTCGGCTGGTCGGACCCCCGTCGTGCCGCGTCCTGGATCCTGCGGGCCGATCCCGCCCGAGCGTGCCGTGCTCTGGCCGGTAAGCTGCGGGCGCCCGAGCCCAACGATTGGCTGCAACGCTGGCAATCGGCCGAATCCGTGGTCCGGCCGGCCCTGGACGGCTTTCTTGACTCCTGCCCGCAGGTCACCGAGCCCCGAGTAGCCCGGGATTTGGCGGCCGGCCTCCCGGACTACTCAATCTTGTACGTGGCCTCCAGCATGCCGATACGGGATCTCGACTGGTTCATGCGGCCGCGACGGCGGATTCGGATCCGTTCCAACCGCGGCGCGAACGGGATCGACGGGTTCGTCTCCTGCGTCCTAGGAGCTTCTGCGCAGCTTGGCGAACCGGTTTGCGGGCTCTGCGGCGATCTGTGCTTCCTGCACGATCAGAACGGACTCTTGTTGGCATCAGGCGGCTCCTTGGACGCGGTGTTCGTGGTCGTCAACAACGACGGAGGGGGAATCTTTTCTTTCCTGCCCCAAGCAGCCCACCCCGGCTTCGAGAAGTTGTTCGGCACCCCGCAGGGCACGGACTTCGAACAGCTGTCCCGCAGCTACGGGTGCGGCTACCACCTGATCAGTACCCCCTTGGACTTGGCGCCTACGGTCAACGCAGCGCTCGATTCGGGCGGGGTGCACATCGTGGAGGTCACCACCAGTCGTGAGCGCAACGTGGAAATGCACCGGATGGCCTGGCAGCGGGCGGCGGCGGCCCTCTCTCGATGAGCGTTTCACCGCGGCCAACCGGGAAAGAGTTGACCACGGTGCGTGGCTATTCTACCGCTGATGCCACCGTAAGTGTCAACCCCGCCTTGACAATTTGGTCAACTATTTCTTGACGAACCTTTAGGATCCGTTGATCGCAGGCAGGGCGGATAGTACCGCCTGCAGCTTGAGCGCCGTCTCGTCCAACTCGGCCGCCGGGTCGGAGCCGGCGACGATGCCGGCGCCGGCGAACACTTGGGCCCGGGGTCCGTCCAGCTCGGCGCACCGCAGCGCCAGCGCCCACTCTCCGTCGCCCCGCCGATCCATCCAGCCGACCGGTCCAGAGTACCGGCCGCGCTCAAAGCCTTCCAGCCGCCGGATGGTTTGCAGGGCCCCGGCCACCGGTACGCCGCAAACCGCCGCGGTGGGGTGCAGGGCTCCGGCCAGCTCCAGCGCAGAGGCCGAACCGCGTAGCGTGCCTTGGATCTTGGTGCTCAAATGTTGCAGGTTGGCCAGAAGCAGCAGGGAGGGCTCCGGTTCGGCTATGAGCCGCTCGCAGTACCCGGCCAGGCGGTCGACGACGGTCTGCACGGCCAGCGAGTGCTCAGTGAGGTTCTTTTGCGACGCTTTGAGGGCGGCGCCCAGGCGGGCATCGTGGCCCGGGCTGGTGCCGCGCGGGCAGGAGCCGGCCAAGGGGATGGAGTCGACCACGTCCCCCAGCCGGCGGATCAGCAGCTCGGGACTGGCGCCCACCAGCGAGTCGTAGCAAAAGGTGAAGCACCCCGGGTAGCTGCGTCGCAGGTTGCGTACGATCTGTCCGTGGTCCAAAGGTTCGCGCCCGCGCACCGACAGCATTCGGGCCAGCACCACCTTCTCCAGCTCACCGGCGTCGATGGAGTCGACCGCCTCTTGCACCGCGGCCATCCACTGCGTTTCGCTAAGGACGTCGTCGATCTCCGTAAGGCGCCCGGGCGGCGGACCTACGGGCACGAGGTTCATCCCGGGACCAAAGTCGATGGTGGTCTTCCAGCAAACCCGCTCCGAGCACCCGAACACGGTGGAGGGTATGACCAGGCTGGACCCGGGGGAGTCGGGGTCAAAGGTGAAACTGCCGAACACCACCGGGCCCGTCCCCGGAAGGTCGACCGGGTCGTGGACCTGGGCATTGTCCAGCAGCTCGGCTGCAGCTGCGGAGGCCCTTTCGAAACGCCGGGGCCCGGCTCCGGGGTCGATGCGCACGACCGGGCCGGTGCCTACCAGGCTCACCGCATCGGTGAGCCACGCCAATCCGGGATCCGCGCCTATCAGTCCGGCCGGGTCTGGATGGATATCGAGCTTGACGGTGACGGATTTGAGGCCGTCGATCACTTTCCTAGTGCACTGGTGCCGTTGATCAGTTGGGCTGCGCCGAGGCCGAGCATGGTACGGCGCAGGTCCTCGAAGCCGGCGGCGCGGATCTTCTCCAGCAGCTGCTCGGGCGGCGGTAGGTAGGCGGTCGAGCGCGGAAGATAGCTGTAGGCGCTGCGATCGGAGATCAGCCCTCCGATCAGGGGAACCACCTTGTGGAAGTAGAACTTGTGTCCGGCCTTGAGCGGGGCCAGGTTGGGTTCGGCTACCTCCAGCAGCGCGATTCGACCGCCCGGTCGCAGTACTCGGGCAAACTCGCCGAACAGCTTGGAGAGGTCCTCGACGTTGCGCAGCGCAAAGCCGCAGGTGATGCCGTCGGCGCTTCCGTCGGGCACGGGCAAACGCAGCGCGTCCGCCAGCACCAGGGGCGCCTCCGTCCGGGCGGCGGCCAGCATCCCGGCCGACAGGTCGAAGCCGACGGCCTTGAACTTCGATTTGCGCAGTTCCCTGCACAGGTCGCCGGTGCCGCACGCCACGTCCAGTACGACGCCGCCCGGCTCCAGCCCCAGGCTGCTGACCGTAAGGCGGCGCCAGCCCGAGTCCATGCCGAAGGTCATGACCCGGTTGACCAGATCGTACTTGGGAGCGATTGCATCGAACATCGAGGTAACTGCCTGGACCTTCTGCTTTCCGGTGGGCAGATCCTCGGGTGCTACGCCGGCCATGAGGGCTCGAGTCGTTTTTCCGCTTCCGACCGGACCGCTTCCTTCTCGGGCTCGGCGCCGACCTTTTCGATACGGGCCTGCGCGGTGGCCAGAAGGACGCGCCGGAAGTGGTGGGCCACCAGCGCCACCGTTGCCGGCAGCATCTTGCGGAAAGCCTCGACCAGCTTGGTGGCGGCCTCCTCATCCGACCCGGCCGATTCCCGGATAGGTCCGCGCACGTGCTCGTCGAACATCTCAACCGCCTTCTCCGCGGTGCGGCGCGCGGCCTGGTCGTGCTGGTGCGCCAGCGCCAGGAGCTCGGAAAGCGGCAACCCCGTCTCCAGCAGGGCGAGACCGGCTGCTGCCGCCGCGGCGTCGGCGGATGTGTACTGGGGTACTCCGTCGTGGATGCGCGGCACCAAAAGCTGCTCCCGCTCGATGGCGTGTATCAACGCAGGCGAAACCCCGATCCTCTCCGCCAGCTCCTCAACGGTCAAAAACTCCTCCGCGGACTCGTCTTCGCCGGGGACGGCGCCGGCCAGCGCCTCGACCAAAGCCTCGTCGGCCCGGTCCAGCTCGCCGTCGAGCAGCCGGCGGATCGACATGAGCGTGAACCCCTTGCTTTTCAGGTCCCGCACCTTGCGCAGCCGATGCAGGTGCTCGTCGTTGTACCAGGCCACTCTGCTCTCGCGCTCGGGCGGCGGCAGGAGTCCCTTGGTCTGGTAGAAGCGCACCGTATCCACGCTGATCCCACACCTGGCAGCGATCTCATCGACCCGGTATCTCATGAACTCCAACTTTACGAGTGATCGGTACAAACGTCGAGCGAAAACTCGACCTTTCGCTAGAATGCTCTGTTTCTGCAACTTGTGCGATGGGCTGGGGCCTGAGCCCCCACTGGTATCTACCCGTATTCTGGTTGTGCTACGGAAAAAGATTGGAGCGAGCTCAAGCATTGAAGGCAGCCAAGTACTGGAAAATCTACCTCAACGACAACTTGGCGCTGTTGGTGGGAGCGCAGGCGCTGGCCCGCCGTGCCGGGCAGTTGAACCGGGGCGAAGACCTGGGCAGCTACCTGAGCGGACTGGCCGCAGAGTTCGAGATGGATCTTTCCGCGCTCAAAAACATCATGAATGAGCTGTCGGTTGCGCCCAGCCGGGTCAAGGTGCCTGCGGTGCGGGCCGGGGTGTTCTTCGGCCGCTTCAAGTTGAACGGCCGGATCCTGAAGTACTCCGACCTCAGCAGGGTGGTGGAACTCGAGGCGCTGTGTTTGCTGACCGCATCCAAGCAACGCTTCTGGGAGTCCGTCGCAGATGCAGGCCTGGATACCTCGCCGGAGCCGGCCCCGGATGCCCTGGCCGGTCGAAGTGCCCGCCAGCTGGAAAGATTGAGCCAGTTGCGCCGGGAGGCGGCGAAACAGGCGCTGGCTCTCCCCGGAGAGCTGCCTG
>JBBDRQ010000011.1:0-58324 GCA_040905365.1 Actinomycetota bacterium
AGGAAACACCTCACGCGCTCCAAACCTCGCAAACGTTAGTGGTCACGGCACTAGGGTGTCAGCCACCAGGGTCGGAGTGGTTGTGGCGGCCTGGCTGCTGGCGGCCGGCCTGTTCGCGCTCGACTATCCATCGGATTTCGAGGACATGTTTGCGTGGCACCTGCACCGGCTCAGCGCCCGTGAGTGCCTGGCAGCAGCCACAACCGCCGCCGACCCCTGCTTGAACGAGATCTTTCCAAATCAGCCGGGCGTGTTTGAGCGGAGCCGTTACCTTGAGCAGATCGGCTGGGGAGGTTTCACCGAGGACGGCCAGGATCCACCGGACCTGTAGATTGGATTGGTTAGCTTAGGCTGGTAGCGGTTCTAGGAGATTGGTGACGGGGTGGGTATTCATGACATACAGTTTGACCATGCCGCTTGACGTCTCGGTCATTGTTCTCAACTTCAACGGGAAGCAGTTTCTCGATACCTGCCTGACGTCGCTGGTCGATCAGGATTTCCCCAAAGAGCGCTTCGAGATAGTCCTGGTGGACAACGGCTCGACGGACGGGTCCGTGGATTACGTGCGGGAAGCCTGGCCTTCGGTCAGGATCTTGAAGCTGGATCGCAACCTGGGGTTTGCCGGCGGGATCAACGCCGGGGTGCGGTTTGCTACCGGCGAGTACGTCGCCTTGATCAACAACGATGCACATGCGCATGTGGACTGGCTAAAGAAGGGTCTGGCCGGTTTTGAGCACAGCATGGACGTCGCCATGGTCGCTTCCAAGATCCTTACTCTGGACGGCAAGACCATCGACTACGCGGGCGGCGCGCTGTCCTTCTACGGACACGGATTCAAGGTGGGGGTCAACGAGCCCGACGAGGGTCAGTACGACCGGCCCGGCGAGACGTTGTTCGGCTCGGGCTGCGCCCTGTTCATGCCCCGTGACCTGTTCCTTGACACAGGCGGATTCGACGACGACTACTTCGCCTTCTTCGAGGACGTGGACTTGGGCTGGCGCTTGTGGATCCTGGGCTATCGGGTCCTGTACGAGCCTTCCTCTATCGTCTACCACCGGCATCACGGTACGGCCGATGCTCTGGGGGCGGAGAAGGAGCGTTTCTTGCTCGAGAGAAACGCCCTCGTGACGATTCTGAAGAACTACGAAGATGAGACCGTGGAGCGTTCGCTGGCACCGGCATTGATGCTGGCGTTGGAGCGAGGGTTGACTTACTCGGAGGTAAATCGGGAGTCCTACGACCTTGCCCAGCCGGCTTCCTCGGCGGCCTTGGGGAGCGAACAGGTCGATCCGATGACCATGTCGCACCTGCTGGCCATCTCGGAGGCGAGCCGCCGCATGCCCCAGATCATGGCCAAGCGTGAGTTTGTCCAAAGCAAGCGCAAGCGCAGCGATAAAGAGATCATGGCGCTGTTCGGCGAATCCCTGCGCCCCAACATCTCCGACGAGGGTTTTGCTAAGACGTTCTTCAGCCTCGTGGAGCAAACCGGCCTAAACGAGATTTTCCACGGCCGCACCAAGGTGCTGGTTATCACCGGCGATACGGTTTCTTCCAAGATGGCCGGGCCGGCGATCCGGGCGTGGGAAATGTCCGCCGAGCTGGGCCGCAAGCACGAGGTGAGGCTGTTGGTGCTGGCGCGCTCGGACCTGCAGCCCAAGACGTTCACGATGGAGGTGCTGGACGACGCCACGTTGCCGGAGCACCTGGACTGGGCCGACGTGGTCATCTTTCAGGGGTTCATCATGCACGCCCATCCGTGCATCGCGGATTCAGGCAAGATCTTGGTGGCCGACCTCTACGATCCGTTTCACCTGGAGAACCTGGAGATGTTTCGCCGGGACGATCCCGGCAAGCGCAACAACATTTTCGAAAGCGACCTCGATGTGATCGGCGACCAGTTGCGCAGCTGTGATTTCTTCATTTGCGCCAGCGAGAAGCAGCGCGACTTTTGGTTGGGGCAGCTCGCCGGCGCCGGCCGGCTCAACCCGCACGTGTACGACCGGGACCCGACCCTGCGCACGCTCATAGACGTGGTACCGTTCGGCCTTTCTTCTGAACCGCCCGCCCACACCGAACCGGTGCTGAAGGGCGTTGTGCCGGGTATCGGTACGGACGACAAGGTGATTTTGTGGGGCGGCGGGATCTACAACTGGTTCGATCCGCTGACGCTGATCAGGGCGGTGGCCAGAGTGGTCCATGACCACCCTGAGGTGAAGCTGTTCTTCATGGGCCTGGCTCACCCGAACCCGGACGTTCCCGAGATGCGCATGGCTGTGCAGGCTCGCGAGCTGGCTGAGGAGCTGGGGCTGGAGGGCAAGCATGTGTTTTTCAACGACGGCTGGGTTCCTTACCGGTACCGGTCCAATTACTTGCTGGAGTCCGATCTGGGCGTCTCGTGCCACCTGGAGCACATTGAAACCACCTACTCCTACCGCACCAGGGTGCTTGACTACTTTTGGGCCGAGTTGCCGGTGATCGTCACCCGGGGCGATGCGCTTAGCTATTTGGTCGAAGAGCGCAATCTGGGTCTGACCGTTGAGCCGGGCGACGTCGACGGCTTCACCGCAGCCATCACCGCCATGTGTGAGGACGAGGAGCTGGCCCGCGATTGCAGGCTAAATGTCTCCAAGATGCTCCCCGAGCTCGCGTGGGGAGAGGTCATCAAGCCGCTGGACCAGTTCTGCTCGACTCCTCATCGTGCGGCCGACAAGGTGAATATCGGCCGGATCGGAAACCGGATAAGCCCACGTCGCCGCCTGATGAGACGCATGGCCTCGGCGTACGAGGAAGGCGGACCCGGACTGGTGGTAAAGCGGGGGGCCGGTTATTTCGCCCGGCACCTGTTGAACCGGGCCGGTTAACCGCTACCGATTATCGGCGGGGTGGAGTAAGGCGCGCGTTGGCCCGGCGCCTGGTCGCCGGCCTGAGTCCCCGCCGGCGTGCCGTTGCCGCCGGCACCCAGCTCACCGACAGGCTCACCGGTGTGCACCGCGACTTGGGCCATGTAGGCGTTGATTATCTCGGAGGCGCTGCCGGTGGTCCGGACCCTGCCATGCTCCAGCCATGCTCCTGAGTCGCACAGTTCCTTTACCATCCCCATCGCGTGTGAGACGACCACGATGGTGCACCCGGACTCCTTCAGCTCCTTGAATTTGGTTGCGCATTTTTGCTGGAACTCGGCATCTCCGACTGCCAGGACCTCGTCTACCAACAGGATGTCGGGCGACACGTTGATCGCGATGGCGAAGCCTAGGCGCACGTACATCCCGGAGGAGTAGTTCTTCACGGGCGTGTCGATGAAGCGCTCGATGCCGGAAAAGTCGACGATTTCGTCGAACCTGCGGTTCAGCTCCTTGGGATTGATGCCCAGAATCGCCCCGTTGAGGTAAACGTTTTCCCGTCCGGACAACTCGGGGTGGAAGCCCGCCCCCAACTCCAGCAGTGCCGAGATCGTGCCTTGCGAGTGGATCTTGCCCTTATCCGGAACCAGTATCTTGGCCAGGCACTTTAGCAACGTCGACTTGCCCGAGCCGTTCTCGCCGATCAATCCGTAGGTCGACGCCTTGGGGATTTGAATCGAGACGTCGTCGAGCGCCCAGAATTCCTCGTACACGCCCCGCCGGCGCTTGAGAATCGTCTCCTTCAGGCTCTGATTGCGCTCGTGGTAGATGCGGAAACGCTTGGAAACTCCATCGGCGGTAATCGCTATGTTTTCGTTCACAGCTCCTCCGCAAACCTGGCTTCGAGCTTGTTGAAGGTGAACCAGCCCACGACCATGGCTCCGGATGCGCAAACCAGCAGTATCAGCAAGTTCTTAGCGGTCGGTGCGGCGACGTCGTAGAAGATCGAGCGGTAGGCATCCATAAAGTGAACCATGGGGTTGAGCATGTAGATGGTCTTCAGGGTAGACGACATACCCTCGGTCTGGAGTATGTAGTCGATGGGATAAATAACCGGAGACGCGTAGAACCACAATAGCAGCAGGATCTGCAGGAAATGCTCCACGTCTCTGAAGTAGACGTTGAGCGCGGCCAGGGCCAGCCCGATTCCCACTACAAAGAACGTCTGCATGAACATGACCAGCACCGCTACCGGAATCAGGGGCAGTACCACCTGACCGACGAACAAGAGGGCGACGCTCAGTACCCCCAGCTCGATCAGCAGGTTGGTATTCCACGACAGGACGCTGGAGATGGGCAGCACGGAGCGGTTGAAGTAGACTTTCTTGATCAGGCCCGCATTGGCGATGACCGAGCCGCTGGCGGCCGTCATCCCTTGGGCCAGGAAGTTCCAAGGCAGCAGACCGCTGATCAAAAAGAACCCAAAGCTTTGTATTCCGCTGGGGTCCCCTATAGGCGGGGCGATCCTAAAGACGATCGAGAACACGAACGTGAAAATGAGCATGGTCGCGATCGGGTTAAGCATTGACCACGCCCACCCCAAGACTGAGCGCTTGTACTTACTGCGGTTCTCCCGCAGCGTAAGGTTGATCAACAGTGACCGGGCGGCCCCGAACGAGGTGGATTGCAGCGTGCTCACATCGAATACCATACGTTAGCCGGGGCATTTGCTTGTTGTTGACCAGGGTCGAGGCGCGGACATGCCGCGGCCGCGATCGTCAACAAGAGGGTCGCCCCGAACGCTTACCGGAAGGGGAGAACAACAGTGTCGGAGCTGCCCGAAGTCGCGCAGGCCGGGTCGGGCCTGGATACTGCCGAGGAGCGTTATCTGGATCTGATGAAGCGGGTCTTGACCCGGACGGGCTTTGTGTCCTACCAGCTGCCGATACCGCGCGGCTGGCGAAGACTGATCTACAAGCCGATCCGGGATCTGCTCAACCACTGGGGCGGGCTGCAGCTCGTGAGACAGGTAGACGCCGAACACCGGCACATCGGGGGTGACTGGCCGGCCGACGCCGAGACCATGGTCGGCATGGTCCGGTTGAACAACCTCCAGGAGTGCGTGACCGACGTGATCACGCGCAAGGTTCCCGGGGATTTGATCGAGACCGGCGTCTGGCGGGGCGGAGCCAGCATCTTTATGGCCGCCGTTCTTAAGGCCTACGGCGAGACCGACCGGACTTTGTGGGTAGCCGACTCGTTCAGGGGCCTGCCTGAGCCCGAGGAGGGGACGCATGCAGGCGATGTCGCAGACCCGTTGGTGAAATTTCACGACTTGGCCGTGCCGTTGGACGTTGTGCAGAACAACTTCCGTAAGTACGGCCTGTTGAGCGAGCAGGTGCGCTTTTTGGTGGGTTGGTTTCAAGACACCCTTCCAAGTGCCGAGGTCGATCAACTGGCGGTACTGAGGTTGGACGGGGACATGTACGACTCCACTATGGTGGCGTTGGAGTCTCTTTATCCCAAGCTTTCGGTGGGTGGCTACGTGATCGTCGATGACTACTCCGCTCTTGCCGCCTGCAAGGACGCGGTCGACGAGTTTCGCGCTCGCGAAGGAATCGACGATCCCATGATTACCGTGGACTGGGCGGCGGTCTACTGGCAGCGCACCGCATAGCCGGCGTCCTTCAGGACGGGGCCGGGAGCGATAGGATGGTGCAGCTTTGACGCATCTTGCGGTCGAAGGCCATGATGACACTTCGGCAGCCGACTGCCTCGGTTGCGCCGGTTGGGCGCCTCCGATGTGCGCGGACCGGGTCAAACATCAAAAAGCCACGCTGCGTAGGAGGTTACTGGTGAGGTTCAAGTGAGTATGCCGGATGAAGCCTCCTCGCATCCGGTAGCCCGCGAACCCGAGTTCGGCCACGCGCTGCGCTATGAAACCGGGATCGACTTAGCGCAGCACAACACCTCTCAGGCGCAGGCGATTTTCCTCTGCGGTTGGGACAAGCGGGTACTGGAGATAGGGCCGGCTACCGGCTCGATGTCCAAGGTTCTGCAGCAGAGGGGTTGCCGGGTTACCGGCATTGAGGTCGACCCCGAAGCGGCCAAGGTCGCCTCTCAGTATTGCGAGGAGATGATAGTCGGCGATATCGAGGTGCTCGACCTGGACGAGGCCCTCGGCGACAAACAGTTCGACGCGATCTTGTTCTCTGATGTGCTGGAGCACTTGGTTGATCCCGCCAGGGTGCTGAGGCTCGTGGCACCGTTTTTGGCCGAGGGCGGCAGCGTATGCGCCTCGATCCCCAACGTTGCTCACGGCAGCGTTCGTCTGGCGTTGTTGGCCGGAGATTTCAGCTACCGGGAAAAGGGCCTGCTGGACCGTACCCACCTGCGCTTTTTCAATAAGATGGGTATTGAGCAGCTGTTCGCGGCCGGCGGCTACGTCGTGCGCGACTGGGAACGAATAAAGGTAGACGTCTTCTCTACGGAGCTGGAGCTAAGGACGGAGGACTACCCGCAGTCGCTGCTGGACGCCCTCCGGCTATCCCCGGAGTTTGAGACCTACCAGTTCGTGGTCAGGGCCGAGCCGGCCGTAGACGCCGACCAGCGGTTCGGGACCGCTGAAGCGGAAGGCGCGCCCATAACCCAGAACATGCTTGCTCCACTGTGGGACAAAGAGCTCAAGGTCTGGGAGCTACAACAGGTCGTCCACGGGTTGCACGGGGCGGTACAGAGGCTGGAGGCGGAGCTTAGCGAGAAGGTAGGCCTTGCCGAGGCCCGAGCGGCCGATCTGCAGCACCAGTTGGATCTGATAGTGAACCGCACCCACTACCAGCTCTGGCAGAAGTTCGTTACGACCCTCGACGAGTTGGCGCCTTGGGGTACCCGCCGCCGGCGTCTGATCCTGATTCCCGGTTATGCGGCGAGGATTCTGATGGAGAAAGGGCCCGGCGGTTTGCTGCTGCATCTGTTGAAGGTGTGGCGTTGGGCGCCGCGTTTGTTCAAGAAGGCGATGCACCCCAGCGCCGCGGCACCCCAGGATCGTTACAAGGTCTGGGAAGACCTCTATGTCCTGTCCCCGGAGCTGGTCAAAGCGATGCAGCGCAAGTGGAAGAAGTTTGCCAACCAGCCCCGCATCTCCATAGTCATGCCGGTTTATAACCCGGACCCGCAGTGGCTGACCGACGCCGTTGAGTCGGTGACCGGCCAGATCTACCCAAAGTGGGAGTTGTGCATTGCCGACGACGGTTCCACGCACCCGGAGGTCCGGGAGGTTCTGCGGCGGTACGAAAGTCAGGACTCGCGTATCAAGGTTCAGTATCTCGAGACCAATCAAGGAATAACCGCAGCCTCGTCGGCTGCGCTGGAGTTGGCGACTGGTGACTACGTGGGGTTCTTGGACCACGACGACGAACTCAAGTCCAACGCGCTGTATCAAGTGGTAAAGCTGCTCAACGAACAGCCCGATTTGGACTACATATACTCGGATTTGGACCACAAGACCGCGACCGGAGAACTGAAGGATCCGTTCCGCAAGCCCGATTGGTCGCCGGACCTGCTGCTTAGCTGCAACTACGTCACCCACTTCAGCGTCTTCAGCAAGGCCATCCTGGACAAGGTGGGCGGATTTCGGCCCGGGTACGACGGGAGTCAAGATTGGGATCTCGTGCTGCGGGTGACCGAGGCCACCGATCGTATAGCTCACATTAGGGCATGCCTGTATACCTGGAGGCAGGTGCCGGGATCGGCGGCCCGCTCGGGCGGCGAAAAGCCGTGGGCGCACGAAGCGGCCAAGAGGGCGATCGCCGACTCCCTCGAGCGCCAAGGGGTAAGCGCCACGGTCGAACCGGGTCCCTACCTCGGCTACTATCGAGTCAAGTACGAGATCGCAGACAACCCCCTGATCAGCATCATCATCCCGACCCGGGACCGTCTGGACCTGTTGCGCAAGTGCGTCGAGAGCATAAGGGAGCACACGACCTGGCCCAACTACGAGCTAATCGTCGTGGACAACGGCAGCGAGGAGCAGCAGACGCTGGACTACCTGGAGTCGTTCGGGGGCACGGTGGTCCGATACCCCGGGCCGTTCAACTTCTCCAAGATCATAAATAGCGCCGCTGCCGAGGCCCGGGGCGACTACCTCTTGTTGCTCAACAACGACACGGAAGTGATCACCGATGACTGGATCGAGTCGATGCTGGAGCACGCGCAGCGTGAGGAGGTGGCGGCCGTTGGAGCCCGGCTGCTGTTCCCCGACGGTAAGGCGCAGCACGAGGGGGTCATTGTAGGGCCCGGCAACGGCTTGGCCGGCAATGTCGACTACGACAACTACTTCGGTCTGGGCCGGTGCATACACAACGCGTCGGCCGTGACGGCCGCGTGCATGTTGACCCGCGCCGAGGTTTTCAACGAGCTGGGTGGCTTCGACGAGGGACTCACCGTGGCTTACAACGACGTGGATTACTGTCTTCGTGCTGGGGAGAAGGGCTACCGAATCGTCTACACCCCGTATGCGGAGCTCCGGCACGACGAGGCTGCCACCCGCGGCCACACCAAAGGCGATCACCGGGCGCACCCGGTTGAGGACGAGGAGTATTTCAGGCTGCGCTGGGCCGGATACGAGGATCCTTTTGATCCGCCCAGTCTCAAGATCGACCACCCGCTGGTTCCGATAGTCTAGGCAATTCACATGGAACCCGCCTACCAGATCGATCCGGCCCGGTTCGGGCCGAATTTCGTGATGCCGCCGGTTCCCGGAGCTGGCCGGCGAGCCGGGGAGCTTCAGTTTCGAATCGAGCTTCCGGACGACAAAGAGCCGCGGCATGAGATCGAGGGATCTTACGTACCCATACGCGGGTGGGTGTGGCACCCCAGGGGGGTGAACAGGATCGAGGCGCGCACCGGTAAAGGCCGGATTCCCGCCCAGGCGCGCTTTATGCGCCCGGACGTGGTTGATGCGCTGGCCGGCCATCCGACGGGGCTGCACAGCGGGTTTTACGTGGAGATCGATCGCGGGCTGTGGGACGACCGGCCCGAGCTGTGGGCGCAGGATGGCGCCGGGAGGTGGCACTGCTTCGCCGTCCTCAACACCGTCGAGTTGAGCGACGAGGTCTTCGATCAAGCCCAGAGCCGTCTGTTCGAGGTGCTGGCCTGCCCCACGTGCCACGAATCGATAGGCAGGGCCCAAACCCAATGTCATGGATGCGGGCGGGAGGTTCACTGGCTGGGTGAGACGCCCAGCTTTTTGGGGGAGAAGGCATCACCGCTGTCCGGGGGAGAGCCGGTCAGCCGGCACGCCGCTTTGGACAACGTGGCTAACGACTACTTCGATCTGGCCTCGGGCGGCCTGTATCTCGACGCTGGAGCCGGCTGGCCGCCCTTCAGCAGCGCCGATGTGATTCAACTGGAGATCGAGCGGTTTCCCAGCACCAATGTGGTTGGGGACGGAGCCGAGCTGCCGTTTAGAGACGCCACGTTTGACGGGATAATCTCGCACGCGGTGATGGAGCACGTAAAGGACCCCTTTGGCTACGCGCGCGAGTTGATTCGGGTGCTCAAGCCCGGAGCTCGCTTTATTTGCCACTCCGCATTCTTGCAACCGGTGCACGCGTACCCCGACCACTATTTCAACACCACCCTGGAGGGACTTAAGCTGCTTTTCAAGGGCGCCAGGATAGTAGAGGCAGGGGTGGCGCCATTTCAGATGCCCTGGCTCACAGTCGAGTGGATTCTGCGTTCTTACTGTGCGGGGTTCACCGACGATGAGCAGCGGGAGCGTTTTGAGAACACGCGCATCAAGGACCTGCTCGGTGACATGGAGGACGACCGGCCGATGGAGCAGTTCCAAGCCTTGACGGAGCACACAACCTTGGAACTGGCGGCCGGCGTGTACGTGCTGGGAGAGCGCTAGTACTAGAGCACTAGGCCCCGCGGCTGCCCCGGATATGCAGCAAACCACCGTGGTGCCGCAGAAGGGGAAGTGAGCCGAGCAGACGCTCGGAGGTCTCAAGGACGGTACGTGCTCCTCCAGCGGGCAGCGGGTTTACGAAATGCGGCGGAAGGTAGACCATCGTCTCGGTGGCCAACTGCATGCCGGCGGCCGCCCCCCAGTCCTTTATCTCTTCTGCGCTCATCACGTAATGCTCGCTCGGGTGTTCCTCCCACAGCTTCTTCATCTTGACCAGTAGATCGAAAAGACCTCTGAATAGGCTCCGGTTGTTCTCCAGAGCAAAAAATTCCCCGCCGATTTGCATCACCCGCGCTACCTCCTTGAGGCAGTCGGCCGGTTCGCTCAGATGGTGCAGGACGCCGTAGATCAAGCTTGCGTCGAAGATCTGGTCCTGGAAAGGCAGGTTCTCGGCGTCTCCCATAACGTAAAAAAGTGATTCGTTGTCTGTGGCGTCCTCGATAGCCTTGGCGAGCATCCCTCGCGAGATGTCGACTCCCACGACTACCCGGTTCTCGGTTGCAAGCGGGCGGGAGATGCGGCCGTTACCGCAGCCAACCTCCAGGATCATCGAGTGTTTCTCCAGGTGCGGTCTCCAGAGGCCGGCGACCTTGCGGTCCACCTCCCGCCAAAAGACGCTGTCGGTCATCCCCTCGTAGAAGTTGACGATCTCATCGAAGATCTCCGACTGGCCGACCTTGTGCTCGTCCACAAGCCTTGCCGGGTCAGGCCTGGCTCCCAGGTCCATCTCGGACAACTCCTTGGCGAAGCGGTTGGTGAAGGGGTTGCCCACAGTGTGCCAAAGCGGTTCGCGAACGATGAGCTCAGCAATCCGGTCTTCGATCTTGTACGCCATGTCGCAGGCGCCGCAGGTCAAAACCCCGTTGGCAACCACCGACTCACCGTCCGGCTCAAAGACGTGTACCTGCAGGTCGCCGGCGTGGCAGGAAGGGCAGCGCAGCCATTTGAGCAGCTCCAGTCTCATCGGCAGTTCCGTCCCGGGAGGCTAGTGCCGTGACCACTAGGGTGATTATTGAGGTTCATTGGACGCGGGTACCTCCGAACAGCTGAAACGGCAGGATCGGCTCCAGCGGAGCGATCCGCTGGACGATCGACTCTACCCGAGCGGCCCCGGGCAAGTTGGTGACAACGGGCGGGAAGAAACCGAATCGGTGGGTGGCGATGTCGATGAACCCGGCTTCGAGCATCGCCGGAACCAGGTGCCGCTCGGTCATCTTCAGCATGCCCTTCTCGGCAGTCCAGGCCATCCCGCGGGTCAAGCTTATTTGTAAGTAGTACAGGGGATTGGCGGGGTTGGGCTCCAAAAAAGCCACTCTGCCGCCCGGTCGCACCAGCTTGCTTGCTGCAGAAAAGCAGCTTCGTAGGTCGTACACGTGGTGAAGCACGAAGAAGCCGATAACCGCGTCGTACTTGCCGAACATCTCGGCAGGGCAGTCGACCAGGTCGTAGGCGTGGACGGGCAGGTCGTAGCGTCCGGCGTTGATCTCACCCAGCTGTTCGATGAGGCTCGGTGATAGGTCGAGCCCTTCGACATGGACCCCCAACTCGGCCAGGATGAACGTATAGCGCCCCAGCCCGCAGCCCACTTCCAAGACGCGGTCCCCGGGACGGATTCCGGCAAAGTGCATCATCTGCTGGACGTGCCGGCGCAGGTAAACCGACCCCGTGGGATCAAGAGTGGCCCGGCCGCCGTGGTCGAAGTACTCCTTTTGGTAGGTGTTGTGGCGGGCTACGGAGTCGGAGTCTTTAAGGTTCACCGGGCGTTCGAACTCCCCAAAGGCTCGGGAGCGAAGGCCCCCAGCGTTGCGCCGGGTAGGTCCGCATCCTGCGGGGCCGGCTGGGCGACGGCCAGCACCGAAAGACCAAAGGGCAAATCGAAGCTTCGCATCAGCTTCAACTCGGTCTGGCTGATCTTGAGCAGCAGCCGGTTGAGGGCCGCCGGTACCTCAAAATCGTCGGCGGAGTCGGTTGAACCGAACAGGGTCCGGAGCTTTCTGAATACCCACGCGATCGGCAGCAGCCAACTGTGAAAGTAGGTCAGCCGCTGCAGCGTGTACCCGCTTGACTCGAGCTCGGCTTTGAGTGTGTGTCGGGTGTATCTGCGGTAATGGCCCAGCACGTGGTCGGCGTAACTCCACATCCACTGGAACGCCGGTACCGTGATTAGCAGGATGCCCTCGGGCGCCAAAACGTTGCGAATCTCCCGCAGCAGTTGTTCGGGCCGTGCGTGGTGCTCGAGCACGTCGAGCAGGAGGGCAGCATCAAAGGACCCCCGGGCAAAAGGCAGGTTGCCGGCCTCCGCCCGCACCAACCGTACGAGCCCCCGTGCCCTGGCGTGGTCGAGGGCCTGCGTGGACAGATCGACGCCGAAGGCCAAACGGGAGCGCCCCGCCTCGGCCACCATGGCGCCCCCACCGCAGCCGACGTCCAAGCAGCGAATCGTATAGGGCGCAGCCTGCAGGTTGGAGGTGACCAGCTGGCGTTTGGCCTGGTACCACCAGTGCCGGTCTTCCGATCGCGACATAGCGTCCATGGCCTGGTGGGTGGGCACTCCGGGAGCGTGAATCTGACCCCGATCCAGCCGGCGGACGATCCTCAGTACGTCGCGGGACATCCGCACCGAGTCCCGCAGCATCGACAGCTTGCTGCCTTCCGTATGGGCCCACCGGACCGGAACCTCTTTCACATCGAAGCCCAGCCGCGCGGCGAGCACCACCAGTTCGGCATCGAACGCGAAACCGTCTAAGCGCTGGTGCCGGAAGACCTCCTCGGCCACCTCGGCTCTCCACAGTTTTAGTCCGCACTGGGTATCCCGAAACGGAATATCCGCCATCTTTCGCAGTAGGAAATTAAAGATGCGCCCGGCCAGTTCTCGATACCAGGCGGGGTGCACCTCAATGACGGAATCGGGAAGTCCCCGGGAGGAGATGGCCATGTCGCCGCCCGCCACCAGGCTCTTGTACAGCTTCTCGATGGCGTCGGTACCCGGACTCAGATCGGCGTCGAAGCATCCGACGATAGGCGCCTTGACGCGGTGCATGCCCTCCCGCACTGCGGCACCCTTGCCTCGATGGGGGTTCTCCGACAGCTCAACTTCAAACCAGTCGTCGTTGTGGTCGGTGTGCTGCCGGGCTATCTTGCACGTGCCGTCGGTGCTTCCGTCGTCGGAAACCACGACGTGAAGGCGGATGGAGGTTTCCCGTGCGAACTCATCCAGTCGCGCCAGAGTGCGAGGGAGCCTTTGTTCCTCGTTGAACGTTGGGATTACGAGGGACAGGTCTGCTTGCATAGCGTTCTACTCACTTGGATTTGGTCGGGTACGCCGGACGCGGACGGGACCCTGGAAGGATACAGGCCCCCGCGGGGACTCGCCAGATACATGTGCACCGGTCCGTCCCGGCCGGCCTCAAACCTCGCAAAAGTTAGTGGCCAGGATACTAGCAACGCCTGCGCCGGGATATCATCCACAGGGTCGGGGCAATGAGACACCGGATAATCCGGTCTGCAGGAGGTGCCTGAGTGTATCGGCAATGGTCGGTGAGTGTGGTCTTGCCGACGTACAACGAGCGGGACTCGATCAAGGAGTGCATCCGGCGCTTCGAGCGTACCGGTGTGGTCGACGAGATCATCGTAGTCAACAACAACGCCGCACCGGGAACCTCGGAGGAGGTTGCATCCACCAGCGCCGTTGAGGTGATGGAGGACCGCCAGGGTTATGGGTCGGCTATCATGCGCGGCCTCCAGGAGGCCGGAGGCGATCTGGTGTGCATTTGTGAACCGGACGGCACCTTCGAGCCCGAAGACATCTTCAAGCTGCTTGCCTACTGCGCCAACGTCGAGATCGTGTACGGAACCCGCACCGTGGGGGAGTTCATCTGGCAGGACGCCAATATGGGCTGGTTTATACGCTTGGGCAATTGGGCCGTGGCGAAGCTCATGGAGGTCTTGTTCAACACCAACTCGCTGTCGGATGTCGGCTGTACACTGCGCTTGCTAACGCGGGATGCGGTGGCGACCATCTTGCCCGCGGCCAAGGAAACCGGTAACTGCTTCGGCGCCGAGATGATGCTCCTGTCCCGAATTCTGCGGATGCGCAGCGTGCAGATTCCCGTGAACTACCGTGCGCGGGTGGGGGATTCGTCGGTGACGGGCCGGCGGATCGGAGCCGTTAAGGTTGGGGCCAGAATGATATGGCTGGTGCTTTCGTACCGGACCAAGGCGGGCAGGATCCGGTCCAGGGCAGCCGAGCGGGCTTCGGAGATCGAACGGGCGGTCGCGTAGGGCTCCGCCTCAGGCAGCGTGGATCTTGAGCGCGGCCGTACGTTGTCTGCACGCCCGTGTGCTCGAAAAAAGGACCGACGGTGATTCAATGACCGAGGCACGCGAGAACAAACGCTTACTGTCGTGGACCGGGGAGCGGTGTGTGCCCTGGGCGGACGAGGCAAGCGTAATCCACGAGCACCTGCACCGCTATCTGTTCAGCCGGCCCCTGGTGGAGGGCAAAGAGGTGTTGGACCTGGGCAGCGGTGAGGGCTACGGATCGCAGATTCTCGCATCGAGCGCGCGACGGGTGGCGGGCATCGAACTTGATCCGCTGGCCGTGGAGCATGCCCGACTCAATTACCGGGATTCAAACCTCGCGTTTGTCGAGGGGTCGGTTCTGGACCTGCGTCAGTTCGAGGACGGTTCGTTCGACGCGGCGGTTTGCTTCGAGGTGATCGAGCATGTGTCGGATCACGACCGGCTGCTGGCCGAGGTGAGCCGGGTCTTGCGCCCCGGCGGTATCTTCATCGTGTCCACCCCCGACCGCGAGGTGTACAACACCGAGCTTGGCCACGTTAATCCGTACCACCTCAAAGAGATGGATCTGCAGGAGTTCACAACCCTGCTCTCCTCCCAGTTTGCCCACTCGGTCGTATGGGGCCAGCGCGCGGTGTCGGGATCGGTTCTTAGCCGTTTGGATTCGGCAACCCACCGCGGCGTGGACCGGTTGCCCGTCCGGCGTGAAAATGACCGGTGGAGCGTCGTTGAGCCGCCGGCAGCCAAATATCTCATAGCCGTGGCTTCCAACGACCCGGTCCCGCAGCTGCCTAGCGACTCGCTGTTGTTTGAAACGGGGTCGGCGGCGGGCGGCGAAGCGTCGATGCGGGAAAGGCACCCCTGGCTGGGCGAGGCGGTGCTCGTCGGCCGCTCGCTCATCGAATCGATGCGCCGTCGAGCCGCCCTGGTCATGAGGGAGCGAAACCGCCGGCGGGAGGCTAAAGCCGATTCTTCCTAAGGCACTAGCTCCTTGAGCCGCCACAGCTGGTAGGGAAATATCTCGCTTTCCAGCTCGTAGTCTTGGTGAACCGCCTCGATGAGAATTTCCCACGTGTCTTGGTAGTGGCTGTAGGGGCCGGGACCGTATCCGAAACGACCCCACACGACGAACTCGAGGGTTTCGGGTTCTATGCCCAGGCGGATAAGAACGTAGTCGGGAGGGTCCTGCTTGAAAGATCTGCGCACGTCCTCGACCAGATCTTTGGTATGGGCTGCGGTAAACGGGCGCGAGTATCTCCCGTACGGAGCGGTGCCGGTGGCAACATAAAAGAGCGAGCCCGTCTCATCGACCACCGCGAAGCGGTGGGAGTCCTTTTTGAGAGCCTCCAACCGGTCTACGATTGCCTGGAAGTGTTGCGCCGTATCCTGCATATGCGGGGGGAGTCCGCACAGGTCGCGGGGTTCGGTCAGCAGGCAAACTTCCGGATCGGCGGCCCCGCGGTGGTCCGTCGAGATTTTGCCGGTCGCAAAACCCGGGTAATCGTCGATTTGATCGATGAAGGCCGGTGTGGCTGCCAGTCCCAGCGCGGCCAGGCTGATGAGCGCGTAGGGAACCTTGGGCAGCAGTAGAGTGCGCAGTGCTCGTGGATGGGCCGACTTTAGGTAGGCGCCGGTTTGCACAGCCGCCTTGTCTATCAGGATCGCGGCGAGGATGGTCGCCGGGATCACCAGGCGCGGAAGTATCGACTCGTGTGAATGGCCCACAAACTTCGTTAAAAGGAGCAGTCCGTAAGCGGCCAGAAAGCCGTTGAACACCTCAAAGTGGCGCGCTCGCCGATGGATCAGTCTGGCCAGGGAGTAGATGACCACGCTCAGGTAGCCGATCACCAGCAACGCAAACGAGACCACCGTTGCCGCCGGCGCCGAGGTCACTATGGGCAGCATCCCGAAGCCTCCCGAGAACTCGAGCGGCGCCTCCAGCCAGCCGGTGATGAAATCGGCGTTGAAGATCCTGCCCCGGCCGGCGATGGCCAGCCCGGTTGCGAGTACCCCCAGCGCGACGGCGGCCCATAGCGCCAGGTCCTGAGCCCTTTTACGGCGGTCTCCCTCCAATCCCAGAATGCACAGCCAGTAAAAGCCGGTAGCGGCAGCCAGCTCGGCGCCCGTGTCGATCACGAATACCAGGGCCAGACCCACCGTCGATCCGGCAACGACGGCCCAAACCCGCTTGTGCGACCTCCAGTACATCCACAAGGCGATGAAGCACCAGACGTCGAAAGGCCATCGAAGAACGGTCACATTGGGGGTTCGCCAGATGATCAAGTCCTGCATCCACAGAAAGAACGGTGTCATAGCCAGGGCGGTGCCTACCGCAGCGGAAAAGGGGCGGTGTGTTACCAGACGCAGCAACAAGTACACGCCGATTAAGTAAATGCAGGCGTAAATGGAGCCGACTTGGATCATGCGCCCGTAGGACAGAGGGAACCACTCCGACAGACCTGCAAACACCATCGCCCAGCCGAACCCGTAGGCGGCGTGGACCTCCGATCCCAGCGCCAGGCCGTTGCGCAGTGCCAGCGCCGGCCCCATCGCAAAGTAATCCCAATGCAGTAGCGTCTCCTCGACGAATACCCTGCCGGCTACCTCTCGCCAATTCGGTACATAGATGAGTGCAGCCACCGCCGGCGGCACTATCAGGTCCCACAAGCTCAGGAGGCGGCGCGCGGGGTCGGGCTTCGCGTCCGAGCGCAGCAGCTTCGCCGTCACCGAAGGACGGTGTCCGCCACCTGATGTGCGTGCACCCAGCGCGGCGCCGGCGGTTGCTGCCGCGATGATCGCGAAGCCCAGATAGCGGGCAGGCTCAATCTGAGAAGCGTCCGGCGGGACGACCATCGATTGTACGATCGTGAACTGCCACAGATAGGCGGCGGTGCCGGCTACGGCGACGGCGACTTGCAGATATGTCTGCTTCACCAGCCGTGACCCGGTTGGCGGATCGGCGACGGCCGTCAGGCGCCGGTTCCAGCCGGCGATGAACGCGGCCCCCAGCGCCGCGGCCAGCACCAGGGCGGCCAGGTAGAGCGCGATGTCCCATTCGGGATAGAACAAATACTCGCCCCATTGGGAGAGATCTTCGACCGGCCGCGGCGGCGGCGGTACCACCAGCAGCGCGGTCAGCAGCACCTGCAGAACCAGTGCTGCAGTAAGTGCGGCCGGACCTACGAGGCTGAAAGAGTAAATTTCCGCCGGGACCGGGTCCGGAAACTTAAGCGGCCCCAGCCCCTTCAGTCGGTTACCCAATGCAGCGCCAGGATACCGCCGGTGGCCGCGGGTCGGGTGCGGGCTCAATTGTGCCGGTACAACTCAAACGGGCCGGTGGTCGACTCCAGAGCATACCGCTCGCTTACCACGGCGCCCAGGCGTCTCCAAGTGTCGGCGTACGGCGTGTGCGGGTGGGGGCCCAGCCCAAACATGGAAGGCGGATAGCGCTGCAGATGGGCGCTGTCGACGCTCGTGGGCATCCTGGTCAGTACGTAATCGGGCGGGTGGTTGCGCAGTCGCTCGACTACCTCGGCCAGCTTGTGCTGGGTGTGTAACGAGACGAATAAGCGGGGATAGCGGCTCCAGGGGGCGGTATCGGCGGCGAGATAGAACAGCGATCCCGTCTCGTCGATCACCGCAAGCGTCATGCCTGCGTCGGCCAGGTTGCGCAGCTGTCCGGCGACCGCTCGAAACTCGGTGGCCATCTGCTCCATGTCTTCGGGTAGTCCGCAAAGGTCGGCCGGGTTGAGCAGCAAACACAGCCCGTCCGGCTGGGTACCGTGCAGTTGCGACGCGGCCAGGCCGGGGTAGTTGCGGACCGGGTCCACGATCAGCGACGGGGGGGCCGCGAGAAGCAGAGACACGATGAGCAAGCCCGCCGCCAAAGAGGTCGCCCACCCGGCTGCGCGCCTGCGCGCGCCGGCTGGTTGGGTAGACGCCTCCCGCCGGGCAGCTGCGTGGTCGTAGGTCCGCCCGGCCAGGTGAATGACTATCAGCGCCAAGGGGATCCACAGCCGGGCGGGAGTGTAGTCGCCGGACCTGCCCAAAAAGTGCATCAGAAGCAACAGGCCGTAAACCGCCAGGAATCCGTTGAAGACCTCGAAGTGTCCGGCCCTACCGTGGGCCAGCCGGACGACGCAGTAGCCCACGAAGGTTACGTACGCGAAGAAGATCGCCAAAAACGAAACGACCGTGACGGTGTTGGGTACGGTCGCCAGAGGCAGCTGGGCAAACCCCCCTCCGAATTCGAGGATGGACTCCAGCCAGCCCAACCAGAAGTCGGCTATCAAGATCCGCCCCCGGCCGGCGACCGTTAGGACCGCCAGCAAGATGCCCACGCTGGTGACCCCGAACGCGGCGAGATCCTTGAACCGCTCCTTCCAGCGGCCCTCCATCCAAGCTGTGCAGACCCAGTAGAAGCCGCACGCTGCGCCCAGGTACAGCCCGGTGTCGGTGCCGAAGGCCACAGCCAGTCCGGCAGCGGCACCGGCCACGGCTGCCCACAGACGCCGCCGGGTACGCTGGTGCATCGCCAAGGCGATGAAGCACCATACGTCAAAGGCGAACCTCATTGGGGTCAGCGAGGGGAACAGCCATATAGGAACCTCGCCCATACCTACCAGCATCTGCAGTGAGACCAGTCCCGTCCCGATGGCTGCCGGCAACGGACGCCGGATCAGAAGGCGCAGCAGCACATAGATCCCGGTCAGGTATATGCAGGCGTATACGGAGCCGACCTGGATCATCCTCCCGTATGAGGGCGGCACCCACGAGAACAGTGCGCTGAAGACCAGCGGCCACCCCACCCCGTACATCGACGACACATCGGTGCCCAAAGCCAGGCCGTGATGAAAACCCAGGGTCGGGCCCATGGCGTAGTAGTCCCAATGGAACAGGCTCTCGGTCAAGAAGAAATCTCCGGCTGCTTGACGCCAGGACGGTACGTAGAACATGGCCGCCAAACCGACGGGCGTCGCCAGGTCCCACCAACTGCGCTTGAGCGCAGGGGGAGCGATCCGTTCATCACCTTGCAGCAGACGCCGGAACCTTGCCGCCCACTTGCTTTGCGTCCCCCCCGGCCCGCCGGTCGCGGCGGCTACCAAGCACACCGCCGCTACCAAACCGAAAAGAGCAAAGTGCCCGGCTGGAATGGTGGAATCGGTTTGCAGATATTCGCGGGCGCTGAAAAATATCGCAGTCGAGGCGGCGGTAGCGGCAATCGCCGTGAAGGACTGCGCCAGCAGCGAGTGAAGCAGGAAGCCGTCGGCCGCCCGGGGGTCTACCGATCGGAGCCGGACGTTGAGCCTGAGCGTGAAGGCCAGAATCAGGGTGACGGCAGCGACCGTCGATGCTAAGTACAGCGCCACGTCTATCTCAGGTCGAAAAAGAAACGCACCGTAGTCGGTCAGCCGGCTGACGTCGGGGGCGGGAGCATCCACCACCAGCACGGACGCAAGCATCAATTGAACGGCCATGGCGGATCCCAGCAGAACGGGTCCGAGGAGACTGGTGAAGTAGAGTCGGCTGGAGGTGCTCTCGGGTATGCGCAGTTGGCGGTTGAGGCGGATCACTGAGTTTGGGTGGGCACCGCCAGCAGCTTGACACCCTCTACGCCCAACTGGGACAGAGGCAGCGCCGACGACGCGCCCACGGGCAGTCTCGTTTCGGAGGTGATCAGCTTGAGGCGGGTCACCGTGAAGCCGCAGACTGAGAGTAGTTTGCCCAGGTCGTCCAAGGTGAGCCGGTTGAGTTTGACGAAGTCCCGTAAAAGCTTCTCCGCCCACGCCGGATCGTCCCCGGGCTGCTCGGATACCTTGGCGGCGATCTGCTCGTAAGGCATGGTCAGCTGGGCGAAGCCCTCGGGAAACCACCGCTCGAGTAACGAGCCGTTGCGCGAATGGTAAAAGGGGTACAGCTGGATGAAAAACGCTCCGTTGGGACGAATGATGCGCCTCACTTCACTGATCATCGCTCTGGGGTCTGCGACGTGGTGAAGGGTTGACCAGGAAAAGACGTAGTCAAAGGACTCGTTGTCGGCCGGCAGGCTTTCCGGCTTACACTGCGCAAACTGCAGACTGGGCGGCAGCCGGGTCGCCGCGCCTTGTTCTTGGGCGAGGTTTTCCAGGAACCTGGTGTTGGTGGCCTTGGTGTCGAAACCGACCATGCGGGCGGGCAGAACTCTTTTGAAGATGCCCAGGTCCATGACACCGTCCCCGCAGCCGATGTCCGCGATCTCCTGACCGCTCAGTGCGTGGAAACCGGCGCCGAAGAATTCGATGACCTCGTTAGCGGCCATTGTGTAGCGTTCGTGGAACCACTCTGCAACCTGGTTGTCGGGCATGGACTTGCCCGGTTTGTTCGGTTCGGTCATCTGGCCTCGTCGATCTCGGTGACTGACTTGTAGTGTCTGGGGCCGTCGGCGGTTGTGCAAGCCGGCGGCCGGCCGGCCCGTTGGCCTTTGGGAGATACTAACCATGATGCGACGCAAATCTAAGATCGGCAGGAGCCGCCGGGATCAGCCGATTTTCAAGTCCGATCGCAGCGGCGGGCTCGCGATGCTGAAGTACGGGGCGAGTCGCGTGCTGGCGCTGGTGGTGACTTTGGCGTTGATCGCCGGCGTGATAGGCGGCGCCCTGCTCGTCTACGCTCAGCTCAAGGTAAAGGGCTCCGAGCGGGAGGTGGGGGGCCTGACCGCCAAGGAGCCCTTGGAACCTATGAACGTGCTGGTACTGGGGTCGGATTCACGAGCGAACCTCACTCCGCAGCAGCAGGAGAGTTTTGGTGACACCGATGCCGTCTCCGGCAGGCGGGCCGACACGATCATGCTGCTGCATCTGGACGAAGAGCGCGAACAGGTCGTGCTCGTCCAGTTCCCGCGGGACCTTAGAGTGCAGGGCCCCAACGGTGACATGGTCAAGATCAACGGCGTCTACGAGCACGGGCCCGAAGCCATGATAGAGACGGTTTCGCAGTTCTCGGGTCTACCGATCAACCACTACGTGGAGGTCGACTTTGCGGGGTTCAACGCAATTGCGGACGCGCTGGGCGGCGTCGAGATCTACTTTGAGGACGACGTATTCGACCAGGACTCCGGTCTCGACGTCGAGCGGGGCTGCCAGCTAATCGAAGGGGATCAGGCGCTGGCCTTCGTGCGGGCCCGCAAGATCGACGACGACTTCGGTCGTATCCGCCGGCAGCAGCTGTTTTTGAAGCTCATGGTGGACAAGACGGTCACTCCGGGTACCCTTTTGCGGCCGGCGCGAGTCGTATCTCTGATAAACACCGTGACCCAGAGCGTCACGCACGATGCGGAACTGACGCTGACGGACATTAAGGACGTTGGGCTGCGCCTCAGGTCGTTCGACTCCGGCAATCTCGACATGCGGATCGTGCCGTCCTCCGCAACGATTATCGACGGGGTCTCTTTCGTCGTGGCCGAGGACGAGGAATCCCGGGCACTGTTTACCGCGCTGGCCCAACGGCAGCCGTTGCCCGACTACGGCCGTACCGGCGTGACACCCATCCTTCCCGAGGATGTCCTGCTGGCCGTGATGAACGGGACCGATGTCGACAAGCTGGCTGCCGGCGAAGCGGCGGCGTTGAGTGAGGATGGATACCAGATCCACGAGATCACCAACACCGAGGCGCATGTTCGGACCACCGTCTACTTCAGGCCGGGTGCGGAGGATAAAGGGAAGTTGGTTGCTGATACCTACGGAGCGGAGTTGCTTCCGGTGGGTCCGCCTATATCGACAGAAGCCGATGTGGCTTTGGTGTTGGGAAGCGACCATGCGGCCCAAGCGTCGCCGACCGAAGCTGAAGCGCCCGCCGCCGAGGCCCCGCCGTCTGCAGCGGTGCCCCCCGGCGCCCCGACGGAGGAGCCCCCTCCCTTGGCCCACGCGTGTTGAGTGTTAAGTGGCGACGACGTCCGTCAGGAAACCACTTCATGCGCTCCAAAGCACGGGTGCAATAGAGTGTCGGGATGAACTCGAAAATTCTAGTAACCGGCGGCGCCGGCTTTCTGGGCAGCCACTTTGTTCGCAGGGCTCTCAACCACGGCGTTCGTGAGGTAACCAACGTCGACTGCCTGACCTATGCGGGCGATCCGAGGCGTCTGGCCGATGTGGAGGACAGCCGCGCCTACCAATTTGTAAAACTGGACGTTGCCGACGAAACCCGTGTAAAGCAGTTGATTGCCGATGAGCGTCCCGACGCTATAGTCCACTACGCCGCCGAGTCCCATGTCACCCGCAGCGAGAGCGATCCCGACCGCTTCTACCGGACCAACGTGGACGGCACCCGCAACCTGTTCGAAGCTGCGGTTGCCTCCGGGGTGCGTCGAGTGGTCCACGTATCCACCGACGAGGTCTACGGCTCGATCCTCACCGGCAGCTTCAAGGAGTCGGACAAGGCCGAAGGTGCCGGGCAGGCTGCCAGCCCGTACTCGCAGTCCAAGGCCCTGGCCGACGATCTTGCACGCTCCTACTCGGATCGCTTGGAGGTCGTGGTGGTAAGGCCGACCAACGCGTTCGGCCCATGGCAGTACCCGGAGAAAGTGCTTCCGCGCTGGATCACCAGGGGGCTGCGTGACCGCCCGCTCCTGGTCTGGGGGGACGGACTGTACATCCGCCAGTGGCTGTACTGCGAGGACTTCGCGTCCGCGGTCGACTTGGTGTTGGAGCAGGGCGAGCCGGGGGAGGTTTACAACGTCGGCCCCACTCACGAGCCGGAGATCACCAACCTTGACCTGGCGCAGTGGCTGGTCCGGTATCTGGGAAGTAGCTCCTCCCAAGTGCAGATGACGGGATACGACCGCCCGGATCACGACCGGCGCTACGCGGTGGACTCGTCCAAGATCCGGGGGCTGGGCTGGGCTCCGGGAGACGTGTGGACGCAACTTCGTGAGACCGTCGATTGGTACAGGGAGTCTTACGGCTGGTGGGAGCCACTGGTGGGGGAGGCTGAGTCGATTTACACCGATACCGATACCGATACCGATACCAAACCCGTCTCGGGGAAAGCCCAAGTATGAACATCGAGCAGGTCGAGCAGATTCCCGGCGCGTGTATTTGTCATCCCAAGGTCCACTCCGACTCCCGGGGATCGTTTATGGAGATCTTTCGCGAGGAGACTCTGGGCATGGAGTTCGTCCAGGCCAATCACTCCAAATCGGTCGCAGGCGTCTTGCGCGGCCTGCACTGGCACCGACATCAAGCCGACGCCTGGTACGTGTTCAACGGACACGCGCAGGCGATGCTGGCCGACCTGCGTACGCCCACCGATGGTCCCGCGGTCGTCTCCGTTGATCTCGTCGCGGATGAGCCGAAGGTGTTGTTTATTCCGCCGGGTGTGGCCCACGGTTTTCTCGCGGTGAGCGATGTCGACCTCATCTACTGGGTGACCGGGTACTACGACGCTTCCGACGAGTTCGGCGTGGCGTGGGACGACCCGACCCTTAATGCTCCATGGAAGCTGACCAACCCGATTCTGTCCGAACGCGACAGTAACAATCCGAAGCTCGAGTGGGACGAAATAGAACTTTCCTAGTCACCGGGGGCGGAGGGCAGCTGGGAAAGGCCTTCGCCCGCCTGCTTCCCGGGGCTCACGTACTGGATCGATCCGCCCTGGACATATCCGACCCGGACGCGGTGAAACGGACCATGGAGAAGGTGCGACCCGATTATCTGATTAATGCGGCGGCGTATACGGCCGTGGACAGGGCCGAACAAGAGCCGGATGAGGCGCACCGCATCAACGTCAGGGCGGTCATCGGACTGGCCAAGGCGGCCAAGGACGCCGGCGCGCAACTGGTGCATTTTTCGTCCGATTACGTCTACAAGGGGGACCGGCCCGGCGGCTACCTGGAGAACGACCGCACCGTGCCGCTGTCCACCTACGGGCGGACCAAGCTGCAGGGAGAGGTGGCGGCCCGCTCCGCCGGTGCCCGAACGCTGATTCTTAGAACCTCGTGGGTATTTGGTCAGGGCAACAACTTCGTCCGTTCCATCGTCGCCGCCGCCGGCAAACGCGACGAACTGCAGGTCGTGGACGACCAGAGGGGTCGCCCCACGTACGCCCCAGACCTGGCCGAAGGGGTCCTGGCTCTCCTCGACGCCGGAGCCGACGGCCTCTACAACCTCACGGGCGGAGGTAAAGTTGCCTCTTGGGCGGACGTCGCGGAGACGGCTATCGAGGCAGCCGGTCTCAAGACAACCGTGCAGCGGGTGACCACCGAGCAGTACTATGCGTCGAAGACCGGCCCGATTGCCGGTCGGCCGCTCAACAGCGAGTTGGATTGTTCGCGCGCTGGTCAGCTTGGGGTGACCCTCAGGCCCTGGGAAGAGGCAGTCTCCGAGTTTGTCGCCGAGTTGATGGAGGGGTTGGATTGAAGGGCGTTGTTCTTGCAGGCGGTTACGGGACCCGGTTCTACCCGGTGACCCGGGTGGTCAATAAGCACTTGTTGGACGTCTTCGACGAACCCGTCGTCTACTACCCGATTCGTTCGCTGGCGGGGGCCGGTATCGAAGAGGTGGTCCTGGTGACGATCCTGGAGGAGGTCGACCAGTTCAAGAAGCTGCTGGGTGACGGCACCGAGCTGGGCGTCAAGATCTCTTACGCCACTCAGGAAGGGGCCGGCGGCATTGCCGAGGCGCTGCTGATGGCCAAGCCCTTCGTGGAGAACGAAAGCCTGATGGTGGTGTTGGGGGACAACATTTTTCAGGGAGACCTGTCTGCGTATGCGGAAAGCTTCGAGAAGCAGGGCACCGGGGCCAAGATCCTGCTCAAACAGGTGTCGCATGACGATGCCCGGCGTTTCGGGGTGGCCGACGTCAGGGACGGCAAGATTGTCGGCATCCAGGAGAAGCCCAGCCACCCCCGCAGTGACCTGATCGTCACCGGCTGCTACATGTACGACTCGAGGGTCTTCGATTTGATCTCGACGCTGAACCCGTCGGCTCGAGGCGAGTTGGAGGTAACCGACTTGAACAACCTCTACATCGATGAGGGGACGATGAGCTACGACGTGCTCAGCGGGTGGTGGACCGATGCCGGCACCCCGGCCAGCAAACTCAAAGCGTCGATTCTGGTGGCGCTGGAGAAGGGCGTTACCTTCCACCGTTGAGCTCGAACCGCTGCGTCTGACCTTCACCTCCACTAGGATCAAAACGTGCCTATAAAAACCGCTCTGTTGGCTCTGTGTTCCGTCGGTTTGGCCACCGGCGGTCAGCTGTTGCTCAAGGCCGGAATGAGCCGGGTCGGCTTCATCGGTTCCGAGCGGCTGTCCAACCCCTTCGGTCTGCTGTTTCAGGTACTCAAGACCTGGCAGGTGCCGGTAGGTCTGGCCGTGTTCTTCATATCGGCGGGTTTCTGGCTGTTGGTGCTTTCCCGGGTTCCACTGAGCTTCGCCTACCCCTTCGTGGGTTTGACTTACGTGCTTATCACGCTGTTCGGCAAGTTCGTACTGCACGAATCCGTTCCCGGCCTTCGTTGGGTGGGCCTGGCTCTGATCGTCTCCGGCATCCTCATCGTCGGCCGAACTTCTCCGTCGGACGCACCTCCCGGAAGCGCTGCCGCCGTAACCGCGCCGTCGCAGCGGTAGCGGTCGTTTTGAAAGCGGTAGTTACCGGCGGAGCCGGGTTTATCGGCAGCCACCTCGCTGAACGCCTCCAAGCCGAGGGTCGCGAGGTCAAAGTCGTCGACAACCTCAGCTCCGGCGAACAGCGACTGGAATTCCTCGAGTCCGCCGGTATAGCGGTCGACCCGGTCGACATCCGCGACCCGGCCTGCACAGAGCTCATCGAGAGTTTTGCCCCCGACGAGATCTACCATCTGGCCGCTCAGATGGACGTACGGCGCTCGGTACAGGATCCCATCTACGACGCCGACGTCAATGTGCTGGGAACGGTAAGGGTGCTGCAGGCCGCAGTCAAGGTGGGCGCCAGAGTGATGGCCGCGTCCTCCGGTGGGTGCATCTACGGGGAGGCTCCTGCGCATATGCTGCCGCTCGACGAGAGCGCCCCACGCAACCCGGACTCGCCGTACGGGATCACCAAATCGGTTATGGAGGACTACCTGCGCTTTTTTCGGGCCACGCAGGGGCTCGACTACGTCGCGCTGGCGCTCGGCAACGTTTACGGTCCACGCCAGGACCCCTTCGGGGAGGCGGGGGTGGTCGCCATTTTCGTGCAGCGGCTGCTCGATGGGCGACCTTGCGTCATCTACGGCGACGGCGAGCAGACCCGAGACTTTTGCTACGTGGCCGATGTGGTGGACGCGTTCGTCGCGGCTGGGGGATACGGGGCGGGTGAGCTGTTCAACATCGGCACTTCCATCGAGACCGGTGTCAACGAACTGTACCGGGCCCTGGCCGGTATCTGTGGGGTGCAGAGCGCGCCTGACTACGAGCCGCCTCGACGGGGTGAGCTGCAGCGCAGTTGCCTGGACAGCGGCAAGGCCAAACGATTGCTGGGCTGGACGCCCTCGACGGATATGGACCGCGGCTTGCGCGAAACCGTTGAGTTCATCCGCAGCCGGGGGTGATCCCGGCCGTGGACTCCTACAGGAACAGGTCGTCTTGCGGAGGTCTCAACAGCTCCTGGATGCTGCCCCGTCCCCTGATGGGGTTGGCGCCGCGTACCACGGCTACCGGCACGCCCTCAGCTTTGCCCATGACCATCTCGGCCGTCCCGGCCAGCTCGTCGGCGATCGCGATGTTGGTGACCCCCAGCACGGTGCCGAAGGTGTCCTCGGTGTCACGGTAGTTGACGGTAGGAAGCAGGCCCGCCACGCCGATGGCCACGTTGGTCTGTCCGATCCGCCAGGCCCGCCCGAAGGTGTCGCAGATGATGACGGCAACGTCGGCTCCGGCCAGGTGGTTCAGCCGGCTGCGCAGCCGGCGAGCCGACCGGTCCGGATCCAGCGGCAGCAGGGTCACCCTACCCGGCTGCACGTTGGAGTTGTCTATACCGGCGCTGGCACAGACGAAACCGTGCCGGGTGCGGGTGATGAGCACGCCGTTGCGGCGCCGCATGACCGTGGCCCCGTCCTGCCGGACCATCAGGTCGCGCGCTTCGATGTTGCCCTTTTCCAACGACGCCGTGCGGCCCTCGGCCTTGGAAACGATCTTGTGTGTCACGACGACGACGTCGTCGTCGTGCAGGGTGAGGCCTCGTTGCGAGCAGGCGTGAAAGATCAAATCGGCCACCGGATCCCCCTCGGCCACCTCGCCGTCGAGCTTCACTGCAAACACGCTTAGATCGGCCTCGCTCACGAGATGACCTCCGCCGCCAGCCGGCGGGCCGCCCGGCGGTCGGTCATAACGGTGTCGGTGACCAGCGCCTTCATGTCGAGGGACGCTATTTGCGGCGCCAGCGCGGCGTCCTGGGTATCCATGACGAAAGTGGCGCAAAAGTCTCTGTAGAGCTCTGCCACTCCCGCCGCGGTCGCCTCCGCCCCGACCGTGGGCATGAGGGCGGCGGCAGGTCCTTTTAGCGCCGCACCACCGATAATCGGCGACACCGCTGCCACGTCCGCCCGCCGCTGCGTCAACGCTTTGCGGATGCCGGGTACGGCCAGGATGGGACCGATGCTGAGCACGGGGTTGGAGGGGCACACGATGATGCGGCCGGCTTGTTCGATGGCTTCGATTACTCCAGGGGCCGGGGAGGCCTGATCGACTCCTTCGAAGCTCACTGCGGCTACCTCGTCGCTAAAGCCAAGCTTGACGAAGTACTCCTGGAAGTCCCTTACCTGCCCGCCGGTGGTGAGGATCTTGGTGCCGACTGAATCGTTGGTCATCGGTAGGATGCGGGCTGCAACGCCCAAGCCGGTGCGGATACGCTCGGCTACCGCGCCGAGAGTCAGACCCTCGCTCAGCCACTGGGTACGGGCCAGGTGGGTGCCCAGGTCCTGGTCCCGCAGGCTGAACCAGGTATCGAAGCCGAGAGAGGCCAGCTGGTCCAACGCCCGCGTGGTGTCGCCGGCAATGCCCCATCCGGCCTCGCCGACCATGCCGGCCAGGGTGTAGGTCACCGTGTCCAGGTCCGGGCATATGTGCAGCCCGTACAGTCGGAAGTCGTCGGCGGTGTTGCCTATGACCGTCACCGCTTCGGAGGTGGACTGCGTCAGCCCGGCCAGAAACTTGGCCGCTCCTACGCCGCCTGCCAGCGCGGTGATCATCGATCCATCCGATTCGGCAGAGCGAAAGGACGCGCCCTCGGGACGGCGGTTGTTTGGGCGAGCATGTGACCCCACATGGGTGAGGACAGTATCATCGGCGCATGGCGCTAAACCAAGTGCGGGACGCGCACGATCTGGTCGCCCCGCTGCGGGCAGGCTCGGCGCAGGAACTGATAGACGAGGCCGCAGCGGTTAGGGACCGGGCTTGGGGCAACATCGTCACCTACTCTCCTAAGGTATTTATCCCGCTAACGAAGCTGTGCCGGGACGTGTGTCACTACTGTACTTTCGCTCGCCCTCCGATCGAAGGCAGGCAAGCGTACATGACCATGGACGAGGTGCTGGAGCTGGCACGCGGGGCCGCAGACGCCGGCTGCCGGGAGGCGCTTTTCACTCTCGGCGACAAGCCCGAGCTGCGCTACCGAGTTGCCCGCGAGGAGCTTCAGGCCATGGGGTACGAGACGACGCTCGAGTACCTGGCCGCGGCCGCCCAGGCGGTGATGGACGACACGGGTCTGCTTCCCCACCTCAACCCGGGGATCATGCAGCCGCAGGAGCTGCGGTACCTGCGCAAGACGGCGCCGTCGATGGGCATAATGCTCGAGTCCACCTCAACCACACTCCTGGAAAAGGGCGGCGCCCACCACGGCTCGCCGGACAAGGTGCCCGCGCTGCGGCTGGACACCATTGACGAGGCTGGCCGGCAACGGGTTCCGTTCACCACAGGGCTTTTGATCGGTATAGGGGAAGATTGGTCCGATCGCGTCGAGACGCTGTGGGCGATCCGGCGTTCCCATGAGCAGTTCGGCCACATACAAGAGGTAATCGTCCAAAACTTCAGGGCCAAGCCCGACACCCTCATGCGCGACCATACCGAGCCCGGCCTCGAGGAGATGATGGGCACCATCGCTTTGGCACGGTTGATCCTGCCCGAGGAGGTAAGCGTCCAGGCGCCTCCCAACCTGGCCGACTTCTCCTCGTCGCACAACGGTTCGCAGCCCGGCGCCGACACTCCGCTGGCCGGTTACCTGCAGGCCGGTATCAACGACTGGGGCGGCGTGTCGCCGGTGACCGTGGATCACGTGAACCCCGAAGCGCCGTGGCCGGCGATCGAGCGCCTACGGGAGCTAACGGAGTCATCGGGTTTCATGCTCATGCCGAGATTAGGCGTCTACCCCCGGTATGCCTTCGACCCGGACTGGGTCGACCGCAAGGTCCGCCCCAAGGTCCTTACGATGGCCGACACCTCCGGTCTGGACCGCGACCCATCCTGGTTCGCCGGGCAAGCCGAGGACCCGCCTGACCTGCTCGCCGATGCGGTCGGTTGGTCTCGAAGTGAGTCGGTCCGCTGCCGCGCCGAGTTCGAGCGGGTGCTGGACAAGGCCCGTGAGCGCAAAGAGCTGAACGAGGACGACATGACCCTGCTCTTCTCGGCCCGAGGACCCGAGCAGGACGAGTTGTTCGCCGCTGCGGACCACCTGCGCCGGGAGGCCAGCGGAGACACGGTCACCTTCGTGGTCAACCGCAACATCAACTACACCAACATGTGCTACTTCAAATGCGGGTTCTGCGCCTTCAGCAAGGGCCCCAAGTCCCTGAACCTGCGGGGCGACCCGTATTTGCTCGATATGGAGGAGATCGCCCGGCGAACCGTCGAGGCCTACATGGCCGGCGCCACCGAGGTGTGTTTGCAGGGCGGCATCCATCCGTCGTTCACGGGCGACTTCTACGTCGAGGTCGCCGAGACCATCAAAAATGCTGTGCCCGACATCCATATCCACGCTTTTAGCCCCCTGGAGGTGTGGCAGGGCGCCGCCACCAAGGGCGTAACGATCAAGGACTTTCTATGGGAGCTCAAGGATGCCGGCCTTTCCACGCTGCCCGGCACCGCAGCCGAGATCCTCGACGACCGGGTTCGGGCGATTATCTGTCCGGACAAACTAAACACCGCGCAGTGGTCCGAAGTCGCGATGACCGCTCATGAGCTGGGTCTGAAGATGAGCACCACCATCATGTTCGGACATGCCGACACCTATCGCTCCTGGGCGCGCCATCTCGGCGTGCTGCGCGACATCCAAAAGAAGACCGGTGGCTTCACCGAGTTCGTACCGCTTCCGTTTGTGCACATGGCCGCACCCTTGTACCTGAAGGGCAAAGCCCGCCGGGGGCCCACCTACGAGGAGTCCCTGCGGATGCACTCGGTTGCCCGTCTGGCCTTGCACCCGTGGATCACCAACATTCAGGTTTCCTGGGTGAAGATGGGCCCGAAGGGGTCGCAGATGGCGCTCAACTCCGGCTGCAACGATCTTGGCGGAACCTTGATGAACGAGATCATCTCCCGCTCTGCCGGAGCGTCGCATGGCCAGGAGCTCGGCCCGCAAGACATGCAGCGGCTTGCTACGGAAATAGGCCGTCCGTGGGCCCGCCGCAGCACCCTGTACGAGATTCTGGAGTCCAACTCGGCTCAGAGTGCGGCCGGAGGTTAGCGCCATCACTGCACGGCGCGGTTTGGCTGGAAATGTTCTGTATGCGGGTGAAAGTCCGCGTGTCGAGGGCAAGGGGGTCTACCATTGCTGGTGATGGCTGATCAGGTTCGTTCCAACGCCGCCGAGGGCAGCGACAGTATCGACCAGCTCCTGGCTTCTGCGCTGGCCGAGCAGTCCCGCGAGAAGCGAATGCTCATCGACGCGGTGCACGCGGCCCGCGACGCTCTTCGCAGGTCCGAAAGCGAGCTCCAGGAAATCCGGGATCTGATCACCGGCCGGGACGAGACGCTTTCCGAGATGCTGCTTCGGGTGCAGACGATCGAGGAGTGGTCGCACCGGGTCTCTGCTCAGCTGGACAGGATGCCCGCCACCATCAGCGAGTCGCTGGCTTCCTCGGAGGAGTTGGAAGACAGGCTCAAATCCGCCAACGACGATCTTTTGACCGACATCCGTGAAGACCAGGTCGAGGTGGTCAGAGTTCTAGGGCGAACGTTCGATACCGCGCTGGCCGACGTGCGCAGGCAGCTGGCTTCCGCCCGGCAGGACTACATGGAACAACTGTCGGCAGCCACTGAGCAGGTGATCGAGAAGAACAACGCGACCGCCGAGTTGATGGTGGAGCATCTGGTGGGGTACCTGACCAAGCGCGACGAGACCATGCACAGGGCCCGGGAGCAAATGCTGATCGACATGTTCCAAAGGCTTGGCGCTTCGTTGGGCAGCCGCTCCAGCAAGAAGGTTTCCAAGGCTATGGGGACCACCTCGCCGCCGCAGGCCAGGTCTCCGGAAACTCCCTCCGGTCCAAAGTTCAAGGCGCCCCGCATGCGGCGGAGCGAGCGGCAGCCACCGGTCGACCCCAAACGCGGACCCCAACCTCCGGAACCGCAGCGGGGACCGGTCCAGCTGCCTACCCGGGAATTTGTCGACCGCGGCTATCAACGGGAGGTGCAGTTGAGCCCGGAGCATCAGGAGCCGTTCGGCTCCGGAGCGGATGATTCGATGACCAGGGACGAGCTGGCCCGTGAGTACTTGAAAGAGCCTCCGCCGGAGCGCTGGGACGGCTCCGGACCCGCGTTAGGCAGGGGTGAGTTCGAGGACGATTTCTTTGGCGGACCTCAAGGGGGGCCATCCCCTCAGATGCGGCCGGGGCCCGACCGGATCGGAGGACCGCCTCGCGATGCCTGAGGCCGGCTGAGCGCGGGCCTCTGGGAGAACCTGAGCGGTACCTAGCATCTTATAATCCGCAGGGCCCCCAAGGAGGCTCTCCTGCACGCCCAGTACTGTTTTAGCCGATGAATGAAGTAGCTTACGGGGCCGAGCCGCGCGTTTTGGTCGTGGTCGTTGCCCACAACGGCGGTCAGTGGCTGAACGAATGCCTCACCTCCATCGCGTCACAGGACTACCGGCGGCTTCGTCTGCTGGTGGTCGACAACGGCTCGCGCGAGCCGGTAGCCCCGCTGGTGGCTCGCTACGCCCCGCGGGCGGAGATGATGCGGTCAGAGCGCAACCTGGGCTTCGGCGCGGCGTGCAACGCCGGCTTAGAGGCCAGTAAGTACACGCATAACGCCGACTATTTCCTGTTTCTCCACGACGATGTTGCGCTGCAGTCCGGGGCTGTTCGCATGCTGGTCAACGCGGCGGAGGAGACCTCGGCCGGTGTGGTCGGGGGCAAGGGTCTGGACTGGAACAGGCCGCAGGTCCTGCTGGAGGTCGGAATGTCGGCCGACCAGTTCTGCGTGCCCTACTCCGGCCTGGACGAGGGTGAGATCGACCAAGGGCAGTACGAGGCGATGTCGGAGACGCTGTACGTGACCAACGCGTGTTTCCTGGTTTCTAGATCTTTGGCCGAGCGCTGCGGCCTGTTCGATGGTGCCTACTTCGCTTTCGGAGAGGACCTCGATCTGTGTTTGCGCGCGCGGCTGGCCGGGTTCAAGGTGGTGTTCCAGCCCAAGGCGCGCTTCCGGCACGCAGCTGCTCTGAGCAACGACATCAGGCCTCTTACTGCTCCGATAGAGGCTCGGGGGCTGATGATCCGGCGCAACCAGCTGCGGACCATCGCCAAGAACATGGCCGGGCCCCGGATGGTCCTTTCGCTGGCTATGTGTGGGTTGCTGGGCGTGATGAAGACGATGGCGTTGGTTGCGTTCCGGCGTTTTGACGAGATTCCCGATTATCCAAGAGCGGGTATGGCGTTCTTGCGCTCCCTTCCTAAGGTTATGGT
Source organism: Actinomycetota bacterium (assembly GCA_040905365.1). Taxonomy (GTDB): domain Bacteria; phylum Actinomycetota; class CADDZG01; order JAHWKV01; family JAHWKV01; genus JAHWKV01. Next base: position 32,998 of record JBBDRQ010000011.1, read on the forward strand.
GCGCCGCAGGGCCGTTCAAAAGCGCCGCCGGGTGCGCGACCGGACGATTCGGCGCTTTATGATCCGCGACTCGCACCGGCTACGCCTGCAGATCGAGCGTCGGTTTAGACAGTGGGACAAAGGAAGCCTGGCGTTCGGAGCCCAAAAGCTGTCCAACCTGTCGGTACCAGCGCTGCGGCAAAGACTCAGTTCGTGGCTTCACCAGCCTCTTATGCTTTCGACTTTGCTTATCGGCTTCATCGGTGTGGTGGCCATGAGAAAGGTGCTTCTCGGAGGCCCGATCGCCGGCGGGTCGCTGTGGCCATTCCCCGACGACGGCGCGCGGTTTATCGCGGAGTACCTGTCCGGGTGGCGCAATGCAGGACTCGGTACCGAGTCCGCGGCACCCGCCGCATTTCCGTTGCTGTGGGTCGCCAACCTACTGGCGTTCGGCAAGCCTGTGCTGGCGCAAAAGCTTCTGATTTTGTTCGGCTATATCCTAGGGCTGACGGGTATTGCCAGACTGGTCAAGCGCACCAGCAAGTCGCCGGTGGCCAGGGTAGTGGCTGTGGCCGTGTACGGGCTGTCTCCGGTGGTTCACCTGATCGTGTCCAGCGGAGACCTCGGGGCCCTGGCTCTGTTCGCCGGCCTGCCGTTCGCGCTGGGTCTGAGCCTTAGCATTATCGCCTCGGGGGCAGCACCGGACGCACCGCCGGTTCGAGCCGCGACGCCATTGGCGGCCGACAACTTGGTGGCCGATGCGGCGCGCTTGGCGTTGATTGTGGTCGCCGTGGTCGCCCTGGCTCCTTCGTCGATGGTGGCGTTCGTACTGCTGTTCGGGCTGATGGTTCTGGGTCGCTGGCTTACCGGGGCGAAGGGCGACGAGTTCTTGCGCCGGATTAAGTTCTTGTTCCTGGCTCCGGCCATGGCCGGGCTGGTGCTGATTCCGTGGATTTTTGAGGGGCTCCGGCCGAGCGGAGCCATCTTTGGACCTTTGTTCTCGGGCCTGCGCAGCCATTTCTACCCTCTGTGGCGGGGGGTGAGCTTTCAGGACATGTTCCTATTGAACATGGACAATGTTTTCGGCGGCTTGGTCACCGCCACGATCGTGGGGGGCGCTTTGCTGTTGACGACGCCCTCCCGCCGGGCCGAGGCCCGGCTGCTGTCGGTAGGTGCGGTCGGGTTTGCGCTGGTGGGAGGCATGGCCGGTAAGGGCCTGATCCCGACACCCGTGGCTTCTCCGGCCATCTGGATGGGCTTCCTGTTGGTGATCATGGCGTTGCTGGCGTCGCACTTGGTGTCGGGCTTGCAGGAAGAGCTGCCTAGGCACGCCTTCGGCTGGCGACACAAGTTTGCGATACCGGTCTCCAGCGTGACTCTGGCGGTCGGGTTTGCGATCGGGTGGGTACCGCCGCTGCTTAGCTGGGACCGGCCGGCGGCGAGTTTCGCCGGCGGTACGGCCGAGCTCAGCTCGTCGGTGTCGACCTTTTTCCGGACGACGGCGGCGCAGGTCGGGGACTTCAGGGTTCTGTGGTTGGGGGATCGCTGGAGCGATCCGGTCCGGGCCGGCCTCGGAACAGCCAAGGGTGAGGACTTTTTCATCACCGGGTCCGAGGGCCTGACGCTGCTGGACGCGTTCCCGCACCCGCCAGCGCAAGGGGAGCGCCGGCTGGAGCAGGCTGTCGACGCCATGATGGATCTCAGGCTCCACCTGGCCGGTCACCTGCTCGGTCCGGCCAACGTGCGGTTTATAGTCGTGGACCCGGACGACAGCCGGACCATGGATGCGCTTGCCCGGCAACGCGATGTGGCGCTGGAGCAGCAGCAGGAGGGTGTGGCCATCTTCCGAAATCTCCAGTGGCTTCCGCGCGCCAGTTTTGCCCCTGCCGGCCTGGCCGAGGGCACGGCGGAGGCCGACGACACCGAGGCGTTGATGCTGGCTCGGTGGACCGGAGGACGTCAGATACCCGCTCGGTCGCCGAGCAAGTTCACGATCGATGTCCCCCGCACGTCCCATACGCAGGTGTTGCTCGGCGACAACTACAACCGGGGCTGGCGCGCGGCCGTCGACGGCGAGCAGCTGGAACAATCGGAGGCCTTCCGGTGGGCGAACCGGTTTGAGCTGCCTCCCACCGCGTCGGGGAATCTGGAGGTCTATTTTGTCCAGCATTGGATCCGTTTTGCGTGGCTGGTGTTGGAGGTGTTGTGCCTGGCGGCAGTGATTGCCCTGGCTCGTTCGGTCCGGGAGCGCTGATTGGATGAAGTACGGTGAGTGGATCTTCGCGGCGGCGGTGACCGCAATTTTGGCTCTTGGGCTCGGGCTTGACGTGCTGTTGGAGTCGCGCCCGGTGCGGGAGGCCGAGCTGCAGGCCCCCGACCACCTGGCTTCGGGTTCGTACTGCCCGGTCCCCAGCGGAGACATCAGCGCCACTATGACCACCGCTAATTTTGGGGATGCTCCGCTGGGACTTCGTCGGTCGGCCGTCGGTGCGGTAGAGCCGGACGCCGAGCAGATCGCTTTGGAGCCTCAACGCCTGAGCAGTGTCAACGTGGGCGAGCTCACCCCGCAGGATTCTACCGGGGTCGTCGACGTCTTTGGTGGGCGAGCCCACACCAGCCTGACGGTTCTGTCTCAAGGTATGGGAATCGCCTCCGCGCTGTGTACGGACCAACCGTCGGCTCGGTGGTTGTTTGCTACGGGGAGCACCCTGCGCGACGACGACCACTACCTGTTGGTATCCAATCCCTTTAGGGAGGAAGCTCTGGTCAGCGTGCGGATCATGGGTTCCGATCAGGACGTCAATCTGCCCCTGATTTCGGAGGAAGTGGTGCGCGCCCGGTCGCAGAGGATCTTCTACCTGTCCGAGAGCCTGGAGGAGGTGCCCAGCTTTGGGATGGAGCTGGTGGCGTCCCGGGGCCGGGTGGTCGTATCCCGCTATTCATCGGTGAACGTGCCCGGAACCAAGGGAATATCGCTCAACGTCGGCACCGGCAGCCCGGCAACGCAGTGGTATTTTCCCAACGGCCGCGTCCCGACCGAAGGAGAGGAATCCCTGGTCATAGTCAACCCGACCTCACGGGAGGCGTTGCTGTCGGTGCTGTTTTTGACGGAAGGCGAGAGGGTCGCTCCGCCGGATTTGGCGGAAGTCGTGGTACCCGCCGGCCGCCAAGTGACGATCAACACCTCGGAGCACCTGTCGCGGGGTGATTCCCACGGTGTTTCGCTCGTGTCTCTCAACGAGGTTCCCGTTGTGGCAGAAAGGCAGATCCGCGGCGTGGTGGGGTCAATTCGCGGGTTCGAGTCGGCTTTCGGTCTATCCGAGCTGGCCAACCAGTGGGTCCTGCCGGTGGGTACCCCTGAAGGCGGAACGGCGACGCTTGCTATCGTCAACCCCGGACAGAGTGCTGCCGAAGTCGATATCCGCCTGGTAACCGCAGAAGGAGAGGTCGCACCGCAGGAGCTGGTCGGCGTCGAGGTCGCGGCCGGCCGGAAGGTGTCGCTGGATTTGACCGGCTACCTCGGCGGCGGTCCGGCTACCGCTGAGGTCGAGGCTGCCGGTGCAGAGGTTGCGGTGGATAGTACTACGGGTCTTGAAGGTTCCTACGGCGACTTCTCCACGACGCCGGGCTTTCGGGTGAGGTAGTTCGCTATGCCCAGCCCAGTTCGTCCAAGCGGTCGTCGTCGATACCGAAGTGGTGGGCAATCTCGTGTAACAACGTGGTTCTGACTACCTCGTAGATCGTCAAGCCGTCCTCTCGGGCCGTCGTTTCGATCGCTCTGGCAAACAGGGTGATGCGGTCCGGAAGCATGCCGAAGTAGTCCATGCCCCGGTCGGTGAGGGGCACCCCCTCATAAAGGCCGAGCAGGTCCAGCTCCTGCGACTCGTCGTCCACGATGATCTCGAGGTTGTCGATCCGCGATGACAGCTCCTCGGGAAGGCACTCAAAGGCCCGGTCTGCCAAACTGTACAGCTTGTCTAGATGCTGCTTTTTACCCATATTCCCCCGAGACTACGCGTTTGTTGCGAGCAACAGCATACAGAGGGTGGGAAAATCGTCGAACAGGCCGCATACTGGTCGTCCGCAAGTGTTCGAGAACTTTAAAGCCGTAGGAACCAACCGCCCACCCGCACTGTCCGAATATGTGTCGAGACCGCGGCCGCCGGTTGAGCGTGTTCCCAAAGGGAAGTTCTTGAAGGCAAGCTCGCATAGGGAGGACCCGAGGTTTGGTTGTCAAGGGTAAACACAGCAAATCAGGCGGTAGGCGCAAGTGGATCCTTGTGTCGTCGGGGATCGGCGTGCTTGTGTTGGTGGGCGCAGTGGGGGCTGCAGCTGCGGTAGGTGCGGCCAGGGACCCGGCCGAGCGTATTCCCAGCGGGCTGGAGGTAGGGGGCGTGGACTTGGCCGGGCTGGATCTTACGACCGCCCGTGAGCGCTTGCATGAGGAATTCGAGGCGCCCCTTGACGAGTCCATCCGGGTTCTGGTCGACGGCAAGCAGGTCAAGTCGGTGACCCGCCGCGACCTGGGGGCCTCAACCAACGTTGACGAGGTGTTCTCGGAGGCCGTCTCCGGGTTTGGGGACATGTCGTTGTTCGACCGTCTCAAGCAGCGGGTGAACGGTACGTCCGGCGGCAGGTTCGAGGTGAAGACCACCACCGAAGGTGCCGGTGCCGAAGATCTCATCGAAGAGATTGCCGAAGAGGTCCGCGTGCCGGCCGAAGACGCTTCGGTGCACGTGTCGGGCAACTCGGTGCGAGTTTCCCCCGGTTCCGATGGCTTTGAGCTGGACCGGGCCAAAGCGCTCGAGACGCTGTTGTCCGCGGTCGAGGACCCCGACGTTGCCGAGGTCGACCTGCCCGGCGACGTGGTTGAGCCGGCTCGGCACGTGGCCGACTTCCAGAGCGTTGTCGTGATCAGGGTCGGCGAGAATAAGCTGCAGCATTTTCAGGACGGCCGGTTGGTCAAGACGTATGACGTGGCCACCGGACTGCCCTCGTACCCTACGCCGATCGGCCGGTTTGAAATTGTCCAAATGAGGTACCGGCCCACATGGGTGAATCCGGCTAAATCGCCGGGCAGATGGGGAGAGAATCTACCCGCCCGCATAGGCCCGGGCCCCGACAACCCGCTGGGCACACGCGCGATGAACCTGAACGTGCCGAACATTCGGATCCACGGGACCTCGTCGGACTGGTCCTTGGGCTACAACGCCTCCCACGGCTGTATTCGCATGAGCATCTCCGATTCCGAGGAGTTGTTCGAGCGCGTGGGGGTCGGAACCACCGTAATCGTCATGCGCTCCGGCCCCGACCATCTGGCCCCGGACCGCAACACCGAACCCAGCGTCGAGGACCTCGTCGAGAGTGACGGAGCCGCTGCCGAGGCCCCCACCGACGGGGAGGCTGAGCAGACACCACCGGCGCCGGAGGAGTCGCCGCCGCCGGCCCCGGCTGCGGAAGAGCAGGAAGAGTCCGACCAGCCGGCCGGTTCCGACCAACCGGTGGAGGAAACCGGTTCCGACCAGCCGGTGGAGGAGCCGAAGGAGGAAGCCTCCGGACCCAGGTCTGCCGAGGAGATTATGGCCGGGCTCGAGACGTAGGGCGTTTAGCCGGTTCGGCTCAAGCCGACTGTAGGATTTCGTCCAGGCTCTGCCGGGTGCCGGCGTCGTCGGTTAAGGACTTTGCGGACTCGACAGTGAGGGCCGCCTCGTCCTGCATGCCGAGCTCCCGGTAGCACAGTGCCAGGTTGAAGTAGTACTGAACCATGAAGGGATCCAGCTCGACCGCCCGGTGCAGAGCAGCCAGAGCGTCCTCCGGCCGTCCTTGGACGAGGCGGGCGGTTCCGGCGAGGAAATGGGCTTGAGCTGCCCCGGAGTCCATATCCAAGGCCGTTTGGGCGTCGTCCTCGGCTTGAGCGTTCTCGTTGAGCGACAGATAAATCTGTGCCCGCGTCCGGTAAATGCTCGCCGCGGATGGGTCGGACTCTACGGCTTCGTTGATGAGCGCCCTGGCTTCCTCTATCTCCGGCGTAGCTCCGAGTGTGGTGATCGCACCCCCGCCCGCTACGCTTTCCATTTGGCTGATCAATCGCTTGGCCAGCAGAGACTTGGCAACGGCAAAGTCGGGGAATTCGCCGACCAGCCCCCGGTACAGCTCGATAGCCCGTCCGTGATCCAGGACCCGGTCGGCCAGTAGGAACCGGTAGGCGGGGTCGGGGGATTGCGCCACCCTCTGTTCCAGGTGGGACAGCAACGACAGCTGGGGCGCTTGCGCAAGCTGCACCTCGATCGTCTCGTCGGTTCCATCGGCTTTGCCGACGGCCAGCGAATGCTCCTCGTCGGCGCTCAGCCGCAGGGCGGTAACCAGCTGCTCATGGTTGGTTACGCCGGTGCCGTCGATCTCGGTGATAACGTCGCCGCGCTCGAGCCCGGCTTGCGCCGCCGGGGTATCGGGCAGAACGGCCAGCACCAGAGCACCGCCTGCGGAGACCGACTTGCTCAAGACCCCATCCCAGCTGGCCTCATTGGTGTGTACCAGGGCTCCGAGCGAGAGACTTGCGGGCTGGGGCGGGATCCCGGGCGCCGGATAGTCCAGGTCGGCGCCGCTTTGTGGCGTGGGGGTGGAGGGCTGCCTGCCGACCATCTCCCTCAGCCGCTCCGGCGGGCTGCAGGCCACCAGGGCAAGCAGCAGGATGGCCGCCACCCCGATCTTGACTGTGCGTCTCACCGTTCCATTATGCTGCCTCGAGGTGGAACCAATCGCCCGGGCTGCGAAAACAGAGTAACCTCGTTTCAGGCTCTTGCTGTCCGAGCGGGGAACGCAGTCCACCCGGCGTCCCGGCGCCAAGGCGTTGTGGCTGCGGCTTTCCAGGGCGTCGCTAAAGGGAGTCGCTAAAGGGCGTCGCTAAGAGGAGGTGGATGTCATCACGGAAACGACCGACAAGGTTGAGGACTCGTCAATACCCGAGAAGTTCCGTCCGAAGCAGCCGAGTAAGCGATTTCCTACCTCCGCATACCTGCCCGGCTATCGGAGCAACGTGAAGTCTCAGGGGTGCCCCAGGTGCGGTTTTGAAGCTTTCGGCTACGCAAAAACCTGTCGATGCGGCCACGTTTTCGAGGAGTAGCCTCAGGACCTAACTGAGATCCTTGCAAAATGACAACCCTGTAATTATAGTCCCACGCATGGAAGCACATGAGTTGGAAGACGACTATCAGGCATGCAGCAGAAACGCTTGCAAGGCTCCCGCGGTAGCCACGTTGATTTGCAACTACATGGCCCGCCGAGTGGCGCTGGAGGATCTTCGTTCCGAAATCGAGCCCGACCAGTTTCACCTCTGCAGCAATCACCTTCGTCGATTTTCTCCCCCGCTCGGTTGGGAGACCGAAGACCTTAGGACCAAAACGGTAAGCCTTGACATCCCCAGGCCGGCTCGGGCCACCGCCTAGCGGAGTCGGTGCGGTAGCGCGTTTCGGGTGGGAAGCTCGGCGCGCGCGACTTTACGGCAGTGACCTAAGCGCTTGGACGGTTTAGCTTCTGGGGTTGCGAGTCTGCGATGAAGCCAGCATCACGTTTCCCGATGCCCGGCGTCTCAATAGAGCCTTGCGCTCCAACTCGGTGAGCCCCCCCCAAATGCCGTAGGCCTCCTTGGACTCCAGCGCGTGCTCCAAGCACTCCTGGTTGACCGGACAGGTGCGGCAGATCTGCTTAGCGGCTTCTTCCCGGTCACGCTTTTCCTTGACTACCTCGGTGTGCTCGGGGCCGAAGAACAGGGTGGGATCCATGCCCTTGCACGCGGCGTGATCTTGCCACCTCGCTTCGGCTTCCAAAGACGCCAGCTTAGAAGCAAGGGCCCGGGTGGTCTTGGTCTTGTTGGAAGGATGATCTTCGTTCTTCAAATGAGTCATGGTTCCGTTTCGAGAATCCTTTCGGTGCGATCGCGCCTCGATCACACGGGGTGGCTTACTTCCAACGCCGACCTTAGGGCGTCTATTCCCGCAGGGCGTGGAAGGATAACACTAATCCATAAGACAACATCTTTCGGCCCAATAGCGTTGCTAGTTGCCGAGGCTGCGACTTGGATCCTGCCGTGACGGTTTAGGATGCTGGCATGGATCTTAGCGCTGTCTTCAAAGCCTACGACGTCAGAGGCGTCTACCCGGACCAACTCGACGAGGAGAAAATAGGGCGCATTGGTGCCGCCTTTGCCAAGATGGCCTCCGTTCCCAGGATAGCAGTCGGCCGGGATATGCGGTTGTCGTCTGAGCCTTTGAGCCGGGCTTTTGCCGAAGGCGCCGCTTCCCAGGGTGTCGACGTGATCGATGTAGGACTGGTTTCGACCGATGCCCTGTACTTCGCGTCCGGCCATTTGGATGTGCCGGGCGCCATGCTGACCGCGTCGCACAACCCCGGAAAGTACAACGGGGTCAAGATGTGCCTGGCCGGCGCGGCGCCGGTGGGCGAGGAGACCGGTCTACGGGAGATCAGAACCATGGCCGAACAGGGCCTGGACCCGGCTGCGACCACCGGACGGATCTCGACGATGGACATTCTTGACGAGTTCGTTGAGCACGCCTTCCGGGTAGTGGACACCAGCGGCATGCGGCCGTTGAAGGTGGTCGTCGACGCGGGCAACGGCATGGGCGGCAAGGTCGTTCCTCCGGTCTTCTCGCGGCTTCCGGTGGAGCTCATACCTTTGTATTTCGAGTTGGACGGCACGTTTCCCAACCACCCGGCCGACCCCATTCAGATCTCTAACCTGCAGGATCTCATCCAGGCGGTGGGCGACAACGAAGCCGACCTGGGTCTGGCGTTCGACGGGGACGCCGACCGGGTCTTTCTGGTTGACGAGATGGGCAATCCGGCTTCGGGCAGTCTGATCACCGCCTTGGTGGCCGGAGAGGTGCTGACGGCCGAGCCGGGGGCAAAGATCGTTTACAGCCTGATCTGTTCCCGGGTAGTGCGCGAGACGATTTGTGAGATGGGCGGCGATCCCATCCGCAGCCGGGTGGGGCATTCGTTCATCAAGCGGGTAATGGCCGAGACCGGCGCGGCGTTCGGCGGCGAGCACTCCGGCCACTACTACTTCCGGGACAACTACCGCGCCGACTCCGGGATTTTGTGCGCCTTGTACGTGCTAAGGGCGCTCAGCAGGCAGGCCGGGACAATGAGCTCGCTGCTCAAGCCCTTGCGCAGGTACTGGAACTCCGGCGAGGTCAACTCGGAGGTGGCCGACCAGCGCGCCGCGCTGGAGCGCTTGGCCGAGTTGTACCGCGACGGCGAGCTGGATTGGTCTGACGGATTGACGGTTAACTACCCCGACTGGTGGTTCAATGCCCGCGGATCGAACACCGAGCCGGTCCTGAGGCTCAATGTAGAGGCGGTTGATGACGAGCTGGGAGCGCACAAGACCGAGCAGCTCCTCGATGTCGTCAGAGCCACTTGGGTAGCGACTTGGAGCGAGGAATCAAATGGTTGACGAAGAATTGATCGCGCTGCTCGTATGCCCCAACTGCCGGGGTCCCATCGAGTACCGCAGCGAGCAGCAGACGATTGTCTGCACCGGCGAGTGCCGGTACGAGTACCCGGTGGTCGACGATATTCCGCACATGCTGGTAGAGGAGGCCGTCAAACCTTGATCGAGCTTGACGACGGATCCCTGCTGGCGAGCAACGACCCGCAGGGCTTCATCCACTCCGTCGAGCACCTCGTAGACCAGCTTGCCGAGGGCTGGGAGCTCGGAAGGGACTTGGCCGCAACCCGCGACGGCGCGGGCCTTAGATCAATCGCCGTATTCGGTGTCGGGGGATCGGGCATTTGCGGTGACGTGCTGAAGGTGGTTCTGGGTTCGTCCTCTCCCTTGATGGTCGAGGTGTGCCGCGGTTACGGCGTGCCCGGCTGGGTCGGACCGGACACTTTGGTGTTCGCCGTTTCCTACTCCGGGCGTACGGAGGAGACGCTGGAAGCGTACGAGCAGGCAAGGCAGGCCGGCGCTCGAATCGTCGTAGTGACCACCGGCGGCCCGCTAGCCGAACTGGGCCGGCGTCACGGCTTGCCAATCGCCTTGCTGCGCGACGGTCTGCAGCCTCGGGCGGCACTGGGCCTGATGCTCACGGCGATGCTTGGCGTTTGCGAAAGTCTGGGCCTGGGCGACTACGATTCGGACGTGCAGGAGACCGCGGCCCTCATTAAGCGACGGGCCATCGAGTACGGTTCGACCCGGCCGACCGATCAGAACCGTGCCAAACAGCTCGCCGCCTACATGGTGGGCCTGCTGCCGGTCGTCTACGGCTCGGAGGGACTTGCTCAGGTCGCCGCCTACCGCTGGAAATGTCAGTTCAACGAATGCGCCAAGACCAACGCCTACAGCAACTTCTTCTCAGAGCTCAACCACAACGAGATCATGGGCTGGAGCCCGTCGGGCATCGCCCCGCCGATGAAGCCCGCCGTGGTAGTTCTCCGCCATTGCGGAGAACACCCGAGGATCCAGGACAGGATCTCGATCACACTGCCCCTTATCGCCGATCGCCTGGGAGTCGTCGAGGAGGTATGGGCGGAAGGCAACAGCGAGCTTGCCCGGGTGATGGACCTGATCTATCTGGGCGATTTCGTCGCCACCTACACGGCCCTGGCGCAGGGGATAGACCCTTGCGGTGTGGACCTGATCGACGAGGTAAAGCGCCGGCTGTCGATCTGACGGCAGCTACTGCTGGCCCCTTGGTTTCTCGCTGACCGCAAGGTGCCTCTCCTCGAAGCGGTTTTGCTGGCACAGCCAGTCCCCTGGTACGACGCAAGGGCCCGGTACGGTCGCTCCGAAACTCTTGATAGTCGCTCCCTTTTACCGGAGCCCTTGCGTCTCTGGCCGCCAAGTGCCCGGGTGCCTTCCGGGGCCCTTGCGTCTTGGCCCGGAAGTGCGGGACTAGTAGCGGTAGTAGTCCGGTTTGTAGGGGCCCTCTACCGGCACGCCGATGTAGTCCGCCTGGTCTTTTGAGAGCTCGGTCAGGCTGACTCCAAGCGCCTCGAGATGCAGTCGAGCCACCTTCTCGTCTAAGTGCTTGGCGATCGTGTGCACGCCGAGCGGGTACTCCTCGATCTTGGTGAACAGCTCGATCTGCGCGATTACCTGGTTGGTGAAGCTGTTGGACATCACGAAGCTGGGATGGCCTGTGGCGTTGCCCAGGTTCAGCAGCCGGCCTTCCGACAGGACGATTACCGCGTGGCCGTCGGGGAAGGTCCACAGGTCCACCTGGGGCTTGATCGTGTCGCGCACGATTCCCGGGATCTTGGCCAGGCCGTCCATTCCGATCTCGTTGTCGAAGTGCCCGATGTTGCCTACGATGGCGTTGTGCTTCATGCCCGCCATGTGCTCGGCAGTGATGATGTCCTTGTTGCCGGTGGCGGTGATGAATATGTCGGCGGTGTCGAGCATTTCCTCAACGGTGGCCACTCGGTAGCCTTCCATGGCCGCCTGCAGGGCGCATATGGGGTCGACCTCGGTGATTGCCACCCGGGCACCCTGGCCTCGCAGACTCTCGGCGCAGCCCTTGCCGACATCGCCAAATCCGCAAACCACGGCGGTCTTGCCGCCCATTAGCACGTCGGTGGCCCGGTTAATCCCGTCGATTAGCGAGTGGCGGCAGCCGTACTTGTTGTCGAACTTGCTCTTGGTGACCGAGTCGTTGACGTTGATCGCCGGGAACAAAAGGGTTCCTGCGCGGCCCATCTCGTAGAGGCGGTGCACTCCGGTGGTGGTTTCTTCGGTAACGCCGATGATTTGATCCGCCATGGCTTTCCACTTGCCCGGCTCTTTTTCGTAGCGGGCGCCCAGTGTCTTCAAGAAGACCTGCCACTCCTCGGGGTCGCTCTCCAAGGGTTCGGGTACGGCGCCGTCCTTTTCAAACTCGACACCCTTGTGGACCATCAAAGTGGCGTCGCCGCCGTCGTCGAGGATCATGTTGGGACCGCCGTCGGCGGGCCAGGTCAACGCCTGTTCGGTGCACCACCAGTACTCCTCCATGGTCTCGCCCTTCCAGGCGAAGACCGGAACGCCCTTGGGGTCGTCGGGGGTCCCGTCCGGACCTACCGCCACCGCGGCCGCGGCCTGATCCTGCGTGGAGAAGATGTTGCACGACGCCCAGCGGACCTGAGCGCCAAGGGTCACCAGGGTCTCGATGAGCACTGCGGTTTGCACCGTCATGTGCAGTGATCCCGTAATGCGGGCTCCCGCAAGGGGCCGGCTGGACGCGTATTCCTCTCTCACCGCCATCAAACCGGGCATTTCGTGCTCAGCGAGTTTGATCTCCTTGCGGCCGAAGTCGCTGAGCGAAAGGTCGGCTACCTTGAAGTCGGGCGAGTCATTCAACTAAAAAACCTCCTGTGGATCCCACTACCTGTTCCCTAACCATACCCGGAGGCTGATTCTGCGGTAGAACCGCCCAGCTGTCGGTGGGCGTCGTTAGCCTCTAGAGCAAATGTCAGCCGTGGCCGACCTGCTGTTTCCCGATCCCTGTGCCGGGTGCGCACGTTTGGTGCGCGGCGGCCTGTGCGACAGCTGCTTGCGCTCGCTGCCTAAGCTGGGGCCGGATGTCTGCGCACGATGCGGGCGCCCCAGCGAGTACGGCGTGTTTCGATGCCCCGACTGTCATGGGCGAGCCGTGGGCTTCGACTGCGCCCGGCAAGCCGCACCTTACTCATCTACGTTACGGACCTTGATCCATCGGTTCAAGTACGTGGGCAGCAGACCGGCGACGGTTGCCCTCGCTCGGTTGGTGGCGCCGTTGGTACCGGACCTTCGTACCACCTCGGACCTGATCACTTGGGTGGCGCCGGGCCCGGACCGGGTGCGCCGCTCGGGCTTGGACCACGGCCGCCGGCTGGCCATGCTCGTCGCGGCCGAGGTGGATTTACCGGCATCGCCGCGGTTGCGCCGGGTACGGCGGACGCAGCCGCAGATGAAGCTGTCTCCAGATCGGCGGCGCACGGAGCTGCGTGGGGCGTTTGAGGCGCTGGACTGCTCCGGCTTGGACGTGGTGGTGGTGGACGACGTGTTCACCACCGGCTCGACGGCCAGCGAGGCCGGCCGGGCATTGAAAGCCGCAGGGGCCGGGTCGGTTACGGTGCTGTGTGCGGCCCGCGCTTATGCCCGTTAGGCGCGGCGCGAGGCCGCTCGGCACTCCGCGGCAAGCCCCGACGTTATAATTGGCAAGGCTCTGCCGCCTGGGTCTGTGGTTGCGGGGCCCCGAATCAGAGGCCCTCAGTCCAAGCTAGTCGCAGGCAAAAGGATCCACATAAGGTAACCATTGGTTGCTGAGCATGGTGCGGTTTAGAGGTTAGTCCTGCCTTGGCGCCGGGAAGCTCCCGGCGGCCGGGAGAAGGTGCGAAGCACGGGCTTTAAAGGCTCCATTCGTCAGGCTCGGGGTCGCTAACCCCCAGCCGGATGAGCCGCCGTGCGAGGCCTCAGCAGGCGGATGTGGGGTCAAAGACCAGGTCAGCCGGGTGGTAGAGCCAATATCGGCCAGCAATTACACTCTCCCGAAAGCATTACGAACTCACGGTCAGTGGAGGCCCCTTTTCTATGGAAATCAAGGTTCACGGCAAACACAACCAAGTTCCCGACTCGCTGGAGCGCTACGCGATCGACAAGTTTTCGCGGCTGACCAAGTTCCTGTCGACGATCACCATCATCGACGTTGAGATTTACGAGGAGGGCAAGCACAAAGACGGCGACCACGTGGTCGAGGTTCTGGTTTCCACCCCGGGTCCGCTGTTTCGCACCACGGTCCGGCGCTCCGATCACCGTGAGTGCATCGACCTGGCCCTCGACCGGCTTATCCGCCAGCTCACCGATTACAAGGACAAGCATTCGGGTAAGCCTCACCATCCGAAGCAGGCAAAGGAAGCCAAAGCGGCGCTGGCCGAGAAAGCCGTCATCGGCGTCCAAGACGACGAGAGTGAGGCGTCGGACTGAGCGGAGAATTCCCTGCACAGGGTAAGACGTCCGTCCGCGGGGTGATAATGGGTCTATGAAGGTTCTGGACAAGGTGCTGCGGGCCGGCGAAGGCCGCAAGTTCAAAAAGGTCGGCGGCACAGCCGCCCAGGTCAACGATTTTGAGCCCGAGATTCAGGCGCTGTCCGATGCCGAGCTGCAGGCCAAGACTGCCGAGTTTCGCTCCCGGCACGAGCAGGGCGAGTCGCTGGACGATCTACTTCCGGAGGCCTTTGCCGTGGTACGCGAGGCGGCGCAGCGGACTATCGGCCAGCGGCACTTCGACGTGCAGGTGGAGGGGGCTATCGCTCTGCACATGGGTGCCATCGCCGAGATGAAAACCGGTGAAGGCAAGACCTTGGCGTCGACCATGCCCATCTATCTAAACGGCCTGACCGGCAGGGGTGTTCACATCGTTACCGCGAACCCGTACCTGGCCAAGCGGGACGCCGAGTGGATGGGCCAGATCTACCGATTCCTAGGTTTGTCGGTGGGCCTGATTCAGTCGCAGGCGGCCTTTGCCGAAAAGCGGGACGCCTACCTGGCCGACATCACCTACGGCACCTCCAGCGAGTTCGGGTTCGATTATCTAAGAGACAACCTGGCGCTCACCTTGGAGCAGTGCGTTCAGAGGGAACACCACTACGCGATCGTCGACGAGGTCGACTCGATCCTGATCGACGAGGCGCGCACCCCGCTGATCATCTCCGGCCAGGCCGACCAGTCGGCCAAGTGGTACAAGACGTTTGCTCAGGTGGTAAAGCGCTTGAGGGAAGGCGATCACTACGAAGTGGACGAGGCCAAGCGTACGGTGGCCATCAACGAGGAGGGCATCGCGCGGGTCGAGGAGATTCTCGGAGTGGAGAACCTCTACGACCAGGTCCAAACCCACCTGGTGCACTACCTGGACGCCGCGCTTCGGGCCAAGGAGCTGTACAAGGACGACCGGGACTACATCATTCAGGACCGCAAGGTGGTCATCGTCGATCAGTTCACCGGCCGCACGATGCCGAGCCGGCGGTGGTCGGACGGCCTGCATCAGGCGGTGGAGGCCAAAGAGCGCTTGGACGTGCAGCAGGAGAATGTGACCGAGGCCACCGTCACAATTCAAAAGTACTTCCAGATGTACGAGAAGCTCTCGGGCATGACCGGCACCGCCAAGACCCAGGCGGCCGAGTTTGCCAACGTTTACGGGCTGGAAGTGTTCGAGGTGCCCCCCAACCGGCCGATGCAGCGGGCGGACCAGCCGGACCTGGTCTACAAGACCGAGGGCGCCAAGTGGACGGCGCTGACCGAGGACCTGGTCGAGCGCAACACCCAGGGCCAGCCGTGCCTGGTGGGTACCGTGGACGTTGCCAAGAGCGAGAAGCTTGCCGGCTACCTGGATCGGCGAGGGGTACCGCACAAGGTGCTCAATGCCAAGAACCACGAATCCGAGGCGTACGTCGTGGCTCAGGCCGGGCGCATCGGTGCGGTGGTCGTCGCCACCAACATGGCCGGCCGAGGCGTGGACATCCTGCTCGGCGGTAATCCGGAGTACCTGGCCCGCCAGGAGATGTCGGCTCGAGGCTGGGACAACGACGCATACCTGCTGCAGACGATGCCCGAGGCCCGGCGCAAAGAGTACGAGGCCGAGTACCAACCGGTCTTCGAGCAAAAGACGGACGAATGCGCCGCCGAGCACGACAAAGTGGTGGAGTTGGGCGGTTTGTACGTGCTGGGAACCGAGCGGCACGAGTCCCGCCGTATCGACAATCAGCTGAGAGGCCGTTCCGGCCGGCAGGGCGACCCCGGGGAGAGCCGCTTCTACCTGTCGCTCGAGGACGATCTAATGCGGTTTTTCGCCACCAACATGATCAACTCCGTGATGGAGAAGATGAGCGTTCCCGACGACATGCCCATCGAAGCCAAGATGGTCTCCAAGGCGATCGAGCGGGCGCAGTCGCAGGTGGAATCGCAGAACTTCGAAATCCGCAAGAATCTGCTCAAGTACGACGACGTGCTGTCCAAGCAACGTGATGAGGTGTACCGGGCCCGGCAGCGCCTGTTGCGGGGCGAGGACCTGGCCGAGCGGGCGATCTCGATGCTCGAGGACGTGGTGCAGGCGACCGTCGACACCTACGTCAACAGGGAGATCCATCCCGAAGAGTGGGATTGGGAAGGCCTGGAGGCTGCGATCACCCAGGTCTACCCCTCCAAGCTGCCGGGAACCTTCGACAAAGAGGAAACGACTTACGACGATTTGCGGAGCGCCTACTTCGAGGAGGCGGAGGCGGCGTACGAGGCCCGGATCGAGGAGATCGGCGAAGAGCGCTTCCGGGATTTGGAGCGGCTGGTGCTGCTGTCGATCCTCAACGCCCGGTGGAAAGAGCACCTGTACGAGATGGATCAGCTGCGGGAGGGGATCGGGCTAAGAGCCTACGGGCAGCGCGATCCTCTGACCGAGTACCGGCGCGAGGCCTTCGATATGTTCGCGTCGATGATGGGCTCCATGAAGGAGGAGTTCGTCCGGTACATGTTCCATGTCCAGGTGGTGCAAGAGACTCAGGCGCCGGCGCCGGCATCCTCGGCTCAGGCCCAGAAGGCTCCGGCCGCCTCGGCCATGGCAAGCGCCAAGGGCGAGGCAGGGGAGCAGTCCGGGGGCCAGGTGGCCGGCGAGCCGGCCCGCAGCGAGAAGGTCCCGCGCAATGCCCCCTGCCCGTGCGGGTCGGGGAAGAAGTACAAGAAGTGTCACGGTGCCGATGTCTGAAGATCTGGAATCCCGTTTAAAGCAGGCCGAGTCCAAGCTCGAAGATCTTAAGGAGTATCTTTGACGTCGACTCCGCGCGCGTGAGGGCCTTAGAGCTTCAGCAAGCCTCCGCCGAGCCGGGGTTCTGGGACGACCGGGCCAAGGCTACCCGGATCATGACCCGGCTTTCTCGTCTGGAGGAGGACGTCCAGGCCTACGACTCACTGGCGGCCAAGCTCTCCGACGCTTCGGTGCTGTGGCAGCTGGCGTCGGAGGAGCAGGATGCCGGCGCGAGCACCGAAGCCCAACAGCAGCTCGACGCCCTGGATGAGGAGCTGGACCGGCTGGAGATAAGGGCGCTGCTGGCCGGCGAGTACGACCAGTCGGACGCGATAGCCAGTCTCAACGCAGGGGAGGGGGGGACCGAGTCGTGCGACTGGGCGGCCATGCTGCTGCGTATGTACACGCGCTGGGCCGACTGGCAGCCCGATCTGACCTTCGAGTTGCTGGACGTCCAGCCGGGTGAAGAAACGGGCATCAAGAGCGCGACCTTCGCCGTGCGGGGCCGCTTCGCCTACGGGTTGCTCTCCACCGAGCGGGGCGTGCACCGCCTGGTGCGCATATCCCCGTTCGATTCGTCGGGCCGCCGACACACATCCTTTGCCAGCCTGGACGTTATTCCCGAGGTCGCCGAGACCGAGGAGCCGGAGATCGATCCCGGCGACTTGAGGATCGACGTCTACCGCGCGGGCGGTCCGGGCGGCCAGTCGGTCAACACCACGGATTCGGCCATCCGCATCACCCACCTGCCTACCAATACGGTGGTGACGGTGCAAAACGAGCGGTCGCAGCTGCAAAACCGTGCCGTGGCGATGAAGATCCTGGCCGCGCGGCTGGCGGAGATGGCCCGCAGGGAGAAGCAAAAGGAACTGGACCAGCTGCGCGGTGAGCAGCTGGAGATCGGTTTTGGATCCCAGATCCGTTCCTACGTGCTGCACCCTTACCAGATGGTCAAGGACCGCCGCACCGAGGTGGAGGTGGGCAACCCGGATGCGGTCCTGGATGGCGAGATCAACGTCTTTATCGACGCGGAGCTGCGGCGGCGCCGTGCTCTACAGACCGATAGGGCCCCATCCTCCCCAGGCAAGCACTAGACGGCCGGTAGCGCAGCCCAGCGTGCCGCTAGCCCCGGGTACGTGTACGCAGCCTGACGCAACAGTGGTCGGGATCTTGTTGAAGGCAGGCTTGGGCGGAGGTGGATCTCAGGCCCTCCAGCAGGCCCTTTATGAGCTGTAAATTCATGTTGCAGATGACGTCGGGATCCAGCCTAGCCAAGGCCTGGAAGGGACAGTTTCTAAGTATCAGCTCGTCCGGGGAAGTTCGCAGCGGCTCGAATCCGCACTCACCCAGAACCTCCTCGGCAATCGATAGGGTGCGCTCGGGGCCGGGCGGCCGCAAACCTTTGTCGCGGCGGGCCTGCGCTCCGAGCCTTCGACCCTCGAGCATGGCCGCCCTGTGGGCTTCGTCGCGGGCGGAGTCTTGAGTTTGCGCCTGGATACCCTGCAGCAGCAGCCGGCCCGCGAGCTCGTAGCGCCTTTGCGGAACCGATATCTCGATTACCCGCCCGGAAGGGCGGTACCGCTTGGCGGGTCTTCCGGCGCCGGGTCCGGACCGGCCTTCGGGCCGGGCGAAGTGGTGGTCCAGCAGTTCGTTATCCGACAGCTTGTCCAGGTGAAAGGCGGCCAGTTTGCGCGAGATCCCCAACTCCCTGGCGATCTCCTCCCTGCTGACCGAATGGTCTTGGCGGCGGACGAAGAGAAAGATCCGGCGGCGTAGATCATCGTTGAGGACTGCAAGCGCTTTGGTTTGGGTATCCAGTGCATCGACCATTGATGAATTCTAACACCAGCATAAAAGGACGTAATATGGTTTCTTAGGTGTGAATATTTATCTAAAGGAAGGCGCAGCTATTAAAAATCCGGTTGCGGATAAGCTGCGGGTCTGTGTAAGGTTCTTTGGGAAACGCATCAAGGATATAGACAAGATCACGACAAGGAGGGCACATGACCACAGCGGAAGGTGACAACGGTGACATCCAAACGTCCATCCAGCCCTCGGACAACGGCCCGTACCTGGTCCGGGGCCCTGTGAGCCTGGTGGATCCGGACGGCAACGAGATCGTTGTGAAGGGTAAGAACATAGCCCTCTGCCGGTGCGGAGCTTCGGAGAACAAACCGTTTTGCGATGGCACCCACTCAAAGATCGGTTTCGAGTCCAGGGTCCGCGCTTCGGGGATCGACGTCTAATGGCCCGGGGGATATCGGCGGCCCGGCTGGCGAGCACTAAGTTCGAGCCGGATCATTCGGTTGCGGGCGGCAACGGTGTAACGGCGGACGGACGGGGGGCGCCGGACCTGCCTGCCGCTCAGGTTGCGGTAGGGGACTTGCTGAAAGCTCTGGGTTACGATCCGCCCTCCGATCCGGGGCTGGTGGACACGCCGCGGCGGGTGGCTTCGGCCATGGCCGGCATGCTCCACTCCGAGCCGTTCTCCCTGACCACGTTCGAAAACCCCGGTTACGACGAGATGGTGTTGGTACGCGACATTGCCTTCCACTCGCTGTGCATGCACCACCTGCTTCCCTTCTCAGGCGTGGCGCACGTTGCCTATCTTCCGGGTGAGCGCATCATCGGTCTGTCCAAGCTGGCCAGGGTGGTGGAAGGGTTCGCCAGAGATCTTCAGATCCAAGAACGGCTGACCGTCCAAATAGCTTCGTTCCTGGGCGAACATCTGCAGCCTCACGGGGTGGGCGTGGTCCTGGAGGCCGAGCACGCCTGCATGAGCTTGAGGGGCGTGGAAAAATCCGGGACCAAAACCGTGACCTCGTCCCTGCACGGGTTGATGCGCAAAGATCCCGCCACGCGGGAGGAGTTTCTCTCCCTCATCCACTCCTGACCCGCCCGGGCTGTTCCAGTCCGGCTTCTTCCACCCTGAACGGAGGCTTGCCGCACGCTGCGTCTGGCCACAATAGCGAAATAGTTACACCGTTTCGCGCATCGTGGGTGCTAAGATCAACGAAACTTGAGCCCCCGTTTAGGCTTCAAGGCAATCAGGCGCCATCTCTTGGGAAGGGGTCGTTCATCACCCAACCATGATTCGTCTTGAGAACGTAAGTAAGGTCTACAAGGGCTCGGTAGTGGCCCTGCGCGACATCGATACCGATATCCAAAAGGAAGAGTTCGTCTTCTTGGTCGGCTCGTCCGGTTCGGGCAAGTCCACCTTTATTCGGCTGCTGCTCAAAGAGGAGGAGCCGAGCGAAGGCACTATTTTCGTGGCGGGCAAGGACATCAACCAGCTTCCCCGCTGGCGGGTGCCTTACCTGCGACGCAATATCGGTTGCGTGTTCCAGGACTTCAAGCTGCTGAGCGGAAAGACCGTTTGGGAAAACGTTGCCTTCGCCCTCGAGGTGATCGGACGGCCGCGCAATGTCACCAACCAGCGCGTGCCGGCCATTTTGGAACTGGTCGGCCTCAGCGATAAACTCAACAGCCGCCCCGACGAGCTCTCCGGCGGCGAGCAGCAGCGGGTCTGCGTGGCGCGCGCCATGGTCAACCGCCCGCCCATCCTGCTGGCCGACGAGCCTACGGGTAACCTGGACCCCCAGACCTCAGCCGAGATCATGAACCTGTTGGACCGTCTCAACGAGAGCGGCACCACCGTGGTGTGCGCAACTCACGACCACACCCTGGTGAACCGGTCCCGGAAACGGGTCATAGAGTTGGACAGCGGAAAGGTCATCCGGGATCAGGTGCGGGGCGTGTACGGGATCGGCGGGCTCTAGGTGGCCCCGGTCCGCTAAACGAGGATTGAGATGTTCGATGGATAAGCGCGCGGATGAAGGAGTGCTCTAGGTGGCCCTCAGAGTGAACTACTTCGTCGACGAGACGGTATCGAACCTGCGCCGCAACCTGCTGCTGACGCTCGCAGCCGTCTCGACGGTGGCGATCAGTCTGCTGTTGCTGGGAGTCGTCATGGTCGGCGGCGAGATTCTCAACAAGATGGTCTCCTCCTGGGAGGGCAAGGTCGAGATGAGTGTCTTCCTTCGTGACGAGATAACCCCGGAGCAGCAGGATCAGCTGCAGTCGGACCTGGAGGGAATGCCCGAGGTGGACACGCTGTTCTACGAATCCAAAGAGGACGCTTTCGCCGAGTACCAGCGGATGTTCGAGGACAGCCCGGCCATTACCGAAAACGTCGATCCGGAGGCGCTGCCGGCATCTTTTAGGGTAAAGCTCACCGATCCCAACCTTGCCGAACCTGTGGCCGCCCGGGTACAGGGCCAGCCGGGCGTGGACGAGGTGCAGTTCGGCGGTGAGGCGATGAAGCGCCTGCTGCAATTCACCAACGTGGTACGCACGGTGCTGGTCATCGCTATCGCCCTGACCCTGGGAGCGGCGATTCTGCTCATAGCCAACACGATTCGGCTGGGTATCTACGCCCGGCGCAAAGAGATCGGCATCATGAAGCTGGTGGGCGCCACCAACTGGTTTATCCGCGTCCCGTTCATCTTCGAAGGCGCAGTCCAGGCGGCTTTGGGGGCGCTGGTCGCGTCCGCGTTTATCTACGCCGGTAAGGTGGTCGGCTTGGACAGGATGCAGGAGGTGGTGCTGTTTTTGCCGGTCACGATCAGCAACGCCGACATCGTCCGGGTCTTTTTGACCCTGCTGGCCGTGGGTATCGGTATCGGAGTCTTCGGCTCCACCCTGGCGCTGCGCCGCTTCCTGGAGGTTTAGCAGCAGCGCCGCCGAACCTTGAGCATCTGGGGGCGTGAGCCGGCGCCACGCGGCGTGCTCCGTCGCCGAACCCGTTAACCTGGAGAGGTTGGCCGTACGCCCTGCGGCCCCTCAGATCCTCAAGGAGATACTTTTCGATGTTCACTAGGTACAGCACCAGGGTTTTGGCCGCCGTGGCCGTTCTCAGCCTTCTGGGCACGCTAGTCGGGTTCGGCTACGTCTTGGGCCGTACGGCCTCCCCGGGATCGAACTCCGACTTCTCCTTGCTGCATGAGATCCAGCGGCAGATCGAGACCTCCGCAGTCGATCAACCCGATGAGCAGGCCTTGACCGAGGGCGCAGCGCGCGGAATGTTGAGAGGTCTAGAGGATCCCTACTCCTCGTACATGACTCCGGAGGCTTACCGGGTCTTTGGCGAGGAGCTGCTCACCGGCCGGTACTCGGGGGTGGGCATCTGGCTCAACCGGGACGAGCAGGTGGTCAAGATCGTGGCGGTGGTCCCCGGCGGTCCGGCCGACGACGCCGGGGTGGTCCCCGGCGACCAGGTCCAGTCCGTCGACGGCGCCGAGGTCGCCGAGCTGTCCTTGGACGAGGTGGCACAGAACATTCTGGGCGAATCGGGCACCGAGGTCACCCTCGGGTTGCTGGTCGGGGGCGAGGAGTTGAAGGAGCTGACCCTGGTGCGGGAGAAGATCGAACTTCCGTCGCTGGAATCGAGCATGGAGGGCGACGCCGGCGTGCTGCAGCTGCTGTCGTTTACCGGGGGAGTGGGAAGCAAGGTGGTCGAGGCCATCGATGATCTGGAGGCCCAGGGCGCTAAGGGCCTGGTGCTGGATATGCGGGGCAACCCCGGCGGATCCCTGGTGGAGGCCGTGGATGTGGCCAGCGCGTTCTTCGACGACGGGTTGATTGTCTCGTATCAGGAGCGGGGCCAGGAAGAAAAGGTCTTCAATGCAACCTCGCAGCCGGGAACCGATTTGCCTTTGGTGGTGCTGGTGGACCAGGGCTCGGCCAGCGCATCCGAGATCGTCGCGGCCGCCGTGCAAGACCGCGAGCGGGGCCCGGTGGTCGGGACCGAGACCTACGGCAAGGGGTCGGTCCAGCAGGTCTTTGAACTCTCGGACGGCTCCGCGGTCAAGTTGACGGTGGCCACCTACCACACGCCCTCTGGTCGCGTGATCGGCCAGGAGGGAGTTGAGCCCGACGTGCGTGTCGAGGACCGGGATCAGCAGCTGCCCCGGGCGATCGAGGTGCTCAACGAAATGATCGACGGCGGCGCCCAGGTGGCTGCAGCCAGCTAGAGTCTCTCTCATGGCCAAGAAGAAGAAAAAGAGCACGGCCGGCGCGATCTCCAACCCCAAGGCTCGCTACAACTTCACGATCCTGGACACGTTTGAGGCCGGGATCGTGCTGACCGGCAGCGAGGTAAAGTCGCTGCGGGCCGGTAAGGCGTCTTTGCAGGAGTCGTTTGCCTACATAAAGGACGGTGAGGCCTGGCTGGTTTCCATGCACGTCGCACCGTACGCGCAGGCGGGCTACACGCAGCACGAGCCCCTGCGCAAGCGCAAACTGCTGCTGCACCGCAAGGAGATCGACAAACTTGAGGCCAAGATCAAGCAGCAGGGTCTGACTCTGGTGCCGCTGCGTCTGTACTTCACCCGCGGGATGGCCAAGGTTGAGCTGGGACTGGCCAAGGGCAAGAAGACCTTCGATAAGCGGGAAGCCCTAAAGGCCAAGGATGCCAAGATGCAGGTGGAGCGCTCGATGGGCCGCCGCAGATAGGCGCAACTGTGGAATGTGCAGGCACCGTCCAGCGTTACACTTGATGCAGTACCTTGAAAACTAAGTTTCAACGCTTTTTAGCCAGGGGGCGATTTGGTTTCGAAGCCGGTCGTTTCGTCTGGAGGAAGCGGGCCGAGGTCCTCGGTCCTCGTTAAACACTGGGGAAAATAAACTGAAACGTCGCTGCATAAGCGAGTTCCCGTCTAGATAAAGACGGGCGTTCCACCCGGGAGTGCCTGCGGCCCGGGCTGGGGCGTCTTCCAGCAGGCTGGCTTCGTGCACCCCCCGCCGAATGAGGTGCTGAAGCGAGATTGAAAGTTCGGCTGGGCACCGGAAGACCTGTCTGCGGTTATTCCGGGCCGAGATAAGAAGCAGACTACGCCCGTAGATGCCCCAGAGGGAAGCTGAGCTCACGGGGGTTCGAGTCCCCCCGCCTCCACCAATCCGGCCGGTGCGCGAACCGGCTTCTTCTTCAGGTGCTCCGGCGGCATCTTGAAGTAGGGCACGATTACTTCCCGACTTTGCACCCGCACCTCGTGCACGAGTGCCTGCACCAGTACCTTCTGAAGCATGGTCTCACCGGTGGTCACGGCTTCGCGAACACGAAGTCGAAGTGCGGCAAGCTGGTCGTCGGTTGGTGCACCCGGCTGGGGTTCCTCCAACAGATCCGTAAGCTCGGCCTGGCGGCTGGTGAGCGTGGCAGCCCGGGACGTCAGTTCCTTCACCCGCTCGGCGCAGGAGGCCTCGGGCAGGCTGCCAGATTCGAATGCGGTTAGGTAGCGATCGATCCGCCGCTTGGTCTCCTTGAGTTCGGCAGCGACAGTGTCTAGCTCCGTTTCGTGCTTGCCACGGACATCCGAGAAGCTGTTCGCGGTATCCTGCAAAGCCCGGTCGAACAGGTCGGTTTGCTCGTAAGCGTCGAGTAGACCCTCCAGGATGGCGGCATCGAGCTGGTCCGCGGGCAGGCGATCCGCGTTGCAGGTCGAGGAGGATCCGTAGCGGTGCCGGCTGCGGCGGGTGTCATAGCGGTAGCGATTCGATCGGCCGTGGGCCGCGTTGCCCGTGAAGTGCTGGCCGCATCTATAGCAGACGATCAGGCCGGTCAGCAGGTAGTCGGAGCTGGCCGAGGCACGCTTGGAGATGTCCCTGCAGCGCTAAGTAAGAATTGCTTCGGACTCTTGGAAGAGCTCGGGACTGATCAGCGGCCGATGTTCCGCTCGGTGCCATTTGCCCCGGAGGTACACCTCGCCCAGATAGGTCCGGCTCTTGAGGATGGTGGCGACCGACACGTGGCTCCACGGCCGGCCAGAGCGTGAGCGGTGGCCGGCCTCGTTCAGCCGGTTGGCAATCGCCCGGGTGCCCAGATGCTGATGGGCGTACAGTTCAAAGATCTGTGGGACCAGGGGCGCCTCGACTTCGTTCACTACCAGCCGGCCGTCCTTCAGGCCATAGCCATACGGCGGTGCACCGACGCACCACTCTCCCCGGGCGGCCTTGCGTTCCATGCCGGCAATGACCCGATCGATGATGGTGGCCCGTTCGAACTCGGCAAACACCCCGAGCATCTGCACCATCATCCGCCCGGCGGCAGAGGAGGTGTCGAACGGTTCGGTGGCCGAGCGAAATGCGACTCCTGACTGGTCGAGCTCTTCGAGTATCTGCGCCAATCCTCGGACGGACCGGGCCAGGCGGTCCACCCGGTAAACGAGCAGCAGCTCGAACTGGCCGGCCCTGGCTTCGATCAGCGCCCGTTTCAGGCCGGGGCGTTCCAGGGTGGCGCCGGAGATCTGGTCGGTGAAACTTTGCGCCAGCGTCCAGTCCCCCTGGCTTTCGACGTAGGCGCTCAATCGGTGGGCCTGAGCTTCCAGCGAGTAGGGTTGGCGCTCTTCGTCGGTTGATATGCGGGTGTAGGTGGCTACTCTCACGACGGATCCTCCTGGTCGGCAAGCGTCCGAGCAGACCTCGAATCAGGTAGCTGAGTCAAGGGGAGGTTCCCGGATGTACCTTCACGTTCAACCAACGATGCGAAAAGGCAGGCCAATGCCGTGCGCGCCCGGCGCTCGGAT
>JBBDRQ010000012.1:0-11707 GCA_040905365.1 Actinomycetota bacterium
CCCGACAAAGGCGTCAGTATCTCCAAATGCCGCCGATCCAGGGTCAGTATCGACTTGGTGCGGTATCGATCAGCCAGCACCACCAGGGAGGCGTCCGCCAGCCCGACCTGCTGATCGGCAAAGCGCTCGATCACCCGGCATGCCCGGCGCAGCTCCGCTGCATCCAGCCCGGGCAGGACATATGCCCCCGAGGTCAGCTCGTCCAGTATCGCAAGCTCATCCGCCACTCCCAGAAGCGTGGCCGCCAGGTAGTCGAGCTCGGCGATCACATACGGAGACACCACCAGGGCATCGGCTTTTTCGCCCAACGCCTCGACCACGGTGACGCCCGGCGAGGCCGCGTCTACGAGAGCAGCAGCTCCAGATCCTCCCGGCGGATCCGGCGGATCAGGCTGTTGTCGCCGCCGATGATGGCGTCGGCCAGTTCCCGCTTGGACTCCTGCAGGGCCAGCACCTTCTCCTCCACCGTGTCCCGGGCGATTATCCGGTAGGCGAACACCGGCTTGTCCTGGCCGATGCGGTGCGCCCGGTCGATAGCCTGCGCCTCCACCGCCGGGTTCCACCACGGGTCCAGCAAGAACACGTACTCGGCGGCGGTCAGGTTAAGGCCCAGTCCGCCGGCCTTCAGGCTGATCAAAAACAGCCGGCAGTCCGGGTCGGCCTGAAACCGCCGCACCGGGGCCTGGCGGTCCCGGGTGTGCCCGTCCAGGTACTCGTAGGTCAAACCCTCCGGCTCCAGGCGGTCCTTGAGTATGCCCAGCATCGTGGTGAACTGCGAGAAGACCAGCGCCTTGTGGCCCTCGGCGCAGACCTCGATCAACTGGGGCACCAGCAGGTCCAGCTTGGCGCTAGCTTCCCGGCTGCGCTTGGCGTCGATCAACCCGGGATGGCAGGCCGCCTGTCGCAGCCTCAGCAGCGCCTCCAGCACCTGGATCTTGGAGCGGGCCATGCCCTGGCTATCCACCCGCTGAAGCAGGCTGCGGCGGTAGTGTTTGCGCAGCTGATCGTACTGGCGGCGCTGCGCGGCGGGCAGCTCGCAGAACTGGGTCTGCTCGGTCTTGGCCGGCAGGTCGGCAGCCACCTGTTGCTTGGTGCGGCGCAGCACAAAAGGCCGTACCGCCGCGGCCAGAGCCCGGCGGCCCTGCTCGTCGAGATCCTTCGCTCCGATCCCTTTGCGGAAGGCCGAGACGCTGCCCAGCATGCCCGGATTCAAAAAGTCGAACAGGCTCCACAGCTCGCCCAGATGGTTCTCGATCGGGGTGCCGCTAAGCGCCAGCCGGTGATCGGCCACCAGCAGCCGGGCGGCCTTGGCGGTAGCCGTCGAGGGGTTCTTGATGGCCTGGGCCTCGTCCAGGATGCAGTAATCGAACTCGATCTCCGCCAACCGGGCGATGTCCTTGCGCAGCGTCCCGTAGGTGGTCAGCACCAGGTGGTAGTCCTCGAAGTGGCTGCCCGGCTCCTCCCGCCGGCCGGTGTGGTCCAGCACCCTTAGCTGCGGGGTAAACCGGGCGGCCTCCTCCAGCCAGTTGAACACCAGCGAGCTGGGCACCACCACCAGCGACGGCTTGGTAGCGTCTCCGTGCGCCCGGGACTGCAGCAGCGCCAGCACCTGGACCGTCTTGCCCAGCCCCATGTCGTCGGCGAGGCAGCCGCCGAAGCCAAAGTCCTGCAGGAACTTGAACCACCCCAGGCCTTCCTTCTGGTAGGGGCGCAGCGATCCGCCGAATCCTTCCGGCTCGGTCCCCGGCTGCACCGCGTCGAACTCCAGCAGCCGCTGGCGGGCCTGCCGGAAAGTGCCGTCGAAGCTGACCTCCGGACGGGCCGCCAGCAAGGCGTCGACCAGACCTACCTGGGCGCGCTCAAAGCGCAGGCCGTCCTCCCCCGGCGTGCCCAGCCCGGCGATCGCCTTATACTCGGCCAGCCACTCTTCGGGGAGCAGGCCCACGCTGCCGTCGCCCAGCCGCACGAAAGCTTCGCCCCGCCGGGCGGCCGCCAGTAGCTCCGGCAAGGCGGCAGTCTGCTCGCCGAAGTCCATCGAGCCCTGCAGCTCGAACCAATCGATGCCGGAGCTGAGCGTCATCCGGGAGGGCCCGGCCGGACGGTACAGCCGGCCCTCGGCCTCCACCCGCCAGCCCTCGCCGGTCAGCTCCCTGGCTACCGCCGGCAGCCGGCCCGGAGCCAGCAAGTATTCTTGCCCGGCGGCCGCCGGACGCAGCTTCAACTCCTCCAGCCGGACGGCGGCCTGTTGCTCCGCCGGGCGGTCGCGCTCCAGCACGGTTCGGGTGCCCGGTTCCAGCACGCCTTCGGCCGGGTCCGACTCCTGCACCACCTGCCCGCGGTAGTCGAAACCAAGCCGGGCTCTTAGCTTGGGGTTGCGCGCGCCCTGATAGCGCTCGCCCGGCTCCACCTGCAGGCGAAAGCGCGGCCGCACCTGCACCCGCTGCAGCGTCAGCTCCGGCGGGAAATCCAGCCGGGGAACCCTGGGCGCCCGGATGAGGCTGCGCAAGAACTCGTCGACGGCCTCCTGCGGTACCGCCACCGCTCCACTGCGACCGATCGCCCGCACCCAACCGGCATCGGCCGGATCCGCGAGGCAGCCCATCGCCCCGGTGGGCTCGACGAACACATCGCCGGCCACCAGCAGGCCGTCCACCGCCCGGCGCTGCTCGTCCCGGCGCAGCTCGGCGTCGACCACGTAGGTCCCGGATTCTTCCGCCGCCTTCCTGCCGGCGGTAAGCACCACCTCCCAGGGCGACCCGTCATCCAGCTCCAGCCGATACGTCACGCCGCCCCCCGCCTCGGTGTACAGCAGCCCGCGGCCGGTGCGGGCCGCCCCCCTGAGCACCTCGGGGGCCACCCCCTCGGGCACCTTTACCCCGGTGCCGGGCACTCGCCCGTAACCGGAATAGGGATACCGGTAGGTATCGGTGGCGCCCAGCAGCATGGCCAGGATTTGCCGGTCGGCCGGCTCGGGCACGTTGGCGATGACCTGGGCGGTGATGGTCAGCGGCTTGGGGACCCGGGGGGCGCCGTCCTGGCGCTCGTCCCGGTAGACCACGTCCATCATCAGCGCGCCGATCAATCTGCTGCGGGCCAGGTTGATCTCGTAGCCGATGGTACGGCCGGCGGGCCATCTTCCGGCAGTGGCAGCCCGCGGCGCGGTGACCGACTCCAGCACCGACCGCCAGGGGTCGGGAGAGGGCGGCGGCGTGCCGTCGCCGGCCAGGCGCTCCAGCATGTGGTCGCTCAGACCCAGCCCGGCAAGGGGGGCCAGTCCGCCGGCTCCGTCGGCGGCGGCCGCAAGGTAGCCCTGCTCCTCGGCGCTCAGCACGGTCGCCCACAGGTGCTTGCAAAACCCTGCACCCCCGGCAAAGTAGAGGCAGTCGCAAAAGACGTCGGGCTGCTCCGGGCGCTCACCGAGCCGCACCGACACGTCGTACAGGTGGCCGCCGACCACCCGAGCCTTGACGTCGGTGTCCGACCCAGTGCGCAGGAACACCGCCCCTTTGAGATGCAGCTTGCGCCCCCGTTCCTGAAGTGCTGCGGGGACGCGGGGCGCCAGCCGGGTGGACAGCGTCACGGGCCAAAGAGATGAAGCCAGCTCACGAGTCACAATCGTAGCGGTCCCTGTGGCCGGGCGGGGCATCTTCTGCCGGACTTTTTGAGATTCGCCGGTTCGTCCAGGTCTTTGGAATCGGATTCCTTTCATTGACCACTAGATTTTGGCAGGAATCTCCTGTATCCTCGAACGTATGTTCGACACCCTACAAGACTTTAAGCAAGGGCTCCGTGGCCTCGTATCCGAGCTGGATCCCGAGGTTCTGGACGGGCAGACGGCCTCCCGGCTGACCAGTGAGTTTGCCGAGCTGGAGCGGCTGGCCGCGGCCGGCAAGGCGCTGTGCGCCGGGCGGGTCGCCTCCTGCGGCGCCTGGAGGAGCTCGGGTGAGAAGTCCCCGGCCCGGTGGATGGCCCGGCAGACCGGCACCTCGGTAGGCCGGGCCCTCTCCGTACTCGAGACGGCCCAGAGCCTGCGGGAGCTGCCCGAGGTGGACCAGGCGCTCCGCTCCGGTCAGGTATCGGAGCCGCAAGCCACCGAGATCGCCCCGGCGGCCTCGGCCAGCCCCCGGTCGCAGTCCGAGCTGCTCGAGGCGGCCAAGAGCGACAGCCTGCAAGAGCTGAAACAGCGTTGTGCCCGGGTCCGGGCCGCCGCCGCAGCCGATGAGACCGAGCGCTACGCCCGCATCCATTCGCAGCGCCGCCTGCGGTACTGGACCGATGCCGAGGGAGCCTTCCGGCTGGACGGGTCGATGACCCCCGACGCCGGAGCCACGGTCCTGTCGGCGCTGGAGCCCTACCTGGAGGATCTGTCCCGGCAGGCACGGCAGCAGGACAGGCACGACAGCCGCGAGGCGTTGTTGGCGGATGCGCTGGTGGCGGTTGCCGAGCACACCCGAGGCTGCGAGGACTCTGCCGAGCAGGTCGGCCCGGCGCCGGCGGTGCGGGTGCTGGTCGACCAGGCGGTGCTGGAGCAGGCTAAGGTGCTCGAGGGTCAGACTTGCGAGATCGACGGCGCCGGGCCGGTCCCGGCCTCGGTCGCCACCGGGATCATGGCCGACTCCAATCTGGCGGCGATACTGATGGACGGCAAGGACGTTACCGGCATCAGCCATCTGGGCCGGACCATCAACGCCCGCCTGCGCACGGCCCTTCAGATCCGGGACCCCCGATGCGTGGTGCCGGGCTGTTATATCAGCCACAAGCTGCAGATTGACCACATCCGGCCCGTAAAGCTAGGCGGTCCCACCGAGCTGGCCAACCTGGCCCGGCTGTGCACATGGCATCACCGGCAAAAGACCCATCACGGTTACCGCCTGTCCGGTGGCCCGGGCCGTTGGATATGGGAGCCGCCGGCCGGGAAGTCGCCACTCCCGCAGTCGGAACCAACGCGCTCGGCATCTGGTTCACCACCGCAGAAGCCCCCCTCTCGGGCAAGGGAACCGGTGCAACCCTTGGCGCTCCCAGGCCTGTGACCTGACGCGAAGCTTCAACCGCGGCGCTTGCCTGTAGCCGATCAGCGCCCCTAACGCGCGGCCGCATAAAAACCTTCAGCAAGCAGGCCTGCTCGAAGTTTCTGTAAGAAAAACGCGCCTCGTTCCTCTTGTAGCTACAGCCGGCAAAGGGCCGGACCCGATACAGGAGAAGCCAGATGAGTCACCGATCTATCAGACCCAGCCGCCTGCGCCTAGCGCTGGCAACCTGCACAGTCACCGTCATCGGTCTTACCTTGCTGCCCGCCGGCGCGTCGGCAGCCCCGAAGGACCCCACCGCCGCGCTGGAGCAAAGCATCGACGCCCTCGTGCACGACTTCGTGGACCAGACCAACCTGCCCGGGATCACCGTAGCCGTCACCCGGAAGGGCCGGCTTCTGCTCACCAAGGGCTACGGCCACAAGCTGGTGGACGGCGCCACCAAGATCCCCATGACCGCATCGATGCGCAGCCGCATCGGCAGCGTATCCAAGGCCATCGCCACCGGTCCCGCCGCCTACCAGCTGCTGCTGGCCAACGGCATAGACCCGCAGACCACCACGCTGTACGGGCCGGGTGGCTTGTTCGAGGGCGACTTCGATAGCGACATCGCCGCCGGGATCGCCAACTTCGCCCCGGAGTCGGCGGATTGGGAGCAGTGGTACTCGCAGATCACCATCCAGCACCTGTTCGACCATCGGGCCGGGTTAAACGGCGGCGGAGACATCTCCGGCGCGGCCCAGATGTTCGGCGTGGCAGAACAAGACGTCACCTACGCGATGGCGCACAGCCACTTCCTGCAGAACCGCGCCCTGCTGTTCGAGCCCGGGACGAACTCCAAGTACTCCAACCACGGCATGGGGCTGTTCACCTTGATCATCGAGCGATTGTCCGGCAAGTCCTACTACAACTACGTCCGCGACGACTATCTTGCGCCCATGGGCATGCAGAACCGTATCCGCCCCGAGTACGCCAACCCGGACTCGTGCGACGCCTACAACCACACCTACGGACAGGGGGACACTTCTTCGCTTAGCACCTCGGCCCTTCCCGCACCCGAGCCCCTGCCCTTCGAGCAGTACGGTCTGGGACTGGCGGCCGGCGGCTTTCGCTCCTCCGCCCAGGACTTGACGTGGGCGATGAGGTGGCTGACCGACAACTACAGCTGGGACGAGATCGACCGGATGGGCTGGTTCAAAAGCTCGAAGGGCAAGCTCGGCCACAGCGGCAGCATCGGGGGCGGAAAGGCCTATGTGGCAATGTTCCCCAAGGGTTATGAAAGCAACTCCGGACTCAACCTCAGCGAGGTCAGCGTTGCCGTAGCCACCAACATCCGGGTCAAACACGGCAGCGTCAGCAGCCTGGCCAGCCAGATCGCGCTGCAGGTGCCCCAGAGCCACGTGCCACATAACGTGGACCTTTGGCGGGAGGCTACCCAGTCGTGCGCCCGGCCGGAGCGGATCGGCTCGTTCAGCTCACGCGGGTAACAAGACTTATGATTTAACCCTGGAGGATGAGGGATGAAGGAATAGTCATCCGGCGGTCCAGTGCTCCACCAGCCCCGTCAGCTCCGGGCACACCCACAGATGCGGGGGCCGGCCCGGGCCCGGCAGCGCACAGACCGTCAGCCCATCCAGGATCCCCCGACGTTGCAGCATCTTCAAGGCGCTCAGAGCCGCGTTGCGGGACACCTCGGTCAGCTCGGCCGCCAGATTGACCGATAGCACCGGGTGCGCCGGCAATGCCTCCACCAGAGTGCGGGCCGCGGCATCGGATCGCAGGTCCTCGATCGAGGCCCGCCAGGCCTGCTGAGCGCGCTCCACCTCGCCGATCCAGCCCAGCGATAGCAGCGCCGAGGCCTGCAGAGCCTGCACGAACCAGCCGATCCATCCGGTTTGCGGACCGCGGCGATACTCCTGAAGGCCCGACACATAACCGTCGATATCCCGGGCGATAACCACGGACAGCGGGGGCGGGACGGGCGCCTGCAGACGGCGGGCCAGGATCCATCCAACCAGCACCCGGCCGATGCGCCCGTTGCCGTCCGCGTAGGGGTGGATGGTCTCGAACTGGGCGTGGGCCACCCCCGCCTGCACCACCGGATCGAGCCCGGGCAGGTTGGCGTAGGCCACCAGGTCCTCGAGCAGCACCGGCACGTGCACCGGGGGCGGGGGGACAAAGGAAGCTTCCAGCGGCGAGGCTCCGCCGATCCAGCTCTGCTGCCGGCGCACCGTCCCGATCATCCGGGCCGGCAGGCGTGAGTGGCGCATCAGCCGAGCATGCCAGCGGTGCATTGCGGCGACGGTCAGCGCATCGGCAGGCTCGGTCAGCGCCTCCTGCAGCACCGCGAGATTGTCGGCTACCCATGCAGCGGCGCCTTTTGCCGGGTACAGCTGGGCGGCCGCCACTTGCTCGGCCGGCGCCCGCACCCCCTCGATGCTGGAGGAGGCCATCGCTTCGGCCCGCAGCAGCAATGTGGCCGGGCCCGGCCGGCGGGAGAGAGCTCTGCCCAGCCTAAGCACGGCCTCCGCGCTCGCCTCGGCGGTGCGAGCCACCAGCAAATCCAGGCGGGCCGGACGGTCGGGCAGCAGCGGCTCCGGCAGCCAGGCGTGGCCGGAGCGGCCGCCCCAATCTATGGCCACCTCTTGCCCGGGCATACGCCACCGACCCCTTGAAGTCCGCTCTGCCGCCCAGTCTAGATTCTCTGGTGCCGTGACCACTAACGTTTGCAAGGTTTGGAGCGCGGATGTGCTCCCTTCCCTACCTGGGCCTGCTGCCGGTCAGCGGGCAAACAGCTCGACGAAGCGGCGCAGGATGACCGGGGGGTGCACCACGTCGCTGGCGCGCGCCCGGGCCTTTAGAGTCATTGCCTCGTGCGGTTCGAAGTAGCCGGCGTGCCTGTACACATCGATGCGGGTCTCGATGCCGGGCACATCCAGCTCCGGGTGGAACTGGGTGGCATACACGTTGGCCCCCACCCGGAAAGCCTGTACCGGACAGGCGGCCGACGAGGCCAGGTGCACGGCGTGCGCCGGCAGCTTGGTAATCGCCTCCTTGTGGCCCAAGAAGGCCTCGAAGCGGTCGGGAAGGCCCCCGAGCAACCGGTCGGCCCGGCCCCGCTCGGTCAAGGTGATGGTCGCGGGACCGACCGGCTCCGGGTAGGTGCGATCGACCACCGCGCCCTGATGGGTGCCCAGCGTCCCTATGCCGTAACAGGCCCCCAGGAAGGGGAAGTCCCGGGCGACGATCCGGTCCAGCAGAGCGCTGATCTCGGCTTCAACCCGGACCTGCACCGGCTCCTTCTCGGCGTCGGAGGCATTGAACGGACCGCCGCCCAGGATCACGCCCGAGTAGTCGTCAAGCTCGATGGGACCGGCCGGGCACTGCTCCATACGCACCCGGCGCAGCTGCGGCGCCTCCAGTCCGCCGAAGCGCAGCATCGCGTCGTATTCGGAGTCGGCAGCCAGATCCACCACCCGGGTGGCCAGCAGCAGGAAAGGCTTCATGACTAGATTCTACGGAACGCAGCACCACCCGGCCGAGCTACGCCCCGTCGCTCGGCCGGGGCGGCGCGCCTGCCGGAGCCTCTCACCCGGGACGGTCGGGCGATCCTTCCTCCGTATTGACGGAGGAAGGTGCGGTCGGCTAGCGTACCGCTGTCTGCCTGGGCGAAAAATCCGAGCAAAGCAGATACCCAGGGTCCATCTTCCCGAAGGGAGCGCTATGACCGACTACGATCCCAGGACCGCGACCGGCATACCCACGGAACCGGTTGGGTCACTGCCTCGCCCCACCAAGCTGCAACAGGCGTATGCCGCGTACGACGCCAGCGAAATCTCTCTCGAAGACTTGGAGGCCGAGCAGGACGCGTCTGTCCGGGAGTCGATTGAGCGCTTCGAGGCCACCGGCTCACCGATCGTATCCGACGGCGAGCAGCGCTCGTCCAGCTTCGCCACGTATCCGGTGACCGACACCCTGGCAGGCACAGGCCTCGCCGACAACCTCGCGCCCGGCGGGCAGTACTTTGCGATCTTTGCCGACGGCCACAACCGCCAGCTACCTCGCCTGGTCGGAGGCCCGTTCCGCTACAAGACCAAGGCTGCGGACACCCTGCGGAAATCGATCACCTACGCGACCAAGCCGATGAAGCAGGCCGTTATCGCTCCGTCGATGCTGGATCTGCTGTACCCGCTGGACGAAGAGATCGACGGATACACCCGAGACCAGTTCGAGGAGGACCTGTGCAACGAGGCCGAGGCCGACATCCGTGGCGCCTTCGAGGCGGGCGCGGCCCGGGTCTCGGTCGACTTCACGGAGGGCCGGCTGGCCACCCGTGCCGACCCCCGGAACCCGTGGACAGGCCGGAACATGCTGGCGCACTTCATCGAGCTCAACAACCGGGTGCTGGACCGGTTCAGCCCCGAAGAGCGCTCCCGCATCGGTATCCACACCTGCCCCGGCGGCGACCGCGACTCGGTGCATAGCGCCGACGTGCCCTACCACAACCTATTGCCCGAGATGTTCAAGCTAAATGCCGGGTACTTCCTGATCCAGCTTAAAGGCGAGCGGGACAAGGACCCCGTCTACGCGGATATCGGCGAGTTTAGCCGGGACGACGCAAACGGCGTGCCGCAGATGTGCTACATCGGCGTGGTCAACACCCTTAACCCGCGTGTTGAGAGTGCCGAGGAGATCCGCGATCAGCTGATCCAGGCCGCGAACTTCATCCCGAAGGAGCGACTGGGGTCCACCGACGACTGCGGGTTCTCACCGTTTAGCATCGACGAGAAGCCCAACCACGGCTCGCCCGAGTTTGCCCGTGACATCGCCTTCCAAAAGATTGCCAACCGGGTGGAAGGCACCCGCGCAGCCGCGGAGAAGCTGGGCGTCGGTTAACTAGTTGATCGAAGCGTCGCTCACCGCTCTGTAGGGCGGCCCCTGCGCCACCCCGCACCGGTCTCGGGCACCCGCGGGTTCTCAGTCATGAGCTAGATCCATTAGCGCCAACCGGTGCTGCTGGTCGGGCATCGTACACGCCGCCTTCCTCGCAGCTGACAACCGTGACGTTGGCCGCGGGGGTGGTGAACACCCAGTAGGTCCCTGGATCGAGATCCGGCTTCAAGCGCTGCTGCCGGCGGACTGGGGTAACTGCAACGAAGTCCCCTTCAGGAACATCAACTATTGCATCAGGGCGGTTCAACGACGACGCTATGTAAGGGTCTCTCCTAGGCTCGCCTCGACTCATTTGAACCTGAGCGTAGGGGACGTAGCGATCCTTCACCGGGCTGTCCACCACATCGGTTACCTTGATGTACAGCTGTCCTCCTGTGGTACTGAACTTCGCGTGCTTGGACAGGTCCTGATAGCGGTTGTAGAACTCGTAGGTTGGTGAACCAAGCTCCACTCGCGATAGACCCTCTTCACCGCAGGGCGGCACCAGCTCAGATGGCTCGATCGGAGGCCAGTCTGGAACTGCCCGGGCATCGCTTACGCCGTTGGCCTCGCAGCTGACGATCTCCAAGTGCCCGCTTGCGCCGGTGACCCAGTACCGTCCAGCTTTTAGGTTCACAACCGTGTAGTGATCCTCGAACACCCGCGTGGTGACTTGCGCGTTCTCCGGTGTCCGGTACCCTTCCTCCCACTCAGGAGCGCCTTGGCCGAAGGAGATGGAATCCTGCGCCGGATATCTGTCGAGAAACCCGCCTCCATGTTGGCCATAGGTTGTCACGTACAGATCGCCTCCGGCAGTGGTGAACTCGGCATAGTTGTCCTCAAAGTCAAAGTGCTCGGACACGTCGCGACCTACAAGGGGAAGTCCCAGATCTGCCCGCGACGCTCCCTCGGCACCGCAGGGTGGGGTTATGTCCGGGGGATCTATCTCGCGGCACCCGGTAGCTGCAAGAACAGCTACCAGCAGGATCGCCCGCAGTGATCTCATCGCTCGATGCGGCAGTCTTGGTCGACCAGGAAGCTGTTGTCGGCCTCCACCACGGCGATGCGGGCCGCCACCACCCCGCAGCGATAGGTACCGCCCAGGCCGGCCGCCCGTACCGTTCCCTGCGGGGCAAAGACGGTGCCACCTAGCTTCACGTTGGCGCCCAAGATCACTACTGCATCCGCACCGGTGGCGGCGGTAACCAGAGCCGGCATGTCCTCGATGGAGGGTTGCACGGTGATGTCGGCGCCGGTGATGGTGATCTTGCCCTCGGCGGCAATGGTGGCGTCGATCTGGCTGCCCACTGCGCTCAGATTGACGTCACAGGGGACGTAGACGATGCCGCTCGGCACCGCCCCGGGAGCCGGAGTCCATACTCCACCCACGCAGGAGAGGGCGTCGATGGCGTGGTAGTTAGCTCCGGCCTGCTGGGCGATCTCGCCCCCCGGACGGAAGTCTTCGATCTGGCGGGTAATGGGAGACCCGCCCGGCTCCACCTGCCGGGGAGCCGGATCGATAGTGTTGGTGCCGAGCAGCTCGGTGGTCAGATTCGCCCCGTACTCCACCCCGGCAGTGAGCTGCATGTCCGAGCCGGTGATGCTCAAGTTTCCGTCGCTGTGCACCAGACCGGTGGCCTTGGTGCCGGCTCCGGTGATCTCAAGCGCACTGGGGCCCTGAATGGTGGCCCAAAGGGCGGCCACGCTGGGAATGGGATTGATGGATTCGGTGAGCACCTTGCCGGTCA
>JBBDRQ010000013.1:0-11055 GCA_040905365.1 Actinomycetota bacterium
CGATGGAAGCCGCCTTCCGGCGCTCGGCCAACAGTTCGACTACCAGATCGGCCTCCACCAGCTCGTCGCGGACTAGATCCTTCAGCTGATCGCGGGTCAGCAAGAGCACTCCGCGCGGCGTCTCGAGCAGAACTACCGTGCTGCCCGGATTAAGCGCAGCCCGCTCTCTTAGTTCGGCCGGAAGGACAAACCGACCCCGATCTCCCACCGTGACCCGGTACGTACCATCCATGAGTCAAAGGTACCACGATGGCCCTTGATTTGAGTCGGGCGTCAGGTGACTTTCCGACACTCTTGCCGAATCAGATCACTTCTGGAATTTCCGGTACTGGTAAGGGGTTGTCTGGCTGTTGTCTGCACGCGACTGAACGGCCGCAAGCGCAGGAGGTTGCTCACGCGGGCTAGTAGCATGGCCTTAGCTCACGACAGATCGGAGGCGGCTTGCACGAGTTTACGAAGGAGTCCATCCCGGTCAAGCACGATCGCGACGAGGTTTTCGTCGAGTACACCAAGAGCATCTGTCCGGTCTGCAAGGCGGTCCTCGACGCCGAAGTGAACATAAGAGACAACCGCGTCTACCTGCGCAAGCGATGCCCGCAACACGGCCCCTTCGAGGCCTTGGTCTATTCCGACGCCCAGATGTGGCTGGACATCCAGCGCTTCAATAAACCCGGCACCATTCCGCTTGCCACTCAAACCGAGGCTGTCGACGGGTGTCCGCTGGACTGTGGAATGTGCCCGGAGCACAAACAGCATGCGTGCCTGGGGATCATCGAGGTCAATACCGCGTGCAACCTCGACTGCCCGCTGTGCTTCGCCGACTCCGGCCACCAGCCGGACGGGTTCTCACTTACCGCCGAACAGGTCGGCGCCGGGTTGGACGCCTTCGTACGGGCGGAGGGCAATCCCGAGGTGGTGATGTTTTCCGGTGGCGAGCCCACCATCCACCCACAGATCATGGACTTCATCGCCATGGCGATCGACCGGGGAATCGAGCTGGTCACCCTCAACACCAACGGGATCCGCCTAGCGCGCGACAGGGCGTTCGTGGAGCAGCTCGCCTCCTTTGATCCCAAGCCCAGAATCTATCTCCAATTCGACGGTCTGGAAGAGAAGACCTCGGTGGCTCTGCGGGGGCGGGACCTAAGGGCGCTGAAGCAGCAGGCGCTCGACCGCTGTGCGGAAGCCGGCCTCGTGGTGGTCCTGGCCGCGGCTGTAGAGCGCGGTTTAAACGAGCACGAGGTGGGTGAGATCGTCCGGTTCGGAATCGGTCATCCTGCGGTGCGCGGGGTGGCGTTTCAGCCCGTGACCCACTCCGGGCGCCACCCCGAGTTCGACCCGGCCAACCGCGTAACCAACGCCGACGTCATCCACGGCCTTGCCCGGCAGCTGCCGGAGTGGTTCGAAGCCGGCGATTTTGTCCCCGTCCCTTGCTGCTTTCCTGCCTGCCGGTCGATAACCTATGCCATCGTGGACGGGGAACAGGTCATCCCGGTTACCAGGTTGCTCGACGTCGAAGAGCACATCGACTACCTGACCAACCGAGTTATGCCGGACCCATCGCTTCGAGCGGATCTGGAGAAGCTGTTCAGCGCTTCGGCGTTCACCGGAAGCCCGGCGACCGACGCCAGGCTGGACGCACTCGGGTGCTCGGCATGCGGACTGGAGCCCGGCCATCTCGTCGAAGCGCTGTCCGAAAAGGCGTTCATGATCGTGATTCAGGACTTCCAGGATCCGTACACGCTTAACGTACGGCAGCTGATGAAGTGCTGCGTGAGCGAGATAGTGCCGGACGGCCGGCTGATCCCGTTCTGCGCTTATAATTCGGTCGGCTACCGGGAACAGGTAAGGGAGAAGCTGTCTGGGGTCAAGATCGACCCGGTTGTCCCCAACGCGATCGAATTGGGTCCCCACCTGCAGCCCACCCGCTATGGATCACAGACCAGCCGGGTCCAGCCGGCAAACCACGACCGCGATGCCACCAACCGCGGACGCAAGCTCACGTGAACGGGCAAGACAGGACAATGGTGCGGTCCCTGCCGCCGACCGAGCTCAAGAGTTGTTGCAGCGCCCTCTACGAACAGGATTGGGTTACCGCTCTGCTCGGAGAGCATTTTCATCCGGGCGGCGCCGGCCTCACCCGGCACCTGGCCGAAAAGCTGCATATCGGTCCCGGTACAACGGTGCTGGATGTCGCGTGCGGCGCCGGCGCCAGCGCGGTGCTGCTGGCCGAGGAGTTCGGGGCCCGGGTCATCGGAATGGATCGCTCGACCGACTTGCTGGACAAGGCGACCGAACGAGCCCGCGATGCCGGAGTCGACGGCCTGGTGCAGGTGGTGCTGGCGGATGCTGAAACTTTCCCCCTGGCCGACCAAAGCGTCGACGCCCTCATCTGCGAATGCAGCTTCTGCACCTTCCCCGACAAAGCCGCCGCCGCGGCGGAGATGGCCAGAGCGACAAAGATCGGCGGGCGGGTGGGCATCACCGACGTCACCCTGCAAAGGAACGGCCCCGACGACGGGCTGTCGACGCTGGTCGAGTGGGTAGCCTGCTTCGGGGGCGCACTCCCGACCAGCGGTTATCGGAGAATCCTTAACGACGCGGGCTTCGATGTGTGCGAACCCGAAGACCACAGCGACACGTTGATGCAACTGCTGGACGAAGTGGCGCCGCGCTTAAAGGCCCTGGCCGCCTTACGCCTGGGGCCGTTTACTCGGCTCGACTCTGCGACGGTGGCTGACTGGATTGATCGGGCTCGGGACGCCCTCACAGCCCGCCGGGCGGGATACTGCCTGCTCACGGGAAGAAGAGCTCCAGACTAATCCGGCCCATCGCCGAGCGGCTGCGGGTTTTCATCGATGAGGTGGCTGAGCAGGTTCAGGTAGTGGTCGGAGAAGCGGCACACAGCCTCACCGTTCATGAGCGGATGACGGTACCGAAAGGCCAGGTTTAGTCTGGTTCCGTCGAACACCGCGCCCACCGATACTCCCAACGGCATGCGCGCCGGGGGAGAAAACCAAACGCCTTCGACCTCCCCCGCCTCTGCCCCAAAGTTCAGATCCGCCTCCACGCGTCCCACAAACGCCAAAGCGGCGGTGTCCACCAAGCGGTTGCCGGTCACGTTCACCAGCGCGGGCAAAGCCCGCCGGAGCGGACCCGGCAGGCGGGCGTCCTGCCCGACGAGCTCTACCAGAGCGACCAGCGACTGGTCCTTGCTCATGGCTGCCGTCTGAGCGCCCACCACGTTCAAGACTCGGTGCAGACTGCGATCGGAAGGTTTGGTGAGCGTCCGGGCCAGGACGGACAGATTGGCAAACACCTCGCCGACCCAGGAATCCGGACGGAGGTTGACCGGCATCAAGATGCTGACCCGACCACAGCGCACGCCGCGCTCGATGTTCCACACCGCGACCGCCAGATGAAGGGCGGCGACCAGGTAGTCGTTGACCTCGCGGTCGTTCATCTCGGCCAGTAGCTCGGGTGCGCCGCGCACCTCCTCCAGGTGGATCCCGTAGCCTGGGACGTCGCGACCGCGGTCGGGGGCGATGCGAGCCGGCACCGCCAAAAGGTCCCCCAACTTTCGCAGCAACACCCGGAAGCGGGCCGTACGCGCCCGAAAGGTTCCCGCGTACGCGGCCGCCACGGCCGTACGAGCCCAAACCGGTCCCAGCTCGTGCTCGGGGTCCGGCTTGCCCGCGTATGCCCGACTCACAGACCGAAGCAAACGCAAAGCGCCAAACGAGTCGCCGGCAACGTGGTTAACGTTCATCACCAACACATCTCCGGCCGCCCGCCTCGCCAAGAGCAGCCTGAAAGGAGGCGCCATCGTCAACGGCACCCCGACGCTTAAGAACTGATTTCGAGCTCGAGACAGCGTCGCCTCGTCGGAGCAATCGACTACGGTCAGGACCTCGTCTTGGACTCCGGGCAAGACAGCCCAGCGAGCAGCGCCGGCGGAACTCCGGTCCTTGCGAGCCCTAGCCAATGGGTGCCTTGAAACCGCCGCTTGCACGGACTCGCGCAGCCGGACTGGATCGAGGCGGCCTGTGAGGTGAATCTCCCAGTGGATGGTCCACGGCTCCTCCGGATGGTCCAGACCGTCGACAGCTTCGTCGAGGGTACCGAAAGGAATGGTCTCCTCGGGTCCGCCCTCGGGGTCGGGTGGCTCGCCTACGCAGGCGAGGTCCGGACCCCGGCGACCTCGCAAGGAGAGCAGCAGCGGGGCGCAGTCGACTCGATGACCGAATAGGAACCTCACCAGGTCACCTATGACCCGAGCCGCGTTGTGTACCGCGATCCGG
This sequence comes from Actinomycetota bacterium, assembly GCA_040905365.1. Lineage (GTDB taxonomy): Bacteria > Actinomycetota > CADDZG01 > JAHWKV01 > JAHWKV01 > JAHWKV01. The sequence continues at coordinate 4,302 of JBBDRQ010000013.1, forward strand.
CCCGGCGAGTACCGGCACAACCCGTCCTTGCGAGCACGTGCAACCGGCGAGTAGCGGTCGAGATGAGCCGTGACGTGACCGTCGCTGCCGATTGCTATATGCAGACTGCGCGCCTTGGTGTCCTCGCGCCAGCATGCCTTGCCCCGGTGCAGTATCCGTCCGGCCGGGGTGTCTTCACAAAATTGGCCCGCATCCTTTAACACAGCGATAAAGGAGTCCCGATCCTCCACAAAGAAGTCGGCGCTGCGACCCCTCGGCCCAATCTTTCCGACATGAGTCACGTACTTGGCCAGGCCCAGCTCCTGCAGGCGCCGGTACAAAGGAGTAAAGGTCCCGCCCAGGTCCGGATACGACCTGGAAGCGCCGTCACCCGGACTCATCGATCCCCCTTCAAGCGAACTGATGCACAAAAACCGTAAACGCCAGAAGGAACGTAGCGCCTATCACCGCAAACAGGCCGGCAAAAAACAGCCGGGCGGCCCGCTCTGGAATCCGCCCCTGCAGGCGCGTGCCGATCTGCGCACCCACCAACGCGCCCGGCACCGCCCAGGCAATTAGATTCCACGGAACCGCGCCGATACCGCCTTCGCTGACCAGCTGGACGGCATGCGTTACCGCCGCTCCGGCCACGGTACTGGCTACTATCACGGTAGAGGTGGCTGCGGCTACGGGTACGGGTAGACCGGATCTTTGGACCAGAGGTGGAAGGGTAGCCTCGCCGACTCCCGTGGAGATCAAGCCGGCAACGAACGCTCCCCCGCCGGATAGAACCCGCTGCAGGCCAAGTCCGCTGGCCCGGTACCTAAAAACCCGCCCGTCGGCACTTTCGATCGTCCGCTCCTGGCCCTTTGCGTCACCGGGTACCGGTGCACCCGGGTCGCGAGACCTTTCGCGAAATAACACCCAAGCCAGACCGAACATCGCAACCCCGTACCCCAGGCGCAGGCCTTGCGAGGGTGCGTGTCTGGAAACGACGGCGCCCAGGGCGCCCAGGGGCAGTGCGATGGGCACGATGAGCCGCGCCGTGACCGTATCGACCAACCGCATCTTTAGATACCTGTAGACTCCCGTGCCGAAACCCGAGGTCTCCAGCAGCAGGGACGTCCCGATAGCTGCAACCGTCGTCAGGGTGGGGACGCCGATCAAAGGAAATCCGATTAGAAACACCGGCGTCAGCAAAGCCGCGCCGCTGATCCCGCTAAACATCGCCACGCCGGCCACCACCACACACACCGGCAGCATGAACCAGTAAACCGTCCAATCCATGGATCCTCCCCGACCCAGCCAGCCTTCCAAAAGCTCAGTCCGCAAGCGCACCGAGTGCGTCGAGTTACACCTCTTTATTCTCGAGGCCCTCGGCGAATCTCCGAAGGCGCTCGAGGGTGCCGGGATCCACCTCCGGTGCCATACGACGCAGGCTGACCTTCAAACTGGATACGGTCCGCGCCTCCAGTCCGCAGTCCTCGCACACCTCCAGATGCTCGGCAATCCGCTCTGCCTTGGCGTGATCGCGCAGCTCTTCGTCAAGATATGCATCGAGGTTGCGTATAGCCTCCATGCACCTGGCCATGTCGGCCGGCGACCCCTTCGCCAATCTCTTTAGGGGCCTCATCGCCTTCCTCCCCGGAAATATCCCTCACTGGTTAGCTGCCCTTTCATCCTTGCCCTTCCCCTGTGCAGCCGGCTCATAACCGTGCCCACCGGGATCGACAGAACCGCGGCCGCTTCCTGGTAGCTCAGCCCATCGATATCGACCAGTTCGACGACCTGGCCAAACCGCTCCGGCAAAGCCTTGAAGGCGTTGGCAACCGTTCCATCGAAACGACTGTCGACGACTATTTGTTCCGGATCGTCCGAGCCGTCTGCAGTGGAGGCCAGCTTGCGCATCTCTGCTTCCGGATCGACCATCAGGGAGGGCCGCTGCCGGCGATTGCGGTTGATGTTGGCGTTGCGCATGATCGTCAACAGCCACGCTCTTGGATACTCCCCGTTGAACCCGTCGATGCTGCGATAAGCCCTGAGCAACGTGTCCTGCACCAAGTCCTCGGCGTCGGCATGACTGCGGGTCAGCGACAGAGCCACGCGATACAGAACGGAAAGCTCAGGAGTTACGTATCGATCGATCGCCTCAGCTCTCGAATCCTGCCGCTTTATGCTCATCAGTTGCTCATTCATCCATCGCTCATGCAGCTCGTAGGGCAATGGAACCCTCTTTTCCGGGAAAGGCTAACGGTTGCTGGTTGTCGGGGAGATCATCGCGATCCTTCCTTCAATTCGGGAAAGGTCTCAGCCAACGCCGAAGAGATTTCGGACCGGGGATAAGCTCCGACGAGTCGGGCCTTCTCGGCGCCCCGACCAAACAGCACCATAGTAGGAATTGACCGGACCTCAAACTGCTCGGCAATCTCGGGGTCGAGGTCCACGTTTAGTTTGGCCACCTTGATCCGTCCGGCCATCTCGGCCGCCACGGCTTCGATCTCCGGGCCGATGCGCCGGCATGGCCCACACCACTCAGCCCAGAAGTCGACCAGAACCGGTGAGTCGGACTCAAGCACGACCTCACGAAAGTCGTTTGATCCAACATTGACTACATCAGGCATATTGACGGCGGGTCCCCCGGGGACCCTCCTCCTTTCGTCGATCAGAGAAACACCTAGTCGAGGAACCCCTCTGGTGCCGCGGATATTCCGTACGCCCAATCCCTTCATGACGCTGAAATCTCTGCTTACTTACCTAGGAAAAGCCGAAAAGCACCTGCGGTGCCCACGCCGTACGCGACATGCGCGCTCAAATCCTTGGCGAGAGTCTTGGCGTCGTACCGCCACATCGGCTCGTACAGCTTAGCCAGGGGAAGGATCGCGTACGCCCCACTCCACACGATCGGCCCCAGAATCAACCCATAGGTAGCCGGCGCCTTACGAAGCGAGCCTGCGGCGATCCCATACAAGGCGCCCCACAGCATCCCGTACGACCAGTGGACGGCGTTATTCATCATTGGGGCTCTGTCGACCGGAACCTCCTTTTGAAGGAACCCTTCGGTTACTCGCTTGGCCACCTGGGCCGGCGCGGGCGCCTCCTCCCAGCTATCGATCCCGCCCGAAAACTCCCAGTCGACGAAGCCGTCCTTGCCGCCTCCCCGTCTGTAGCGTGAGTACCAAACCAGGTCCATGACCGCGGTTCCGGCGGCGCCGGCCACCAGGCCGCGCCCAACCGCTCCCAGCGGAGTGGTCTTCTGTCCCATGCCGTCTCCTCCTTCTGCTCCCATTTGCGTCTTGTGAATAGGAACGCTCAACGCGCAGTCCATGTCAAGGGAACCCGAGAGGCGGACAGCAGATTCCGCGCAGCTTGTCGGGAATTGAGCAACGGGCTACCGGGTTTCCTGCACGAGTGATAAGCGTTGCGTGTAGGACGGAACCAGAGAAGGAGGGGACAGATGGAAGTACGGTGCGCAGATGTGGGTGCGGACACTTGCAAGGCCAGCTTTGAGGCCGAAACACGGGAGGAGCTCGTGCGCCAGCTTGCGAAGCACCTTCGTGAGGTTCACGACGTGCCCAACCCTACTCAAACTTTCATGACGTATTACCTGAAGCACGCCAGCTAGAGAACGGCCTCAAGTCAGCATCGTGCCGTGACCGCTGGTAAGGACGACTACGTCAACGGTATCGGCCGGCGTCTAGCGATACAGGGCGCCCAGACGACTGCGCCCCCCGGACGCCGGCCGACACCTGACGGAGAAGCCTTCGGCTCCCCCGGTCTGGCGCCCGCGTGGACCGAGGGAGATAAAGACGGAGTCGGCACGGCCTACTCGGCGTCGAGTCGGGTGTGGTTCACAACGCGCGACGGCATCCTTACCGAGGCCTACTACCCCACTGTAGACCGCCCCCAACTCCGGGACCTGCAATACGTCATAACCGACGCAAAGAGCCTTCTCCACCAGGAGAAGCCGGATTTGCGCACGCAGACCAAGCGACTGCACCGTCACGTTCCCGGCTACCGGATCACAAACACCGATCCTGCCGGCAATTACTCGATCGACAAAGTCGTCATCACCGACCCTCATCTGCCATGCATCTTGATCCGCACCAGCCTGGGCGGAGACCCACAGTGGCTGGAGACAATGCAGTTGTATGCGCTGTGCGCTCCTCATCTGGGCGTTGGCGGATGGGGCAACAACGCTCGGGTCATCCGCGTCATGGGAGAGGCCGTCCTCGTGGCCGAGAAAGATGGAACCTGGCTGGCCTTGGGGGCCACCGCCCCCTTCTCGAAGGCATCGGCCGGCTATGTGGGCATGAGCGACAGCTGGACCGATCTTGCTTCCGACCTTCACATGGATTGGGAGTTTGAGTCAGCTCACGACGGCAACGTCGCTCTGACCGGCCGAATCGACCTAACCGGCAGGCGCGAATTCACGCTGGGTCTGGCCTTCGGCGACAGCTTGCATGGAGCCGTCACCGCTCTGCTGCAGTCTCTGTCGGTACCTTTCGAACGGCAGCTGTCCCGCTTTTCCCAACAGTGGCATCGCGCGTGCCGCAAACTAGTGGCGCTGGAGGAGTTCTCAACAGACGGCGGCGGCCTGTACAACACCAGCGCGACCCTGCTGCTTTCGCATGAAGACAAGAGCTTCCCGGGAGCTCTCGTGGCGTCGCTGTCCATACCCTGGGGTGAGACCAAGGGCGATGACGACATCGGTGGATACCACCTGGTGTGGACCCGCGACATGGTCAACAGCTCCACCGGGTTGCTGGCCGCGGGGCACACCGAGTCGCCGCTTAGAGCCCTCGTCTTCCTGGCGGTGAGCCAGCAACCGGACGGAGGGTTTCCACAAAACTTCTGGATCGACGGGCGTCCGCACTGGACCGGAATCCAGCTCGACGAGGTGGCCTTCCCAATCATGCTTGCCTGGCGCCTGGACCGACTAAAAGGCCTAGAGGATTTCGACCCTTACCCAATGGTGCTGAGCGCCGCGGGGTTCTTGGTCAAAAACGGGCCGGCCACCGAACAGGAGCGTTGGGAAGAGGCATCCGGATACTCACCGTCGACCCTAGCCTCCAATATCGCCGCGCTCCTCTGCGCCGCCTGCTTTGCTCGACAGCGCTCGGACGAGCCGACGGCCATCTTCCTCGAGGAGTACGCAGACTTCTTGGAATGCCATCTGGAAAGTTGGATGGTCACCAAAGCCGGTTCGCTTCATCCCGACATCAGCGATCACTACATTCGGATCAACCCGATCTCGATCGGTGATCCGCTCCCGGACGAAGACCCCGATAGGGGCATGCTCGCCATCGCTAACCGGCCGCCGGGCTCTCAATGGCAGTTCCAGGCCAACCAAGTAGTCGACGCCGGGTTTCTGGAGCTGGTCCGCTACGGGATCCGCCGTGCAGACGACCCGCTGATAGTCGACAGTCTCGCCGTAGTGGATCACGTTCTCAAAGTGCAGACCCCACTCGGACCCAGCTGGCGGCGCTACAACCACGACGGTTACGGACAGCGCGCCGACGGCAGTGCTTATCGGGGGTGGGGCAAGGGCCATGCGTGGCCGCTGCTCACCGGGGAAAGGGGACACTACGAGCTCGCCGCCGGACGTGACCCTACGCCCTACATCCGCGCGCTGGAGGCGTTTGCCTCACCTACCGGCTTGCTTCCCGAACAGGTCTGGTCCGGGGAGGCGCAACCGGACTTTGGAATGCGACCGGGCGGCCCCACCGGCGCCGCCATGCCGCTCATGTGGGCCCACGCCGAGTACGTCAAACTGCTGAGATCGGCCCGTGACGGGGCGGTGTTCGACCTGGTCCCGGAGGTGGCCGAACGCTACCTTGGCGACCGCCGGTCCTGCGTCGGCCTGGAGGTCTGGAAGCCGAACCGGCGGGTGAGTTCGATGCGCGCCGGACGCACTCTGCGTGTGCAGGCGCCGGAGCGTTTCGTTCTGCATTGGTCCTGCGACGAGTGGGGGACGGTGGCCGATACGCCTTCAATCGCCACATCAATTGGCGTGGAATACGTCGACATACCGGTGCCGCGGGAGCAAACCACCCCGATTCGCTTCACCTTTTTCTGGACGCGCCACCAACGGTGGGAGGGCCATGACTACGTCGTACGACCCGGGTAGGGCCCCGGTAAACGATGCGCCTTCGGAGGCGACCCACCATTCCGGTTACCAAATCGGAGCGGTACCGCGCTGCCGGCCGGAATCCGATGACCCAAAGGCTGACCGAGTCGAGTTCACCCTCGGCTGCCACGGTTTCGTAGTGGACTGGCAAATGCCCTGATCGGCAGACCCCACCAAAGTCACACTGGTCCTCGCCGGCGTTTTGCCGGGGCCGGTGACGGCGGCAGGCACCGGCGACCCGCTCGTCACCTCACCACACGCTTTCTCTGAAAAGCCAGATTTCGGTTGCGCAAGCCAAATGCTCCTACGCTCCCGCCGGAACCTACCGCCTTTACGTCCCCTCCAACCGGCGAGTCTCAACCTGAGCATTCCTCCGGCGAGAGCAGGGGGCCTGCGTAACGGCACACATTGCAAGGACGGCGGGCGGTCCCGTTACCGGGCGCAAGACGAAATGCGGGCACTGCGCGGGTAGAGATGGCGAGTGGGCGGTGGGACTTTGGAGCGGAGCGCCGGCGCGTATCGCGTGGAATACGGTGCGATCCGGCCGGGTTCTCTTTTAAATCGCGCTCAATGCCAACAAATGGATGGACAGGGGGGACGGCTCGTGAAAGTGAGGACAGCTTCGCTGGTGCCAGGAGCCAAGGCAGG
>JBBDRQ010000013.1:11155-57585 GCA_040905365.1 Actinomycetota bacterium
TTTGCGGTGGGACACATCGCGTACGGCTGGATCCTTGGATTCATGCTGGGTCGAAGAGCCGAGGAGCCGGCAGCCCTGCAAGCATGGGGCACCTAAGCCACAGGCGGACCGCAAGCAGCTAAGCAATCGCCAGCTTGAGCAGCCGGCGACGCAGGGTTCGCGTCCGGCCCGACCGGTCACTCACTGCCGCACAGGCACCCGCGGGTGCCGGATGGGATGAAGCGGACACTCAGTACACCTCAGAACCGGTCTATGGATCATCCACTCCGCAATCAGCAGGAAGATCGCACCCCCCAGATACCCGCCGACGACGTCAGATGGCCAGTGAGCTCCGAGGAAAACGCGGCTCACCCCCACCCCCAGCAGGATCACTCCGGTTCCCACCAAGGCCGCCGCCCAGGCCCATCTTCTGCCGGTCACCAGGTAGACCCACGCGGGCATCAGTCCCCAGAAAGCTGCCGCGGCCAGAACGTGACCGCTGGGAAACGAGTCTCCGAAGCCGATACCCGGAGGTGGACGGGGCCTGGCTATCGTCGCCTTTAGTACGACCTCCAGAGCGAAAGCAGCTGCAAACGCTCCGACCAGGACGTAGGCCAGCTGCCTGCACCGGCTCCAGGCTATCCAGGCAGCCGGAATGGTCAGCAAACCGATCAACTCGCGGGAGCCCAATTTGCCGATCTGCCGTAGAAACTCCTCGAGACCCGCTCCCTGAAACAACCCTTCGATCAAGTCGCGCAACGGTAGGTCCCAAGCCAGCAGGGTGCCGTCGGCCAGGCCGGCAAGGCCTGCCAGCAGCATGAAGCCCAGCGCTATCAACCACACGGGCCAGCTGCCCAGCAAGCGTGCGAAAGTCGGTGGACGGTGGGAGCCGGCCCGCCTCACCATCTCCGGCAACTGCTCTACCGGCGGCTGGTCCTTTGCTACGTCACCTACATAAGACCAGGTGATCTCGGCCTTCCGGTTGACTACGAACGCGGCGGGCTGGACCCCGCCGGCTGCAAATGTCCCGAAGTCGGCGGCTACCCGGTAATCGACATCCGACAGCAACGGAAAAGGCAGGTCCAAGTCCTTCGCCAGCCGCGCAGAGTCGGCCGGAGCATCGGGCGATATCGCCAGCACACGACCTCCCGCACTGCGGATCCGCTCCGTCTGCTCACGCGCCCGCGTGAGGCCTCGCCGGCAGTACGGTCAGCTGTGGCCCCGATGAAACCACAAAACCACCGGGCCCTCCTGCAGGTAATCATGCAGGCATACCGTGTCGTACTGGGACGATTCCAGGCAAAAATCGGAAGCCTTTCTGGATCGCTTCTCGCCGGCGGTCAAGGCGGCCAGGCTCAAAGAGACCCCAACGGCGTCCGCTCGACACTGCGGCGGGCCCATTTCGGAATCCTCGGATAGCGCCGGGCGACACCGAATCCCAGGAACCCGACTACAAGCGCGACCGCCGAAACACTCAACGCCAGCACCTCCATCCATAGCACACCGCTAAAAGGACTCCGGTCCCCCAAGTAGTTGGCCGTCGATCCGATCGCCACGTACAAAGCGAATCCCGTAGAGAGAACGAAAAGCCACACATAAAACTCACGCTCCCGCAGCTTTCTCAACACCGGAGGCAGGGACGGGGCGGGGATGTTCAACGCCTCTGCTATCGGAGCCACCATCACCGTGGCGCGCCGGCGGGCGAGGTTGCGCCGCCTGGCTGCACCCACTCCGACGAGCCTTTGCAGGTCGGCAAACAACACGCCCAGAGAGATCAAAACGCCCGCTCCCATGATCGACGGGACAAAAACCTTGGGGTCGGAGCCGGCCAGGTCGTCCTCCAAATCGGCGGACCAGCCGAGCATGCGCGCGCGCAGTGGAATCATGCAGCCACCTCGGCAAACTCGTCGAGCAGCTCCACCGTACCGGCCGTCCCGTCTACCACCACGAACATGCCGGTGGTTATCCGGGACGTCGCGCCCCTGGCTTTGAGGACCGCCGGCAGCGAGAACTCCCGGGCGATGATCGCCGCATGCGAAAGCGGCCCGCCCTCCTCCATAACTATGGCCGCCGCGCTGAGGAACAGCGGCGTCCAGGAGGGATCGGTGGAACGGCCGACCAGCACCTCGCCGGGCTGCAGGTCACCGGCATCTTCCAGGTCCCGAACAACCCGCGCACGGGCGGTAACCCGGCCGGGCGAAGTGGCCCACCCGCTGAGGACCCGGCCGCTCGGTGCAGCTTCGGGCTCCGGGTCGCCCGGAGTCCCGGTAAATACCTCGGGCAGTGGCGGTGCCTGTTTCCACGCCTCAAATACTCTGCGCCTTTGCTCGAGAACCGCCTGTTGGGGGCCACTTTTGCCCGCTGATAGCGCCTCGAGCTCTTCGTCGGACAGGTAGAACTCGTCCCCCTCGTGCGCCAGGACGCCCTGCTCGACCAACCGCCGGGACAACTCCCTGATCACCCGGCGCTCTTCTCCTCCGACCCGGAGCATGGCGGACTTGACGCTTTCTCTCATCCTTAGAAACGTGGTGGCGTCGCCGACCATACGCTCCAGCAGGCGTCTTCTGATATCGATGATCTGCCCGGTCATTACACGGGTGAAGCGCCACTTGCGCGTCTTGGTAACCCTATCCAACAGCGCCTTGAAATAAGCGGCGGCCCCCTCGGCGGCTCCCGCCATTTTGGATGGAGGCCCCTGACCGGGCTGCAGGGCGCTGCAGCGCCGCAGAGCCGACCAGAAAGCGTCGGTTGCGTCTTCCCAGGTGTCCCCCGCGTACAGCGCGGTCGACCCGGCCCGGCGAAGGGCCGCTCGTACCATCGACAAAAACTCCTGTCCGTCCCCGCCGACGTCGACCAGCCTGCGCTCAACCTGACGTGCCGGCCCCTCGTACACCGCCTTGGCTACGTGCGGCAACTGACAGTGCTCGCAGTGCATGTCCCACAGAGCGAGCACCGCGGCGCACCCGGTGCCCTCTCCGCCGATGCCGCCGGTGGTCAAACGCTGAGCCGCCAGCGAAGCTTCCTGCTCGCCGACCCACCGCTCCAGGGCGATCTCCAGGCCCCGGTAGTTTGCCGCGGCCGCGGCGGCCACCGCCACCTCCGTCTTCACCCCGAAGACCGCTAGGTCACGCACCCTGGCCCGGTAGGCGAGCAGCGACACCGTCGGGATCTCCCGGTAGTCGGGCGCGAGCCCGACGGCAAGCCGGGTCGCGTGCAGGAACACCTCGGAATCCACCAAAAGCCTCTTACGCAACCGCAGGGCGTGCCAGGCGGGCCGCATACGGGACAAACGCTCGGTAACACCGGGCTTGCGAGACTCCTGGTGCTCGTTCTCGGTGACCACCTGGCCCAGGTACTGGCGCTCGACCTCCGCCGCCGAGCCCCCCGGCATCTGGGCCGCTGCCTGCTTGAGCTTTCCCAAGTTGAGCGCCGCGCGCCCGCGGAACCTTCCCACCATGGGCTGTCCTTGATCATCGAGACGTACGCCCAAGGCGGCGTAGAGGGACCCGAATGCCTCCTCTAGCATCGTGGAGTTGATGGTCCACAATAGCGGCGGCAGCACTCCGGGGAGCATCTCCCCCAATCCGGCGGATGTGAACGTGGCCCGGGGGTCCACGATGGTGTCGAAGCCGTCGCCTGCCAGGCTCGTGGTGGTGATTGGGCGCGCCTGAAGTATGTAGACGTTGCCGGAGGCCACGCTCCATTCGATATCTTGCGAGGCGCCAAAGTCCTCTTCGATCTGCATCGCCTTGGCGGCGAGCACGGGCAGAAAGGGCGGGGCGTCGTCCCTATCGGCGGTGAGGTTACTGCGGTCGACCCAGTAGAGCTCGGGCGTCACCGCTCCCGAGACCAATCCTTCTCCCAAACCTTCGACCGCCTCGACTCGCAACAACCCCGGGCGGTCTCCGGTCGGGTCACTTGTAAACAAGACGCCACTGTGATCGGCCGCAACCATGCGCTGGATGATCACGCCCATCGCTATGTCGATAGGCTCCAGCCCCTGGGCCGCTCTGTAGGCGCGCACCCCCGGAGCCCACAGCGAGGCCCAGCAAAGCCGGATCGCCTTCTCTACGTCCGCTTCCCCTACGTTCAGCGACGTCTTGTACTGGCCTGCAAAAGATGCGGACGCAAGATCCTCGGCGGTAGCGGAGGAGCGTACGGACACCAGGCGCATCGATGACCCTTCGACGGCCGTAAAAAATGCCTCCTGGGCAATTGTTTTCAGTACGGACGGGAAAGGCGCCTCAACGAAAGCTTTCTCCACCCGGCGGGCGTCCGAGACCAGATCGCCGGGAGGAACCCGCACCGGCAAATCGGCCACGAACCCGTCCAAGCCCGACTCCTGCATGAACAGGCGGTACGCCTTGGCCGTCAAAGCCACCGCCGTAGGTACAGGTGCTCCGGTCGCAACCAGACGGTCCAAAGAGGCGGCCTTCCCCCCAACGTCGGCGATCAACGCCCCACCGCCGTTCAGCCTGCGCGCATAAGCAACGCCCGCCTTGCCGCCAACTTCCCGGGACCTATCGGTTGGTCCGTTATCCATCGACTTTTCCATCGCACTCCTCTCCCGTGCTGGTAACCCTCCGGCGCGCCCGCTTCTTCCCTTCGAACCCGAACCCGCTTCCTGACGTCGTTACAGGACAATCCGGACGTGAAATTGGTCCGATTTTTGACATTTGAACAGTGTGAACCCCAGCCGGAGGGTTGAGAACATCGGCGAAGGAACCGGTGCCGGCTGCTGAGGAGGTGAGCGCAAAACCAAAACAAGGCCGGCGGCGAGGAAGTCAACTCAAAGAAAAGGAGGAGTCGATGACGACGCATACTCTGAAGCCGGGGGTCTGGGCCAGCCTGGAGCACCCCGAGTACGCAGACCCGGAGGACAGCACCTTCGTGGCTTTCCTGGGTATTTTGGCTGTGATGTTTTCCCTGGCCATGGGCGTCGTGGTTGCCGTAAAGACCGGCGACCTGTGGGCCCAGGACGCCGCAGCCCGTGCCGCCGACAAGGTGCGTGCGGGGCAAATCGGGGCCATCCAGGCCTGGAACCCCGCGGTCTTGCTATTCGGAATTTCCCTGCTGATGACCAGCGTGGTGCTGGTGCTGCGGCGAATCATCAAAACGATCCAGGCTCGGGGCGAAGCGATGGTCGCTAACCTGCCCAGGCTGATTTCAACTACGCACTAAAGGAGCTGAGACAAATGAGCATAGGAACTTTGACGGCCGGCGGCGCACGGTTGCAGTCGGTCCCCTACAAGAGCGACGACCTGCCGCAGAAGATGGCCAAATACCTGTGGCTACCGATGCTCGCCATGGGCCTGATGGCGGTCGTCATCGGCCTGGGGGCGGCAATATCGGCCGGTATAAACATCGGCGACTTCTTCTCGGCATCGGACGCCGAGAGCCTCAAGGACGCCTCCACCACCATGGCCTGGACCTCGGCAACCATCTTCCTGGGAATGGCTTTCATACTGTCCAGCATCACGATGCTGCTGGTCAATATCGTCCGCACTTTGCGCGACACCGGACATGACGTGCAGGTGGCGGTCCGGGCCGGCGAGGTCACTCAGCTTCGCAAGCCCCTGACCGGCCGCTTGATTCCGGTGGTCATGATGATGGGACTGATGATCGTCATCGGAGCGTTCGTCGTCGGCATCGTCCAAGCCGACAAGCTGAGCGGCATCCCGGCCGGCGGAATCGCAGACACGGCGACTCTGCAGGGTCAGGATCTGGCCGACTACGGCACCGTCCAGGCCTTTGACGCCTGGGTCGGTCCTCTCAGGTTGTTCGGCCTTGCGACGATCTTTGCTTCGATCGTCCTAGCGCTGCGCACGATCATCCAGGCCATCAGGTTCCAGGGGCAAAGGATCCAGGAGTTGGCCGGAGGGCGATTCACGCCGGCGGCCTGATACTCGCCCAGCGCCGTCCATAGACCGGCACGATTTGCGGGACGTACCGCCGCCGGGGCCCCCATCCCGGCCGGACGTCCCGCACGGCGCGCTAGCACCCGTTCAGCATGCCCCCTGCACCATGCCGTCTACAGCCTCCAGCAGCCGCTCTAGATCGACGATCTCGATCGACCCGTACCGCCGGCGAACCAGCCCTTCGGCGCTGAGCTCGGTCAGAACCCGGCTTACACTCTGACGGGATGCCCCCAATAGCGCAGCAATCTCCACCTGGGTCAGATGAACCTCCCTAACCCCACTGCCGGCTTCGTCCGCCAGTAGAGCAAGCGTGCGGGAGCGGAGACTCCCGACACTGAGCTCGACAATGCGGCGATGGGCAAGCTCCAAGCGCTGTACCAGGCTCGAAAGCCAGCGAAGAGCGACGGGCGGATTCTCGACCAGCAGCCTGTGCAAGTCGTTCGTGCCCAGCTTTAACAGGGTGGCATCCGTGCGGGCCGTGGCGGTATATGCAAACGGCTGGTCGCACAACAGCGGCACGTCCCCAAAGACTCCGCCGGCTCGTTGCACGCTAACCAGTAGCCTTCGATCTCCCCTGCGCAGAAAAAGCTGGACTTCGCCGGCCTCAACTATGTATGCACCTTCGGCCGGCTGCCCGGGAGACAGGATGCGCTGGCCGGCCTCGACCTTGATCGGATCGAGGACATCGGAGAGCACGAGCAGGTCAGCCGAGGTAAGCGGAGCGAGATCCGGCCGGCCGAAACTACTCGCCAGCCACCTGGCGTGCGAGGTCTCCCCCTGTTTCAACACAAGCGCCCTCCGCGCCGGCGCTGCGTCCGGCGCCACCTACTTCTCCGACGTAGCACTGGACGAAGCCGGTCGCGCCCACGCGACAAACTTCTTAAGGCGCGCACAACTCGTGCTGCTTTGGGAATTCCCTTACGAGGCCGATCGATTCGTCCCCCATGACCTAATGCCCCAATGTTCAATTTGATCCCATGGTCACCTAATCCGGTAACGACCGGCTCCGCTTACAAGGTCAGAACTTTATGACCCGCGGCGATTCTTTTGCCTATGTCGGGGTGACCACTGGACTCGTCGAGCATGTTAGCCCCGAGCTTCTCCAACTCGTCGGCCACGCCGAAGGCGCCTGCGCAAAAGGTGCATGCGCCCGCCACCACGTTGCGCTCCACCAGTTCGGCGTACATATCCTTAAAGTTCTCGTTGTTAGGTAGATCTGCAGCCCACTCGACTCCACCGCCGTCGAAGATGAGCTCGACGTTGAGACCGGCCGCTACGGCCTGCTTTGCGTATAGCAGGGCATGCATCACCCGACCCATGTTCTCGTGGGTGCTGCGATCTGCAAGCAGAACGATTGTTAGACTGGTTGATTCCACATAGACCTCCTGAGGATCCGTTTATAAGACCAACCCCTTAACACGGTCGCCGGCGTGCAAATTCCCGGCTGCGGATACGGGGTGGGGGTCTTCCGCTTTGGGAAACGCGTATTCAGTGCAGCAATAAGCTGTCACGTTATGGGTTTCGCTGGAGACGGACAAACGAAAGAATAGCGGTAGGCAAAACTCAGTGACGGTCCCGGAACGAGAGAGGTAACCATGCCCAACGAGGTAGGCATTGACGGCATCCAGCGGCTAATCCACGCCGGTGCCCAACTGATTGAAATCCTTCCAGCAAGAGAGTACTCAGAAGAACACCTTCCCGGCGCCATAAATATCCCCCTGAAATCGCTCACCGAAGATTCGGTAAGCGACCTCGACCGAGCTCAGCCCACTGTCGTGTATTGCTGGGACTACCAGTGAGACATGAGCCCGCGAGCCGCGTGGCGGCTTGAAAGTTTGGGGTTTAGCGACGTCTACGACTTTGTTCCGGGAAAGGCCGCATGGCTGGCCATGGGCTGGACTTCCGAAGGCGAGCTGGCCGGTAGCCTCACTGCGGGCAAGGTTGCCCGCAAAGACATCCCTTCGGCCCGCATAGGGGAAACGGTAGGAGACGCGCACCGACGAGCTGCCGAGTCGGGGCTTGATCTGTGCCTGGTCGTAAACAAGGCGGAGATCTATATGGGCCGCCTGCGCGGACGGTCTTTGGAGGCCGATCCGACAATGCCCGTAGAGATGGCGATGGAGCATGGATCCAGCACCGTACGGCCCAGCGAGCCCCTTGAGGGCCTGGTAAAGCGCATGACCAAGCACGCAGTAGATTCGATTGTTGTGAGCGATCTCAAGGGCCGGCTGATCGGCGCACTGCTTCTCCCGGATGCTCAACAGGCTCTTGATTCTCTTTCCGGCTGACCCGTCCGCCCAGCCAGCTGTAGAACCTTATTCGGTCGAATCCTCTACGTCGGCGCCTAGTACCATCTCCCGAGGCCATGGACCTCATTTCACGCCTCGCCGTCCGGCTCCCTTCGCCGGCGAGCCGCCGCCCGCTGCTCGGCCCCCCGCTTGATCTGCTCGAAAGACTTGGCCACCGTGGCCTCCCACACCGGGCGAACGATCGAGGCGCCATAGAAGCTCCCCACAGCCCAGAAGTCCACTTCCATCTCGCCCCGATAGCTGAGCTTGGTCTGCGAACCCAACTCCTCCAGGAGGAACTCCTCCCAGACGTGAGCAACCGGACCCTGAAGCAGACGAAAGGTAATCCGCCCCGGCCGTTCAAACCTCACCGCCTCCACCGTCACCGCATCCATCAACGGCAGCTTGGTGCGGTGCTCCGCCACGACCAGGTTCTCCCCTTGCTCGAGGACCTTTAGCTTTGCTTTCATCGAGGCGGGGGTCTGACCCAGGTAGGGACCTGATACCTGCTGGAACACCAGGTCGCGGGGGGCATCGATAGCGATGTCCATCGGGCCCAGGCAGTGCATGGAGCGACCCCAACCCAGGTCTAGGTGCACCCGTCCCCTGGACACCAAAAACGCCGTCCCGGCTACGCCCGCCGCGATCGACGCGGCACCGGCGCCTACCACCACGTTCACGATTCCCATAGGTCAGCCACTACAAGCCCAATCGTTTATCAACTAATGTCCGACCGGTCCAGGGGATCGCCGGCAGCGACACTTATTGGCGGCTTTTCCCCGGCATCCTCCCCTTGGGGCTCGGCGACCGCCGGGGTACGGCGCTTGACCCTAGCCCTGAGAAGGGCGCCGGCAATCATGACGGCCATCGCCACACCCAACCCAACTCCGATTCGGCCGGCGCCTATCGAGGTGATGAAGGTCTCGACCCGCGCCGACAGGCTGCCCACGAACCGTACCGGTCCGGCGTTGACCGACGCTCCGGCGCCCAGCCGCAACTCCCAATAGCCGTAGTAGGCGACGTACGCCCCGGCTACCGCCAGCAACAGACCCGACGCCCGATTGACGTACGGCAGGACCCTCCTCAGCCGGCCGATCATCGAGCTGCGCGCCAAAGCCACCGCGAGGGTGAGCGTCAACAACACCACACCCATACCCGCCGCATAGGCGCCGTAGACCGACATGCCCGCTACAAAGCTGCCCCGAGTAAAAGTTCCCGCTATCGCGGCCAGAAAGACCGGAAGAGTGCAGGTCAACGACACCGTTGCGTAGGACACTCCATACGCAAACATCGAACCGAGCCCTTTGCCCGACGGCGCCCTTTGCAACCGGGGTAACCGCAAGACCGGCTCGTATCCGCGCACCATGGCGACACCCAGCAGCGCAAGCGCCGACCCGATTGCAACCGTGAACCACGGAATGTAATCGACGATGCCCAGCGATGCGCGGGCCAGCACCACTCCGGCGAGGCCGAACACGACGACAAACCCCGCCGACACCGCTCCACCAACCAGCAGCGCCCGTCGCACAGCCCCTAACGTGGTTCGATCTTCCGAACCGCCCTGGGTGCCCAGGAACAGAGAAAGGTATGCGGGCAGCATGGCGAACCCGCAGGGGTTGAAAGCGGACACCATGCCCGCCGCAAAGGCAAAGCCCATCGATGCGTCAATCAACCAAAGCTCCTAACTGAAAATCAAGCAGCGCCGGCAAGCTCCACCACCCGATCCTGATCAAATCGACCAAACCAGTCGCCCAACTGCCTGCCCTGCCGGTCGAGCAGGATCGCTGCGGGCTGCCCGAGAATCCCAAGCGCCCTCCACGACTCGAAGCTCGGATCCCACAGCATCGTGAACGTGGTCCCGGTTTGCGAAACGAACCCCTGCGCCTCCTCGAACGAATCTTGCGTACCCAGTCCGACGACTGTCACTACTTCGGCATGCTCTCGAGCAAACTGCTCGACCTCCGGGGCTTCCACCCGACATAGCGGTCAGTGCGGCGCCCAGAACCACAGCAGGATCGGGCGCGGCGCAGGAACGAGACTCCCCAGATTCACTGTGTCGCCGGTATCGACGTCCAGCACGGCAACCTCGGGCAGGACATTGCCGCCCGGCTCAGCTTGGGAGACGGGGTCAACTCCAGACGCCGGACCGGATCCACCAGACTGCGTCGCCTGAGCGCACGCGGCCGCCACCAGGGTCACGGCGGCACCCAAAGCCAGCGCCCTAAAGCGCGCCCTGCTCGACCGGCCCGCGCATGAGTTCATGGTCAACCTTTCGTCAGCATCTCAACCCTGTGCCGGCAGCCTGTATTCCGAGTGCTTCGAGGCAGCCGCGGCACCTTAATCGGCCGGCCCTTGTAACGCCGGGTCGGCCGAGGCGCCTTAAGCGAATTATGCCAGCACTTCGAACTTGAGCTCTGTGCGCTGGATCACAGACACGTGCAGGGCAACTCGGTACCCTCCATCTACAGCCTCAACTTGCACAAGATCTACGGAGCGGGTAATGCTCAAACGTTTAAGTCCGGCCGGTGCACATCCGCAAATTTCCTCCGATAGCCGGAAGGGATTTGCTACGCCTAAGCGCTCGCATCGGTTGATCGCTCTAACTGCGGCGCTTTTGCTGATCGCGGCGGCATGCTCGGACACCTCAAGCGATGGCGCCTCCGGGGATAGCCCCTCGGGCGAGGCAGTCGAGCTAGAACAGGTTTCTTCCAGCCCTCGCCAGGACGTGCCCTCCGCGCTGGAGAGTATGACCGGCGCCGGTTTGCCCGAGCCTACGGTGGAGGTCGGACGGGTCGTCTCGGGCGGCCCCCCGCCGGACGGCATCCCGTCCATCGACCGGCCCCGCTTCGAGAAGGCGTCGGACATCGGCTGGCTGGCCGACCGTGAGCCCGTCATGAGTCTTACCATCGACGACGAAACCCGTGCCTACCCTGTACAGGTCATGACCTGGCACGAGATCGTCAACGACACCGTAGCGGGGGTGCCCGTGGTCGTGACGTACTGCCCGCTGTGCAACTCGGCGCTGGTGTACGAACGCCGGGCTGATGACCAGGTGCTGGATTTTGGCGTGTCGGGGAAGCTGTACAACTCGTCACTTGTAATGTACGACCGCCAAACCGAGTCATTGTGGAGCCACTTCGTCGGGGAAGCCATCGCCGGCGTAATGACCGGCACCAAGCTCGAGGAGCTTGCGGTTTCCATGGTGAGCTGGGCCGACTGGCGCGAGGCGAACCCGCAAGGCTGGGTACTGTCCAAAGACACCGGGTTCGACCGACCTTACGGGCGCAATCCGTACGTCAACTACGACCGGGCGAACACCGATCCCTTCTTGTTCGACGAAACCCCGGACGGCCGGATGCCGGCCAAGACTCGTGTGCTGGGTATCGAGGAGAACGGTCGTGCCGTAGCCGTGCTGACCGACGCCCTCAGAAACCAAGGTGTCGTACACCTGGAGTTCGGCTCGCGCCCGATCGTGGCTTGGGCAAAACCCGGCGCCGCCTCCGCCTTGGACAGCCAGGAAATCGCCGAAGGCAAAGAGGTCGGGCAAACCGGTGTATTCGAGTCCGTCCTCGACGGTCAGCCGTTGACCTTTGAGCCATCTACAGACGGCTTCAAGGACAGCCAGACCCAGAGCACCTGGAACGTGCTCGGCCAGGCCGTCGACGGACCGCTCTCAGGAAAACGGTTGACCGCCATACCCCACGTCGACACTTTCTGGTTTGCCTGGGCTGCCTTCCAACCGCAGTCACAAATCTTTAATGGCGGGGCGGCCGGCGGCTCGCAAAACGGTTAGCATCGAAACAACGGAGGTTAAATATGGTGAGAACAGATAAGGCAGAAACCCCGGAGCCCGCCGGCCAGACGGAGACCGCAGACCGCAGCGACGAGGCCCGCGGCGCGTCTTGCGGCACGAACCGGCCCGGTATTCGGGGCCTGTGGTCGGGACTTTGACCATCCACCAAGCTAGCCATCGCGGTCGTGATGGTCCTTTTGATAGTGGATTTGGTCCCCCGCCTTTGGTGAGCGCCACCTCTTCGGCCCTTCGGTGAGCGCTGTTCCTAACCCCGGTAGACGTTGGGAGCCTTGACCGGCGACGGACAGTTGACCGTGAACACCACTCCATCGGTATTCGGACTACCTGGAAACTCGTCCAACTCACCCGCGTCCCGAGCTTCGTGGATCTCGCTCTGGCTCCGCAGCAGCCGGGCGGCGCCCTCGTCCTTCCAGGAGTACATCCAGTGGTCCCACAGCGGACTCCATGCGGCATGCCCGACGGCAAAGTCGAACGCCGAGGGCTGGAATCCCAGCGGCCCGGGCCCCACGAGCCCATTGTTGAACACGTTCGTCCTACCGGTTGCGCCCGCATCGGTCGGACCGCCCTGCAGTCCCGGCGTGAAAATGGTCTGCGTCATCTCCGCCGGGCCTTGGAACGAGTGGTCGGTCACGATATACCGAGTGTCCGGGAAACACTCGTTGAGCTTGAACATCACCGTCATGGCATCTGTGTCCGGAGCTGAGATCAGCTGACCCGGGAAATAGGTTTTGAGCTCGGGGTCGACCGCCAGCTCGCCGTCGGACCACTTGACGACCGGCGCGTTCATGATTATGTCGGTTTCCTCGATGTCTACGTCTCCGGCTGCCTGTGCCTCGGTCACGTCCGACACGGAGGTCAGCAGGCGGGGTTCACCCTGCCAGGTGACCCGGCTGATCTTCCAAACCGGCGTGTAGACCTGCATACCTGGTTCGGCCGACACGACGGCCGCCTGGTCCTCAACGCCTCCTGAGAACAGATACATGGTGCCCGCCAGCCCTTCATCGCCGGCCAGGGGCGCTAGCTTTGGCACAAACACCAGTTGCTCGCCGGAGGCAAACTGCTCGTCGGAGGTGTCGGTACGGACAAAATAGACGTCGTTGCCGTCAAAAGAAGCCTTGTGCAGCCGGAACTCGGCAAACCCGAACGGACCTTCCCAGTCGTCGGAGGTCAAGGCGAAGTCGATCACGTCCCCAACCATCTTTTCGGCCTGACCCTCGACGGCCTTGGTAGCTTTCTTGTACGACTCCACGTCGTAGGGCACGCCGGCCAGCGTCGGACCACCCGTCCCGGTAATAGCCGGATCCTGGGTCGCAGTAGAACAGGCCTGCAACAGGGCCGGCGCCGACAGACCCAGGGCCGAGTACTTCGCCGCACGTACCAGAAATTCCCTCCGACCGAAAGTATGGCATGACTGTGGTTCCACTGCGAAACTCCTTCCGCTCAACCAGTACCGCATAGCTGCACTTGGTGACCCGGCTAGTTTGTTCAGCGGCATAATCCGCTCCGATACCGGGCGCTAATTGGCAGGAGTCTGTTGGTTTATTGCATCCTTTACTGTGAGCCAGATCACATTAGGACCTGAAACCAACCCGCCGCGTCGAGCTATTGCACTTCGCGCTTTAGCCTCGAGCCGGTAGTTTGAAGTTGACCGGAGACCGGCGTTCGGTCCCGGTAGGCACTGCGCAGGGCAATCAGGGCCAGTAGCACGAAATATCCGTCCTGCACCAGCACCCACCAGCTCAACTCCTGCGCCAGGTAGCGTCCGAAGCATCCGCAGTTGGGAACGGACAGTCCGCGTGCAAAAGCCTGTACGGCCAGAGCACTCCAGAGCAGCGCCACGGCCAACCCGGCCCACCCGGCAACCGGACGAATCCTGGGCCATCCCGAAAGCAGCCCCGCTCCAGCCAGCACCTGCAATAAGAGCAGGCTCCAGGCCAACATGCCGGAACCCGTCTCTGCCGCCACGCGATAGCTGGCGACCGCCGCGGTGAATTCGGGCAGGCTAAGCGCCTGCCCCAGCGCCATAGCCAGCAATAGCGCCGCAAATATCCACCTGGCGATGGGCACGCTAGGGTACCGACGCCGTCTTAGGAGCCCAGCTCCAGGACCTCAAAGGGTGCTCCTGAACCAGGCGACCAAGAAGTCGAGAGCCTGCTCGGCCGAGTCGCGCCTGGTAAGCAGATGATCGGCGCCCAGCAGAGGCACGAAGGCTCGAGGCTGGCGTGCTCGAGCAAAGATACGCTCCCCCTCCGAGATGTCGACCACCCGGTCGTCCAGGCCGTGCAGCACGAGCAAAGGCCGGCCGAGCCCAGCTACGCTCCCTTCGGCATCGTGACGATCTAGATCCTCCAGAAATTCCCGCTCCAGCGGAAATTTGCGTCCGGCGATCTCGACGATCACCTGCCCATCGTTATCTAGTTGCTCCTGGTAGTCCCCCAACAACCCCTGGATGTGTCGAGGCGAGCTCGGTGCCGCCAGTACGGCTACGGAACGCACGGTCTTGAGGCGCTGAGCCGCAAGCAGCGCGGCCGCGCCGCCCAGGCTGTGCCCCAGCAGAGCGCAGGGCCCAAATCCCCTTTCGATCAACGCAGTAGCGGCCCGGGCCAGATCCTTGACGTTGGTCGAGACGCTGGTAGCGGAAAACTCGCCGCCGCTGCCGCCCAACCCCGTGAAGTCGAAACGCAGGACCGCGAACCCCGCGTCTGCCAGCCCCTTGGCTAGACGCGTCATCGTAAACAGGTCCTTGGAACAGGTGAAGCAGTGCGCCATAAGAACGCTTCCCTGCGCCGCCGATGCCGGCAGGTGCAGGACCCCGGAAAGACGGTGGCCCATACTGCCCACGAAAGATATGTCTTCGGTACCCTTGGTTACCGAATCGTCGGCAGCCCCGTCCTTCATCGATTGTGTCCCGGGCAGTGCCAACCGCCGTGGCCGGCGATCAGCGCGTCGGCCTGGCCGGGTCCCCACGACCCGCTGGGATATACGATCGCCGGAGAGCGGTTCTCGAGAGAAGGTTCGACTATACGCCAGGCTTCCTCTACGCCGTCGGCCCGGGCGAACAGCCGCTGGTCGCCGTCGAGCGCGCTGCCGAGCAGGCGAGCGTAGGCTTCTTCCCGCCGGCCGTCTCTACCCTCCTCGTAGTCGTAGGCGAGATCGACCGGCCGGCTGTGCAGCGCATCGCCGGGTTGTTTAATCTGCACCGACACCGAGACGCGCTCACCCGGCTTGAGCCGGAAGAGAAGATGGTTGGGATGGGGCGGATCGGTCTGCGAACGGGCGAAGAATAGCCGAGGAGGCTGTTTGAATTCGACCAGTACCTCGGTAGCGGTTGTCGCCAGACGCTTACCGGCTCGGATGTAGAAGGGCACGCCGGCCCAGCGCCACGAGTCGATCTCCGCCCGCAACGCCACGAACGTCTCGACGTCTGAATCGGCGTCCACGCCGTCCTCGTCAGGGTAGCCGGCGTACTGCCCCCGTACGATCGAATCCGGATCCAGCGGCGGCATCGCCGAGAGTACCTTGACTTTCTCGTTGCGCAGCGCCTTGGCGGTGACGTCAACCGGCGCATCCATAGCCACCAGAGCAACGATCTGCAGAAGATGGTTCTGGACGACGTCGCGCAAGGCGCCGACCTCCTCGTAGAACGCGCCCCGACCCTCGACCCCGAAGTCCTCGGCCATGGTGATCTGCACACTGTCTACGTAGTGACGATTCCATGCGGGCTCGAGCAGCAGGTTGGCAAAACGAAACACCAGCAGGTCGAGCACCTGCTCCTTGCCTAGGAAGTGGTCGATCCTGAAGACGGCCTCCTCGCGGAACCGGTCCAGCACGCACCTATTCAGCTGCCTTGCCGAGACCAGGTCGCGACCGAACGGCTTCTCCAGAACCACCCGCCCCTGTTCGTTGAGGCCCACCTCGGCCAGACCTTCGACCACAGTCTCGAACAGGCCCGGAGGGATCGCCAGATACAGCAAGGGGCGCCTGCTCGCAACGAGGGCATCGGCCAGCCGCACGTAGGTCTCGGCGTCCCGGTAATCGCCGGCTACGTAGGTTAATGCGCCGGCCAGCCGATCGAAGGCCGCCGGGTCGACTTCGTGGCCGTATTCTTCGATGGAGGCGCGTGCGTAGTTGACGAACTCGTCAACCGACCAGTCCGAGACCGCAACGCCCACTACGAGGTCGGGGAGCGAATCCGTCAGTGCCAGGTCGTGCAGCGCCGGGTAGAGCTTTTTCTTGGCGAGATCGCCGGTGGCGCCGAACAGCACGAGCGCGTCGCTGCGATCGTTCACTACAGCCCGCATCGTCTACCGTCGAACTGCATGCTCGTCCCCATCTGCTCGACTATCGATCTTGGAAAGAGCGCGTCCAATGCGCCGTGGATAGCAACCCGATCCCCGCCGGCGACATTCCCGGTCCCGCAGCAATACGAACGTTACCCGTCAGTGGGCTTGTTTTCGTAGCTGCCGGGCACGCAGATCGTCGGGCCATCGGTAGCCGAGCGGGACGATAGTCCCCGGCGGGTGCGCTCTGGGCGCCTCGTCGAGCACGTCACGCAGAACTGCGGCGTGTGCCGCATGGTCGCCCACCGCGCCGAGAGTGAGCCCGAAGGGATGGGCCACGAAGCAGCTCAGCGACGGCTTGCTCAACCTGGTAATGGATGGCGCTTGGGTGATGGATACCGTGGGGATGCCCGCTTCGTCCAAGCCGCGCTGGAGCAGTCCGACCGACTGCTGGCAAACCGGTCAGGCGGGCACCAAAAGGGCCAGGTGGGACTGCTCGGCGTGGATCTGCTCAACTGCCGCGGGTACGGCACGATCGAATAGACGCGTACCGTAGGGTACGAAACCCATGGTGGAGACCACCGTCGGGGCAACCGATCCGATCACTCCGGCATCGGTCAGCGCCTGCAGAGTGCGCACCGGATACACAACCTCGGGGTCGGATGAGGCTCGTTCGGTGTCGTAGCCGTCGTGGGAGAGTTCGATCTCGGCGCCGGCCGGTATCAAAGCGGCGTGCCCACCTGGGCCGAGCGGAGGCTTACCCGCCTCGTGCGCTCCGGCGGTAGATATCAACGTGACCCGGGCCTGCGACAGCGGAACCGAAAGTGGGACACGGACAGAGGGCTCCCCGAACGACACCCACTCGAAGTCCTCGACACCCACGACGTTACGCACATGGGTACGCTCGACGCCGTCGAAACCGCCGCTGTCGTCGTCAAAGGTATGCACGCTACCACCTTACCTCCGGTACCTACTTAGCCTGGGCGATCGCCCACGCCGCGTTGATCAGCCCGATGTGCGTAAACGCCTGGGGGAAGTTACCCAGCAATGCGCCGTCGGCAGGATCGATCTGCTCGGACAAAAGTCCCACATCGTTGGCGCACCCGGCGGCGGCCTCGAACAGCTCGCGCGCGGCGTCGAGGCGGCCCATCATGGCCCAGCACTGGGCCAGCCAGAACGTGCACATAGTGAAGGTGCCCTCAGCGCCGGCCAGGCCGTCACCGGCTCGGTACCGGTACACGAATCCACGATCGTCGGTCAGATGCTCTGCCACCGCTTCGACGGTGGCCACGACGCGGGGATCGTCGGGGGCCAAGAACCCAACAATCGGCAACATGAGCGCCGATGCGTCCAGGTCCGAGGAACCGAAGGACTGCGTAAAGGCCCCGATAGCGTGGTTCCAGCCCTCGGCAAGGATCGCGTCGCGTATGCGAGCGGCCTCAGCTTCCCACCGGTCGACCCGCTCACCCGCGCCGATACGCGGTGCGAGCCGGCACGCCCGGTCGAGCGCGACCCAGCACATGAGCTTCGAGTAGAGAAAATGGCGCCGCCCGCCACGGGTCTCCCAGATGCCTTCGTCGGGCTCTCGCCAGCGCCGAGCCGCCGTGTCGGCCGCACTCACAAGTAAATCGCTACTCGCAGCGTCGAACTGGCCGACCTGCTCGGCCAGCTGGCATGCCGCCGCCAGCAGCTCACCGTAAACATCGAGCTGCAGTTGGTTCCATGCGCCGTTTCCCACCCGAACCGGTCTGCTGCCCAGATAGCCGGCGAGATGGTCCAGAGTGGTCTCGGGGATGTGTCGCTCGCCACGAATACCGTAGAGAATCTGCAGGGCGCTCGCGCCGTCGAGCTCTCCACCGGCCGCCGTGGCGAAAAAGGCGAAGAACGCCCCGGCCTCGTCCGGGCAGGCGGCCACCCACAGCGCCTGCAGAGTGAGGCTGGCGTCGCGCACCCATGCATAGCGGTAGTCCCAGTTGCGGACGCCACCGATTCGTTCGGGTAAGGACGTCGTGGGAGCCGCAATCACCGCCCCGGTGGGCGAATACGTCAGAGCCTGCAGCACCCGGCCGCCCAGCCGAACCCGATCCGCGTACGGGCCGTCGTAGCCGCCGTGCAGCTCGGCCCAGGACTGCCAACCCTCAATGGTGCGCTCCAGGAGAAGCTCTATCTCCCGTAAAGAGAGCGGCGAGACCTGCTCCTTCCAGGCAGACCCCACCTGCAGAGCAAAACACTCTCGGTGCCCCGCAGCGATCGAGAAGGTGCCGGAGATTGCTCCTCCGTCGGCGCGTAGCTCGGAATCCGACGACACCACCAGCGAAACCGGCCCGCCCCGGCTACGCCAGCCGCCCGGCTCTAAGGCCCACACCGGGACGGTCAAGCCGTACTCGAGTCTTGGCTGAACCTCGCAGTTCATTTGCACTTCACCGTCGAGGCCCTCCACGATGCGCACCAAAACGTGGGGTGAGGCGTGCCCGATCTGATGACCGTGCTCACCGGGGCCCAAGGCTAGAGCGTCGTACACCGCGATCCGGCCCTGCTCGGTAACGTGCTCCGTACGCACCACCATGGTGTCCTCGACATAGGCCCGCCGGCTGCGAACGGGCTCGACCGCCGGCGCCAGAGACCAGTGTCCGGCGGCCGGGTCGAGCAGGCGGGTGAAGACGGAGGGAGAGTCGAAGCGAGGCAGGCATGCCCAGTCCACCCTGCCCGACCTGGATACCAGCGCACAGCCCTGGCAGTCGCTGAGCAGGGCATAGTCACCGATGGCCGGTACGGAGCCGGCCATCTCCTCAGTCCCCCCGGCTGACAAGCGTCTCCTTCACCTTGGCGATGGCAAACCCCCACGCCTGATGGACGTTGGTGTCTGGAGGGAGCGCGACCTCATCGGGGTTCGTAACCACATCGACCAACACCGGACCTTCGGCTGCGAACGCCTCGCGCATCACCGGCGCCAGCTCGTCGACGCTCTCGACGCGCCAGGCCTGAAGGCCCATCGCCCTCGCTACACGGGCGAGATCGGGGTTGGCCAGCTCGGTGCCGTACTCGGGAAGGCCCGCCTGCTCTTGCTCTAACTTGACCATGCCCAGACGTCCGTTGTTGAACACGACGATGCGCACCGGCAGGTTCTCGCTCACCACAGTGAAAAGATCGCCAAGGAGCATGGTGAGCCCGCCGTCTCCGCAAAACGCCACCACCTCCCGCTGGCGGTCTAGAGCCTGGATACCCAGGGCCTGGGGCATGGCGTTGGCCATGGATCCAAGGTTGTACGAGCCGATGAGCTTGCGGGTCCCGGTCATCCGCACAAAGCGCGCCAGCCATACCGTCGACATGCCTGTATCGGAGGTGAACACGGTGTGCTCCCCGGCGATCTCGTCAATTAGCGCGGCCACTATCTCCGGCCGGATGGCGCCGCTCGGATTCTCAACCAGCGGCCGTACCTTGGCCAGCAGTCGATCCATCAGCGAGCCCTCACCGCTGTCCGGCGCGACTAGGGCCTGCTGTTGATCGAGCCAACGCTCATAGCGGTCCCGCGCCCCTTGCAGGTGCCCCCGGTCGGTCTTGGGGGCTACCCGGTCCCGCAACGCCGCGATGGTGAGTCCGGCATCGGCCACAATGCCCAGATCGACTGCGGTCCGGCGGCCTATGTGGGCGCCTTCCCGATCGACCTGGATCGTAGTCGCATCGGCCGGAAGCCACTCCGGGTACGGAAAGTCGGTGCCCAGCATCAACAACAGCTCGGCGCCGTCGAAGGCTATCTTGCTGGCCGGGTTCCCGATGAGGCCGCTCTGGCCGACTTCGAAGGGATTGTCGTGCTCGAGTCCCTCCTTCGCCTTGAGCGTTAGAACCATTGGCGCCGAGAGCCGGTCAGCGAGATCCACAAGCGCTTCCCGGGCCTCGATGGCACCGCGACCGGCCAGGATGGTCACCGTAGAGGCACGATCGATCAGACCAACCGCGTCCTGCAGCACCGACTCGTCAGGTACGATCTTTGGACGCCGAGTGACAAAGTGCAGTGGGCGGTCGGGGCCGGGGACCTCGAGTTCGCCGACGTCGCCCGGCAGGGTGAGCACCGACACGCCGGATGATCCGTACGCGCAGTTGACCGCCTGCTCTAGCAGGCGAGGCATTTGGGCAGGTGAGCAGATGGTGGCTCGAAAGGTCGCGACGTCGGCAAAGAGCAGCTCGTTGTCGACTTCCTGGAAGTACCGGCTGCCGATTTCGGCAAGGGGGACCTGACCGCAAACCGCCAACACGGGCGCCTGCGACTTAGCGGCGTCGTAGAGCCCGTTCAGCAGGTGGATCGACCCCGGTCCGACGGTACCCATACAGACCCCGAGAGTGCCGGAAACCTGCGCCTGGGCACCGGCGGCAAATGCGGCGGTTTCCTCATGACGTACCCCCGTCCACGCGATCCGGTCCTCTCGCCGGATGGCGTCGGAGACGGGGTTGAGCGCGTCGCCCACGACCCCCCAAACCGTGGTCACTCCCAGGTCAGCGAGCCCACCAACAATCGTCTCTGCAACGTTCATCGTCTTGCCCCCTTGCTAACTTCAATCCCTCGTGCCATCCGCCGGCGCTCAAGGGACACGGATGGTGAGCTCGGTATCGGCAAGCCGAGCGGGTACCGGTTGTACCCATTAAACCCGGCAACACGCGGATCTATTTCTTTGGAGTTCATTCCAGTTCGACGACGGCGTCGAAACCAAAAAGTGCGGGCAGCGCGATACCCAGCCGCTCAAACGCCGGCCTGGGCACCGAGATGTCGGCCAGAAATAAACGACCCACATGGTCCTTCGCCGTGAGCAGTCCGGCTTTGGGCAACGCAAGCGTCATCGTGGCAGTTGCGCGTACGCACGGGGATCCAACGCTCCCCGAACTGGCATCCAGCCCGCTGGGCACATCCAGCGCCAGCACCGGGGCGGTTTGCTCGTTCGCCCACTCGATGAGTTCGGCCGCCCTGTCCCGCGGATCGCCTCTCAGGCTGTAGCCGATGATCGCATCGACAACCACATCGGCTTCCCGGGGGTCCGTGTCCACCACCACGCCCATCCGGTGCAGGATGTCCAGCTGACGAGCGGGAACCGGTCCCAAGCTACCCTCACTTGCGGCCAGTATGACTCGCACGTCTACGCCGCGGTTGACGAGATGGCGCGCTGCGGCCATTCCGCCCCCGCCGTTGCCGCCCGAACCCGCAAGCACGGTCGCCGAGTCCGGCTTGAAGCTACGGATCGCAAGCTCGGCCAGGGACCGGCCGGCGTTCTCCATCATCTGAACAAGGTCGATATGCAGATCCTCGACCACGATCCGGTCGATCTCGCGCATCTGATCGGCGGTGACCGTCGGAAGCGAACGTGCCTTCATGTTTTGGAGTTTAACCTCAGTCAGGAGTCGATCTGCTCGCAGCGAGCCGGGCGCGGCCAAGCCAAATTCACGGAATTCATACGACTCCGAGCGGGTTTCTGTTACCGGCCTGCGCTGGGCCTTCAAGCCGATTGGACGGCAAAAAGGAAGGGATACGGATGCCGACAAACGCCTTTACAGATTTGGAGGAAACGCCATGAACACACTGCTGTGGGTCTTGCAATGGCTGCTAGCAGTCGTCTTCATGATGGCCGCGGCGATGAAGCTACTTCAGCCCTACCAGAAGATGGCGGAAGACCCGCGCATGGGCTGGGTCAAAGACTTTGGTCCGGGCCTGGTACGCACGGCGGGGGCGGCAGAACTGCTCGGGGCCATCGCTCTGGTGATACCCGGCCTAATCGGGGTCGCCGAACTGCTGACACCGTTGGCGGCATTCGGACTGGCCGCACAGATGCTGATCGCCGCGGTATGGGTCCACCGGCCCCGCAAAGAAACAATGATGATCGGCATGAACGCCATGCTGATGCTTCTGGCGTTGGTGGTTGGCATAGGCAGGATAATCGAACCGCTTTCCGGTTGAGGACCGGGCTTACGGCTCTTGCGGCCTGAAGGGTTGATTTTCCACCCGCGCTTCGATCACGTTGAACAACAGGTAGGACTCGGCGGCCATGATCAGCTACACCGCGTTGGCTTTGAACAGAGCCGGACTAGTAAGACCTAGCCTCTAAAATATGGCAGAACCCCTCACTACAGATATCGCTAGACTGTTCGGCACGGTGGGCAAGCTGGCGTAGCTCTTTACGCAACTCTTTGAGTTCTTGGATCTGGCGCTCGATCTCGATTGCCTTAGTGCCTATCAACGTTCTTACGTATTCGCAGGGAACCTCACCGCGATCTCGAAGGGCCAGAACCTCGGAGATTTCGTCGAGTCGCAATCCGAGCGATTGGGCGAGCTTGACGAATTTAAGACGCTCCAAATCGGACCCGTCGTAGTCCCGGTATCCCGAAGGCGTTCGGGCCGGCTCGGGGAGCACCCCGCTCGACTCGTAAAAGCGAATCGTTCTCGGATTCAAGTTCAGTTGCGAGGCAAGCTCACCAATGCGCATGCATCAAATCCTCTGTAGCCTTAGCCAGTGCAGTGCTCGGGAACTTTTAGTTCGCTGTGGCTTCAACACCCGGTACCGCGGGAGTTGCTGCTCACACTCCACTATAGATTGTGAAACCTGCATAACGCTTCGGTATCACGACCGTGACGTCATGCCGGGCTATCGATGGCCGCCGGGCCACGTGAAAATGGGATATTGACGACCGCGCCGGGATCATCAAGCTGCACCTCACCCGAACTCTTCGCGTCGGCAACCTACTTCGCCAGGAAGGGCACCGCAGCGCCGTTTCGATGCGCTTGACATTCCATTGGGATAGAAGCCTTAGCATCTGCGCATGGCCCGCAAAACCTTTGAAGTCCAAGACATCCACTGCAAAAGCTGTTCGGCGGCCATTCGTAAGGAACTGGGCCGGCTGGCGGGAGTAACCGAGGTCGAGCCGGACGAGCGGACCAACACCGTGGTCGTCTCATTCGCCGAAGCCGAGGTCAGCCCCGAAGCCATCGCCGGGCGCCTGGCCGAAGCCGGCTTTCCGGTCACCGATTCCCACCGCAATCAGGGCGCTGCGCCGTTGAACCGGGCTCAATCCAAGCCTGGTGGCCGGTGGTTGCCCTACGAGTTGCTGACTTTTGCCGTAGTCATCACCGCACTGGCCGGTTACGCCGGCTACGAACTGTATCCGCGCTTCGATTTGCCGGCGGTTGATGGTGCCGGTTTGCTGGCCCTGGCGGCCGGGGCCGGGATCGCCTCCTTCTTTGCACCTTGCTCGTTTCCTTTGCTGGTCACCCTGCTGTCCCGCCAGGTCGGGGGAGACGGTCGGGCAACCAAAGCCCGCAGAGCGCTACCCTTCGCGCTGGCTCTGGCCGCCGGTGCAGCAGGTTTCTTGGTGTTGTTCGGCACCTTGATAGCCCTCGGCGGCCGCGCCTTTGCCGGCAGCGTCACCTTTACCAGTACTGTCGGCATCGCGCTCCGAATAGCGGTCGGCGCCGCTCTAATCGGCTTGGGACTGATTCAACTCGGCGTTTTGGCCGACACATCTTTTCGCTCCGTAGAGCACGTAACCAAACGCCTAAACCGGGCCCAGGCGGCACTGCGCCGGCGGCATCCGGTGACCGGCTTTACCGCGTTCGGCTTCTTTTACCTGCTGGCGGGCTTTGGCTGAACCGGACCGATACTGGCCGGTCTGGCCGGACAAGCTCTGATAAACGGAGGGTTTGCCGCGGCATTCCTTGCCTTTGCCGTGGCGGCACTGGTCATCATGACGCTGATGTTCAGCGCAGCCTTCGTCGCGGCGCGGGCCCAGGAGGCAACCGTTAAGCGTATCCAGATGAGCGCACCAGCCATCAAGAGGTGGGGAGGTGCCTTGCTGATCGGCGTTGGGGTGTGGTTCGTTGCGCTGGCCACTTTTGCGAACTTCTTCGCCGACCTCTACCCGGTTTAGCTATGGCTCACGTGACCAGGGTTTCGATGATCGTCCTTGATCTTTTCCCGCAGCCGGCGAATGTGGACGTCAATCGCCTTAGGTGGCACAGCACGATAGGGCGTTTACGTCGGTGGTGAAGGCCTGGGCGGTGAGCTTCAAGCCCTCGGCCATGGTCAGGTACGGGTCCCATGTTCCGGCCAAATCATCGACGGTCAGGCCGAACTTGACAGCATACACACCGGCAAGGATGACGTCGCCGGCGTTGTCGGCAACGATGTGCACACCCAGCACTTTGCCGCTGCCCCGTTCGGCAACTATTTTGAAAGCACCGCGGGTGTCTAGGTTGACGATGGCCCGGGGTACGTGCTCCAGTTCCAAAACCCTGGAGTCGGCTACGTAGCCGGACTTAACCGCCTCGGCCTCGGTCATGCCGGCCGACGCGATGTTGGGAGAGGTGAAAATCACCCGGGGCAAAGCCCGGTAGTCAACCGTCTTGGCGGCTTGGCTGATTGCGTTGTCGGCGGCCAAGGTCCCCTGCGCGGCCGCCACGTACACGAACTGCGGCGCTCCGGTTACATCGCCGGCAGCAAACACTTTGGGATTGGTGGTCTGCAGCGTCGGGCTCAAAACGAGCTGACCCTTTTCATCTATCTCCACGCCGGCCGATGTCAGATTCATACCTTCCACAACCGGCCGGCGCCCGATGGCCAGCAAGATCTCCTCGGCTTGGAAGTGTCGCTCCTTCCCCGCAACGGTGGCGATCACGGTCTTCGGTTTGCCGGGTTCCAAGCGGGTCGCCCGGGCCGACGTCACCACCTCAAACCCCTCTTCTTCAAATCTGCGGGTTATCCATTGCGAAATCTCGGGCTCTTCATCTCTAGCCAGGCCGTCTCCTGGGGCGATTATCGTGACCTTTACCCCGAGATTTCCAAATATCTGCGCCATCTCCAGCCCCACGTAGTTGCCGCCCACCACGATCATCGACTCAGGGGCGGATTTGAGCTCCATCGCGGTGGTGGAGGTTAGATAGCCGGTTTCCTCGGCTCCTTGCAGCGCTGAGGTGCACGGGGCGGAACCCGTAGCCAGGACAAAGTGGCCGGAGCGGATCTGCCTGCCGCCCACCTCGATGCTGTCCGGACCGGTGAAGCGAGCATTTCCCCGCAGTATGTCAAAACCGTGCAGCTCGGCCAGGTCCAGGTACTTAGCCTGACGAAGCTCACCCACCACCGCGTCTTTCATGCCGATCAGCGCGCCGAAATCGACCTCACCTTGGCGGGTATCGATTCCGTCGAATCGACGATATCCCGCCCGCGCATACTCTTCGCTGGCCGCCAGCAGGTTCTTGGACGGAATGCATCCCACATTTACGCAGGTGCCCCCAACCACGTCCCGCTCGACTATGGCTACTCTCGCACCCAGCGCAGTTGCCCGGATGGCCGCCGCGAACGCTGCGCTTCCGGCGCCGATCGCCACCAGATCGTAGTCAAGGTCGGCAGCCGCTTGCTGACCCGCATCCGGAGCATCCAGCTGCTCGACGTCACCCGGGTGGTAGCCGCCACCTTCACTGCGTACTTTGCTCATAATTGCTCCCTTTCCGCCCGGGCGCTCGTTCGGCAGGACGCAATCTGCGCCTGGTTGTCCTCGAGCAAGCTTTGAGCCATCTCAACCAACTTAGCCACCCGGGGATCGGCCACCCGATACAAATTGCGACGACCTTCGGTTCTGGTAAACACAAAGCCGCACCAGATAAGGCAGGTCATATGCTCTGAGATCCGGGCTTGGGTAGCCCCTAGTCGCCGGACGATCTCCATCTGATGCAGCTCTCCTTCATTTAGCAGCAGACGAAGAATTCGAAGCCGCGTGGCATCGCCCAGGGCGCGGAAAACGCGTGCAGTCAGCTCGGTTTCGGACAGCTGCACCGCCTCCCGCTCGATGATGGCTGGTCGGCCTGCTTGCATCTTTCCCCCAGTCCCAAGATGATGGTGTCAATTCGATTTTGCGTTTAATACGGTTAAACGGATAATCATTATCCGGGCAAACGGATGCTATTGCAAGCGACGGGCTGCTCTCACTTGCGGCCAGTACGCTTACGGCTCTTGCGGCCTGAAGGGTCGATTTTCCACCCGCGCTTCGATCACGTTGAACAATAGGTAGGACTCGGCGGCCATGATCAGGTACACCGCGTTGGCTTTGAACAGAGCCAGACCCAAAAAGGCCATGAGGTAGCTGTCGTACATGGGGTTGCGCAGCCATCGAAAGACGCCGCCTTCAACTGCCTCAGTAGGCCCGCGCCCGAAAAAGTAGCCGTTGGCCACCCGCTCGGGTCCAAGCTGCACGAACGTGACGACCCAGAGGGCCGCGCTCGCGCACAGCAAAAACACACCCGCCCCCACCAGTTCTTCAGGTAACGGCCACCTCACATGGCGGCCCAAGTCGACCAATAGGAAAAGGAAAGCTCCCCAGGCCGGCAAAGTGATGCCCAGGTGGACGTACCAGGCCCTTGCGCCAAACCACCGGGTCAAAACGCCGGTCCTGGATTGGACGGCGACACTCGCTGTATTGATCCCGGCCGCGAGCACAAAGGCCACCGCGGTCAGCATCAAATGCCCCATGTCCGCCAGTTTGTCACTGCGTGGGTCGGGGCATGCGGCAAGAGTAGTTAAGACTTGGCACCGGGCCGCCCTTTTGATTGTATTGACCGGACGAAGTCAATTGACCTCGTAAACGGTCCACCACTGGAAGGGGGAGGGACTTGAGTCGTACGCAGCGGTTCAAAGGTTCCACGGCTTGGAAGCTCGTAACTTTGCTGATGAGCGTAGCGCTGCTGGCCACGGCATGCGCCAGCGACGGCACCGGCGACGACAACGGTGAGGACGACCAGCAGCAGGACGGCGCGACATCGGTGTCGAAGCTCGAGGGGGTTCTCGACGCCGGCGAGGTCCGATGCGGAACCCGTGACGCCCTTCCAGGGTTCGCAGTTCTCGACGAGGACGGCGAGCACGTAGGGTTCGACGCGGACTTTTGCCGGGTGATCGCCGCCGCAGTTTTGGGCGACGCGGAGGCAGTCGATTTCGTCGATCTGGAGACGGCCGACCGGTTCACCGCGCTGCAGTCCGGGGAGATCGACGTGCTGGTTCGCAACACCACCTGGACCGCCAGCCGGGACGGCGCCGAGGGGGCAACCTTCCTGCAGCCCAACTTTTACGACGGCCAGGGCATGATGGTCGGTTCCGCCAGCGGGTACGAGAGCCTCGAAGACATGGACGAAACCACCGTCTGCGTCGCGGGCGGGACCACCACCGAAGGCAACGCTGCCACCGAGTTCGAACGCCTCGGGCTCGACGTCGAGGTGCTCAGCTTCGAGAGCCCCGAGGTCATCCAGGAGAACTTCCTGGCCGGGCGTTGCGACGGCTGGTCCTCCGACATCAGCCAGCTGACTGGCCTTAGGTCGACCTTCCCCGGCGGTGCTGAGGCCCTGACCATCCTCGACGACGTCTTCTCCAAGGAGCCGCTGGCTCCGGCAGTAGCCGACGGGAACACCGACTGGGCACAGGCGGTCAACTGGGCGGTGCTTGCCACTATCCAGGCGGAGGAGTACGGGATCACCTCCGAGAACATAGACGAGTTCCTGGAGTCCGACGACCCCAACATCCGGACCTTCCTGGGATTGGAGACCGACGGAGCAACGCTCGATCCGGGTCTGGGTCTGCCGACCGACTTTGCCCAAAACGTGATTCGGCAGGTCGGCAACTACGGCGAGATCTACGAGGAGCACATTACGCCGCTGGGTCTGGAGCGGGGTCTAAACGCTCTTTGGACCGACGGCGGCCTCTTGTACGCACCGCCTTACCGTTGACCCCAGAAGGAGACGGTGCGGGTAAGGATCCAGCCCGCACCGTCTCCTTTGCAACTCCGCCCGCCAGCCGGCCGCCTCTGTGGCGGGACGTAAGGGTTCTCAAATGGGTCTTTCAGCTGGGCGTTGTAGGCGCAGTGGCGATGCTGCTGGGCGTACTCGTCAACAACGTCAGAGCCAACAGCGCCCGGCTGGGCATCCCAACTGGCTTTGACTACCTGGATCAACCCGCTCAGCTGACCATCCCGGGCAACGACATGCGGGCTTCGCAGCCCGTCCGGGAGGCGATATTGCAGGGCACCCTCAACACCCTGCGGGTCGTCATCGCCGGAATCGTCCTTGCTACGGTTATCGGCATTCTTATCGGTATCGCCCGCCTCTCCGGCAACTGGCTGCTGCGCAACTCAGCCCGCGTCTACGTGGAGATCATCCGCAACGTTCCGCTCCTGCTAATAGTCATCTTCAGCTACCTGGCTTTCGTCATTACCGGCCTGCCGACCATAGACGTCGCCTGGGAGCCCTTGGGCATCATGGTCATATCCAACCGCGGAGCCGTCGTTCCCTGGCACGACGGCTCAAACACCCAGGTGACGGCCATCTTGCTCGCCGCGCTCATCGTCGCGGTGGCGGTTGGGCGGCTGCGCGTAGCGTGGACGGACCGGCGGGGAGGGCTCCCCCACGCCGGGTTCTGGGGAACCCTGACCTTCATAGCGGCCGCCCTGATACTCGGCCGGGCCGGCGGAGTCGGGCTATCCGTGCCCGTCAGTAACGGACGTCCCTCCGGAGGGATCGTCCTTGCTCCGGAGTACTTCGCGTTGCTGGTGGCCCTGGTGGTTTACACCGCCAGCCACATCGCCGAGATAGTACGCGGATCCATTCAGGCGGTGCCCAAGGGACAAAACGAAGCAGCCCAGGCTTTGGCGCTTACCCCGATGCAACGCATGTGGAAAGTTGTACTTCCCCAAGCCATGCGCATCGCAGTTCCCCCGATAGGCAACCAGTACCTCAACCTTCTGAAGAACTCGTCGCTCGGGTTTGCCATCAGCTACTTCGAGCTAACCAAGGTCACCAGCGTCAGTATCGGCAACGCCCGGCCGGCGGTGCCCTCCTACTTGCTGCTGATCGCGATCTATCTGGTCTTTTCGGTAGCGCTGGAGTTCATGGTCAACCT
Source organism: Actinomycetota bacterium (assembly GCA_040905365.1). Lineage (GTDB taxonomy): Bacteria > Actinomycetota > CADDZG01 > JAHWKV01 > JAHWKV01 > JAHWKV01. The sequence continues at coordinate 40,346 of JBBDRQ010000013.1, forward strand.
CACCAACCGGCGGCTGGCCCTGGTGCAGCGTTGAGCGCTCCCACGCTGCCGCACCTCTCTTCGGCCCAGTGGCTGCGCAAGAACCTGTTTCGGGGTCCGCTGGACGCGGTTATCACCATCCTCGCCGGCGCCGTGGTCGGTTACGTGGTGTTTCGCATGCTTCGGTTCGTCTTTGTAAGCGGCCGCTGGGAGATAGTCGAGCGCAACCTGACCCTGTTCATGGTCGGCCAGTACGACCGCACTCAACTGTGGCGTCCGGCCCTGGCCGTGGTTATTTCGGCTGCGCTGGCCGGGCTGGTCGCCGGGGTGATTCGCCGCCGGCAGGCCGCGGCGGGCAGGCTGCCGGATCCCCACCTCGGGGGCGTACGCAAACTGACGAACCTGTCGGGCCGCTTATGGCCGGCCCTGGTCGGGCTACTGCTGCTGCTGGGGCTCACCACCTCACCCGGGCCTTGGTTGGTGGCCGGCGCCGCCCTGCTTGCAGCCGCCGCCGGGAGCGCCCTGGGGCGCCGCGCGCCTCGTGGATTCGCGTGGGCTTTGGCGCCGGGAATTCTGCTCTGCCTATTTGGTCTCGTAGCTTTCCTGGCACAACCGCTGGAGTGGGACCGCTGGGGAGGCATGATGCTCAACCTCTTGCTGGCCGGCACCTCCATAGTCCTGTGTTTCCCGCTCGGGGTTTTGCTGGCGCTGGGGCGGCGTTCGCAGTTGCCCGCCATCCGAGCGGTCTGTACCGGCTACATCGAGCTCTTCCGGGGCGCACCGCTCATCGCCCTGCTCCTGATGGCCAACGTAGCTTTGGGCTTTTTCGTTCCGCAAGAGCTCGCGCCCGGGAAGGTGGTCCGGGCGATCGTTGTCTTTACCCTGTTCACCGCAGCCTACATCGCCGAAATCGTACGCGGCGGACTGCAGTCGGTCCCCGATGGCCAGCTCGAAGCCGGCAAGGCCATCGGTCTGTCGCCGGTCCGGATCACGGCCATGATCGAGCTGCCCCAGGCGCTGCGCAATGTCATCCCGGCGATGGTCGGACAGTTCATCTCGCTGTTCAAGGACACCACGCTGGCCGGAGCGGCCATGGGGTTTTTGGATCTGCTGGCCGGGGCCGAGGCGGCCACTTCCCAGCCGGCGTTTCGCGGTCAAGGGCTTATCGCCGAGACGCTGGTGTTCGTGGCTCTTTTGTTTTGGGTGGGCTCGTACACTATGTCGCGCGAGAGCCAGCGGCTGGAACTGCGATTGGGGGTGGGGCAACGGTGAGCGCGCACGACCACTCGGCCGCTCCCAGGGCGATGATCGAGTTGATCGGGGTATGGAAGCGCTTCGACGACTTCGTTGCGCTCAGGGACATCAACCTCAGCGTCGCACCTCAAGAAGTCGTGGTGGTGATCGGGCCGTCGGGCTCGGGCAAGTCCACGCTGATCAGGTGCATCAACCGACTCGAAAAACACGACGCCGGCCGTATCTTCGTAGGCGGCACCGAGCTCTCCGACGACCTGCGCAACATCCAAGAGATCCGGCGGGAGACCGGCATGGTCTTCCAGCAGTTCAACCTGTTTCCCCATTTGAGCGTCCTGGACAACGTCACTCTCGGCCCCCGCCAGGCCCGCAAAATGCCCAAGCGGGACGCGAACCAACTGGGTATGCAGCTGCTCGAGCAGGTCCGGATCCCCGAGCAGGCCCAGAAATACCCGGGCCAGCTGTCGGGCGGTCAGCAGCAGCGCGTGGCGATCGCCCGAGCCCTGGCTATGCGTCCCAAGGTGATGCTCTTCGACGAACCCACGTCCGCCCTGGACCCGGAAATGATCAACGAGGTCCTCGATGCCATGAAGGACCTGGCCCGGGAGGGCATGACGATGATCGTGGTTACCCACGAAATGGGGTTCGCCCGAGAGGTCGCTGACCGGGTGGTGTTCATGGCCGACGGCGAGATCGTCGAAACCGGCACCCCGGAACACTTCTTCACCAAGCCCTCCGAGAACAGAACTAAGGCGTTTTTGTCGCAGATCCTGTAGGCGAACCGGGCACTCTAGGTTTGCGGGCGGCGGGCGGCTATCGACGCCGCGAACAGGTCCGGAGCAACCTCGTGGGTCGGCCGCACCTCTACCCCTTCCAGGCCGGCGGCGCCCAGCCCATCCCGGTACTGGCTAAAGCTCAACACTCCCGCAACACAGTCCACCGCGGCGGCCCGCTGCGTCCGCTCAGGCCCCGACAGCTCGTCGGAAGCGACCACGTCGGCCGCGGCGAGCCTGCCGCCGGGCTTTAGTGCCCGGACGATCTCGGCAAACACCGAGTCCTTCTCGCAGGACAGGTTTACAGAACGGTTGGAAATCACCACGTCGATACACCCGGCCGGCAGCGGTATGGACTCCATATAGCCGAACAGGAACTCGACGTTGGCGAATCCGGCGGCTCGTTGGGACGACTTGGCCAGAGCGAGCATCTGCTCGGTCATCTCCAAACCGAACACCTTGCCGTCGCTGCCCACCAGCTGCGCGGCCAGAAAAGCGTCGATCCCTCCCCCGCAGCCCAGGTCCAGCACCACCTCTCCCGGGCAAAGGTCAGCCAACCCGACCGGGTTGCCGCAACCGCTGCTCACCGCGACGCTGATGGTAGGCAACACGGCCAGCTGCGGGGCCGGGTACAAAGCCGACCCAAAAGACGCTGCGCCCGACGGCTTTTGGATATGGACATGGTCTACACCGGCGGTGCTGCAGCAGGAATCGTCATCACCTTCACCGCAACACGCCCCAAGGACGGTCAGCTGCGAGAACTCCTTTTGGATGGCTTCCCGAGCGGCCTTCGAATACTGCTGCCTGACCTGCTCAATCAACGCCGAATCCATGTAGCCTCCTTGACAGAGTCAGGGTACTAGTAGCTTCAGGGTAGCCTGCGGGGCTCGAGATGACACACTAAATCGCCCGATATTTCGCAGCGGGCTATTGCTCACTTAGCATGAGCCGCGCAAATATTAGATAATTGAGTTTGTAGAAAGGGGATACTTTATGGACTCGTACAACATCACTGGACTAGGTGTCGTATTCGGACTACTTACGCTGGTCCTTGGCATCACGCTGGCTTTTATCGGCGGCTAGTCAAAACTTCACAATCGCAGCACCGTACCACCGGACGACCAGCACATCAGGACACGCTGGCGTCCGCTGGGCGCGTGTAACGGCTCCTTCTGCGGCGCGTCGGCTTGCGCATGGATAGCTCCAGGTTCCAGACCCTCATATCGCCTAACGGCCTCGCCGCAAGGATGCCGGCGTCCGACTGGGTCTTGGTGGACTGCAGGTTTGTCTTGGGCCAACCCGATGCCGGCCGGCTTGCTTATCTAAACGAGCACCTGCCCGGCGCCGTGTACGCGGACCTCGAAAAGCAGCTTTCGGGACCGGTGGTCGCCGGACGCACCGGACGTCACCCTCTTCCGCCCAAGTCCAGCATAGTGTCCACTATGAGGCAGCTGGGCATCAGCAATGGCTCGCAGGTGGTGGCCTACGACGACGGTCCCGGGTACATGGCCGCGGCTCGTCTTTGGTGGATACTCAAGTTCAGCGGACACGACGCCGTCGCCGTTTTGGACGGCGGCCTGACCCGGTGGAAACAACTCGGCCTTCCGGTGCAAACCGCGCTTGCTACCCCTGCGCCCGGGGACTTCGAAGCCAGCTTTCGCGATGAGATGGTCATCACGGCCGCAGAAATCAAGCAGGCGTTGGAGTCCGGCATGATTACCCTTGTCGACTCCCGCTCTGCCGACCGTTTCCGGGGCGACAACGAGACCATTGATCCGGTGGCCGGACACATACCGGGCGCCCGGTGCCTTCCGTTCGTCGACAACACCCAGACCTCAGGAGTCTTTCACGACCCCAACGGCCTGCGGGACCGATTCTCGGACCTGGTGCCCGAGCAGGGCCCGTCTGCGGTGGCGTTTTACTGCGGCTCGGGAGTGACCGCGGCGCACAACGTCCTGGCCTTCTACCACGCCGGACTGGGAATGCCGCGCCTGTACCCCGGATCGTGGAGCGAGTGGATCACCGATCCTTCCCGGCCGGTAGAGCGAGAGCAAAGCCCTAGATGAGCCGGGGGCCGGGGACGAGACCGACCACCAGAGCGCTGCGCACGAAGTAGACGGCCAGCCCGATCAACATGATCGCCCCCAGACGCTGCATTCGCAGGAGCATTTTGGGCGACGGGCTCCAGCCTTTGGTCACCCACCACGCCAGAGCCACGAGCAACAGCAGGTGGCCGATACCCAGCGACAGCATGACAATCCCTGCGTAGATTGGACCCAGGGTGCCGGCAGAGGCGGCCACCCCGAATACGATGCCCGCGCACGCCGGGCAGTTGATGAACCCGGCGGGAATGCCAGCCGCAAACGCGCCCATAACGGTGAGGTTCCGCCGGGCCGGCACCGCACAGCGGGCGCAGAACTGCTTGGGCCGCAGGCCCATGAACGCGCCCAGGCCGGCCAGCATCACGCCCAACGCCAAGTAGGCGATCCCTCCGTATGGCCGCATGATCTCCTCGGCCACCTGGTCGAGCCTCCCCACGAAGACCCCGACCAAGCCGTACACCACAGCCAGGCCGGCGCCAAACGCCGCCGCCTGCTTGACTCCGGCCCCGCGGGAGCCCAACTCACCGGTTGCGCCGAAGCCCACCGCCATACCCAGAACCGGCAGAGCCGAAGGACTCGCCCCGAGCAGGACCCCCATCACCAACGCAGCCGGGACCCCGAACCACCAGGCCTCGGCAATCAAGCTCAGCGGATCCAACCGGGCCTCCCCGCCGGCTCACTCACCGGCTTCATCGGCAATTCCATCGGCATCGAGCAGCGTGATCCTGCCCCGGCCCAACCGGATCAGCCCCCGGTCGGCCAAGTCCCCGAGGATCTTGGTCGCCGTCTCCCGGGAGGTGCCCACCAGCGCCGCGATCTGCTCGTGGGTAAGCGACACCTGTGGGCGCACCGCCAGGCCCACCTTGCGCGGGCCCGCCAGCTTCATCAAGGTCGTGGCTATCCGCTGGGGCGCGCTCTTAAAAACCGAGTCCGACAGGCGCCTTTCCATATCGGCAAGCCGGTTGCCCAGTATCTGCGTAATCCGGGCCGCGATCCGGGCGTCGGCCAGCAAGAATCGGTTGACATCCGCACGGCTCATCTCGCACACGACCGAGTCCTGCAGCGTCTCGGCGAAGTTGTCGTACATACGCTGACCGAGCAACACCATCTCCCCGAAGATGGTTCCCGGGGAGATGAGGGCTGTCGTAAGCGCCCGGCCGTCGTCAGAAATCCGGAAGATTCGCACCCGCCCGCCCTTGAGGATGAACAGTTTCTCGACCGGCTTGTGCGGCGAGTACAGCAGCTCACCTGGCCCGTAGGTGCGCATAGGGGCCGCTTGGGCGATAGCGTCCATTTCGCCGGGCGACAGATCCCGGAAGATGTCCACCTCCGAGATACACCAGGGCTCCTCGGCGGCGCTCATCTGCTCCACGCGCCCTACCTCCTCTCGCCGGCCGGGCGCCCAGGGCGGCGGCTTAGTTCCCCACGGAGGCTCGTCCAAAGCTGCGAGACCCTCCTGGACGCAGTCCGGCGGGTCAACTGCGTCCAAGGCGGGGGCCCACCAGCGCGAAGACGATCCCCAAGACAAGTCCGTACATCAGGTGACCCATCAAGCTCTGCAGGGTCATTTCGTTGAGCATGAACTGCTGCATCCCCAGACGTGCGGGCATGATGGTCAGGGCTCCCAATACCCACCAAACCGCCCCATAAACAACTCCCAGTCCGGCGGCCGAGCCGACTGATGCAGCCCTGGATCCGAGCAACAAAGCAAACGTGCCGCCGATAAACGCCGATATGGCCAAGTGCACCAGCCAGCCAACAGCAACCGATCCGCTTCCCACGAGCATAGCGACCATAGGCAGCATGTCCATCATCTGCATCAGCATGCCGAAGACGACACCTCCGGCCAGGCCTCCGATCGCGCCGGCCGGTATCGACTTCGTCGATACCGGCTCCCTGCTAATCACATCCTCCATACATCCTCCCTTGCGTCCGATTAACGACTCAAGCGAAGGCTAGGCCGGGCGCTACAGTGCCGACTGTGACGCCTCTCACACAACCGCAAGTCTTTCGAAAAGACCGACAACTGCGCAGGTACCGGAGCGGTACTTTGCTTGAGGAACTTTCCAAACCTCCCGACCTTAGGTTAGGCTTCGTAGCTATGTTAGGTGTCACTAATATCGGGTTCAGGCCCTTCGGCAAGCAGCCCTATGTGGTTACCGGCGCCGCCGGCTTCATCGGGGCGGCGACCTCCGAAGCCCTGCTGCGCGCCGGGCAGCGGGTAGTGGGTGTGGACAACTTCAGCTCCTACTACGATCCGGCGCTAAAGCGCGCTCGCGTAAACCGGCTGTCGAGACATCCGGAGTTCGAGCTAGTCGAGCAGAGCATCGCCGACCTAAAAGCCACTATCGATCTGTTTTGCGCCCGCCGGCCGGAGGTCGTCATCCACCTGGCCGCGCAACCCGGCGTCGCCCACTCAACCACTAACCCGCTGGCTTACGTGCAAAGCAACATCGTAGGAACGATGAACGTGTTCGAAGGCTGCCGGCTGGCCGAGGTCCAACATCTCGTGTACGCCTCCTCCAGCTCGGTCTACGGGGCCGGCAGCCGCCTGCCCTTCGCAACCAACGACCCGGCGGGACACCCGATCAGTGTCTACGCCGCCACCAAGCGATCCAATGAGCTGATGGCCCACTCCTACAGCCATCTATTCGGATTGCCGACCACCGGCCTGCGGTTTTTTACGGTTTACGGTCCATGGGGCAGACCCGACATGGCGTACTACAAGTTTGCGCTCAAGATCGCGCAGAGGGAGCCGATAACCATCTATGGGGACGGCGCGCAGCGTCGCGACTTCACCTACGTAGACGACATCGTGGAAGCAATCTTGGAAGTCGCCCGACAGCCCCCCGGCTGCGACGGATCCGTCAATCAGACTGGCTCCGATGCCCCCTACCGCCTGTCCAACGTCGGCAGTGGTCAGCAAGTCACCGTTAACCGGCTGGTCGAGCTGCTGGAAGAGAGCATCGGGGTCAGCGCCGCAAGGCGCCACGAGCCTGCCCGCCCGGCCGATTTGACCGCCACCCAGGCCGACGTAAGCGGCCTGCGGGCTACGATCGGCTTCGCACCGTCAACCCCGGTGGAGGTCGGCGTCAAGGAGTTTTCCAAGTGGTTTCTCCAGTACCACCGCTGACCTAACGCAACGGCTCTGGAGGGCCCCTCTCAAGGGCATTGGGGCCAATCACCGCGGCCGGAGCAGGATCAGGACCGTTGACAGGTTGGCGACCACCCCAAACCGAGGCTTATCGCCATGAAGGCGAAGTGATAGCCGCACGAGATCGCAAACCCGGCGGGTATGATCTGCTTGCCTAAGTTTCCCTACAGCGTTGGAGGTAAGCCCAAAGCATGCTGCTATTTATCCTGATCATCCTGCTCGCCATTGCCGGCGGCTTTCTTGGCGACCTTCTGGAGCTGGCTGCGTGGCTGATCTTCATCCTCGTAGTCGCCGGCGGCGTCCTGGGGTTCGTCGCCTACAGAGCCGTCAAGAATTTCTTCGACTAGCTCGAGAAATTTATCCCGGACCAACCGCAGGGATGCGGGGCTGAGCTGCACCGCCGCAGCGACGGGTGGGCTTCTTTGGAGAAAGTGTATGCAGATGAATAGACCCTCTCAATGAACTCCGAGCAGCTCCACGACGCTGTGGCCGTACTGGGGACCGAACTGGGGAGGGCAACCTTTCCCCTGAGCACCCCAGGCAGCGAGAGTGCCCGGGCCGCCCAGAGCGAGTTGGCCGGCCAGATTAACGACTACCTCCTGCCCCGCCTGCGCGAGCTGGATGCTCCCCTGCTGGCGGTCTTCGGTGGATCGACCGGATCCGGAAAGTCCACGCTGGTCAACAGCCTGATCGGCAGGACGGTCTCCGCTGCCGGGGTCCTGCGTCCCACCACGACCACGCCGGTCCTGGCCGCCCGCCCGCAGGAGCTGCACTGGTTCCAGACCGAGCGCATCCTGCCCGGCCTGGCTCGCAGCCGCGGGAAGCCTCAGACGGGGTCGAGCGCCTTGCACCTGGTTGCCGACGCCGACGTGCCGGTCGGGCTAGCCTACCTGGACGCACCCGACATCGATTCGGTGGTGCAGTCCAACCGCGCGATGGCAGCCCAGCTGTTGGCGGCCGCCGACCTATGGCTGTTCGTTACCACCGCCGGCCGCTACGCCGACGCGGTGCCGTGGAGTTACCTGCGCCAGGCCCGGGAGCGCAGCACCGCGCTGGCGGTGGTGCTCAACCGGGTGCCTCCTGAAGCGCTGGAGCAGGTGCCCGGCCACCTGCGGGAGATGCTGCGCCGGGAGGGGCTGGGCGATACTCCGGTGCTGACCGTCGCCGAGGTGCAGCTGACCGACGACCTTATACCGGCTGCCGCCCTGGAACCGGTCAAGCGCTGGCTGGACGCTCTGGCGGCCGACGCCGATGCCAAGGCGCAGACGGTCCTCAAAACTCTCACCGGGGCGCTGGACTCCATACCGGCCCGAGTCGAGGAGGTGGCCCACCAGATGCAGGCGCAGATCGCAGCCGCCGACGAGTTGGCCGCCGAGGCCAGCCGGATCTACGCCCTCGGGGTACGGGAAGCGGAAGAGGCGCTGAGCGACGGGTCGCTTTTGAGATCGGAGGTGCTGGCGCGCTGGCACGAGTTCATCGGTACCGGCGAGGTCATGCGCAGCCTGCAGAGCTCGATCGGGCGGGTACGCGACCGCCTCAAGGACGCCGTGACCGGCAAGCCGCCGGTGGCGCACGAGGTGCAGACCGAGGTGGAGCGCAGCATCGAGACCGTCGTGGTCTCGGTGGCCGACCGAGCCGCCGAGAGAACGGCGGCGGCGTGGCGGGCATCGGCCCAGGGTGAAGCCCTGATAGCGGCGGGAGCGGCTCCCGACCGATCATCGCCCGCGTTGCGAGCCGCCCTGGACACCGAGATCCGGGCGTGGCAGGGGATGATTCTTGACCTGGTGAAGGAGCAGGGCCCCAGGCGCCGGGCGGCCGGGCGCGCGGTCTCGGTGGGAGTCAACGCGATCGGAGCCGCCCTGATGCTCGCGGTCTTCGCGCAAAGCGGCGGGCTCACCGGGGCCGAGGTGGTGGTCGCCGGCGGAACCGCCGCCGTCAGCCAGCGCCTGCTCGAAGCCGTGTTTGGCGAGGAGGCGGTTCGCACGCTTGCCAACAAGGCCCGGGCCGACCTCCTGCGGAGATTGACCGCCCTAATGGATGGCGAGGCCGGGAGGTTCGGCCGGGCCGCCCGGCAGGGCGTTCCCACCACCGGGCAGGTGCAGGACCTGCGCTCCGCCCTGGACGCGGTTCGAGAGCACCGCCCGTGAAGCCGTTTCAGCGAAGGGACAAAGGGCCCGCCCTCGACCAGAGGCTGCAGGCGCTTAGCCGGGTGGTAGAGATCGGCCGGGACCGCTTCGAGCCGTCGCTGGTGGACGACGCCCGCAAGGTGCTGGAGCGTGGCACCGAGCGAATGGGGCTGGGGGCCGACGTAACCGTGGCGGCTCTCACGGGACCCACCGGCACCGGCAAGAGTTCTTTGTTCAACCGGCTGAGCGGCGCCGACCTGGCGGAGGTGGGGGTCCTGCGGCCGACCACCGCCTCGGCCCAGGCCGCGGTGTGGGGCGACGCCTCAGAGCTGCTCGACTGGCTGGGGGTTTCCAAGCGCCACGGCCTGAGCGACCCGGCTCGGGAGGGTCTGGTGCTGCTGGACCTGCCGGACCACGATTCCACCGAGGTGGGCCACCGGTTGGAGGTCGACCGGCTGGTGCAGCTCGTCGACGTCTTCATCTGGGTGGTGGACCCGCAGAAGTACGCGGACGCCGCGCTGCACGAAGGCTACCTGCGGCCCCTGGCCACCCACGCCGCGGTGAGCGTGGTGGTGCTCAACCAGGTGGACAAGTTGACCGAGGTGCAGCGCCGGGAGTGCGTCAACGACCTGACCCGCCTGCTCAAGCAGGACGGCCTCAGCGGGGTGGACGTCCTGTCAACCTCGGCCGTGACCGGCGAGGGGGTCGACTCGCTGCGTGAGACCATCGTGGCCCGGGTCCGCCAGGAGCGCGCGGCGGCCGAGCGCCTGGCGGCCGACTTCGACCGACTGGCCGCCCGGATGGCGCCGATGTGCGCCTCTCGCGCGGTCGAGGGCCTGTCCGACCAGGATCGCGAGCAATTGGTCGACGCGCTGGCCACGGCGGCCGGCGTGGATGTCGTGGTTCGCTCCCTGGGGGCGGCTCACCGGCGTGACGCCGCCCTGGCGATGGGCTGGCCGTTTACCCGCTGGCTCCGGCGGTTCCGCCCGGACCCTCTGGGTCGTCTTCACCTACGCCGGGAAGGCGAGGGGGGCCGCACCTCGCTGCCGCAGGCCACACCGCTGCAGCAGGCGCAGCTGGACAACGCGCTGCGGCAGACCGCCCGGTCGGCCGGGGCCAGCCTGCCCCCACCGTGGCCCGGCTGCGTCCAACAAAGTATCCCGCCCGCCGACGACAAGCTGCTGGGCGCACTCGACGGTGCCGTGTCGACGGCCGACCTCGGGGATGAGGACCGCCCCCGCTGGTGGGGCGTCGTCAACGGGTTCCAGACCCTCCTGGCCGTCACGGCCGTCCTCGGGTTTTTGTGGCTGAGCGTCCTGTTCGGCCTGCAGTGGCTGCAGGTCCCCCGACCCCCGACCCCCGACTTCGAGGGAATCCCGTGGCCGACGATCGCCCTGGGCGGCGGCCTGCTCGCCGGTTTCCTGTTAAGTGTGGTCTTGCGGCAACTCGCCCGACTGGGGGCCCGGCGGCGCCGGAACCTGGCCCGGCGCCGGCTGCGAGAGGGTATCGAGAAGGTGGCCGACGAGCAGATAGTAGCTCCGATAGCACAGGAGCTGCAGAGCTACCGGGAGCTGTGCGACGCTCTGGCGTTACTGCGAGGCGAGAAGCCAAGGTGATTGGGCGGTCAAGCACCACGGTAACGGGTTCGCTAGAGCCCCTACACTAATTGGAACATCTGCCAAACAGTGGCGCTGTCGCCAGTCCGCCGCAGTCGCCGGAATCGCCAGAACGGGGAAACGGAAATGGCCCATGAATCGACCCAGTCGCGGCTTGATTCGCACGAAAACGTTCCGTGGCACGCTCTTGAATCGGAACAGGTCCAGACGCGGCTGGAGACCGGTCCGGACGGGCTCTCAGGGAAAGAGGCCGCAGCCCGACTCGCTCGCTTCGGCGCCAACCAAATTGAAGACGAGGCCTCGGCCGGGGCCTTGGTGGTCCTGCTTCGCCAGTTCCGCAGCCCGCTCATCTATATCCTGTTGGCGGCGGCCGGCATTACCGCCTTGCTTGAGGAGTACATAGACGCCGGAGTAATTGCCTTTGTCCTCGTCCTGAATGCAGCAATCGGCTTCACGCAGGAGCGCAAGGCCGAGGGCGCGGTGCGGGCGCTCATGCAACTCGTGGTGCCCAAGGCGCGGGTCGTAAGAGATGGCCGCGAGTTCACGGTTGACAGCCGGCAGCTAGTTGTAGGCGACGCGGTCCTACTGGAATCGGGAGCGCGCATCCCCGCGGATCTACGCCTTGCCTGGACAAACGGACTCCACATCAACGAATCACTGCTCACCGGCGAATCACTTCCTCCCGCCAAGCACCACGAGCCGGTCGACTCTGGAGCATCACTGGCCGATCGCCACAACATGGCCTACACGGGAACTGTGGTCACCAGCGGCCGCGGCCTGGGGCTGGTTACAGCCACCGGGTCCCGAACGGAGCTGGGAACCATCGCGGGGCTCATCCGATCGGAGGCGGTGACGCAGACGCCCCTGCAGGAGCGGATGGGCCAGTTTGCCAGGGTAATAGGCGTGGCGGTCGGGGTTGCGTCCGTTGTCGCCTTCGTTTCGGGCCTCGCCCTGGGCGGGAGCCCGCAGGAAATGTTCCTAACCGCGGTGGCGCTTGCAGTTGCCGCGATCCCGGAGGGTCTTCCCGCAGTTTTCACCATCACCTTGGCTTTGGGCGTACGACGCATGGCCCGGCGCCACGCCATTATTCGCCGCCTCCCGGCGGTCGAAACACTTGGAAGCACCACCGTTATCGGGTCCGACAAGACGGGCACGCTTACCGAGAACCGTATGACGGTTCAGCAGATCTGGGCCGGCGGCCGCATGTTCGAGTTTGCCGACGGCGGCGGCGACGATCTGTTGTGCGATGGAGAGCCGGCCACCCCGGCCGATCACCCCGCACTTCGCCTGACCGTGCTAACCGGAGTACTGACCAACGAAGCTCAAGCGCAAGCCTCGGACCGGGGAGTGCAGATCACCGGAGACCCAACTGAAGGCTCCCTGCTGATGTCGGCCGTAGCGATCGGGATAAGGCCCGACCAGGCGCGAGAAGACAACCCGGCGGTGGCGGATATCCCGTTCGAGCCCGAGCACGGATACTCGGCCACGTTACGCTCCCGGGATGAGGTCCAGACTCTCTACGTCAAGGGGGCGCCGGAGCGGGTCACCGCAATGTGTACCCACATGTTAGTGGAAGGCAAGCCGGAGCCTATCGATGTTAATGCCGTGCACCAGGCGGCCCACCAGTTGGCCGAAGATGGGCTGAGGGTACTGGCCTTTGCCTATCGTGAAACGCCCACACCTATCGCAGCACCCAACGAGCTTTCCGAACCGCGCGCTTTGGTCTTCCTGGGTCTTCAGGGCATGATGGACCCTCCGCGCGCGGGGGTCCGCGAGGCCGTATCTACCTGCCGGAAGGCCGGAATTCGAGTGGTCATGATCACCGGAGACCACCGTACAACCGCCCTCGCCATCGCCCGGAGTCTTGGCCTGTGCGACGCAGACGCCACAGCCCTCACCGGGGCCGAGATGGCGGCCATGTCCGCCGAGCAGCTGATCGAGCGCGCTGCAAGCACCTCCGTATACGCCCGCGCCTCCCCGGAACAGAAACTGCGTATCGTCAAGGCGCTCCAGCAAGTGGGCAACGTAGTTGCGGTAACCGGGGACGGCGTCAACGATGCCCCGGCGCTCAAAGCGGCGGACATCGGAGTTGCTATGGGCCGCAGCGGAACGGATGTGGCCCGCGAGGCCTCAGATATGGTCCTGACCGACGACAACTTTGTGAGCATCGCAGCGGCTGTGGAAGAGGGCCGGGTGACCTTCGACAACGTCCGCAAAGTGACCTTCTTCCTCGTTTCCACGGGCGCCGCCGCAATCGCAGCCATCCTGGTCGGCGTCTGGGCTCGCTGGCCGCTCATCATGCTTCCCGCTCAGCTGCTGTGGCTCAACCTTGTGACGTCGGGCCTCCAAGATGTCGCGCTCGCGTTCGAGCCCGGCGATAAGGATGTCCTAAAGAAGCCGCCCCGGCCCCGAACGGAGGGAATCCTCTCACGGATGCTGTGGGGTCGAACGGCGCTGGCCGGACTGGTCATGGCCGCAGGAACGCTCATGTTGTTCCGCTGGGAACTGGACCGAACCGGATCGCTGCCCCAAGCCCAGACGGTGGCGCTCACCACCATGGTCGTCTTCATGGCGTTTCACGCGGGCAACTGCCGGTCCGAGTCGGCCTCGGTTCTGCGAATAAGTCCCATCTCCAACCCTTTCCTGCTGATTGCCACCACCGCGGCGCTCGGCCTCCACGCAGCTGCGCTGTACCTCGCCCCCACCCAGTTCGTGCTAAGAGTGGAGCCCATAGACGCCGCGGCCTGGATCCGCATCGTGTCTGTGGCAACAACTATTCTGGTGGCCATCGAGCTTCACAAGTTCCTTCTCCGCCGGCGAACAAGCCACTTAGCCGGTACCTCACAAGCTCAAGGAGGCCTAAGGAGGTCGCAATGACAAATCCCGAAGCCCCCGCTCGCCAAGCGCAATCGGCGGCGAAGCTGGAATCCGCGGAGTTGGAGGCTCTCGAGTTGTGGTGGCGGGCAGCCAACTATCTGTCCGTGGGGCAGATCTACCTGCTCGACAACCCCCTGTTGCACGAGCCACTGCAGCCGCATCACATCAAACCCCGGCTGCTCGGCCACTGGGGAACCACCCCCGGGCTCAACTTCATTTACGCCCACATGAACCGCATGGTCCGCATCCGTGACCTGAATTGCATATGGTTGGTCGGGCCCGGCCACGGCGGCCCGGCAGCAGTAGCCAATGCCTGGCTGGAAGGCACCTACTCCGACGTCTACCCGCAGATTCCCCGCAAAGAGTCCGGTATGCGGCATTTGTTCCGCCAGTTCTCGTTTCCCGGAGGCATCGGCTCCCACGTGACCGCTGAAGTGCCCGGATCCATCCATGAAGGCGGGGAGCTTGGTTACGCTCTGGTCCACGCCTACGGCGCCGTCTTCGACAATCCGGACTTGGTGGCTCTTTGCGTTGTCGGCGACGGAGAGGCCGAAACCGGCCCCCTGGCCGCCAGCTGGCACTCCAACAAGTTCGTGAACCCGGACCGCGACGGTGCGGTTCTACCGGTCCTGCACCTCAACGGCTGGAAGATCGCCAATCCAACCGTTCTCTCACGCATACCCCGCGCCGAGCTGCAGCGGCTGCTGCAGGGTTACGGCCACAGACCGTACTTCGTTGAGGGAGACAGTCCTGGCGATATGCATCGGCAGATGGCGGGAGCTCTCGACCGGGCGCTCGACGACATTCGGGAAATTCAAACCAAAGCACGCACCGGCAAAAACACCGAGCGCCCCACCTGGCCGATGATAGTACTGGACTCGCCGAAAGGGTGGACGGGCCCAAAGGAAGTAGCGGGGCTCAAGATCGAGGGTACTTATCGCTCCCACCAGGTTCCCTTGAGTCGGGTTCGCACCAACCCGGAGGAACTGGCCGCCCTGGAAAAGTGGATGCGCAGCTACGGGCCGGAGGAGTTGTTTGACCCGGCCGGCCGGCCGGTCGAGGGCATCCTCAACTGCGCACCTGCCGGGTCACGCAGGATCAGCGCCAACCCTCACGCCAATGCGGGCTGCCGTTCAGACCTCTCCGTTCCCGACTTTCGGGTCCATGGCGTGGGCATCGAACATCCGGGCAGCGTAGTCGAGGAGCCGACGCGGGTGCTGGGCAGATTCCTGCGTGACGTGATGGAGGCGAACGCCGAAGCCGCCAACTTTCGGATCTTCGGCCCCGACGAGACCGCATCCAACCGCCTCGACGCCCTCTACGAGGTGACCGGCAAGACCTGGATGGAGGCAACCACCCCCGACGACGACCACCTGGACCCGGACGGCAGGGTGATGGAGGTTCTGAGCGAACACCTGTGCCAGGGCTGGCTGGAGGGCTACCTGCTCACCGGTCGCCACGGCGTGTTCAACTGCTACGAAGCGTTCATTCACATCGTCGACTCCATGTTCAATCAGCACGCCAAGTGGCTGAAAATGGTCCTGGAGATTCCGTGGCGCAGACCGCTGCCGTCGCTGACCTACTTGTTGAGTTCACACGTCTGGCGCCAGGACCACAACGGCTTCTCCCACCAGGACCCCGGCTTCATCGATCACGTCGCGAACAAGAAAGCCGAGATCGTTCGGATCTTCCTACCCCCGGATACCAACACGCTGCTGCCGGTTATGGATCAATGCCTGAGGAGCCGCCATTTCGTCAACGTGGTGGTCGCCGGCAAGCAACCCCAACCGACCTGGCTGTCGATCGACGATGCCGTCGCCCACTGCACCCGAGGTCTGGGTATTTGGCCGTGGGCATCCAACGACGGAGGCGATCTTCCGGACGTGGTCATGGCCTGCGCCGGAGACGTACCCACACTGGAGACCCTGGCCGCGGTGGACTTGATCCGCCAACACCTGCCCGAGCTCAAGGTTCGAGTAGTAAACGTCGTGGACCTAATGAGGCTGCAACCGGCAACCGAGCACCCCAACGGATTGGGTGATCCTGAGTTCGACGCCCTGTTCACGGCGGACCGCCCAATCATCTTCGCTTTCCACGGGTACCCGTACCTGATCCACCGGCTCGCCTACCGCCGGACCAACCATGCCAACCTGCACGTGCGCGGATACAAAGAAGAGGGCACCACAACCACACCTTTCGACATTCTCATGCGAAACGACCTGGACCGCTTCCATCTGGTCATGGACGTCATAGACCGGGTACCCAACCTGGGCTCCCGTGCCTCCCATATCCGCCAGCAGATGGTGGATGCCCGGCTGAGGGCCCGCGCGTACGCCTATGAACACGGCGAGGACGATCCCTCAATTCGCAATTGGACCTGGCCCTCCTGAGTAACGTACTGGTCGTAAACGCGGGTTCGAGCAGCCTGAAGCTCAGGCTGCTGGATGGCGCGGATGAGGTCGCGGAGTCGGCCGATCTGCCGGAGGGAAGAGCCGGACTCGACGCAATGAAAGAACTGCTGGACGTCTGGCCCTCGTTCGCAGCGTCGGGCCACCGGGTTGTCCACGGTGGAAGCCGGTTTACAACCAGCGTGCTCGTAGACGACACCGTGGTCGGCGAGCTTGGTTCACTGTCGGCTCTGGCCCCGCTGCACAACCCTGCAGCCGTGGCAGGAATTCGAGCGCTGCGCAGGCACAGGCCGGTGTGCCCGGCGGTGGCCTGCTTTGACACGAGCTTTCACTCGACCCTGCCCGACGAAGCTGCCGTTTACGGCATTCCGTGGCAGTGGACCGAGACTCTGGGGGTTCGCCGTTTCGGATTCCACGGTCTTAGCTATGCCGGCGCCACCCGACGGGCCGCTTGGCTACTGGACCGCGAGGTCTCAGAGCTCAAACTCGTCATCTGCCACCTGGGAGCCGGCGCTTCGCTGGCTGCAGTGGCGGCCGGACGTTCGGTGGACACCACAATGGGATTCACTCCCCTGGAAGGGCTGATTATGGCTACTCGGAGCGGCTCGGTTGACCCCGGAGCCCTCCTTTGGATACAGGAGCAGCTCGGCCTCTCGCCCGCCGACATGGCCGACCGGTTGGACTTGTCGTCGGGACTGCTTGGAATGAGCGGCGTGTCCGCAGATATGCGCGAGGTGCAATCGGCGGCGGAGCAAGGCCAAGCCCGGGCAAAGCTGGCGCTGGCGGCATATACACACCGCGTGCGAGCCTCCATAGCCGCGATGGCGGCTTCCATGGGCGGGGTCGATGCGATCATCTTTACCGGCGGGGTCGGCGAGGCGTCCCCGCAAATTAGAAGCCTGGCCTGCCAAGGACTGGAGTTTCTGGGCGTGGAGCTGGACGAGGCTCGCAATA
>JBBDRQ010000014.1:0-11634 GCA_040905365.1 Actinomycetota bacterium
TCGAGAATCGCGGGCTGGACCGCACACGTCAACGAGCAGCTGGCCGACAACCGGCTGATCCGTCCCGACTCCGAGTACATCGGCCCCCCGGTGCGTGAGTTCGTGAAAATTTCGGACCGCTAACGCTACGGCTCATACGGCCTTTTTGCTTTGGCCTCTTTTAGAGCCTGGGCCCACCACGACAAACTTTCGAGCATTTTCGAAGCAGCATCGGTGGGATAGTCCGGATCCACCAACTCCCCCCGCTCGTCGAACAGGTGCCTTACCCGGGCCAAGCCGACCGCATCCCGCACGCCGACGACGTGCAGCTCGGCGAAAACCTGGCGAAGCTGCTCGACCGCCCGGACCCCGCCGGCCAGGCCCCCGTAGGAGACGAAACCGGCCGGTTTGGCATACCACTGGGTCTTGGCCAGATCGATGGCCTGCTTGATCGCAGCCGGGTAGCCGTGGTTGTACTCGGGAGTGATAATCACGAAGCCGTCGGCGGCGTCGATGCGGCCGCGATACTCCTCGACCACCGGATCCGGCCCGGCCGGCATCACCGCCGGCAACTCCACCTCTTTGAGATCGATAACGTCGAAGGTCATGTCGCGGCGCTGTCGAGCCTGCTGCAGAAACCAGTCGGCCACCACCCCGCCGATGCGGTTGGGCCGGTCGCTGCCCACCAGAACTGCAATCCTCAGCGCGCCCTGACTCATGCCTTGTCCCCTCCCGTTAATGACTGCACACACCGTAATACGTGGGCGCCGGTGCGGCTGCAAGCTCGGTTGCCCCTAACCATGAAATGGCTCAGGCGCGCTAAGCTAGGGGCTCCGGGCAGTGGCGACAGCCGGCCCGTCTGAGCGCGGCCGCACCTAGGGGGATTTCTGATACCAGTGACAAGTTCGGCAGATTTCACGCTTTCGCACCTACGGGTGCTCGAGGCCGAGGCCATCCACATCTTTAGGGAGGTGGCTGCCGAGTTCGAAAAACCCTGCCTGCTGTTTTCCGGCGGCAAGGACTCCATAGTAATGCTGAGACTGGCCGAGAAGGCCTTTTACCCGGCCAAGATTCCCTTCCCCCTGATGCATGTGGACACCGGGCACAACTTTGACGAGGTGCTCGAGTACCGGGACCGGCGGGTGAGCAAACTGGGCGTGCGCCTGGTCGTCGCCTCGGTACAAGAGTCCATAGATACCGGCCGCGTAGTGGAGGACCGTCCTGGGGGTTCCCGCAACCGCCTGCAAACCACCACCTTGCTGGATGCCATCGCGGACAACAAGTTCGACGCGGTTTTCGGCGGCGGACGGCGCGACGAGGAGAAAGCCCGGGCCAAAGAGCGCGTGTACAGCTTTCGGGACGATTTCGGCCAATGGGACCCCAAGAACCAGCGACCGGAGCTTTGGAGTCTTTACAACGGGCGGCACCGCGCCGGCGAGCACATCCGGGTCTTCCCTCTTTCCAACTGGACCGAGCTGGACGTGTGGCAGTACATCAAGGAGGAGGAGATCGAGATCCCCTGCATCTACTACGCACACCGCCGGCCCGTGTACAAGGTGGACGGGATGATCATGGCCGTGCACGAGGTAGCTCCGCCTCCCCGCGGAGCCGCGGTCTTTGAAGCCACGGTGCGCTACCGTACCGTGGGCGACGCATCCTGCACCGCGGCCGTCGAGTCGGCGGCCGATACCGTGGACAAGGTGATCGTCGAGGTGGCCGCCACCCGCATCACCGAGCGGGGCGCCACCCGGGCCGACGACCGGTTCAGCCAGGCCGCCATGGAAGACCGCAAAAAGGAAGGTTACTTCTAGTTGCTGATAGGCGGTTGTTGATGGATGTGCTCAGGTTTGCGACTGCAGGCTCGGTCGACGACGGCAAGTCCACCTTGATCGGACGCCTGCTGTTCGACTCCAAGCAGATCTTCGAAGATCAGTGGGCTTCGATGGAGGAGGTCTCCCGCGCGCGCGGGGACGGCTACACCAACCTGGCGCTATTAACCGACGGCCTGCGCGCCGAGCGGGAACAGGGCATCACCATCGACGTCGCCTACCGGTACTTCGCCACCCCCAAGCGAAAGTTCATAATCGCCGACACCCCCGGACACGTGCAGTACACGCGCAACATGGTGACCGGCGCCTCCACCGCCGACTTGGCCCTGATCCTGGTGGACGCCCGTAACGGTATCCAGGAGCAAAGCCGCAGGCACGCGGTGCTGGCCACTTTGCTGCGGGTGCCGTACCTGGTGGTGTGTATCAACAAGATGGACCTGGTCGACTACTCCGAAGAGGTCTTCGACCGCATACGCGACGACTTCAAGAGGTTTTCGGCGGAGCTGGTGTTCGAGGATTTATCTTTCGTGCCCATCTCCGCGCTGGACGGCGACAACGTGGTCAACCCGTCCGAGAACATGCCCTGGTACACCGGCCCCAGCCTGCTGCATCTGCTGGAGACCGTGCACGTCGCCCCGGACTGGGATCCCGACAGCCAGCGCTTCCCCGTGCAGTACGTGATCAGGCCCATGAGCGACGAGCACCACGACTACCGCGGCTACGCCGGAACCGTGGCCGGCGGGGTGTTTCGGGCGGGCGATGAGGTGATGGTTCTGCCGTCGGGCGTGACCTCTAAGGTCGCCTCGATCGACCTGATGGACGTGGATATCACCGAGGCCTTCCCTCCCATGGCCGTGTCCATTCAGCTCGAAGACGATATCGACGTCGGCCGCGGCTCGATGCTGTGCCACCCCGACGACCAGCCCACCTCCAGCCGGCAGATCGAGGCGATGGTCTGTTGGATGAGCCCGGACCGGCCGATGCGCCGCGGCGACCGCTTCGCCGTCAAGCACACCACCCGGACCGCCCGGGCCATAGTCCAGGACATCGTCTACCACCTGGATATCAATACCCTGGAAAACCACGAGGATGTCGATCAGCTCGCGCTCAACGAGCTCGGCCGGGTGACGCTGAAAACCTCGGCCCCGTTGTTTTGGGACCGCTACGAGCGCAACCGCCACACCGGCAGCTTCATCCTCATCGACGAAACCACCGACGTGACCGTAGGCGCCGGCATGATCACGGGCGAAGCCAACTAGTTTCTCGCATCTTTCTGCGGATGGAGCGCCAATTTTGACCCGCCACAGCCGTTTCCTATTTACACTGTGTGTATAGTTGTAATAGGTGCAAATCTAGGAACACGTGAGGATAAGGCTGGCTGATGGCACCATTTGGCGAAGGGCAGTGGGCACTCGGCTACCGCGAGCCGCTCAACAAATCCGAACGGATCAAAAGGGATGACGACGGCCTCAACGTCCGCGACCGCATCCTGAACGTCTACTCCAAGGAGGGTTTCTCCTCCATCTGGCCCGATGACCTACGCGGCCGGATGCGGTGGTGGGGTCTGTACACCCAGCGCCGCCAGGGCATCGGCGGCGGCATGACCGCCCGGTGCGAGCCCCATGAGCTCGAAGACGAGTTTTTCATGATGCGCATCCGCATTGCCGGGGGCCAGATGAACAGCGACCAGCTGCGGACGATAGCCGACATCTCCGAGCGCTACGGCCGCGGCGTGGCCGACATCACCGACCGCCAGAACGTGCAGCTGCACTGGATACGCATCGAGGACGTTCCGGCCATCTGGGAGATGCTCGACGGCATCGGGTTGACCACCTGCGAGGCGTGCGGTGACTGCCCCCGCAACATGCTGGGCTGCCCGGTAGCCGGGGCCGACGCCCACGAGCTGTTCGACGCCACGCCGGACCTGATGCGGGTCAGCCGGCGCTTTTTGGGCGACCCTGACTTCTCCAACCTGCCCCGCAAGTTCAAGACCTCGATAACGGCCTGCTCGCAGCACTGCGCGCAGCACGAGACCCAAGACATCGCCTTCGTCGGCGTGGAGCACGAGGGCAAGCTCGGCTACGACCTGTGGGTCGGCGGCGGCCTGGGGCCCAACCCCCACTTCGGCCAGCGCCTGGGGGTTTTCGTCGAGCGGGACCAGATCGTGGATGCCTGGGCCGCCGCAGCCGGCGTCTTCCGGGACTACGGCTTCCGGCGGGCTCGCAACCGGGCCCGGGTCAAGTTCCTAATGAAGGCCTGGGGTGCCGAGAAGTACCGCAAGGTCATGCAGGACGAGTATCTCGGCTACCAGCTGCCCGACGGTCCGGAGCCGTCCCCGTCCAACCACGCCCAGCGCGACCACGTCGGGGTCTACGACCAGACCGACGGCAAAAAATACGTGGGATTGGCCCCAAAGGCCGGCCGCACCTCTTCGGTGCAGCTGCGCCGGGTGGCGGATCTGGCCGATGAGTACGCTCAGGGCAGGATCCGGGCCACCACCCAGCAAAAGCTGGTCATCTTGGATGTGGAACCCTCCGGCACCGAAGCTCTGGTCACCGAGCTCGACAAGTTGGACATGCCGGCCAACCCTAGTCAGTTCAGGCGCGCGACCATGGCCTGCACCGGCATCGAGTTTTGCAAGCTGGCCATCGTCGAGACCAAGCAGCGCGCTGACTGGCTTTACCGGGAGCTGGAGGACCGCCTGCCCGACTTCGACGAGCCGGTGCGCATCAACATC
This sequence comes from Actinomycetota bacterium, assembly GCA_040905365.1. Lineage (GTDB taxonomy): Bacteria > Actinomycetota > CADDZG01 > JAHWKV01 > JAHWKV01 > JAHWKV01. The sequence goes on from JBBDRQ010000014.1 coordinate 4,546, forward strand.
AACGGCTGCCCCAACTCCTGCGCCCGCTTCCAGATAGCCGACATAGGCTTTATGGGTTCGATGATGTCCAAGCCCGACGGCACCAAATACGACGGCTTCCAGGTGCAGCTGGGCGGCCACCTGGGGGAGAACTACAAGTTCGGCCGCAAGGTTAAGGGACTCAAGGTCCCGGCACACCAACTGGCCGACTACACCGAAAAGCTGCTCAAGACCTACCTGTCCACCAAGGCGGACGAAGAACAGTTCTACCAGTGGGCCGAGCGCGCCCCGGATGCTTGGCTGAAATGAAAAAGTCCCTAGGAGAAGCCTCCGTAGTCGTATCGGATCCCACCGACGCGCCGGACCTGCCCGACCTCGAGGATGCCACCGCACAACAGGTGCTGGCCTGGGCCGTGCAGCAGTATTTTCCCAACCTCACCATAGCCACGTCCCTGGAGGACACCGTCCTGGTGGACATGGGCTACAGGATCGAGCCCGACGTCGAGTTCTTCTTCCTGGAGACCGGCTTTCACTTTGACGAGACCTTGCGGGTGGCCGATCGGGTCCGGCAGCGCTACGACGGGTTGAACCTGGTGATGCTCGAGCCCGTAGACAACCCGGCCGTATGGTCCGCCGACGGCTACGAAGCCTGCTGCAACTCCCGCAAGGTGCTACCCATGAACAACCACCTGCGCACCAAGCAGGCGTGGGTAACCGGCGTCAAGCGGGTGGATGCACCCACCCGGGCCGGCACCAAGCACGTAGAGTGGGACGCGGTTAGGGGTTTGGTTAAGCTCAACCCGCTGGCCCGCTGGAGCGACGACGACGTGGCCGCCTACGAGCGGGACAACGATCTGATCACCCACCCGCTCAAAGCACAGGGTTACGGCTCCATCGGGTGCTCCCCTTGCACCGTGCCGGGCGCCGGCCGGGAGGGCCGGTGGGCGGGCAGCGGCAAGGTGGAGTGCGGCCTGCACGTCTCGAGCCCGCAGGAGCAGTCCTGAGCCAGCCGGAGGGCGCCGGCCGGGCACAGCCGTTCTACTGCCCGTTTTGCGGCGAGGAAGACTTTATCCCGATCGAAAACCCCGGCGAGTACTACTGCGAAAGCTGCAACCGCCGCTTCGCGGTGAAGATGCTGGGGTTGGGTAACTAGTGCACCGTCGGACCTTGTAGTCGCCCGCGACCACAGTTACGATTTGGCCGACCTCCCAGCGAAAGGTACCCGCATGAGCCTGCGCAAGATGGCCGCCCTGATAATCATTGCACCGGTGATCGCGGGGTTCTCTTCCGTGCCGCTGGCGGCAGACTTTCGCAGCGGCGAGCGTCTCGACATCGCCGGGACGGTGGACGACGACGTGTACGCGGCCGCAGAAGAGATCAGCGTTGCCGGCGACGTCACCGGAGACGTTGTAGCCGGAGCGCGCACCGTCACACTGGACGGCTCCACGGCCGGATCCCTGTTCGCCGCAGCCGAAACCGTAGACATCGACGGTCGGGTGGGCAACTCGGCTCGCATCGGCGCTCGGGAGGTCAACCTCTCGGGCGCAATAGGCGGCGATCTGCTGGCCGGCGCTCAGTTCCTGGTGGTCGCACAGGGAGCCACCATTGCCCGCGACCTGGTGACCGGAGTACAAGACGTAGAGATCGCCGGCGAGGTGGGCGGCGACGTACGGGGAAGCAACCAGACGCTTAGGATCTCCGGCACAGTGCGCGGCGACGTGCGGGTGGAGGTGGAGAACCTAACCGTGAGCGAGGGCGCCACCATCGACGGCGACCTCGTCTACACCTCCAACAACGTGGCCGACATCGACCCGGGAGCCCAGATAGGCGGCGAGGTACAGCGCCGCCGCGCTTCCACGGCCGACGAAAGCTCAACCGCCATGGAGCTGCTCGTGTCGTTCCTGCGAGCAGTGGGCGGCTCGCTGGTGCTGGGCCTTATCGTCATGTGGCTAATCCCGGGCCTGTTGCCGGCCCTGGCCACGACGGTGCGCACCGCGCCGCTGCCGAGCGTCGCCACCGGGATCGCGGCCATGATCCTGATCCCGTTCGTGGTGGTGTTCTTGTTCGTAACTTCGATGATCCTGGGCGCCGGCGTCTCGGTGCCGCTGTTGCTCCTTGCGGGGGTCGGGTTCCTGCTGGCGCTGGCCAAGGCGATGGTCGGATACCGCCTGGGGGCCTGGATCCTCAACCGCCCGGATCCCACGCTGGACCTGTCGTTCGGCAAGGGCGTGCTGGCGCTGCTGGTCGGGGTGGCAATCTTGGCCGCCCTGTCTTTGATCCCGGTTGTGGGCGGGCTGGTCAACTTCATCGTGGGCATCCTGGCCCTGGGCGCGGGTATCGTCGCCCTCGCCCGGCGCAAGAAGGCCGCCGGCACCGGCGTCCCGCCCGCCGAAGCGATACCCTCCGCTTAGGCGAGAAGGTGCTCGGCGACGTCCGGGGCCGCCGGGTCGTAGGCCAAATCGGTGCAGGACAGCACGGCTATCTCGCTGCTGCCGGTGTTCTTGATCGCGTGCGGGATGCCGGGGGGCACCTCCACCGCCACCGTCACCGTCCCCGAGAAGGCCGTTACCTCGCTGGGACCGCCGGGTTCCTCGACGTAGTAAAACTCCCAGGATCCCGGCCCCGTGATCAAGATGACCTCCCGCTGCCGGGAGTGAACGTGGTTGCCGCGCACGTAACCGGGCTTGAGGGTCGTCAGGTGTACGTTGCGGACCTTGGACAGCGCGTCCAGCGCCGCAGCAGGCAGTGAGTGGACGCTGCCGCGCTCGTCGCCCAGGTCTTCCAGCTCGATAAATCTCATCCGCACAACACCGTAACCGGCGCGGCGGCTACCGGGCCGGCGCAAACTCCTTGCAGCTGTTCTCCGCCTTGATAAGACCCCGCACCAGCTTGCAGGTGCCCACCGCCGTTTTGGGCAGCATGTACCTGCACGCGTCGCAGCGCATTTCCGGCCGGGGAGCCGGCCCGTAGTCCGCCTGCGCCTTGGACAGTGACCAGACCTTCTCAACCATGATTAAAGCTCCTTCCTCTTGAACTTAAAAGGCCCCCATCCGGATGAGGGGACCAATCCGGATGGGGGCCTTAACCTTTGGCCAGGGTGCTAGCTGGCCAGCTCGTACTTGGTAACGCCCGGAACTGCGACGCCCGGCTTGGAAACCGCCACCACTGCAACCACCGTGAGTCCGACGGCCACGTGCGGCAGCCAGACATTGAGGCCCTGCTCGGCGAAACCGAAGGTAAACGGCGACAGCACCAACGTGCCGGCAGCGATGTAGTCGACCAGCAGGTGGTAGCTCATCGGCAGCTTGCGGATCACGCCCCACTCGTAGTCCGTGAAGAAGCTGTACACGATGAGCCCGACACCCAGCACCCTGGGCACGATTACAGCCGCGCCGCCTACTTCGGCAAACTGAAATATGTTGGGCGCGGCGATCAAAGCGATACCTACTACGTAATCGAGCAGTCCGTGCACCTTGGTGGGCAGAAACCTCATAGCAACTTTCCTCTCTCCGGCCTTATCGGGCCGGGAATCTGATCTTCGAAAAGGGAGATATCTAAGCGGGCGCCTAAGCATCGGATATCTCCATCTATCCTTTGGCTGTTGTTCGGCCCCACCCCGCTAATCGGATTGCACCGCCGCGAAGAAATCCGCAATCGCCCAACTGCTATAATCGAACGTATGTTCGTCCAACCTTTTCGAAAACAAGCTGCTTAGGGCTTGACACAAACGAATCACCTGTATGTAATTACGTTACTAGCCCCAAGATGCGGTGTGGATGACTTTAATAATCACTACATCTTGGGGTTACCAACTTTAGGTGGCAAACCCGGCTACGCTGGGAGAAGGAGCAGTAATTTATGGCCACGAACAGTGAAGAAGTCGAGGACCCGCGGCCGGTAACCTCCCTTAACAGCCCCACGCGGGCCGAAAGCTGGCACTCCACCTACGACGCGGTGGAGCTGGGTGAGATCCGCTACCCGTTCGCGCTCGACTACTTCGACCAGGGCTGCGCCAACACGTGGTTCCCCAAGGAGATCCCGCTCAACGAGGACGTCGAGCAGTGGAACTCGGTGCTGACCGACGTGGAGCGCCACTACGTGACCTGGATGCTGGGCTTCTTCTGCACCTCCGAGTCGCTAGTGGCCAACAACCTGGTGATGGCTCTGTACCCGCAGCTGCCCATCCCCGAGGCCCGGCTGTATCTCGGCCGGCAAGCCTACGAGGAGATGAACCACACGGTCACCTTCGACTACGTGATCAAGACGCTCAACCTCGACCGGGAAGAGATCTTCAAGATGCACGCCGATTGCCCGGAGATGGCGGCCAAGGAGAAGTTCGAGACCGAGTTGACCAAGGGCCTGATCGAGGGGGTCTTCGAGAGCGAGGACGACCGGATCCGGCACCTGATCCGCAACTTGGTCGGCTACTACGTGATCATGGAGGGGATCTTCTTCTTCTCGGGCTTTTTGGTCGGCCTGTCCTTCGAGCGCCGGCGGCTGCTCAAGGGCCTGGGCACTTTGATCCGCTATGTCCTAAAGGACGAGAGCATCCACCTGGCCTTCGGTGTAGACCTGATCACCGCCATCATCGACGAGAACCCGCAGGTGATGACCAAGGAGTTCAAGGAAGAGATCGTCGGCATGATCAAAGAGTCGGTTCAGCTCGAGGCCGAGTACGCCGAGGCTGCCATGCCCGACGGCATTCTGGGGCTCAACCGCAAGGTGTACGGCCAGTACGTGCGCTACATCGCCGACCGGCGCCTGCAGAAGATCGGCTTCGACAAGGTATACGGCGACAAGAACCCGGCCAAGTGGCTGGTGGCGCAAAACGACATGCCGGAGCTGATCAACTTCTTCGAATCCAAGCCGATCGACTATGAAGCGTCGGTAAACGGGTAAACAAGGCGGATAGTAATAACCGGCGAGCGGTCCGAACCCCCTCGCCGGTTCATCACTTTTTCCCGACTTTTGGAGTCCGCGAATGTATCCTGGGCATCAGGATGCGAGCGCGCCCGCAGTTTCTCGTCTACGAGTCCGATGGCCTGCACCATTGGAGGTTCATCGCGAACAACGGCGAGACGGTGGCGGTCTCGCCGCAGGGCTACGAGAGCGAAATCGAATGTCTGGACGCCATCGATGCCCTGCAGGACCAGTCAAAGTCGGCGCCGGTGGTTGACCACCTGTTCGACCCCACTCCCCTGGCAATAGTGCGATAAAAAAACACACTGTTCTGCAGCCGCGAAGCGCTACTGCCTTGCAGTTTCGTCGTCCGACTCCCCCGGAACCCGCGACAACCGCCAGTTCGAATCCTCGTCCATTGACACGTCCGATCGGATCGCATCCTTCAGAGAGTCATCGACGGCAGGGGCCTGCTTAGCAATTTTTGGCGCAGGTGGGACGTAGGAGGCTAAGTTCTGTAGTACCTGAGCGTAGAACATTCCGATTCCATCCAAAACGGAGTCGATGAATCCAGGAGTACGTTTAGTTCGGCGCGCCGTGCCCATCGGAAGGCGCAAAACCAACTTGAACTTGGCGGGTGGGTGATCTTTATCCGGGACTATAGCCAATCGGTTCTCGCGCAATTCAGCGAGAGAGGCGGCAGTGGCGGTCCGTGCGTTCTTGGCGTAGGACTCGATTACCAATTCATCCGGAGCATCGTTCAACTGATTTAACAGCCATGTCACTCTGGGCGACGGCCCCTTGTCCTCCGGTGCGGCGAGCATGGTCGATAGTACTAGTTGCTGTCCACGCAGATCTACTTCGATATCAAGATCACCAGCCGTGTTTGGAATTCTCAAAGTACCCGCTAGTAGTCCCCGGGAAGCTAGAGTGTCGGCGAGGTGCAATTGCCTGCTAGCCGGATCCTTCTGATGGGCACGCGACAGCACCTGCGATACATCCTCTCCGATCTCAGCACCCAGACGCAGGCCTCCATAAGCTAGCAACTGTTCAAACCTTGCGACGATATCATCCACACCCTCCGACCGTTTCGTCAGCGTTGCTGCTCTGGCTCCATCTCGTACGGCCGTCCAAAATCCACCCATGTCAGACAGTGCAAGCACACCCGAACGCGAGTGTTCCAGGTACCGAATCAACTCCTGAAGGATGAACGCCTGCTCTGGATCGCCGACACCCTTATGCTCGCGCAACTTCACGGCCGTAGTGAGTATCCGGGTCCACGAGATATGCGCGACCTGTACCGGTGAATTGGCGCGGACACGCAAGCCGGCAGTCGGATGGGCACCCGGTTGCGGAGCAATCTCGTTCGAGATCGTGATCACGTAGTCAACTTTCTTGGCTCTGGCCAAGTCCCAGTAGTCGTTAATCTGATCTGCGCCTAGCCGGTTATCGCCCGTCTTCACCTCGACGTAGGCCTGCCATAAGGATTTACGGTACGCGATCCTAATCAACCCATCCGGCCGCATCTTTCGACCGTTGCATTCGGCAATTATTTCGGTGAACGCCTCAACGCTTGCCGCACCTGCCCGCGACGCGCCAAGGGGCGAAAACAACTCAGTTGAAAGATCACGTACCACCGTCAACACGGCGAGCAACGCAGACGTCGCTCGCGTCTCCGCCTCTAAATCCGAACCGATCCCAGAGACTGGAAAGAGACGGGCCCGACGCATTTCGGTTGCCGGTTCTGGCATGACGCCCAGAGTCTGACAGATCGGACACTCTAAGACCATCACGGCAACGCTCGAAGGCGGTCATGGCGGCACCCACCAAGCAAGTCCGGGGCTCAGGGCTCAACGGCAGTCGCCTCATCGACGGGCATGCTGAATCCGGATAGCTGCGCGGACTCCAGATTCTCACCCGGATATCTGATTATCGGTGCGGGATAGGACCCGTCGGTAAGCGTGTAGCACTCAACCCTGTCCGCGTCCAGGTCCACGTACCAGTACTCGGCCACGCCGAACCGCTCGTATAGCTCCCGCTTGCGCACCAACTCCAAACGGCGGGTGGACGGCGACGAGATCTCCACCACCAGATCGGGTGGTCCTTCGATGTACTTCTGGCCGACCCGATCCATGTGATCGTGCCGGACGAAAAGAAGGTCCGGGACCACGACGTTGTCGTCGGAGAACACGTTGTCCGTGGGCGCTGCCA
>JBBDRQ010000015.1:0-31725 GCA_040905365.1 Actinomycetota bacterium
AGGGATGGTCGTCGGGCGAGGGGTTATTTTCGTAGTCAAAGTCGTGCAGCAGGCCGCAGACCGTCCAGTCCTCGATCTCGCCGGGAGCCAGTTCCTGCGCATACGCCCTAACGCAGGCCGCCACCGCCTCCATATGGATGCGCAGCGCCTCGCTGTTCACCCACTCGTGCATAAGGCTTCGAGCGGTATCTACATCCATGCTAGATATAGCTTAGCTAAGCTCGGCGTTGTCTGGGCTCGGCTGCGGCGTTGGCACGGGTAAGGGGTCCTCAGCCTCCGGGCTCCCCGCCGCCTCGTCGGTCGTGGCGGCATCGGGTTCCGGCGACTGGGCGGCCTCCGGTGTCGCGGCGGGTGCCTCGTGGCTTTCGGGGCTCTCGGCCGGAGTCTCCCGCGCTTGGGGCTCGCGGCGGTCGGACGGGTCGGCTTGAGCCCGGCACTCCTCGATCGCAGAACGCAGCGACTGTGCGTTGGCGGCGAGAATCAGCGAGCGTAGCCGCCGGTCGACATCTGCAAAGCCACCGGCTGCGGTTTGCTCCTCCCCGGACACTCGAGCTAGATCAGCTCGCATCAGAGCCTCCCGGGCGTCGGACAGGTCGCCCGCGTATGCGGTGAGGTCGTCGAGAGCGTCCAAGCAGTCGCGGGGGGTGATGGGCTTGTCCACCTCCACGGTGCGGGTAACGGTGGTCGGAACCGGAGTAGGCACCGGGGTCGGCTCGGCGGTGCCGGGCAGTCCTTCCAGTAGTCCGGATCGCGGCGTGAAAAGGCCGACGAGCCCGCCGAGCAAGGTGCCGATCAGCAGACCCAGAAACAGCATTAGCGCGGCCAGCCCTTTTCCGGAGGGGTTCTTGGTCTTGGCCTTGTTCTGGTTGTTTCGCTGCCTTCTTCGGGTCTTGCGGTCAGAGGGCTCGTTGGCGTCGTGAGCTTCGTCTGTTTCGTCGGTCATTTGGCCTCCCGCTTCCTAGGCTTTCATTTAACCGCTACCGTCCCGCGGCTACAACGACCCAGCCAACGCCTGCGCCTCTCTTTGCCTAAAGGCCACGCTCACCCACATCTTCTCCAGGTGCTGGGCCAGAGTCTTCTGGCTCTGCGGTATGGGGTGGGAGTCGAAAAAGTCCTGCGCCGCCGAGGCGAGATCGGGGTCGGTGAACGTGCTGATTCCGCTGACCATCCGCACGATGCTGTTCGACGGGAACCGGTCCGTCAGCTCCTGCCAGTGCTGGCGGATGAATTCGAACACCTGGCGGTTGGTGCGACGATTGGCCAGCCCCCGTCCCAACAGAAAGGGAGCATCCTGGGTCCGGACCTCGGTGCGGGCCAGCTGCAGCATCCGGGCGACCAGCTCCGGCTCGTCGAAACGAGCCAGTGCGTGCAGGTAGCGGATCGCCAGCTGAGGGCTGTCGGCCTCAGTGTGGCAGCGCCAGAACAGGTCGAACTCCTCGGGGGTGCCCGCGTCTGCCATCACCCCGATAGCCGCCGCGGCCAGTGCCGGGTCTACGGAACCGGGCTCGGCGCGGTACCTGTCGTGCAGCTCGCGGGCCCGGGTTCGGATCTGGGGATCGTTGCCCACCGTGCCGGTGAACTCGAACAGGGTGCCCCGAAGCTGCGAGGTGCGCTGGTCCTCGCCCGGTCCCGGCTCATCGCCGAGGCGGACCAGGGCTCGATGGGCCGGCGACCTCACTCGGGCCTGGTATGCCGCACGGCTGTTTTCGTCCAGAATCCGCTCCAGGGAGCCCAGACCGCCGCAGATGCGCTGCCATACCGACAGGTCGTCCTCGTCTGCAAGGGTTTCTGCCAATTCCAGGAAGGAGGCTGCGGAGCTTTGTCCCGCCAGCACCGCGGCGAACGAGTCGTCGACCAGCTGGTAGCGCTCCGCGGCGTCGAGTCCGGTCGCGCCCAGGCCGGCTACGGCGTTCTGCAGCTCGGGGGAGTAGGCGGTGCGGAAGAACCCGTGCGCCCCCCGGTTGACCACTACCCAGTCGGGCTCGAAAGCCAGCTCCAGGGTGGCATCGGTCGCCTCCAGCAGGGTTTGTACGGTTTGCTCGCTCGACCCGCGGCCGTAGCGCACCATCACCGGCACCGACCATAGCCGGTCGTCGGGAGCCTCGGCTGCCCCGGCGTAGCGGAACACCTGCTGGGAAAGCCGCAGCTCGGTCCCCGCCGCTTGCGCCTTGATCAGCGGATGGCCGCCCTGGAAGATCCACGAATCCATGATGCGCCGCACCGGCTCGCCGGTGGCCTCTTGGATCGAGTCCCACAGGTCGGTGGTGTCGGTGTTGCCGTAGGCGTGGGTGCTCAGGTAGTGGCGAACCCCCTTGCGGAAGGCTTCCTCGCCCAGGTACTGCTCCAACATGCGCAGTACGGCGGCGCCCTTTTCGTAGGTCAAGATGTCGAACATCCCCTCGGCATCCTCGGGCGAGACGACCTCGAACTCGATAGGCCGGGTGGCCGATAGGGAGTCGACGTCGAAGGCCGCCGTCCGGGAGACCCCGAAGGCGACCCAGCGCTGCCAGCCGGGCCGGAATGCATCCGTGCACTTCATCTCCATGAAGGTGGCGAAGGCCTCGTTAAGCCAAAGCCCGTTCCACCACTTCATCGTCACCAGGTTGCCGAACCACATGTGGGCGATCTCGTGATGGACCACGTCGGCCACGCGCTGCATTTCCTGCTGGGTGGCCCGGGAGGGATCGATGAGCAGGGCCGTCTCCCGGAAGGTCACGCACCCGGTGTTCTCCATCGCGCCGAACGCAAAATCGGGTATGGCTACCAGGTCCAGCTTGTCGGCCGGATAGGCGATGCCGTAGTAGTCGGTGTAGTACCCAAGGGCGAAGGCGCCGGTATCCAGCGCGAAGTCCGTTAACGTTTCTTTGCCGGGCGGGAACGACACCCTAAGCGGGATCCCGTCGACGTTCCGGGAATCGGTTAGCTCCAGTGGACCCACTATGAACGCCACCAGGTAAGTGGACATCTTCATGGTGGTGGCGAACTGCACCTTGCGCTTGCCTTTACCGTCCGATTCAGCGGATAGCTCGGCCCCGTTGGATAGCGCGGTTAGCTCCTGGGGAACTACCAGCGCCACGGAGAAGGTGGCCTTCAGCTCCGGCTCGTCCCAGCATGGAAACGCGCGGCGGGCGTGGGTCGACTCGAGTTGGGTGGTGGCTATCAGGTGCTCGGTTCCCGAGCGGTCGGTGAAGCGGGACCGGTAAAAACCCACGAGCCTGTCGTTGAGTTCGCCGTTGAAAAGGCAGTACAGCGTGGCCTCGCCGGCCGGGGCCTGTGCGCTCAGTTTTAGCCGGCACCGCTCGGTCTTCGACTCGAAAATCGGCTCGGCGTCGATGCGCCCGGCCGCGGTGTCGAGCCACACCTCGTCGAGGTGCAGGTCCAAAGCGTTGAGAAGGATCTGGTTGGCCGGCTGCGTGAGCTCGATCTGGATGGCCACAAAGCCTGAGAAGGTGCCATCCTCCAGTTCCGGTTCCAGGGTGATGTCGTAGTGGGAGGGGACCGCGGTGCGCGGCAGGCGGTATTGATCGGTAGAGGTCATGAAGTCGAGCCTACCCGGGCCCGAGGGTTTTTATGGCGGATTACGCCGAGGTTCACTCCGTGCGGGTTGAGAACTCCGCCCAAAGCGGGTAGTGATCGGACATCCGCCACGACAGTTCGGTCTTGTCCAGGTGGCCGAGCACGATATCTACGAAATCGAAGTACCCGGCGTTGCCGTCGAAGCCCAGTGTGAGCGCCGGATTCTTGCCGCCGGCCCCGAACCACGCGATTTGGTCGTAGAAGTGGCCCTTGTCGCCCGCGAAAATTGTACGGGGTGCTTCGTTTAGGGCAGGAGGAGTCTGCAGGCCGGTGGAGGTAAACGCCTGGTAGGCCGGATCGTCTCGGCGGTCGATGTTGAAGTCGCCCAACGCTATCAGGTTGTGGTGCCAGGAGTGCACGTCCCGGGCCCACTTGGCCATGTACTCGGCGATGCCCTTGAGCTCACCGAGACGGTCCTTGGGCGACTTGCCCCACTTGACGTGCAGCGTAACCAGAATGAACGTCTGACCGGAGGCCAGGAAGCTGACCGCGTACGGCGTGCGGGCAAACTGCTCCCTCAGCGTGTCCGCAGCGTCGCGCTCCAGCCACTCCGGAGGCACCACCAGCTCGCAGGCCAGCCCGGACGGCTTGACCCGGCGGGTGTCGAACACAAAGCCCAGGCGTTCGTTGTTACCGGATTTACCTTCGGTGACGTCGGTCAGGATCATGCCCCAGTGGGGTCCGAGGACGTCCATCATGTGGCGAAGTGCCCTGAGCTCGCCCCTGATCTCTTGAATGGCTACTACATCGAAGCGGGAGACTATAGAGGCGATGCATCTGAGGGCGGCCAGATCCCGCTTGGGCGAGTCGTCATCGCCGGCCCGCCACTTGTCGGTCAGGCCTCCGAAGGCCCGGATGTTCCAGGTTCCGATGATCAGATTGTCGTCGAGGCGCTTGGACGGAACCGTGTGGTCCAGCTTGGAGCGCAGCCGCTGAAGGTCTTGCCGAACGTATTTGGGAGGACGGTCCGTGACTTTGGCCATGGTCAAACCATTATGCGCTTGTGGAGCACTAGTGCCCTCCAGGCTTGAGTGAGCGTCGGCCATCTGGCCTTGGCGACGAGGTCTGCTGGAAAAGGGCAGTCCAGATCTAGATCAACGCGGCCCCCGCGCGAACTGCCGTGTACACGGCAACTGCAAGCAGCAAGGTCGAGAACCACCGGAGACTGGTTTCGGATTCGATCCTGTCGGCAATCTTTCCGCCGGCAACTACTCCGATCACCGCTGCAACCGTAAAAGGCAACGTGACGGCCCATTCAATGTCGTTCATTGGGAAACGGGCCGCCAGGGCCACTGCCGAGTTGATCGCCACGATCAGCAGGGACGTCCCTATCGCCTGAGGCATGGAAATCCCGAGAACAAGGGTGAGTGTTGGCACAATCACAAAGCCGCCGCCGACGCCGAATAGTCCGGTCAAAAATCCAAGCGCCATCCCTGCCGTAAAGATCTTCAACCACCCCATCAAATCGATCCGCTGCCTAACTGCCGTCGATAGGCCGGAACCACCAAGCTCCTTTTGTTCGCCCACCCGAGTGCAAGTAGGGCAGCCGATCCGCATTCTCCAGGCAGCTAGGAATAGCACTGCCGCGAAACCGAAAAGGAGCAGATCTGGATCTACCTGCCGGTTCAGTTGGGTGCCAATAAGAGATCCACCCACTCCGCACAACCCAATGGCCGCGGCGGTGTGCACCCGGACCCGACCCGCACGCAAGTGCGAACCCAACCCGACAAGGGCAGCTATCCCGACCAGTATCAAACTGGTGGTGGTGGCGGCCCTGGCGTCTTGCCCTGCGACGTAGACCAGAACCGGCACCGCCAGCACCGAGCCGCCGCCGCCGAGGGCTCCTAGTATCACTCCAATCAGAAGCCCCAGCGGCGATACCAGCAGCGCCCTGCTCGTCAGCGTCACTCGCCTGGGTTACTCATCGGTATCCCGAGAGTGCTTGCTTTAGGCCACTCATCGTCGATCAGCAGGACCTGCTTGCCACCCCGGGCCAGCAGACTTGCCCCAACGCTTGCCCTGAAACCGCTGGCGCAGTGAACCCAAATTGGGCCCTCGGGCAGCTCATCCAGCCGATCGACCAGATCCTGAAGCGGCACATGAACCGACCCGGTGATCCAGCCCTCTGCCCTCTCGTCGTCGCGGCGGACATCGAGCACGAACGGTGCCGATTCGCTCACCAGTGCGTGGTGCAGCTCAGTGAAACTGCGAACCGGATAACTCGCTAGGCCGAGGTCCCCGGCCAGTGCCTTTCGGTCGCCGATCGCGCCCCCCAGCCGGTCGATGCCAATTCGCACCAATTCCCGCTGTGCTTCATTCACCTCCTGAGTTGAATCGCCCACCAGGGTAATGGAGGTCCCCCAGGGCAGAACCCAACCCAGGTAGGTGGCGAATTGTTTGCCCAGCTCCACCGAGATGGTGCCGGGCAAGTGTCTCCTGGCATAAGCCCGGCGTTGACTGAGATCCACTACCCAGTCGCCGGTACGAATCCGGCTGCGCAACTGCTCCACGTTCAGCTCTTCGGGGGCGGTAAGGTCTACCGCCGGCGGGCCGGCAAGGTTGATCGGGGCCATGTGGGCGTAGTAGCGAGGGTACGCAGTCAGACCGGACAGCAGCCCTGCAACGAACTCATCTTCGCTTTGGATAGTCAAGGCCAGATTGCTCCGGCGCTCGTCACCCATCGTCCCGCTGGGAGCACCCGTGGGCTTGGCCGATGAACAGAAGCTTCCGAAACCATGCGTTGGCCAGATCCGGACTTCGTCGGGGACCAGCGCAGCCAGCTTGTGGGCGGAGCGAAACTGCTCCCGGGTGAGCTGCTCGGCCGAGTCATTGCCGATCAGATCGGTGCGGCCCACGGTGCCGTAAAGCAGTGATCCGCCGGTAAACAGCGCACGTGGTTCACCTTCTTCGCTCACCAGATAGGCCAGATGGTTGTGCGTATGTCCTGGGGTAGCGACAACCTGGACCGATAGGGTCCCGACCTGGACGCAGTCCCCATCTGCCACTGCCTGCCGATCGAAGGCGACCGGGTCGTGTCCGGACACAAGGTAATCGGCACCTGACCTTGTGGCGAGATCGAGCCCGCCCGAGACGTAGTCGTTGTGAATATGGGTCTCGGCCACGTGGGTGATGGTGACACCGGCATCATTGGCGGCCTCAATGACGCGGTCGATGTCGCGCTGCGGGTCTATCGCCAGCGCTGCAGCACCGTCATGCGCAATATAGCTGCGGTCCCCCAAGCCCGGGGTTTCGATCGTTATGACTTTCACGCTGCCTCCTACCCAACTCGCATAAAAAAAGGATCGCTAATGTACGTTTGTTCGAACATACGATTAATAGTACTATGTCGTACATGGAAAAGATCGCAACGCCCCCTCGCAGCACGGAACCAAACTCCGAAGCCAATCCCCGTGAACTCGACCGCAACAGCCCCCTGCCCCTTTGGGCACAACTGGTCGATGAACTGACCAGGAGAATGGCAGCCGGTGCGTTTATTGACCGACTTCCCACCGATCAAGAGCTTGCGGCTACCTATCAGGTGGGGCGGGCAACGGTGCGTGAGGCAGTACGTAGGCTGGGTGAGACATTTCAGATCGACCGCCAGCGGGGAAAGGGCACTTTTGTGCGTCAAAGTCAGTTCGAGCAGCCCGTCGGCACCATGTACAGCCTGTTTCAAGCAATTGAGGGCCAGGGCATCGAACAAAAAAGTGTGGTGCGCAGCTGCGGGTTGAAAGTTGATGCAATGGTGGCGGCCGGGCTGGGAGTGGCAGCCGATCTGCCACTTTTCTACCTCGAAAGGTTGCGGTTGGCCGGAGGCATCCCGCTGGCTTTGGACAGGGTTTGGATGCCGGCCGACCTAGCCGCTCCGGTGATGGATTCCGACTTCACGCACACGGCCCTATACGCTGAATTGAAGGAGAAGGCCGGGATAGTCGCCACCCGGGGAGAGGAGCGTATTCACCCAATCATCCCGATTCCGGCGGTCGCCAAGCTCCTCGAGATGCCCAAGGGAACTGCTGCCTTTGCCATCGAGCGCAGAACCTGGACCGGCGACCGTCCGCTGGAGCACCGAGACACCATTCTCCGGGGGGACCGCCACGCGTTCGTGTCTATCTGGTCGCAGGTGGGCGGCGCCAAGACACCTTCAGTACACCTGAAACTGGTCAATGAGACCTGATCCAAACCAACTAACTGACGTCGAAAGGGTTGGCAGACCATGAGCTACGGGAAAACGATCGAGATTGACCTACCTATGGAAACCGCAGTTCCCAAAGTCAAAGAGGCGTTCAAACTGCAGGGCTTCGGCACACTCACAGAGATCGACATGGCCGCGACCCTCAAGGAGAAGATCGGCCAGGTAATCGATCCCTACGTGATCCTGGGAATGTGCAACCCCAACCTGGCCAGCCAGGCGCTCGCGGTCGAAATACAGATTGGCCTTCTTCTTCCCTGCAATGTGGTGGTCAGAAGGCAGGATGCACGCACGCTGGTTGAGGCGCTCGACCCTGCGGTCATGGTGGGAGTGCCTGACAACGAGATGATGAGGCCAATTGCCGAGGACGCGGGAGCCAGCATCGACCGGGCACTCGAGGCATTGGTCCGGTGAAGCTAGCACTCTATACAGGCGGGATCATCTTCCCGGGGGGA
This sequence comes from Actinomycetota bacterium, assembly GCA_040905365.1. Lineage (GTDB taxonomy): Bacteria > Actinomycetota > CADDZG01 > JAHWKV01 > JAHWKV01 > JAHWKV01. The sequence goes on from JBBDRQ010000015.1 coordinate 8,224, forward strand.
GCCGCACTTACGCCGGCGAGCCTGTGTGAGCAATCCGCCCCACTTGCCGCCATCTGCCGGACCGGCGTACGCAGCCAAGAGGCCATGGACCTGCTGGTCGCAAACGGCTTTCAGGCGGAAAGCCTCGACGGCGGAGTGACCGCCTGGGTGGCTGCAGGAAAAGAATTGGTCCGCTCCAACGGCGAACCCGGCGAAGTGCTCGCCCCGCAGGCCGAAGCGGAATACCTGCCGCCCGATCAGGCCGAGACTCGGGACAATGTTATGGAGGTGATCTTCGGACTGGCGGAGCGTTACGGCAACCGGGAACCCACCGACGAAGAAGCCAAGGCGTTCATGCGGGAATGGCTGACGAAGAAGGGCAAAAGTCCCGAGGAGATCGAGCGCACCCTGGCTGACAACTAGCCTCCAACCCAACCGCCCCAGCAGGATTGCCTGGGCATTCGATTAAGGAGCGTTTGATGGCGAACTACAATTGTGAGGAATGTGGCGTGATGATGGACGCCGATGATGAGGGCGAGCCGGAACTATGCCCTCGCTGCGGAAAACAGATGAGCACTTTCAGCGGAGCCGCACTCAAGAACCTGTGCGGCGGCGGGGTATCTGGCATGAAACCGGGCAGCAATCAGCCGGCTTCTCAAGGGTCACGGCTGCCCTCACTTCCCACGGGCTTGAAATAGGCTGCCCGAATGAGTGGCGTCGGGGCGATCAAATTGGTTGGCGATGGTATGCCGGTCCCGTGTGTCGGAGGCCGGCAGATGCCCTACCTTTCACTGGATTCGGCCGCCTCCACCTCAGCTCTGCCTGCGGTGCTCGAACGGGTGATGCAGTTCCTTCCCGTGTATTCCAGTGTCCACCGGGGGGGCCGGCTACAAGTCCCAGCAGGCTACGGCGGCCTATGAGCGGGCACGGGAAACCTTCCTTCGCTTTGCAAACAGGTCAGACGATGACATCGCCATCATCTGCCGCAACACCACCGAGGCCATCAATCTGCTGGCGTACCGGCTGGACCTTCAGCCGACCGATGTTGTCCTGACCTCAGTTGTCGAACATCACGCCAATCTTCTGCCCTGGGGCAGAGTGGCGATTCGCCGCTATATCGAGTGCGGCAGGGGCGGCACGTTCGGTCTGGATGCTGTGATCGCCGGCCTGGAGCAGGCGCCCCGTCCCAAACTGCTCGCCGTCACCGGGGCGTCCAACGTGACCGGATGGCTTCTGTCCCTCCAGGAAATAATCGCCGCCGCCCACGAGCGTGGGGTCCAGGTTGCCGTCGATGCCGCTCAGCTCGCTCCTCACCGGCCCATGCCCGGCGAAGCGGATTTCATCTCGTTCAGCGGGCACAAAATGTATGCGCCGTTCGGCGCCGGGGTACTCATCGGCCCCCGATCAGCATTCGAGAAGGGTGATCCTTTTCTGGCGGGTGGCGGTGCTGTCGACCTGGTCGATCTGGATGAGGTGGCCTGGACCGAGCCGCCCGAACGGGAAGAGGCCGGCTCACCCAACGTTGTGGGCGCAGTGGCATTGGGTGCCGCGATCGATGAGTTCCTACGCCTGGGTTGGGAAGCGATCATCGCTCGTGAAGTGGGATTGGCCGGCCGCCTGCGCTCCGCACTGGAGGGCATCGAAGGAGTCGGCTTGCTCGGACCCGACCCCGACACCCCCATGCTGCCGGTTGTCTGTTTCACTTTGAATGACCTGCCGCCGGGATTGATTGCAGCTCGCCTGAGTGCGGAGTTCGCCATTGGGGTCCGCCACGGCTGCTTCTGCGCCCACCCCTATCTCACCAGGCTGCTCGGACTGTCGGGGGACGATGTTGAGCGGTTCCGACGGGAGGTTTTGAGCGGGGACCGAAGCAACATCCCCGGCGCGGTGAGAGCCAGCGCGTGCCTTTCGACCCGGCCCGAGAACATTGATCGTTTAGCAGATGCTCTAGCGGTTATTGCGGACGACAAACCTGCCCCGGTCGAATACCTACAGGATGCCAACACCGGCGATTACTACCCGGCCGCTGGCGCTCTTGCCTGGTCGGACTCAACCCGCGGCCTGGGCGCAGGCTGTTCCAGGGGCTAGAAGGGTCGCTCGCCGGGCTCGACGAGATACACACCTCGGTAACCGCAAGGTGCATCATCAGGCCATGCGAAGAATAAACATCCACCTGGACGCTGATCTGGATGCGGCCCTGGCTGCCGAGTCGGCACGTGTGGTCACGGCACTAGATAAAGGATGATCCCTTGTATAGAGTTTGCCAAGGTCGTTCCTCAAGCGAAGGAGTGTCCAAGTGGCGAAGGTGGCGCTCGACAAGGTCGGCAAGATCTACCCGGATGGAACCAAGGCGGTCGATGACCTCAGCCTCGAGATAGGCGATGGCGAGTTCATGGTCTTCGTCGGGCCTTCGGGGTGCGGCAAGACCACTGCGCTTCGCATGGTCGCCGGTCTGGAGGACATCTCCGAGGGCACCGTGAGCATCGGTGACCGGGTGGTCAACGACCTCCCCTCCAAAGATCGCGACATCGCGATGGTCTTTCAGAACTACGCCCTCTACCCCCATATGAGCGTGGCCGATAACATCGGTTTCGGACTCAAGCTGCGCAAGACCCCCAAGGACGAGATCGAGCGGCGGGTGGCAGATGCGGCCAACATTCTCGGCCTCGAGGATTTTTTGAACCGAAAGCCCCGGGCCCTGTCCGGAGGCCAGCGCCAGCGGGTGGCGATGGGGCGGGCCATAGTTCGGGAACCCAAGGTCTTTTTGATGGACGAGCCGCTGTCCAACCTCGACGCCAAGCTGCGGGTGCAGATGCGCGCGGAGATCTCGGGGATCCAAAGGCGGCTGGGCGTTACCACCGTGTACGTCACGCACGATCAGGTCGAGGCCATGACCATGGGGGATCGGGTGGCGGTTATCCGAAGGGGACTCTTGCAGCAGGTGGCCGGCCCTCAGGATCTTTACGACAAGCCGGTGAACATCTTCGTAGCCGGCTTCATCGGTTCACCGGCCATGAACATGTTCGAGGCGACGCTGCAGGTGTCCAACGGGTCGGGTTCTTTGACCTTCGGGGAGAACAAGATGGCCGTTCCCGCCCGGATTTTCGATGAACGCCCCGGTCTTGCTTCCTACGCAGGCAAGAAGATCGTCGCGGGTATCCGGCCGGAGGACATCGAGGATGCGGACCTGCTTGCCGAGGGAGCCGAGGAAGCCGGGCACACGATGCCGGTAAAGGTAGATCTCGCCGAGTCGATGGGCTCGGAGGTAAATATCCACTTCACGGTTCAGGCGCCACCGGTGCTGACCGAGGACACCAAGGAACTGGCGGCCGACTTGAGCAGCGACGCGGTCACCGAGCTGGAGAAAAGCGCCAAGAGCACCGCAACCAAATTTATGGCCCGGTTGAGCCCCCGTACCTCGGCCAGGACCGGGTCGGAGATAAAAATCGCGCTGGACACCGCCAGGATGCACTTTTTCGACCTGGAGACCAGCCAAACCGTCTGGAGTTGAGCAACTACCTGTAAGGGAGGGGTCGAGCATGAGGAACTTCAGGGCTGCCGCAGCATTGCTGACGTTGTGCCTGGCGGCTTCGGCGTGTGGCGGCGACGGCGGTTTCGGCGGGGGCGAGCTGAGCGGCCAGAGCCTTGAGGTCGCCGTGGTCTGGTCGGGAGACGAGCAGGCCAGCTTTGAGGCGGTCCTGCAGGCATTCGAGGACGAGACCGGCGCCACCGTCGACGTCACCTCGACCGGCGATGACATCGCTACCGTGCTCGGCACCCGGCTCGAAGGCGGGGACCCTCCCGATTTGGCGGTGCTGCCGCAGCCGGGCTTGCTGCGCGATCTGGCCGCTCAGGGCAGTCTGGTGGATATTGAGGAGGCGGCCGGCCATTCGGTGGACAACAATTACGCTCGGGTTTGGCGCGAGCTGGGCAGCGTCGACGACACCCTTTACGGCGTGTGGTTCAAGGCGGCCAACAAGTCGACGGTCTGGTACAACACCCAAGTATTTTCCGACGCCGGAGTCGGCCCGGCCGAGAATTGGGATGCGATGATCGCCAACGCCGAGACGATTTCGGATTCGGGCGTGACTCCCTTCTCGATCGGAGGGGCCGACGGGTGGACCTTGACCGACTGGTTCGAAAACGTTTATGTACGCACGGCCGGGCCGGACATGTACGACCAGCTGGCGAACCACGAGATCCCCTGGACCCATGACTCGGTGAAGGCTGCGCTGCAGACCCTGGCCGAGGTCTTCGGCCGGCCGGAGCTCATCGCCGGCGGGACCAGCGGGGCGCTGCAGACCGCCTTCGTCGGCTCGGTAACGCGGGTGTTCGAGGACCCGCCGCAGGCTGCGATGGTCTACGAGGGTGACTTCGTCGCCGGCGAGATCCGGGCCAACACCAACGCCGTGGTCGGCGAGGACGCCGATTTCTTCCCGTTCCCGAGCATCGACGGATCGGGCCCCGCGGTGATCGGCGGCGGCGACGTGGCCGTACTGTTGAACGACACCGAGGCGGGCCGGGAGCTGATGTCGTTTCTGGCAACTGCCGAAGCGGCGGAGATCTGGGCCGAGCGGGGCGGTTTTACCTCCCCCAACCAACAGGTGGATCTCGACGCCTATCCCGACGAGACCAGCCGAGGTATCGCCGAGGCGCTGACCGAGGCGGAGGTGTTCCGCTTCGACCTGTCGGATCTGCAGCCGTCGGCGTTTGGTTCCACGCCCGGCCAGGGGCTGTTCAAGCAGTTCCAGGACTTCCTGGCCGATCCGTCGAATATCGACGGGATCACTTCGGATATGGAGGCGGCAGCCGCCGCCGCTTACGGCAACTGAGCGTCGCCCGGCTATGACGGCAACTGCAGGTCCGGGTGCGGCCCCCAAGCGTCCGCCTTCGCCTCCCGCCGGGCAAAGGCGGGGTTCGGTCGCGCTCAAGACGGCAATCTTTGTGTTGCCCGCCCTGGTGATGCTGGGGGCGCTGGTGGTCTACCCCATCTTCTTCACCGTTTTTCGCAGCTTCTTTGACCGGGCCGGGGACGCCTTTGTCGGGGTGGCTAACTACCAGCGCATGTTCACCTCGCCCGGCACCCTTACCGCTATCAAGAACAACTTGATCTGGGTGGTGTTTGCGCCCACGATCGCGACTACGCTCGGGCTGATCTTCGCGGTGATGACCGAGAGGATTCGTTGGTCTACCGCCTTCAAAGTTGCGATCTTCATGCCCATGGCCATCTCCTTTTTGGCCGCAGGCGTGATCTTCCGGCTGGTTTACGAGCACGATCCCGAGCGCGGCCTGGCCAACGCGGTGGTAAGCGGTTTCGTCGATACGTTCCGATCACCCGGGCCCTATCCGGGGGCCCGGGTGGCCGAGAGCGGTTGGGAGGAGTCCGAAGGCGCCTTTTTGAGTCCCGGACCGGTGGAAACTGGAGAGTTTGCCCAGATAGGTTTGCTCGCCGTCTCCCCTCAGCTGATACCGGAGCAGGCGCAGCCCGCGCGCCCGGCCCCGGCTCCTGGGCAGAGCGAGTCGTCGATCTGGGGCGTGGTGTGGCTGGACTTTTCTCCCGGAGGTGCCGGGGAGCCAGGCGTCATAGATCCGCGCGAGCCCGGCCTGCCGCGCATGCGGGTGGAGGCTCTGCAAGACGGCGAGGTAGCCGGTGCGGCCGCCGCCGGCGACGACGGGAGCTTTGTGATCGAAGGACTGGACCCGGGCAGCTACCGGTTGCGCCTGGCCGCCTCGAACTTCCGGGAGCCGTTCGGCGGCATTCCGTGGATAGGGCCGACCCTGGTGACTCCTTCGGTAATCGGTTCGTTCGTGTGGATCTGGGCCGGGTTCGCGATGGTGGTTATTGGGGCGGGGCTGGCCGCGATTCCCCGGGACGTGATGGAGGCGGCGCGGGTGGACGGCGCCACCGAATGGCAGGTCTTTCGCCGGGTTACGGTGCCGCTGCTGATGCCCGTGCTGCTGGTGGTCATGGTCACCCTGATGATCAACGTGCTCAAGATCTTCGACCTGGTGCTGGTGATCCCCGGCGGGGCCGTGCAGGACGATGCCACGGTCATCGCGCTGGAGATGTGGCGGCAGTCGTTCGGCGGCGGCGGCAGCGACTTCGGGTTGGGCAGCGCGCTGGCCGTTTTCTTGTTCGTCCTGGTAATACCGGCGATGGCGTTCAACCTCCGCCGGTTCCGGCTGGAGGGGTAAATGGCATCGAACCGCCGAGCCGGCTCAACGACGGCCCGCCTGATAAAGCTGGTCGGCAAGGGCCCGGTTCAGGCCGTTCTGGTGGTCCTGGCGCTGCTGTGGCTGGTGCCGACCTTCGGCTTGTTCGTCGCCTCCCTTCGAGGCGTGCAGGACAATGCCCAGTCCGGTTGGTGGACGGCCTTTGCCGACCCCGAGCAGTTGACGCTGGACAACTACCGGAACCTGTTGGGTAACCCGGACATGACCGGCGCCTTTTGGAACACGGTGGCCATTACGATCCCGACGACCCTACTGGTGGTGTTGCTCGCCGCGCTGGCCGCCTACGCGTTTGCGTGGGGCCGTTTCCCGGGCCGCGACGCGCTGTTTCTGGTGGTGGTTGGTCTGCTGGTCGTGCCCATCCAGGTTGGATTGATCCCGGTGGCGCGTCTGTACGGCCAGTTGGGGATTTTCGGATCGATCGTCGGCGTCGTGCTCTTCCACGTCGGTTTCGGGCTGCCGTTTGCGATCTTTTTGCTGCGCAACTTCTTTGTGGGGATTCCCCGCGAGTTGTTGGAAGCCTCACGCATCGACGGCGCCAGCGAATGGACCATCTTTTCCCGGGTGGTGCTGCCGCTGGGGACTCCGGCGATAGCATCGCTGGCGATCTTTCAGTTCCTGTGGGTGTGGAACGACCTGCTGGTGGCGCTGGTTTTCTCCAACGCCCAGACCCGGCCTTTGACGGTCACCATCCGGGAGCAGATGCGAGCCTTCGGCTCGAACATCAACGTCATCGCGCCCGCCGCGTTTTTGTCACTGGTGGTGCCGCTGATCGTGTTCTTCGCTTTCCAGCGCTACTTCGTGCAGGGACTGCTCGCCGGCTCCCAGAAATAAGAGCGGGGTTCCGGGGCGGCTGCTACTCGAAAATCACCCGGTTCATCTTGCGGATCGAGTAGTCGGTCCAAACGCCGCCCTTCCAATAGGCGTCGGTTTCGACTATGGCCTTGACCGCATCTTCGCTGTGCACCGACAGGATGAACACCGACGCGCTGAGGTCGGCCAGGGCGCCGGCCACTACAAGAACGCCCTCGCCGGCCAGCTTTTCCAGCCGCGCCAGGTGGTCTTCGCGGTAGGGCCCCCGTTTCTCGGCGGCGCCCTCCACGTAAGCAGCTTCAACCAAGTAGGAAGTTTTCAGCTCGGGCATGCCCTTACTCTACAGGGCGGTTGATTGGCCCGGCAGTGGGTAACAAATCCGCCTATGTACGCTAAGTTTGGGCGCGCCGGCCGTAGGGCTGCGCACGCGGCTGTCGGGCTGGTGCTGGCCTTGGCCGTTTCCGGTTGCGGGGTAGTCGTCGGCGGCGATGGATCGGTCACCGAGGCGCCGCGGGAGGTCGGATCCGGCCAGGTGGGCCTCGACGTCTTTGAAGACGGCGGCAGCGGCAGACTGTTGCTAGTGCCGGTGCACATCTCGGATTCCGGCCCGTATCAGTTCGTGCTGGACACCGGCGCGTCCCGTTCGATTGTCGATTCGCAGATCGTCGAGGAGCTTGAGCTGGAAACCGGCCGGTCGACGCAGGCCCGCAGCGTCTCATCGGAGTTCCGAGGCGAAACAGTCGCGGTCGAGCAGTGGCGTATCGGCGATGTGGAGCTGGAGCCCCGCACCATAGTGGCGGCGGATCTGCCCGACGCCGGTGGAGGATTGCAGTTTCGAGGGTTGTTGGGGTCCGACGTACTTGCTGGCTTTGGAAACATTGAGATCGACTACGACGAGCAGGTCTTGACGCTGCGGGGAGGTGAGCAGTCATCCCGCGAGGACCCGTAAGCCGAAGCGGCCTGCTGCTCAAACTGATCCGGATCGTCGGGGCGGCCCGGTTGCTGCGCCTAGCCCGGTTCGTCGGGCCTTTGCGCTTCCTCGCGCTGGCGGGACTGCTAAGACGCCGTATGCGTATGCGCGGCCGGCGATTGCCGTAACAGCCGAGCCTAGCTCGGAGTCTCGTCTCCGGTCGTTCGATGGTACCGCCTGAGCTCGTCCAGGAACATCAATGACGTCATGTCTTTCATGTGGTCCAGATACACCATGCCGTTAAGGTGGTCCATCTCGTGTTGGGCGACGATGGCCGGGAAGCCCTTCAGCTCTCGCCTAAGCGGCGCTCCGGTTTCGTCCAAGCCCTCCAGGTGGGCGTGCCGGTAGCGCGGGACCAGACCCCTTAGCCCTTCGGCGGACAGGCACCCCTCCCAGTCGCTGTGCTGTTCGTCGGTCGGGAAGCTAAGCGTGGGGTTCAGCACTACCGTCAACGGATAGCGCTCAGCGTTGTCGTAGCGGTCGGCGCTGCGCACCTCGATAATGAACAGCCGCTTGGACACCCGCACCTGGGGAGCGGCTATGCCCACTCCCCCGTAGTCGCGCATCGTGTCGATCATGTCCTGGATTAGCCGGTTTAACTCGGCCGATCCAATCTCAGCGAGGGAGACGGGCGCGGCTTCGGCTCTTAGAACGGGGTGGCCCAGCTGGGCGACGCGCAGTATCGACATGTGTACGGACTTTTATCAGAAGGTCCGGACGGCGTGAAGACAGCATTATGCCCGGCGAATTTTCGGGGCTAGAATCGAGGGGTGGCCGAGCCCTTTAACTCTTGGCGATGTAGAGGTCGCGAAGGACGGTCTTTTCCATCTCGATCTCGTCGAGGCGGTGCTTGACCACATCCCCCAGGCTTACGATCCCGACCAGTTTCCCGTCCCGCACCACCGGTAGATGGCGGCTCTTGGACCGGGTCATCTCGGCCATGGCGTGGCTGACTTTGTCGTCGGGTCTGCACACGGGCACGTTCTTGGACATTAGGTCGCGCACCTTTAGGTCGAACAGCCGCTCCCCGTGGTACTCGAGCCCCCGGACTACGTCGCGCTCGGAGATGATCCCCTCTACGGACTCGCCATCTGTCGAGACCACCAGGGCGCCGATGCCTCCGGCCACCATCCGGTATACCGCACGGGAGATCTGGACATCGGGTTCGATGGTGGAAACCCAGGCACTTTTGGCTTGAAGAATCTGCTCGATGGTCATGTCGTGCTCCTTCCAGCTCACTGGGACGAAACCACGGACGTCACTGAAGTCGGTCGGCGTTCCCGCCGGCTACCGCGAATTCATGGGTTGGTTGCGGTACGAGCACCTCTCATTACCACCTCCCGTCTGGAGCGGGCCGATAAATCCGCTGATTCTTCGAGGGGTTGCGCATCACCTCCATGTACTTGCTCGCCTCACAGCTGCTCTACGGGGCCCAAAAAAGCTACTTTTGAACGCATTCAAATGGTACTCCCAAGCGATAGGGTCCGCGAATGCCTCTAGTGGGCCACAACGCTAGGGAAGCGCTGTGGATAGGATTGGCTGGGTAGTGGGACGGTGGCTACAGAACGTGGCTACAGAAAGGCTTGTAAGTGCATCAACTGAGCGTCACCGCGGTCGGTAAGGATCGCCCGGGCATAGTCGCAGCGGTTACCAAAGTGCTGTACGAGCTGGGCTGCAACCTCGACGACTGCTCCATGAGCCTGCTCAGCGGCCAATTCACGATGATCATGGTGCTCGATGCCCCGGACGACTTGGGTGCCGATCAACTGGCCGCCGCCCTGACTCCGGTAGGCGAACAGGTAGGGGTAACGGTCGCGGTCAATGAGGTGGAAACCGTCCCCGGCCTCCCGGCCGCCCATCCGTTCGTGGTGTCGTTGTACGGAGCGGACCACCCCGGCATCGTTTACCGAGTCACCTCGGAGCTGGCTGCCAGCCAGGTGAACATCACCAACCTGGTGAGCCGGGCGATGGGTGAGCGGCTGTACACAGTGGTGCTGGATATAGACGTTCCCGAGACCCTGGGCGCGGCGCGGCTGTCGGGAAAGCTCCAGCAGGTTGCCCGGCAGGAAGGAGTTGAGCTCATCCTGCGACCTGCGGATGTCGAGACTCTGTAAGTGGCGATAAGGCCGGTACTCGTCTACCCCCACCCCATGTTGCGGCAAGCGGTGCAACCGGTCACCGACTTCGACCAGGCCCAAGCGGTGGCCCGCGACCTGTTGGACACTATGTCGAGCTTCTCGCACTGTGTGGGACTGGCGGCCCCTCAGATTGGCGTGCCGCTACGAATGATCGCCATCGACGTGAGCGAGCACAAAAAGGCCGAGGCGTTTCACGGACTCATGGTTTTGGTCAACCCTGTAGTGGTGGAGGACTCCGGCTCAGAGGTGGGCCGGGAGGGCTGCCTGTCGCTTCCCGAGATAACCGCCAACGTAGTTCGGGCCGTCCGGGTGCGGTTTGACGCCGCGTTGCCGGATGGACGGGAATTTAGCTCCATGACCTGCGGGTTCGAGGCGAGAGCTTTGCTGCACGAGATAGATCACCTCGACGGGATCCTGATCCTCGACCGGGTGGCGTCCGCGGCGGAGATCTTCGAGCGCCGCCGCAAGTAAAGCCAACGTAGCAGCCAGGTTTCTACAGGCAGCGCCTGGATGGCTATAGTACTCTAGAAGAGTTATTTCTAGCCGTTGGGTCTAGCCGTTGGGGGGAAAATTCGATGGTCAGGCGATTGCTCGTCGCGATGCTCATAGTACTGATGGGGGCGGCACCGGCTTCTGCCCAAACAGAGCAGCTCCCGGATCCGGGAATGTTGCCCAGTAACGGCTTCTCCTCCTTTTTGGAGCGGGCGGCCGAGGCGGTTGGGACGTTCTTCACCTTCGGCGGCGACGACAAGGCCGACCGATACTTTTCGCTGGCCGAGGAGAGGCTAGCGGAGGCGCAGGCCTTGGTGGACGAGGACAACATCGACCGGGCGGAGGCGACCCTGGAGCGGTATCGCACCCAACTCGGCCAGGCTTCGGACTGGTCTGAGGGACTGGAGGAGGGGGAGTCGCGCGAGGAGCTTTCGACGAAGATAGCAGAGGCGACCCTTAAGCACCTAGAGGTGCTCGCCGAGGTGTACGAAAAGGTTCCCGACGAGGCCAAGGCCGCGATTGAACGCGCGATGCAAGCCAGTAGCGTGGGCCACGACCAAGCCCTCCAGGCACTCTCAGCCGAGAAGCGCCAGGAGATTGCCGAAAGTGGGCAGGGTCGAATCGAGGGTCTCAACCGGGCCAGGCAGGAGGGCCTGCCTGTTCCTGTTTTTGAGTCGGACACTGGGCCTCCCGCTATCCTTCCCGGGCCGGCGGAGGCAGGGCAAACCCCGGCTCAGGATCCGGGCGCTCAGCAAGGGCAGGCTCCCGCAGATGTCCCCCAGAACCCAGGTAGCCAAGGGCAGGCTCCTGCAGATGTTCCCCAGAACCCAGGTAGCCAAGGGCAGGCCCCGGGTAATGCCTCCGGACAAGCGCCCGACAATGCCCCGGCTGGGCCTCCAAGCGGAATCGGCGGAGGTCCGGACAATAACCGGCCTTAGCGAAATGGGCTTGCCCGCGCACCCATAAAGGGCCCAACTGGTCGAACCGGCTCTCTCAGGCGTCTAGTACCCTGGCCACCAACCTTCGGGGCGTTTGGCGGCGTGAGCCACTCCCTGGCTGCGTTCTCCCTCGCACCCGTAGGTCAGGGCTATGGGCGCTCGCTGCGGCCTTGCCAGCAAGCGCCTCACGCGCCCCAAACCTCGCAAAAGTTAGTGGCCAGGGTGCTCGCAGCAAAATAGGTGTATTACGCTCGTGGTGGAAACCGCTATTGGGTCTCCTGCTGGTGCGAGCCCCACTGCGCGAGTGCTTCGGCCAGAGTCTGCTGGTCTATGGGCTTGGGCAGGTGCTCGTCCATGCCCGCCAGCAGGCACCGCTCTCGGTCGCCGGCCATCGCCGAGGCGGTCAGCGCAATGATGGGGGTGTGGCGGGAGGCGCCCTCCTGCCGTCGGATCTGCCGGGTGGCCTCGTATCCGTCCATAACCGGCATGAGGCAGTCCATCAAGATGGCGATGTAGTCGTTGTCGGTGGCGGCCGCAACCGCGTCGGCGCCGTTGGTGCGCAGATCCACCTCGTAGCCCAGCGCCTCGAGCATGCTCCGGGCCACCATCTGGTTCACCTCGGAGTCCTCCACCAGTAGCACCCGGCCCTGGGAGCGGCCGTTGCCGGCGCCGCTAACCGAGGGTGGTTCCGGCGTGGGAGCGGGGGCCTCGACGGCTTCCAAGGGCAGCTCGAACCAGAAGGTGCTGCCCTGGTCTTTCTCGGATGCGTAGTCGATCTCGCCGTCCATCAACTCCACCAGCTGCCGGGAGATGGCCAGCCCCAACCCGGAGCCCCCGAAGCGCCGGGTGGTGGAGGCGTCGGCCTGGGTAAACGGGGCCAGCAATCTTTCTCGGTCCTCCGGGTCGATCCCGATGCCGGTATCGGATACCTCGAAACGGACCCGCCCGACCCGGCCGGGACCGACCCGGGCGGTAACGGACCCGATGTCGGTGAACTTGACCGCGTTGGAGGTGAGGTTGGTCAGAATCTGCCGCAACCGCACCGGGTCGCTGTTTACCCAACGGGGAGCCGCAGGGTCGATGTGCACCGAGCACTGCAGTCCCTTGGTCCGGGCCGCCGTCGCAGTTAGATCCATCACGTCGTTGACCAGAGCCGGCAGGTCGAAGTCGACGTTGTCCAGTTCGAGCTTACCGGCTTCGACCTTGGAGAAGTCGAGAATGTCGTCGATGATCCTAAGTAGGCTCCGGCCGGATTCGTCGAGCGTCCTCAGGTAGCCGCGCTGGGTGTCGTCGAGCGGCGTATCCCCCAACAGCTGCGCAATCCCAAGTACCCCGTTCATCGGCGTGCGGATCTCATGGCTCATGTTGGCCAGGAACTGGGATTTGAGGCGGGAAGCCTCCAGTGCCCGGGTGCGCTCCTTGCCTAGGTTGGAGGCCAGGACGCCGCTAATGGCGGCGAGCAGCATCCCTATTCCCATTCGAAAAGTGATGGAGGGGACCAAAAAGTCGTTGCCAAAGCGCGCTGTGCCGTACGCCTCGCGCAGCGTGTAGAAGACGGCGACTATCCCCATTACCGTAAGCGCACCCCGTAACTCGAAGCGGATGGCGGCTTCCACCGGCAGCAGGTAGACCAGCGCAAAGACCGCGGTCCCCGGATCGAAGGTGTAGGTGAAGACCAGGCCGAGCACGACGGTTGTGTCCAGCACTATGGCCGCAAGCGACACCCGGAGCGCCCCCGGCAGGGTCGTGGTTCGCCGCACTGCGCGTGAGATGGCGAGGTTGCCCGCCCCCAGAACCCCGATCAGCGCGATGGTGAATTCCAGAACTCCGGGCGGGAACGGCAGATAAAACGTATAGGTTTGAAATGCCGCGAGCACCACGCCCGCCCACCGGATCTTAACCGTCGCTGTCTCGGTGCGAAGGCGCCTGGCTAGCTCGGAGTCTTTGACTGCGTGATCCATGCTGCTCGCCCTCGGATTAAACGCCCCGGGCGCGGTGCACCGGAGCTCGTTCCATTGTCGCGCCCTTGTTAGCGGATCCTGCCAATCGGGAGCGGGGCGACCTCGAAGGTGGGCGGGCGGACAGGGTACTAGGACATTAGCTCCGCCAGCTTGGAGGTGCTCTTGGACCATCCGTCTAGGTGCTGATCCTTCGCCTCGGCGGACGGAAACCCCTCGTGGGTGAGTACCAGCTCGGTCTGTTCGCCATGGGGTTTAAGATCCACGGTCACCTGGGTTTCGGGCATCTCGCTGCCTTCCCAACTCCAGGAGAAGACCAGACGGGTGCCGTTTTCAACCTCCTTGTAGGTGCCGGCGGCGGTATGAACGCCGCCGGACGGGTCGTGCATCTCCACCCGAAATCTACCGCCCGGTCGAGCATCCAGTTCGGAGATATTTGCGGTCATCGGTTCCGGGGCAAACCACTGCCTCATGAGCTCCGGTGAGGTCCACGCTTCGAAGACCCGTGCCGGCGATGCGCCGATCAGCTTGGTTATCTGTAGCTTTTCACCGTCCATCCGATTTCCTTTCTTGATTGAGCAGCTGATCCAATGTCTCCAGGCGCGCGGTCCAAAACTCCCGGTAGTGCTCTATCCAAGCCGAGGCTGCCGCCAGCGCATCCGGTTCTAGGCGGCAACGGACCTGCCGGCCGTGCCGGGTTCTGCTGATCAGGTTGGCCTCCGCCAGCACTCCCAAGTGCTTGGAGACCGCGGCCAGGGATATCGGATAGGGGGCGGCCAGCTCGCCGACGGAGCGTTCTCCCTCCCGCAAGCCGAACAGCAGCGCCCTCCGGGTAGGGTCGGCCAACGCGTGGAAGACGCTGTCCAACTCGGCGCTCGCATATTCAATCATTAGGTTTAATATTGCGCCCCGTTTGGCGAATTGTCAACGGATCGGTTAAGTGTTGTCGATGGCTCTTGGACCCGCCGCGCTGTCCGAATCAGCCCTAGTATCTATGGGGGGTCGCGCACCGCAACCGGATGAGGTTTGGGCTTGAGCAAAGGCACCGCCGATCGGAACGGCCGCCTGGACGTGCGGCTCCTGGGGGATGTGGTCGTAAAGCTAGACGGCGTCCGGATCCCCGGCTTCGACTCGCCCCGCCTACAACGGCTGCTTGCGCAGTTGTGCGTGGAAGGCGGGATAAGCCGGACCCGAATGGCATTTGATCTGTGGCCCGACTCAAGCGAGGCGCAGGCGCGGGGAAACCTGCGTAAGCTCCTGTACGACCTTAAGCGGGTCTTGCCGGACGCAGTGCGTTTTGCGGAGTTCGGCCAGCAGGCCCTGCGCTGGCGTTCGGGAGCGAACCTGCGGGTCGATCTGGTGGAGTTTCGGGCGGCTCTGCGGAGCGCCGATCCGGCGGCGGCCGTCGCGGCGTACGGGGGCGATCTGCTTCCGGCCTGCTACGACGACTGGGTGGTGGCCGAGCGGGATCGTCTACGGGCTCAGGCCTTAGAGGCGGTGTTGGAGCTGGCCTCTGGTCTACTCGAGGCGGGAAGCTACGAGCAGGCTGCGCGCTACGCGCGCCGGGCGCTGGAAATCGACAGTCTCGCCGAGCCCTCCTACCGGTTGTTGATGCAGGCCCATGCCGGGCGTGGCGATCGGGCCGAGGGCCTGCGCACCTACCACCGGTGCGCCGAGTTGTTACGGGAGCACATCGGCGTCGAGCCGCAGCCTGCCACCCGTGCGGCGTACGAAGCGCTGCTGGCGACCGGCTCCCGGTCGGCCCCGGCTTCAACCCGCCCGGCCCCAACGCCGCCCGCTACACCTTTGGTCGGGCGCTCTGCCGAGCTGGCCGGGGCTTTGCATGCCTGGCGGGAGGCGGCTGCCGGTCGGGCGGGTCTGTTGCTGGTCGAAGGTGAGCCCGGGATAGGCAAGACTCGTCTGGCGGAGGAGGTAGCCCGCCGGGTGAGCGGTGAAGGGTTTGCGGTGGCCCGCGCGCGCGCCTACCGGGCGGCGGGCCGGCCGGCGTGGGGTCCGGTGGTCGACTGGCTGCGGGCCGAGGCTGTGCAGCCGGCTCTGGGGCGGCTGGATGCGGCGCGGCTGGCGGAGGTCGGCAGGCTGGTGCCCGAACTGCGGTCGGCCGCCCCGCCTGCGCCTGCGGACTCGATCGGGAAGACGGCCCGGCTCCAGCTGCTGAGCGCTTTGAGCGAGGTCTTCCTGGGCGGCGCCCGTCCAATCCTGTTGGTGCTGGACGACCTGCAGTGGTGCGACCGGGAAACGGTGGAGTGGATGGCCTTTGCGCTAAGAGCCCACCCTTCGGCTCCGGCCCTGGTGCTGGCAACGGTACGCACGGAGGAGCTGGAAGAGGATCACCCCGTTAACTCGCTTCGGTTCGACGTGGCCCGGGACGGCTATTTGACGGAGATTCCGCTGGGCCGTCTGGACGCCGGTTCGACCGCGGAGCTGGCGAGGCGTGTAGCAGGCGGCACGTTGGACGAGGAAGCAATCCAGCGCCTGTGGAAGGACACCGAGGGCATGCCCCTGTTTGTGGTGGAGGCCGTGCGTACCGGTCTGGGATCGGGGAGCTCCCAGGCCGAAATCACCCCGACCGTCAAGGCCGTGATATCCGCGCGGCTGGCTAAGCTCTCGCCCACCGCCCGCCGGCTGGTGGAGGTGGCGGCTACGGTTGGCCGGTCGTTTTCGGTAGAGGTTCTGGCCGCCACCGGGAGCATGGACGGCGACGCGCTGGTGGATGCCCTCGACGAGCTCTGGCGACGCCAGATCATAAGGGAGCAGGCCGGCGCCTACGACTTTAGCCACGAGAAGATCCGCGAGGTCGCCTACGGCCTGATCGCCCCCGAGCGCCGCCGCAGCCTGCACGGCAAGGTGGCCGCCGCGTTGAGCGATGTGCAAGGCCGGGACCAGGTGCTGGCCGGCGCCGTCGCCGTGCACTACGAGCAGTCGGGGCAGCTCAAGCAAGCGGTGGCGGCGCTGCTGGCCGCGGGACGCAGGTCGGTGGAGGTGTTTGCGCTGGAGGACGCTCTCGAGGCTCTTAGGCACGGCTTGCTGCTTTTGGAACAGCTGCCGGCGGGGCGGCATCGGGACGAAACCGAGCTGGCGCTGCGTACGGCGCTGGGGGTACCGCTGGTCGCCCTGCAGGGCTACGGGTCGGATGCGGTGCAGGACGTGTACCAGCGGGGGATGGCTTTGTGCGAGCGCCTGGGCCGGCGGGTGGATCCTGAGGTACTGCGTGGTCTCGGGCTGGCCTCGTTGATGAGCTGCCGGTTCGACCGCTCGAGCCGGTTCGCCGACCAACTGCTCATGCAGGAGGGGGCGGATCCTACCGCGGGTCCGGAGGGGCACTACCTGATGGGCGTCAGCGCGTTTTGGAGGGGTGACCTGCCTACCTCGAGTGAGCATCTGGGCCGGGCGATTGAATCGTTTAGAACCGAGCATGCGAGCGACCATCTGCTGCGGTACGGCCAGAACCCCAAGGCGGTATGCCTGGTACGGCTGGCGATGACCAATCTGTGGATGGGCAAGCCGGACGCCGCCCGCCGGTTGGTGGCCGAGGCGCTGGATTACAGCCGGGAGCTGGATCACCCAACTACCGAAGGGTACGTGCGTCTGTACGCCGGCCTGCTGGCCGCCGAACGGGAGGAGCCCGATGAGCTCGCGCGGCACCTAAGTGCAGGGGAGGCGGTTTGGTCGGAGCAAAAGCTCGGCTACTTTCAGGCGGTGGCCGAGTTGCTGAGAGGATGGCATTCGGCGTTCACCGGCGCACCGACAGGGCTGGTGGAGCTAGAGGCGGTGGTCTCCCGATGGCGCGCACAGGATCAGACGCTGCATTTTTCCTACGGTCTGGTCCTGCTGGCCCGTGCTCAGTTGCGGGCCGGCCAGGCGGAAGCGGGACGGGCAACCGTGGAGGAAGGCGTCGCCTGGAGCCTGCAACACGACCAGTGCTACCTGGAAGCCGAGTTTCGCCGGATCGCCGGCGAGCTCATTGCCAGCAGCGGCTGGGACGGCCGGGCGGACGCGAGCCTGCGGGAGGCGGTGCGGGTTGCCCGCTCCCAGGGCTGCGGGTGGTTTGCCCTAAGCGGCGCAAGCTCGCTGGCTCGCCTTTCCCCGCAGGGCGGAGGCCGGGCGCTGCTCGAGCAGGCTCTGGAATCCTTCGAGGGAGGCACGGACCTGGCGTCGGTTCGGCGGGCAAAGGCGCTGGCCGGTCTACGGTAACGACATTTCTTTTTCGCGCAACGCTGGGTTAACGGCGCGATAACGGTCCCGGGGCGATCATCGGGTCAACCGAACCGGCAACAATGCAGGAGGACCCGATGAAACCCACCCTGGAGAGCCTGAAGCAAACCGCCCGCGGGCAGGTAATAACCCCGGAGGATCCCGATTACGATGCCGCCCGCGCGGTCTACAACGCCATGCACGACCGCCGGCCCGCCGCGGTGGTCCGCTGTGTGGATGCCGCCGACGTCAGGGCGGCGGTGGAGGTTGCCCGGGAGCAGGACCTCGACCTGGCGATCAGGGGAGGCGGCCACAGCGTGCCAGGCTTTGGAACCTGCGACGACGGGGTGGTCATCGACTTGTCGTCGATGCGCAATGTACGGGTGGATCCGGCCAGGAGCCGGGCCTGGGCTTCCGGTGGTGCGACCTGGGGCGATATGGACCACGCCACCGGTGCCTTTGGTCTGGCTACCACCGGCGGGATCATATCCACCACGGGAGTCGCCGGTCTGACCCTGGGCGGCGGCATAGGCTACCTGGCCCGGGCGCACGGGCTGTCCATCGACAACCTGGTCTCGGCGGACGTGGTGACCGCCGACGGCAAGCTGGTCACCGCCAGCGACTTTCAACACGAGGATCTGTTCTGGGCGCTGCGCGGCGGCGGAGGCAACTTCGGGGTGGTCACCTCCATGGAGTTTCAGCTGCACCCGGTCGGCACCATTGTGGGCGGGCCGCTGTTTTACGAAGTGGAGGACGCTCCGGCGGTGATGGCGCTGTACAGCGACTACATAGAGCGGGCGCCCGAGGAGCTGGGAGCGTTTTTTGCATGGCAGATCGCGCCGCCGCTGCCGTTCGTTCCCGAGGACCGTGTCGGAGATCTGTTCTGCGCGATGGTCACCTGTTGGACGGGCCCGGCCGAGGAGGCCGACGCGGTGCTAAAGCCCTTCTTCGACGTGGCGCCGGTCAAGGCTCAGCATGTCGGTCCCATGCCCTACTCGGCCCTTAACTCGGCCTTCGACGGCCTGGTGCCGGCGGGGCTGCAGCACTACTGGAAGGCCGACTTCGTCACCGATTTGTCGGATCTGGCGATCGCGGCGCATGTCGATCACGGCAAGCGCACACCGGTGATCAACTCCACCATGCACATGTACTCGATCAACGGCGCCGTGCAGCGGGTGGGTCCCGAGGAGACGGCCTTTGGGCACCGGGACAAGAAGTTTGCCGCGGTCATCGCCGGTATGTGGCCCGACCCGGCCGACAACGACGCCAACATCGCCTGGGTGCGCGACTACTACGAAGCCATCCACCCGCACTCGGGCTCCGACGGCGGGTACATCAACTTCATGGCCGCGGACGACGAGCACCGCGTGCAGGACAACTACGGCCGCAACTACCCGCGGCTGGCCCGGGTCAAGGCGACCTACGATCCCGACAACCTGTTCTTCCTCAACCAGAACATCGTCCCGGCGTCGAAGTAGGGCCGGCGGGGCCGTGCGGGCAGGGCTACTCGATGGGTAGCCCCGCCCGGCGGGCCAGCTGCACGACAGCTTCTATCAGCTGCGGGGAGTCCAGCAGGGCCGGGTCGTTGTGACCGGCACCGGCCACTTCGACCAGCCGCACGTGCCGGGCGGCCTCGGCAACGGCCCGGCTTTGAGAGGGCGGGACGATCGTGTCCTGTTCGCCGTAGATGACCGTAACCGCAATGTCGAGCTCGGCGACCTGCCCGGCCAGCGGATAACGGTCCTTGAGCAGCAAATCCACCGGCAGGAAGGGGTAGTGCAGTTTCCCGACCGAGGCCAGGTCCTCAAAAGGCGATCGCAGCACCAGGCCGGCCGGCGGGTGTTCGGTGGCCAGCTCGGTGACTACCGCGGCCCCGAGGCTCTCTCCGTAATAAAGCAGCTGCTCGTCCTCCAGCCCGGCGTCGTTGACCATGAACCCGCGGGCCGCTCGCACATCCCGGGCCAGTCCGCGCTCGGTGGGGCTGCCCGGGTTGCCGCCGTAGCCGCGATAGTCGAACAGCAGCACTGCAAAGCCCCGCTGGACGAGCGCCTCGGCCAGCGGGGCGCGCGAGGAACGGTTGCCGGCGTTGCCGTTGGCCACCAGCATGCCCGCAGCAGGTTCGCCGCCTGCGGGGGAGACGAACCACGCGCCCAGCTCCAAGCCGTCCTCGGTTACCAAAGTGACCTCTCGAGAGTTGCGCAGCACCTGGTCGGCCGGAGGGACCGGGCCGGAGTAGGGCAGATAGATCAAGCGCCGCTGCAACCCCCAGACGAGCAACAGCAACACCAGGATCGTCGTCAGCACCGTCACCACTATGCGGGTCACGTCCTTAAGGTTATAGAACCGGCAGGCGGCCCCACCAGCTTCCGACGGTGCCCCATGGCTTGCGGCGGAGCCGGCATGTAGAGTGCGATATGGATCGCAGCGGGCAGGTGGACGGTTTAGCCCGAGAAGCAAGCGAGGGGTGCAGATGACCAAGAGGTTGCTGACGTTGCTTCTGCTGCTGGCGCTGGCCGGGTGCCCGGTGCCCGGCGACGATAACGGCGACCCCGGCGCTTCGCCCACCGCCGACCCGACCGCATCCCCATCGCCTGCAACCCGGCCCACGCCGTCGCCTACCGACGAGGATTCGGTGGCAGTTTGCCTGCAGGGCGACCCATTCGTCGCCGACGGCTCGGTCGAGGTGGAGGGAGCCGGCGGCTCGGGTGATGCTAACCGGATAAGTGATCTGCGCGCCGCGGCCCATGACGGATGCGAACGTTTCGTCATAGATCTGGCCGCCGAAGGCGGGGGTCCGGCCGCTGCGGCCGGGGACGTGCGCGCCGAGTTCCTGCGCCGCCTCGGCGTGGTGCGGGTGCAGCTGCGGGACGTGGAGATGGTGGACCCCGTCGCTACAGAGGCCAGCTTTGGCGGACCTTTGGCTCGCGCGGCTTATTCGGTTTGGTCTCCCCAGGGGCGCTGGACCTACGTTGACCTGCATGTGGGCGACCCTGCGGAGGCGCACGTATTTGCTCTGGAGAATCCGGCCCGGGTGGTGGTGGATCTTAGGCCCGGCGGCGGGGCGATCCCCGAGCTCACCGGGGAGGTCAATAACGTGGTCGTTCTCGAGCCCCGGCCGGGCGTGGCTTCCTACCCGCTGACCGTATCCGGCTACTCCCGGCTGTTCGAGGCCAACACGGTCGTGCGCCTGGAGGTCGCCGGTGAGGAGGTCGTCGAGGACTTCACCACGGCCACCGCCTGGGCGGACGCCTGGGGAGACTACTCGCTGACTATTGAGGATGGTCCCACCGGAGCGGTCACCCTGCACGTCGGCGACTACTCGGCCCGTGACGGCACCTGGTCGGGGGCGGAGATAGAACTAAATATGCGGTAGTTGTCGTTGCCCGGTAGGTGCGCCGGCCGGCAGGGGATAGCTCGTCTGTCACCCCGAACTGACAAAATTGTCGGTAGATAACAGGAGGTGGCCCAGTGCGCATCCAATCAGGTCAGTTGATCCCTCTCGGTTACGGCAAGTACGTCCGCTCCGACGAGATCGTCGCCGTAGATCCCCTCGTAGAAGGCAGGGGGCCGGGCCGACGCACGCTGGTCTGGGTGCGAGGATTGCCCGATCCGCTGGTCGCTTCCCGCTCCGAGGGGGCGATCACCGACGACTTGGTCACTCCCGCCGAGGAGGCGGCTCGCATGCAGCAGCTAAGAGCGACGGTATCCAAGCTGACCAAGGCGATGGAGCAGATGCCGCCGATGCTGCGCCGGCTCATGCAGGAGGAGACCAAGGTCGACGTCGGCAGCCTGGTGGAGGAGAGCCGGCGGGTGCTGGGGTGATGCGGCCGCTGAGGGCGGTGTTGTTTTGTGGTTCACGGACCAGGCCGGTGTGTACGGCCGGGTGGATCCGGACACCGGCGAGGTGTAGACCTTCGACGCGCCGCGCGGCCGGGGTCCGTACGGAATCGCCACCGACATCGACGGCACGCCGTGGTTCTCGTCGCTGGCCGGCAGCTATATCGCCCGCATCGACACCTTGACATCTTGGCGTCGAAGGCGGACTATCTAACTAGGACTGTCTAAATAGGATAGTCGGCACGAGGTCCATCCGGACGACGTGCTTTTGGTCCGGGGCGGGCGAGGAGGAGATTTGATGGCCAGCGTCTTCCCGGAGGTAACCGGGGGCAGTCCGTCCGCGTACAGTCCCTCGCCCGCCCCCGACGACGTGGACCTCATCCTCGCCGCCGCGCGCAAGGTCATCGAGCATACGGCCGCCATACTAGATGGGCTGGCCGACACGGCGGTGATGGTTCCCCGCTCCGAGTGGTCGGTGGGGGAGCACGGTGCCCACATCGCCTTTACCAACATCGGCTTCGGGATGTTCGCGCTGGGCGTCGATTATCCGTACGGCGACGGCACCGCGGCGGGTCTGGCCGAGGCCAACGAGGTTTCGCTGGCCGGCTTTCCCGAGCGGGACGGGACGGCTCTGGCCGAGCAGCTGCGGCAGGGGATGGAAACCTTCGCTCAGGTCGCCGGCAACGCTGCGGTCGACCAGCTGTGTCCTTCCCCGCTGGGCACCATGCCGTTGGGGGTGCTCAGCTCTTACTTTTTGACCCACAACCTGATGCACGCCTGCGCCATCTCGGCCGGGCTCAACCGGGACTTCCCGGTGCACGCCGACCACCTGCCGCTGGTGTGGCCGATGGCCATTCATACCCTCCCCAACTTCGTCAACGCCACCGCCATGCAGGGCGTATCGGGTTGCGTCCGGCTGAGCTCCGCCGGCGGGTTCGAGGCGATAATGGAGGTCCAGGACGGCCAGCTTTCCATCCTCCCCGCGCCCACCGGCGAGGTCGACTGTTACGTGGAGGGCGATCCGGTGCACCTGTTCTTGGTGCTCATCAAGATGCTCACCGCCGACGAAGCGGTGGATTTGGGTCACCTGGAGGTCTCCGGGAGCCAGCCGGAGCTGTTTGCGCGTGTAATGAGCGCCCTGGAGCTGCCGTGAGCGCCCGGCTGGGCTCGCTGCAGGTAAACCGGGCCTTGGTGTTTATCCCGCACCACGACGATGCCGAGATCGTGGCCGGCGGGACGATCGCCAAGTGGGTCGCCGACGGGGTCGACGTGGCCTTGTGCGTGGTCACCAACGGAGCGTGCGGCTCCAACGACCCGGCGGTGCCCCGCGATGAGCTAATCGTCACCCGCCGGGCCGAACAGCGCAGGTCGGCCGAGATCCTCGGGATCGGCGAGGTCGTGTTTTTAGCTTACGAGGACGGTTTTTTGGAGGACGGCCGTCAGCTGCGCCTGGACCTGACGCGCGAGATTCGTCGCCTGCGGCCCGACGTAGTGTTGGGGCCGGATCCCGCCACCTACTATCTCGGGCAGTGGTACGTGAACCACCCCGACCACCGGGCTCTGGGACTGGCGGTTTTGGCCGCGGTGAATCCCGGTGCGTCGACGGTGCCCTGGTGCCGCGAAGAACTGTACGACAGGGGGTTCAAGCCGCACTCGGTCGGGGCCTGTCTGCTCATGGCCCCGCAGCAAGCCGACCTGTACGTCGACATCGACGAGTTCATCGACGCCAAGGTGGCGGCGCTTAGCGCGCATGAGTCGCAGGCGCCCGGTTTGGTAAACGCCGGACTGGCGGCCAAGGGGGTCAGCGTGATGATGGCCCGCGATTCGGATCTGGACTGCCGGTTTGCCGAGGGCTTCAAGGCGATCTTCCCCGGCTATCCCGAAGGTATCGAAGAGCTGCTGGACGAATAGGCGGCTACGTTGCGGCGGTCTTC
>JBBDRQ010000015.1:31825-56948 GCA_040905365.1 Actinomycetota bacterium
TCCGGGACGTGACCGAGACGGATCGCCTCGGTCGGGCGTGACGCCACTTCCTTTCCTGCTGAGCCCCGCCCTTCGACGAGGTAATTGCCGCTCAGCCGGAGAACTTCTCGATGATCGACAGCGCCGCCGGACCGATTACCACCATCATCAAAGCGGGGAAAATCAAAAACAGCATTGGGAATAGCAACTTCACCGGTAGCTTGGCGGCGGTCTCCCGGGCCGCCTGACGGCGCAGCAGCCTCATGCGGGCGGCGTTGGAGTGCAGCACGTCGGCGATGGGACTGCCGACCGCGTCGGCTTGTATCAAAGCCAAGGCGAACGAGCTAAGCTCCTGTACCTCGGTGCGGTCCCGCAGTTGCTGGAGTGCCTGCTTGCGGCCGGACCCCAGCTGAATCTCCTGCAGCAACCGGTAGCACTCGTCTCCGAGCGGCCCGGGGACGCTTTGGGACACCAGCTCAAACGCGGCTTCCAGGCCCATGCCGGCCTGCACGGCGATGGCCAGCAGGTCGATGGTCTCGGGCAGCGCCTTGCGGATCTCTTCCTGCCTCTGGCGGCCTTTGCGAGAGACCCACACGTCGGGGGCCATGAAGCCGAGGATGGCGCCCGGGATCGCCAGCAACAGGCCCAGATCCAGACCCGCCAGGGTGAGGATCAAAGGCACCAACGTGGCGCCGACGGCGGCACCCATGGCCTTGATGGCGAGCAACGCCTCGAAGCCGCCGGCGCCCATACCGGATAGGGTGACGTTGCGCCGCATCTTTTCCAGCTGTCCTTTTGGGGTGAACCTGCGGCCGATGTCTCCAAAGTTGCGCTTTGCCGGCCGCAGAAGCCGCAGGGCCAGCGCTTCCATCGGTATGGACTCGTCCCCTTCCAGGTCGTCGGTCTCACCGTAGAGCTCGGCGATGGCGCCGGCTTTGCGGGTGACCTTTACCCGGTTGACCCCGATCACCAGCAGAGCCAGGCCTACGGTGACCGACAAGATGCTGAGCAGCTGTAGCGGGTCCATTACACCTCCACCTGGCCCATCTTCTTCATCCACACGTGCCCAAGGAAGATGCCCAGCGCGGCGGCGCCCAACATGATGTTGCCGGCGGGCTTGCTGAGCAGCGGCTCGACGTACTCCCGCCGGATGGCGAACAGCAGTCCTCCGATGACGATCGGCATCGCGGTCAACACCAGGCCGGAGAAGCGTGCCTCCGCGGAAAGGGCGCGAATCTCGCCCCTTACCTCCACTCGGGCCTGCATGAACTCGGCGAGGATCTTGAGCGTGTCAGCCAGCCGCCCGCCGGTTTGGTTCTGGATGCGGATGGCCTTGGCGGTCCAGGCGAAGTCGTTGGAACCCACCCGGTTGGCCATGGCCTCCAGCGCATCGATCAACGGGCGGCCGACCGCCGATTCGCCGACTACCCGGCCCAGCTCGGAGGCCAGCGGCTCGTCCCCCTCCTCGGCGGCCAGCTCGAAGGCGGTTAGCAGTGAGGTGCCGGAGTCGAGTGAGCCGGCGACCAGCTGCAGGACCTCGGGCAGCTGCGCCTCCAGTTTCAATAGCCGCTTGCGGACCTTGCGCTTGAGGCGGGCCATCGTGAACATCGGGATCCCGACCAGCGCCAGCACGGGGGCTACGAAAGAATCAGTCAAAATCAGCAAGAAAATCGCCGACAGCAGCGTGCCGAACATCAGCATGCCGCCGAACTCGCCGGCCGTAAGCGGAGAGCCGACCTGAACGAGGATCCTGCGAAACTTCTCCGCTATCGGGGTGCGGTCAAGCGCCTTTTCGGTAAACGCGCCGGCCCGCTCCATCAAGGCGGACAGCTCCTGCGGGGATTTGTCCGGCTCCTCGATCTGCAGCTCCAGCAACTCGGTCAAGGCGGCGTTGCGCGAGTTGCGGTACAGGGCAACTCCGTAGGCGCCGAGCGCGATGCCGGCGCCCACCAGAAGGGTCGATAGCATCCACATCATCGCCGGTTACCTCCCTGCGAGGCGAGTTTCAAACGGGAGGCGACCACCGGGCTGCCGGGGGTGCGGAATGTCTTGAGCGGCACGTCCACGCCCTTTTCTTTGAGCTTTTCGATCAGCTTCGGCCTGAGCCCGGTGGGTCGCAGCGACCCGGCCGACTCATCCGACTGGCTGCCGCCGCTGGAGAACTCGTAGCGGAAGACATCCTGCAGGGTGATGATGTCCCCCTCCATGCCCTGCACCTCCGAGATCTGGGTGATGCGCCGGCTGCCGTCGCCGAAGCGGCTGACCTGGATCACTACATCCAGCGCCGCGGCCACCTGTTGGCGGATGGCCTTGACCGGCAGGTCGTAACCGGCCATCAGCACCATGGTGTCCATGCGGGTGAGCGCGTCGCGCGGGGTGTTGGCGTGGATGGTGGTGAGCGATCCTTCGTGCCCGGTGTTCATGGCCTGCAGCATGTCCAGCGCCTCGGCGCCACGGACCTCGCCGACCATGATGCGGTCCGGTCTCATACGCAGGGAGTTGCGGACCAGGTCACGGATCGCCACCTCACCGGCGCCTTCGATGTTGGCCGGACGGGCCTCCATACGCACCACGTGGGGCTGGGAAAGCCGCATTTCGGCGGCGTCTTCGATAGTGACGATGCGCTCGTCGGCCGGCACGAAGTCGGCCATGACGTTCAAAAGGGTGGTCTTACCGGTGCCGGTACCGCCGGAGACCAGCATGTTCAGCTTGCCCAGCACGCAGCTCTTGAGAAACTCGCCCGCCTCGGCGGTGATGGTGCCGAACTTGATCAGGTCCTCCATGTGAAACGGCTTGGCGGGGAACCGCCGGATGGTAAGCAGCGGAGAGTCCACCGCAATGGGCGGCAAAACGGCGTTGACCCGGGAGCCGTCGGGCAGGCGGGCGTCGACCATGGGGGAGGACTCGTCGATGCGGCGTCCCACCTTGGCCACGATCTTCTCGATCACCTGGCGTAGGTGATCGTCGTCGGTGAAGCTCACGTCGCTGTGCAGGATCTTGCCGGCCCGCTCCACGTAGATGTCGTTGTGGCCGTTGCACATGATCTCGGTGACCTTGGGGTCGGCGAGCAGCTCCTCCAGGGGTCCGTACCCGAGCAGGTCGTCGGTCAGCTCGCCGATAAACTTCGGCCGCTGCGAGATCGGCAGCGTCACCTGCGCTTTGATAAGCGCGGCTTCGAGGTTGTCGGTGACGACCTCCCGCAGCTCCTCAAGGGTGGTCTTGGCGTACAGCTTGCTGCCGAGCTCATCCATCAGCGCATCGCGCACCTGGCGCTTCATCAGCCCCCAGCCCGAGGGGGCCGAGGACTTGGCCGGTTTGCCGACGAAGCCGCGGACGTTGTCGGCGGAGTTGTCGCCGTTGATGCGCTGGACACGGTCCGACAAGCTCACTAGTTCCTGGCCTTTTTGCGGACCTTGAATCTGGAGCCCTTGGAGGCGGGGGGCGGGGTCATTCCGGCGCCCGCCGGCACCAGCTTCATGAACCCGTCCGCCAGCAGGCGGGAGATCTCGGTGTCGGGCCGTTCGTACATGAGCGGAACGCCCATGTTGATGGACGAGCGCACCAGGTCGCTGCTCGGCAGCACCGCCAGGAACCCTTGCGGGAACAGCGGCTCCACCTGCGACATTTCGATCCCCATGCCGGCGTCGGCGCGGTTGATTATCAGGTGGTGGGCGTTGCGGGGCACCTTGAGAGCGTCGAGCGTCTCCAGGAACCGCCGCATGTTTTTCAGCGACGGCACGTCCATGTTGGCGATGACCAGCAGAGCTTCGGACTGGTCGAACGCCGACAGGCAGGTCTCGCTCAGCGTCGGTGGGCTGTCCACGACGATGTAGTCGAAGTGCTTGCGGGCGGAGGTGATGATACGGGTGACGTCCTGCGGGGAGGTCCACTCGCCGGCCAAGGGGTCGGCCGGGGCGCACAGCACCTTGCAGCCGGACTTGTGCTCGACCAGGTGATCGGACAGCACCGCATCCAGCTCACCCTCCTCTTTGACCAGGTGATCGATGGTGCGTTTGGGGTGCAGGTGAAGCGACGACGTGAGCGAACCGAACTGCATGTCGAGGTCGATCAGCAGCACCCGCTTGCCGGTTGCCTTCACCAGGTACGCGGCGAGATTGCTGGCCAGAAAAGTCTTGCCGCTGCCGCCGGTTGCGGAGGTGACGGTGAAGACGTGGCCTTCGGGAGCGCTGACCGGCTCCGGCGCCGGCGCGCTCGAGTGGATCTTTTGCACCACTATCCGCTCGGTTACCAGCATCTTCTGTCCCTTCAGGTCCTTGGCCGTTCCCAGCGCAGTGCCCAGGCTCGACCGAAGGATCTCCCCGGAGGGCTCGGCCGGCAGGATGTCCCGTGCGCCGGAGGCCACCATCTGGGCGGGCGTCCACGGAATGTCGTTGTCCGAGACCACGGTGACGATCTTGGGGTGAGCGCTGCGTATTTCGGCGAGGCTGCCCATGGTCTGCTGGGTGAGGTCTACGGGCGCGACGATCAATACGTCGGGATCGTTGTCCTCTACGGCGTCGATGGCGCCGGCCGGGTCGTCCAGCAACAGGATGTCCGGTTCCGGCGACATGCCCGTGGCGGCGTCGGCCAGGCTCTCGGCAAGGCTGCCGACGCTGTCGATCACCAGCACGCGCGGGGCGCGTTCGTCCTGCTCGTACTCGTCGTCCTCTTCTTCGGCATCCTGCGGTTCCTCGGCGGCAGGCTCGACTTTTTCGACCCGGCCGTCGGCGCTGCGGCGAATCGGCGGCCGCGGCTCGTCCGGCTTGCGCTCGATCCCGTCATCTTGTTGAACCAGCTCGTCGACCGAGGGGTCGGGTTGAGCTGCAGGCCAAATCAAGGGTCGATCCTGAGGGCTGCGGCCGTCGGCGTCCTGCTCTGAGGACCAGGCGAAACGCCGGTTGTCGGGGTGCGGGTCCATGTCGCGTCCGGCCAGCGGCTGGAACTTGAAGGACTCGTTGTAGGGGCGAGTTCTCATAGCAGGAAGGTCCCGAAGGTCTGTCCGATTCCCTGTTCGGCCGGTGCGCCCGGACGCTGCAGGGTCAGCCACACGGAGCCGTTTTCCTTGGCAAAGATGATCTTCTCGGCCTGCTCCAGGGTTACCGCAAAGGTCAGCAGCAGCCGGCCGCCGTCATCGGGCGCCCGTCCCTCGGTGACGTCCTGGGGGCTCAGCGCCCTGCGGTTGGCCAGCACGGGTATGTCGCTGAGCAGTAACTGGGTCAGCACGCCTTCGGGAGACGAATCCTTGACGGTAACGAAAAAGTTGGCCTTGGCGCCGGGTTGGATGTAGTCGCCGACCCCTTGCGGGAAGTCGAGGCTAAGCGTCAAGGCGCTGGTTCCCTCGGGTATGTTGAGGCTCTCGGCCCCGTTGTTGTTGAACTGCGCGGCGGTCAGCACCTCTCCCTTGGTGACGTTGCGAACCAGGGCCTTGCCTTCGACCTCTTCCGGCTCGGAGATGGCGTCGCTGGGCCTGAGGCCGGCGGGCACCTCTTGCTGAGCGACGTTCAAGCTGATGTCTTCCCAGGTAGAGCCGATGACCAAATCGGCGCCGGCTACCCAGGCTGGCGCACCGGCGGTGGAGGTGGTCTCTGCGACGGCTCGGGCCTCCTGGCGGGCGCTTTGTGTGTAGACGTACGACAAGAGCATTCCGAGCAGCGTCAGCACGGCACCCCCTATTACTACTGCCTTGGAACGCTTCACTGTTGTTCCCCCTTTTCATCGGAGCCGCCTTGCGGGCTCCCCTTATCTATCGGCATATTTGCGTTGGAAATAAGCGGTTTTTTGGTGCACGGCTCACTCCACCAGCTCGAAGCCGTCGCTGCGGCCCGGATAGGACTCGTTGCGGGTGATCGTCTGCTTGGATCCGCTTAGGTGGACGGTGTTGGCCACCAGCCGGCCGTCCAGCGACGAGGTGATGTTGGTACCGGAGAAGTCGAGCGGCCCGTTCGGCGCGTAGAGGATCCCGGCCCAGGTGTGGTTGTCGCCGTTTAGCTTGATCACGGCGTCGCCTTTGTTGCACCCTGCGCTTTTGTTCGAAAACAGCAGCAGGCCGTCGGGGTCCCACGGTGTGAAGTTAAAGTCGTTGCCGTTGAGGTGGATCGTGCCGCCGCTGGTGACGAAGGTAACGTCGGTCCCGTTCCAGTCGTTGCCGCCCAAATGAATTTCGCCAGGCGTGTAGTACAGGCCGGGGGCGACGGTCTTGCCGCTCAGCAGGCCCTCCAAGGCAAGCCAGGTCTCGTCGATGCCCACCGGCGCATAGTGGTATTGCCCCAGGTCGGTGGCCAGCAGACCCTTGGAGCCCAGCGGCTTGTAATCATCGATGTCGAAGTCGTCCGGGTAGGGCAGGACGTTGTCCAGCCGGCGCGGGTTGTCCGTCGACGGGTTGTATTCGATGTTGCCCTCGGGGGCATCGCCGTTTAGGTAGGTCACGATCCCGTTTATGACGGTGCCGTTGGAGACGACCTTCATATCGTTGTTGGAGTGCACGCCGCCGTTGACCGCCCGGTTGGCGCCCGAGAAGCTAACCGCGTCGGCGCATGTGGTGGAACCGGCAAACACTGCGTACGGCGCACCCAGCGGCGGCGAGGCGCAGGCGACGGCCCGGGCGTTGACCGTCATGGTCTCGATACCGAAGATGCGGGCGAAGGTGGTGGAAAGGTCCTCGGTGGCGACGACCTCTGCGCACTTGGCATCGCCGGCTCTGGACCCCGCCGCGGGCGGTATGTTCACTTGCGCGGCGTCGGACGGGAACTCGTTTTTGCCCACGTAGTCGCGGGCTGCGGCGACCGCGCCGGCGGTGGTGCCGTCCTTGAGCACGCCCGCCCCGGCCAGAGCGGCGAAGTCGGCGCTGTTTTGGGCCTGCGCCTTGTGCTGCCGGGCGTCGCCCAGGTCAATGGCAAAGGCTGCGAAGCCCAGCAAGACGGCCAGGCAGGCGGCGACCATGACGGCAACCGAGCCCTGCTCCGAGGACGCGCGTCGAAACATCACGCGCACCACGTCCAGTCCCCTCCGTCCACCGGAGTCTCCTCGGCGGCGTCCAGGGTGGACAGATCCTGCTCGATGCGCATCTCCACTCTGGAGGTGAGCTCGCCGTTCATGATCGGGTCGAGCATGGTAGTGATCGACTCCATCGGGTACTGGGCGCAGATCACGAGCGATCCGCCCCTGACCTTGGAGCCCGGAAAGGCAATCTTTACCCGGGTACTGGCATCGTCGAGCGCGATGCGGTCTTTGACCAGGCAGATCAGGCTCAAGGTGTCGCCGGAGGCGGTGGTGCCGGTTACCGTGCAGGAGCTCGAGGCGCCGGACTGGGCCACTATCCCGTGCCGGACGCCGGCCCCGACCCCTTGCCTCAGGCTCATGAGATCGCTAAAGACCATGCCGAAGTCCATGACTCCTGCAATGAGCATGACGAGCAAGGGTAGGACCAGGGCCATCTCCACGCCGGTGGCCCCGGTTTCGTCGGCGGCGCTGCCGCCTCTATGTCCCGAGCGAAACTTCACTCATATACCCCCGTATGGTTGAGAGGTTTGGATTTCTCGATAGGTCGGACCCGAATTTGTTCGACCTTCTATATATCGGCATGACTTGAAGTTTCTTAAAGGATTTTCTTTGTGTGGGCAGGCCTAGATGCGGGACGTCACCCTGAGCCAGAAGTTGCCCACGGGACAACCGGGGTCAAAGAACCTTCGTGGCCAGGACCCCGAGGTGCGCCGGCTCCGAAGATATTCAAAGGATCGGTGAGTTTCCGCTTAACAAATCGGCGGATCTGCCGATATTTGATACATGAACCTAGAGCTGGAGCGGACACGCATACTCAAGAGCCTCGCCGAGAGGCTGCACGCCAGCGTGCCCATGCTGGCCGTGGCCGCCTTTATAGCGGTGACTTTCATCGCGAGCGCGGCTTTTACGAGCCGAGACGCCTTTGCCGCCGAGTCAATTGAGCCGTACGTGCAGGAGGCAGCCGTCGGGCCGGTCGTCGGTGCGGGCGGCGTATCGCAGGAAACCGGCGCGGCCGGGGGGTTGGAGTCGATCGTGGTAAAGGTTGCTCCCGCGCCTGCGGTGGCGGAACCCGTGTCCGGGATCGCCCAGGAGCCCGGGAACTAGTACCCAGGGCACTAGGAGAGCAGCAACTCCAGGTCCTCACGTTTGATCTGTTTGATGAGGTTGTTGTCGGCGCCGATGATAGCGTCGGCCAGCTGCCGCTTCGACTCCTGCAACTGCAACACCTTTTCCTCGACGGTGCCCCGGGCGATGATTCGGTAGGCGAAGACGGGCATGGTTTGGCCTATACGGTGGGCCCGGTCGATCGCCTGGGCCTCCACCGCCGGGTTCCACCAGGGGTCGAGCAAGAACACGTACTCAGCGGCGGTCAGGTTTAGCCCCAGCCCGCCGGCTTTGAGGCTGACCAAGAACAGGCGGCAGTCGGGGTCGTTTTGGAAGCGCTCGACCCGGGCCCGGCGGTTGGCGGTCTTGCCGTCGAGATACTCGTAGGACAAACCCAGCTCAACCAGCTTGGGCCCTACGATGCCCAGCATCGTGGTGAACTGCGAGAAGACGATGGCCTTGTGTCCCTCGTCGACGACCTCGGCCAGCTGCGGCATGAGCAGGTCGAGCTTGGCGCTGGATTCGTCCGAGCGCCCGGGATCGATCAGCCCAGGGTGGCACGCAGCCTGGCGCAGCCGCAGCAGCGCCTCCAAGACGAACATTTTCGACTTGCCGATACCGTCGGAATCGATGCGTTGCAGCAGGTCCTTGCGGTAATGCTGGCGCAGCTGCTCATACTCCCGCCTTTGATTCCCCGACAACTCGCAGAACTGCGTCTGCTCGGTCTTTGGAGGCAGATCGCTGGCCACCTGCTCCTTGGTGCGCCGCAGGATGAAGGGGCGCAGCGCCGAGCTGAGCGCTCGTTGGGCGGCCGGGTCGGCGTGGCGACCGGTGGTAGCCGACTGGAAGGCGGCCAACCCGCCGAGCATCCCCGGGTTCAGATACTCGAACAGGCTCCACAGCTCCCCCAGGTGGTTTTCGATCGGCGTGCCGCTGAGGGCGAGCCGGTGCCGGGCCCGGACCAAGCGCGCCGCCTTGGCCGAGACGGTAGCCGGGTTCTTGATGGCCTGTGCCTCGTCGAGGATGCCGTAGTCGAACACCATGTCTTTAAAATCCGCGGCGTCCTGGCGCAAGGTTCCGTAGGTGGTGAGCACGACGTCGTAGTCCTCAAAATGAGACCCGGGGGTCCGCCGGCCCCCGGTGTGATCGAGAATCTTGAGCCTGGGGGTGAAACGCCCGGCCTCGGTTATCCAGTTGAACACCAGCGACTTGGGCACCACCACCAGCGACGGCGGGTGAGTCCCTTCCTCCCGGCGCTGTTCCAGCAGGGCCAGCACCTGCACGGTCTTGCCCAGCCCCATGTCGTCGGCCAGGCAGCCGCCGAACCCGAACTCCCGCAGGAAGGCGAGCCAGCCCAGCCCGTCGCGCTGGTACCCGCGCAGCGTGCCGTGGAAGCCTGCCGGAGCATCAACCGGCTCTATGCCCGAGAAGGTCTGCATGCGGTCGCGGGCCCTGACGAATACCTCGTCCAGGTCAACCTGGGGCTGGGCGGCCAGCAAGGCGTCCAAGACTCCGACCTGGTTGCGCTGGAACCGCAACGCTTTGCCTTGTACCGTGCCGAGACTGGCCACCAGCGAGTACTGACGCAGCCACTCTTCCGGAACCAAGCCGACCGAGCCGTCACCGAGCTTGACGAAGCTCTCGCCTTTGCGCACTGCGGCCAATAGCTCCGGCAGCGAGGCGGTCTGATCCCCGAAGTCGACGTCGCCCTTCAAGTCGAACCAGTCGGTGCCCGAGACCAGGCGCATGCGGGACGAGCCGGCGCTGCGGTACAGGCTGCCTTCGGCCTCCACGACCCAGCGGTTGCCGATTAGGTCGCGTACGGTTTTGGCAAAGTTGCGCGGCGTCAGCTGGAAGTCGCCGCCGGCATTGCGGCGAAGGCCCAGCTGTTCGAGCTTCTCCTCCGAAGCCCTCTCCGTGTCCGGGGCGCGCAGGATCACCTTTCGGGATTCAGGCTGCAGGAAACCCCGGGACTTGTCGTCGCTTGAGACGACGTGGCCTTCGTAGTCAAAAGACAGGTAGGCGTCCAGTCGCGTCGAACGGCGGTCCAATCGGGTCCGGGCAGGCTGGATCTGTAGATGGGGGACGGGCTGCCCGGCCTCCTCCGTGTACTCCAGCTCCGGCGGGAGCTTTAGTCGGGGAAGCTTGGGCAGCCGGACCACTCGGTGGAGGAGGTCGTCGATCTGGTCGGCCGGTACGGTCATGGATCCCTGTTGACGCAGGGTGGAGATCCACGTAAACGCGCTGAAGTCCTTGAGCCCGCCGACGGCGCCGGTGGGTGCGATTACGAATCCACCGGCCAGCAGGATCGCCGGGTCCTTTATGGACATCCGCTCACCGGGACGCCGCAGCACCCCGCTGATCTGGTACCTGTCTTTTTTGTCGACGGAGACCACCTCCAGCCACAGCTCCCAGGGCGGCCCGGCGTCCAGAGTCAGCGGGACCAACTCCGGGGCGCCGGCAATTTGCAGCATGCCGCGCCCGGTACGGCATATCAGCGGAATGACCTCGGCGGTAACCGAGCGCTCTACCACCACGCCCAGCCCTGGGGTGGTCCGCTCCCGCCCGTAGCCCCGATAGGGGCGGGTGCCGGGCCAGGGATCGGCGGCTCCGAGGATTATCGACAGGATCTGGCGGTCTTCGGCGTAGTCGAGCCGCTCGATCTGGCCGGTGCTGAGCGTCAGCGGCTGCGGCTTTTTCCAGCCTCCGTCGTAGCGCGGCTCCCGGCGCACGACGTCCAAGATGAGCTTTGCGCAGGCGACCGACTCCGCGGTCTTGACCACGTACAAGATCTCCCGCTCGCCGGCCTGCGGCCGTTGCGGGGATCGCCGCGCCGCGGCCTCGGCCGCGTGCAGCTGCCCGGTCCGCTCGTCGTGGGGATCAAACGCCCGGGACTGCCGGCTGAAACTGTCTATGGCTGCGGCCAGGTCGTCGTCGGTGAAACTCAATTCGCCGGAGGACGGACCGGCCGAGTCGTCGGAGGAGTCGATTTGGTCGTAGGCGCCCAGGTAGCCGGCGGCGTCGGAGACCAAAACCGCGGACCAGATGTGCTTGCACACCCCCGAGTTGCCGGTGAAGTAAGGGCACTCGCACAGGACTTTAAGAGTTGAGCCTTGCAGGGTGAGGCTGACCGTGTACAGCTCGGTGCCTTGCACGCGGGCCCGGACCTGCTGGTCGTCGGCGTAGAACACGTGGACCGCCCCGCGCCGGTATAGCAGTTGTCCGCGCTCGCGAATGCGCGCGGGCACCACCGGTTTCAGTCGTCCGGTCAGGCTGGTGGGGAAAGGGTCGGTGCTGGTCATCCACGTCCGAGAGTAACCGAGGGTGGACCGTAAGATTGAGCGATGGTCGTCCGCGGGCGGCGGACACTACACAATTTATTGGCTAGTCACGGAAAGTGGTCGATTAACCACTTTAGAGGGTGTAAGATATCGGCATGTCCTACCCGGGTACACCGTCAGCGTCTCTTCCTGCGTATCGAGTGGGCAATCAGCTGCGTTTTACTCGTACCTGTGCGGACAGTTGGCCCGGCCGATAATGCCGGCCGCGGCCGGGTCGCCAGTCGCCGCCGGTCCCGCATACCTGTAAGGGGTCCTAAGCGTGGCAGGAGTGCTCGACGGTGACTTGGGTCGGGGCATCGCTCGGGTGGTCATGGCGCTGCATAGCCGGCTGTTTCGTGCCACCGGCGGCAAGGTCGGGGGCAGGCTCCCCGGGGTGCCGGTGCTGCTTCTGACCACTACAGGTCGCCATTCCGGTAAGAAGCGGGTTACTCCTTTGTCGTACCTGGCACGGGGGGACGATCTGGTGCTGGTGGCGTCCAGTGGAGGCTCCGACCGGATGCCGGCCTGGTATCTGAACCTAAGAGCCAACCCGACCGTCTGGGTCCAAGTAGGGAAGCAAAAGCGGCAGATGTGCGCGCGCCCGGCCACCGGCGAAGAAAGGGCGCAGCTGTGGCCGAAGGTAGTTGAGCTGTACCGAGGATACGAGTCCTATCAGCTGAAAACCGAGCGCCGTATTCCGCTCGTGATTTTGTCGTAGTCGGACCGATCTGTTCAGCCGGTGTTGCCCAGGCCCGAGGCGATTCCGTTGACCGTCAACAGCAGAGCGCGGCGCAACTCCGGGCCGGGCTCGGTGGACTCTCTGAGCCGCTCGAGCAGGCCTACCTGCAGATAGCCGATGAGGTCCAGGTGAGGACGGCGCTCGCCGATGGCTCGCTGCAGGCCGGGCTGGTGCTCGAGCAAACTCTGCTGTCCGGTGAGGCTTAGGACCTGATCCATGGTCAGCTCGTACTCGTCTTGGATCATTTTGAAAAACTTGTGATGTTCGGCGGGGACCAAGGTGCGCACGTAGTGCGCGGCCACCTCGATGTCGGTCTTGGCCAGAGTCATCTCGATGTTGGAGATGAAGGTCCGGAAAAAGTGCCAGTGGTCGTACATCTCTTCTAGGGGGACCTCGCAAGACGCTTCGTCGCGCACAGCCGCCAGGCCGGAACCCACCCCGAACCAGCCGGGGACGATCTGGCGGGATTGGTTCCAGCCGAACACCCACGGGATGGCGCGCAGGCTCTGTAACCCGCCCTTTCCTTTGGGTCGTGCCGAGGGCCGGGACCCGATGTTGAGGGCTGCCAGCTCCTCCACCGGGGTCGCCGTCAGGAAATAGTCGACGAGGCCGGGTTGGTCGACCAGGCCGTGGTAAGTGTCGAAGGCGGCGTCGGAAATCCGGTCCATCACCGCGTCCCACCGTTCCAGCACCTGCGGACCAACTCGGGACTCCCGGTGCAGCACCGATGCTTCGAGCACCGCGCCCAGCGCCTGCTCCAGGTTGTAGCGGGCCAGCTTGGGCAGTCCGTACTTGGCGGCGATCATCTCGCCTTGCTCGGTTACCTTAATCAACCCTTCCAGGGTGCCGTAGGGCTGGGCCAGTATGGCCTCGTGAGTGGGGCCGCCGCCCCGGCTTATGGTCCCGCCCCGGCCGTGCGAGATACGCAGAACCACGCCGTGGCGCTGTACGACATCCCGCAGCTGGCGCTGGGCACGGTGGATCTCCCACTGCGAGGTGGTGATGCCCGCCTGCTTGTTCGAGTCCGAGTACCCGAGCATGACCTCCTGCACGTTGTCTCTTAGCTCCAGGAGCCTGCGGTAACCGGGATCCTTCAGCAGGAATTCAATGATCGTCCCCGCTTTGCGTAGCTCATCGATGGTCTCGAACAAAGGCACGAACCCGATTCGGGCGATCCCGGCGTGCACGTCCACCAGGCCGGCGTCGCGTGCCAGTACCGCCGCTTCCAGTACGTCCTCG
The DNA here is from genome assembly GCA_040905365.1 of Actinomycetota bacterium. Taxonomy (GTDB): domain Bacteria; phylum Actinomycetota; class CADDZG01; order JAHWKV01; family JAHWKV01; genus JAHWKV01. The sequence continues at coordinate 45,206 of JBBDRQ010000015.1, forward strand.
GGTCCGGTGGTCATCGAGATGATGTAGCTCTCTATCGCGTCGGGCCCAAACCGGTCCAAGCCGGTACGGATGGCCGTGAAGGCTTCGAAGGTGGCGGCCTGTTCTTTCTCCAGGGTCGTGGTGGGTCCGATGAGCGGGCGGCGGCCGGTCAGCTCGGAGGAAAGCAGGCCCGCGCGTTCGGCGCGGGACAGCGACGAGTACGGAGCTGCCAGAGTCCCAACCCGCTCATACAGAGCGTCGAGGACGTCCCGGTGCCGCTCAGCATGTTCCCGGACATCCATGGTGGCCATGCAAAAGCCCAGCGAGGCGGCGGTGCGGATGGTCCGCTGCAAAGCTCCGCCGGCCAGCAGCTCGCCGCGGTTGTCGGCCAGCGACCTGCGCATGAGCTCCAGCTCGGCCAGCAGCTCTTCACGGCTGAGGTAATCCCGGCCGGCTATGTGTCTTTTGTCTTTTGCCATGCGCTCTGCGGTGTTGGTCAGGCGCTGCTTGATGTAGCGGCACTTGAGGCGGTAGGGCTCATCCGCGTACAGCCGCACGCCCCACTGTTCGTAAACTTCAGCAAGCAGCTCCCGGTCCTCAGCCAGGCTGTCGAGGAGCTCTCCGGAGGCCTCGACTACCTGAGTGGAGCTGCTGAGGTCAGCTATCAGGTCCTCCATCATGGCCACTAAGGCAGCCAGCGCCAGCTCGTGCTGGGCCGCCAGCACCTGCAGGGTCACCTCCGCCGTGACGTTGGGGTTGCCGTCGCGGTCACCGCCGACCCAGGTGCCGAAGCGCAGCGGCCGGGCATCGGTGTCGAGCTTGACGCCTAGACCGGCCAGGGCCCGATCCAGGTCCTCCAGTAGATCCGGGACCACGTCCCGGTAGAGGGCGTCGAGGTAGTAAAGGACGGTCTCGGCTTCCTCGACCGGGGGCGGTCGAACTTGTCTGAGCTCGTCGGTTTGCCACAGGGCATCGATGATCTCGGCCAGCCGGCGGTCGATACGGTCCCTCTGGTCGGTGCGGGGCTCGCCTTGCCGGTCGACCAGAAGCTGAGCCACCCGCCGCAGCTTGCTGAGCACCGAGCGCCGCTTGGCCTCGGTCGGGTGCGAGGTGAAGACGGCGCGCAGTTCAAGCCTTTGGGCCAGGCGTTGCACCGCTTCGGCCGCTCCGGCGGCGTTTATCCGCTCGATTGCCGCGTCGAGCTCGCCCGGCTCGTCGGTTGGACGTTCGGCTAACTCTGCGACCTGATGGACCTGCTGAGCGACGTTGGCCAGCCGGTTGAAAGCGGAGAATGCCCGTACCAGGCTTATGGATTCGGCCAGGTCGCAGCCGTCCAGGAGCTTCCTCAGCTCTTGGGTGTGCTGTGGCGAGGATCCGGAAGCAAGCGCTCGCACCCGGCGTACCAGGTCCAGAAGCCCGCGCCCTTCCTGACGCTCCAGCGACTCGTCGAGCATTTCCTCCAGGTAGCGAAGGTCCCGGTTCAAGCTGCCGTCCGACGGCGCCAGCGGCGATTGGCGCGGGGGAACCGGCTCCGGCGAGGTCGGATTTTTTGGACTCATACCGTCGATTGTCCTATGTCGAAGCGCAGTTGTGCAGAAGACTGCTTCGGGCGACCACAACTGGACGGACCATCGCCGGCGAAGCAGCAGGTTCGGGTTTCCGCAGGTCCGATGACAACAACCCTCGCGTTGCATGATCATGCCCGCCGTTTGGCCGATTTCCTCGCGCGATTCGAGTGCAGCGCTCAGGTTCTTGACCAGGTCTTGGTCTGCTTGTAAGCGCTGGCGTTGGCTAGCGTTGCAGGCCGGGTCTCATGTTTGGTTTTGGTTTAGCGCACGCGAGCCACCAGGTCGGCGTCCTCCATTTTCGTGTGCCAGCGTGCACCCATCTTGCCACCCAGCCCCGATCCAAGGAGCATAGCGACCAGAACTCCTACGCCGCCCCAGGTGGCTAGATTGTTCATCTCGCCGGGCGGAAGAGGGAAGGTCTGCAGGTCGGGTGTTTCGATCCCGGATTGAGGTCCGATCAACGCGACGACACCGGCAAGAATAACCACCACTACCAGAGCGGTAATGGCAACCAGAATGCCGTTTAACGCGCCCGAACCCCGCGCCATCCGTCCGGCGGTGTAGCCGCCCCACAGGTAGGCGAGGAACTGGGCGACGACGAGCCCGATGACCGAGCCGACGCCCGCGGCTTGCATATCCTGCGGGTTGATGCCCCGCTCGGCGACACCCGAGGCGGCGAGGATGGAGCCTACGATTGCCGCTATAACGATAAAAGCGCCGAACGCGACCAGGGTTCCGCTCAGGACCGACCACGCCGAAACTCCACCGCGGGCCCTGTCTATATGGGTCATGACCGGTTCCCGGGGAGCCGCTACCTCGGTGCGCTCATGTTCTGCCGGAGTGCCACCTGATTCGGTGCGGGTCTCACTTGATGACTCTTTACGGTGGTGTTGTGCGTCGCTGTCGCCCGCGTCGCGCTTTTTGCGAAGACTAAGTCGGTTAGCCGCCATCTAAGTTCCTCCAATCTTTTTAAAACCCAAAGTTGTTTACCCCGCTCGCGCGCAGTCCAATCCAGGCGGATTCCCGAGATCGCGCGGGCTTTGTCCCTGCAGGGGGCCGATTGGTGGAGGTCAGTGTGACTTATTCGAACTCCTGGCGACCTCGACCGGTGGGTTCGGGGCCAGGGTCCATCAGCACCAGATCGGGGAAGTAGGTCCTATAGAAGCCTCGATCGCGGGTTAGGAGCCGATCGGCTCTGTGGATCGCGTGGGAGGCGATCATGAAATCTGCGATCAAGCGGGTTCGGCTGCCACCGGCTTTGCGGTATCGACGCCAGGTCTCACCGCATCTCAAGCAAGCAGGCAGGTCCAAGGCGTCGTAGTCGATGCGAAGCTGGTCCATCGCGTTCTCGGCATCGGTATTGGCTGCAAATGCGGCCGATATCTCCGCCCACACCACTTCGCAGGCAACTACGGCTCCCTCGTTCAGGGCTAGGCGAAGATTCGCTGCCGATTGCTCGTAGTGCTGCGGGTCGCGCCGAAACACGTCGCTGAGGACGTTGGTGTCGATCGCGGTCAGCACGTTAGCGGCGGTCGACCTCGCCAGGCAGGACCTCGCCCCGTATGGAATCGATGAACTCGTCGGATGTGGGCTCGGGACTCAAGATACCCGAGACCGCCGCCACGGGGTCGACGGGCTGGGTCTTGGTCGCCACGATTCGACCGTGGTCCTCGACCATCTCCAACACTGCGCCGGGTCTGATGCCCAGTCGTTCACGCAGCTTCTTGGGAATCGTGACCTGACCCTTCTCGGACACCGTAGCTTTCATACCTAAATTGTAGGAATTCCGACAAGTGTGGTCAACCTCAGGGTGACCGCAACTCCAGTGAGCGCGAGTTAAAGCGCGCAAGCTGACCAGGCTCGATGGCGAACGCCGCAAGCTGCTTGACGTCTACGTCCCCCGGGGAGCTTAGTTGAGCTGCTGCTGGATAGCAGCACCGTCAAGCCAGACATTCTCCCGACTGATGAGACCGTTCTTGAACTCGAATATGTGCAGAACGCGAAATGTGATGCGCCGTCCGTTGCCGGGCAGCCCCAACATCAATCCGGTAACCGTTCCGGTCATCTCCTGATCGAGGATCATCGCGTCGGGGGTGAAATACCGCCGACTCGGTCGCTCATCTTCGGTCCGGAAGTTCGCGGTGAGATCCTTGTAGAAGTCTCGGGCGGCGTCCTTTCCGTGCAGTACCCCGGTTGGCCATCCAACGACATCGTGCTCGATGTCATCGGTGTAGACCGCGACCGCTCCCTCCACGTCTCCGGCGCCTTCTGCCGTGAGGTGCCGCTCCACCAGCTCGGTCATCTGATTTTTGTCCACGGCCGTCTTCCTCTCTCTTCTTATGAATATAGAGTTGTATTATAAAACAAAAGGATTATGATGAGAATATGGTCTCACGTCAAGCAAATCGTCGTAATATGGCGTCCGGGCGGGTCAATCAGAAGACCAGAACCCGGCACGCGCTTCTCCAAGCCGCCGTCGACCTGGTCCGTCAGGGGAAGCCGCCGTCGATGGCGGAGGCGGCCGAACTCGCTCTTGTGTCTGCGGCAACCGCCTACCGATACTTCCCGAGTGCCCAGGCGCTTTGGGAGGAAGCATCGCTGGAGCTCACCGAGCCGTGGGAGCTCGACGTCATCGATGCCGCCGGGGAGGATCCCGCGGCGCGGCTCGACGCCGTGGTGCAGAGTATTGGCTGGCACATGCTAGACGAGGAGGTGCCGTACCGAAACCTCGCTCGCGCCAGCCTCGAACGATGGTTCCGGGAAGCCGGGCTCCCAGAGCACGAGCGCGTCCCGGTACGGGAGGCGCGCCGCATGCGCTGGAATGCCAAAGCGCTCGAGCCACTTCGTGATCAGCTCCCAGAACCAACTATCGACCAGCTCGTGAACGCTCTCGCTCTCGTGTGGGGCACCGAAGCTGTAGTCGTTCTGCGCGACGTCTGTCGACTTGATGTCGAAGAAGCCAAGCGCGTGATGCTGAACGCGGCGCGATGGATGCTCGAAGGAGCACTAGCTTTGACTTCCACAGAGGTTGTTGATTGAAGCCATGGGTGCCAACCCCTTGAGGGCCATGCGTGGTCTGTGGTGGTTGTGGTGATGGAGCCGGGTCTGGAGGTAGTCAAGACGCGCCTGGTTCGAGGCGTACTCCCTGGCGTAGGCCCATCCCAGTTTGAGGGTTAGGTTGAACCGTTCGACCTTCCCGTTGGTTTGGATCGGTAGGACCGAATACCCGCACGAGACCGACGCGCTCAAGAAACGAGCCAGGGCCAGCAAGGTCGTGCGCCCTCCGGCAATCCTGCGCAAGTTCGTGGAGTTGTTCGCCGGCACCAGAGGCCTGGGCGAACTGCCCAGGCCCCTCTTCGGTCAGGAAACCTCTACCGGTTGGGTGAACATTCCTTGGGTGATGTGGGGCGCAAAATCACCGAGCACGTCGGGAATTACGCAGATGTAGGCGTAAGTGCTTCCCGCCGTGAGGTCCAGCCTCGCCGTCGCCACCGCCCGGGCGCGATGGCTACCCCGGCAAGCGAGCGCATGGGCGGTGGACCCGAAGGCTGCGAAAACCAGGCGACGACGTCATCCACGCTCCGGCCTGAAGGAAGCTCAACCACGTAGATCTCATGCAATTGCCGGCCTTCGTTTTGAAGAAGGACGGTGTTGGTGCCGGTCTTGAGTACCGGTTCCTTATCGAATGAGAAGTCGGTGGCGACAACAGTGTCGTCAGAGTCGGGAAGGGGCGCGGCGGTTCCCTCGGTGACGCGCAGCTCCTTTACCATCCCCTTGGCGGCATGCGAGACGCCGTCGGGGGAAGGAATCAAGCAAAAGAACACGTACGTACCGGCGGGAACGTTGAGGGTCATCGTGCCCCCGGCTCCCGGGTCGGTGGTGGGTATGCCCGCGAAGTCCTCAAAGGGCGGAGGGCCGGCCGGTCCTTCCGCCGGAGGCGGAGCGGTCATCGCCTTCCAGCGCGTCCATGCGTGGTGCCAGCTCGGACCCGGCTATCCGCTTTCGGGCGATGGCGGCGGTAACCGGCAGCTCCAGGACCGTGGCCCTCAGGTGGGGGTGGCGCCGCAGGACGGCAATCGACCACGAACCGGTGCCGCCGCCGACGTCCAGCAGGCGGCGGTGGGCTGAGATGTCGAAGCTGCCAGCCAGGGCCGCGGCGGTTCCGGCCTGAATGGCCTCGATCCCCGCCGAGATCACCTCCTGCACCTCAGCGTCCAGCTCGAAGATCTCCGCGGACGGTCCCTTGCCCAAAGTGTTGGCCAGCCCGGTCCAGGCCGGGTAGCTGACCTGGTCCTAGAAGCGAAGCAGGGGTCGCAGGTCGGCCGGCCCGGGACCGGACAGAAAGGCGGCAGCGGGTTCGCGGTTGCGGTAGACATCGCCCTCCCGCTCCAACATGCCGAGCGCAACCATCGCGTCGGCACTGATGCGCGCCCCCCGCCGGGTGAGGCCGATGCGAGCGGCCAGGTTGTCGATGGTGGTGGGGGAATCGGCCAGGGCCTCAAAGAGCCCGAGTTCGCTGGCTGCGAACAGATGCTTGGCTGCCATGAAGCCGGAGGCCAGTTGCAGTATCGGTTCCGGATTGACCGAACCGCCATCCGGGGCAATCTGTTCGCTAGCCGTAACCTGTGATGCCATGATTTTCCTCTGGTCAGGTGAATCTCCCCGCCGCGGGGCACAACTGCGATGGTGAAGCTCGGGATCCCGGCGGCCAATCCCACAAACGCGGGAACTTGTGTCGGAGACATCCCAGATTTCTGGGGTGGTCGACTGGAGGTCCCAGGAGTACGCTTTGCTCACCTTGAACCGCCAACGGGTTAATTGAGCCAGGGAGGAGATAGTCGGGCTGGCGCGCGACGGCCTTGACTGGGTGACCTTCTCCACCCAGGCCGATTGCCAGAGCCTTCCGCCGGGCACTAGTGGCCACGGTCGAGTCCAATGAGCAGCTACCGATCTTTGGCCCGGGAGTCGTAGTGTTCGACCAGGAGGGCAACGTTGAGTCCATGTCCCCGGCGGCCGAGCGTTGGATCGAGGAGATCGCCGAGATCCCCGCCCCCACGGTTCCCGCCGAGTCCAAGGTTGTGCAGGCCGTGGCGGCCCGGGCCCGCTCTTTGCATGCCGGCCAGGACCCGTTGGAGCTGGGAGCGAGATCCCGTGCCCGGACGAGATCGGGATGCTGGCTGCTTTTGTACGGCACCCAGCTTTCGGGCGGGGCGGACGGGCGAACCGCGGTCATCATTCAGCTGGCGGCGCCAAGCGACGTCGCCCCGCTGGTGGCACTCGCCTACGGTCTGTCGGACCGGGAGCGCCAGGTGATGAGGTTGTGCGTGCAGGGCCAGTCAACCAAGTAGATGGCCCAGAGCCTGCAAGTCTCGCCCTTCACCGTCCAGGACCACCTCAAGTCGATCTTCGAAAAGACCGGAGTGCGCAGCCGTGGGGAGCTGGTGGGTCAGATCTTCCTGGAACACTACGTGCCGGGATGGGAGCGGTTGAGCGACTCGCCATCCGGTTGGTTCGGGTACGGGGAGGGGTTCCGCCGAAAGCCTTCAGGGCACGGACGCGACGCCCTGACCAACCCGGCGGCCCCGCCAGAAGAGCGGTAGGAGAAGAATTGTTAATCGAACTGGCGCCATGCGTAACGAGCGATACGAGCCCGAAGCCGGGATCTTGGCGCGCTTGGCCGTGATGGTGCCCAGCACACGCTGTGGGGTTCGATCGAGTTCGCCTTGTACGTGAGCGCTCGTCCGGACCGTACCCGTCGCGTGGCGGTCGTCGGGCGGGCCGGCACGACGGTGATCGACGACCTGGCCGAGCTGGAGGAGTTCGAAGGAGCTCCCTGGTCCAGCGACCAGGTGGCAGGCCGGATCGTGTTCGAATCGCTGCGGCAAAGCGCCGGACGCCGGGCGATCCTGCGGGACCGTTTCGCCTTTCCGCTGTTCGTGGATGCGGTCCGCTCCATTGAGCCTGCCGTGCTCAGGACCCTCGAGCAGGTGGCGAAAGAGGTCGACGAGGCCACCGCCGACCGGCTTGCCGAAACGGTACGGAAGGTGTTCAGCCGGGTTCTGAAGGAGCTGGCCGACCTGGAAAACCCGATGCGGACCCCGACCGGAACGGAGGAGGGCCAAGGCGGGCTGCTCCTGGAGGAAGGGTAGCGGCCCCATCAATCCGGCGAATCCGCAGAGCCGGAGGAGCCCGAGCATGGGATCGACGATCTGCTGCCGCCCTCGTCCTGAAGAAGACCAGGAGGAGGCGCCTCCCGAAGCCCGACCCGGCAGCGGGCGTTCCCGCAATCTTCCCACGCTGTTGCCGGATCCCTCCCCGGACGGAGTACGTAGCCGCTTCGACCCGGATCAGGGCATTGTGTATTACAACGAGAACCACCCCGATTACCTCATGATCAAGGAGTCCGAACAGGCCCTGCTCGACTACCTGGCCACTTTGGTGGCCAAGGAGTACGTCGTGTACAACAATCCCCGGGCGGAACCGAACGATCTGGCCGAGGAGATGGTTCGTATGGTGGTCAGGGTACGGCGCCACCTGCCCCGGCGGTCGTAGCAAGCACGTAGCTCACCCTGGCGAGACTCTGCAGCCGGCCTGGCTTCTGGGCTGCGAAATGCCGCCCGAGCGAGGTGCTGGGCCCGGATTCCGGCGGCCGTCCCTATAGTGGTGTTCGGATGATCGACGAACGATTTGTCTACCTCGGTGCGGTGATCGGCCTGCTGGGTGCCGTGATGTACGCACGCGATGCCGCCCGGGGGACCAACCAGCCCAACCGAATGACTTTCCTGTTGTGGGCGCTGGCTCCGCTGCTGGGCTTCGGGGTGCAGCTACGGGTTGGCGTCGGCCTCGTCGCCCTGATGACCCTCGTGATAGGGGTCGGCCCGCTTATCATCCTGGTGGCCTCCTACTCCAAAACGGCCTCCGGTTGGCGCCTCGGCCCCTTCGACTACACCTGCGGGAGCCTGTCGGCCGTGGGCCTGGCCGTGTGGCTGATCACCGGGAGCGGCGGCGCCTCCATCTTGCTGTTCGTCGCTGCCGATCTGCTGGCCGGGCTGCCCACCATCCGTAAGGCATGGCTGGCTCCGCAATCGGAGAGCGCTTCTTTGTTCGCTGCCGGGCTCATCAACGCGTGCATCACGCTGGCCGCCCTCGACGAGCTGAGCATCGAGGCCGCTGCCTTTCCGGTCTACGCCTTCTTCATGACCGGTGTGATGCTGACTCTCGTCAAGGGCCGGCCGGACGGCACGCCGGTTCCCGAGACGTCCTAGCCCGGCGCGCCGCGGCAGGCGCTCCGAATCCTTGGGAGGCCGCTAGCTATTAGCTAGGAGGACTTCATGGATGTGGTCCGGGGGCTGGATTCATCCCTTGAGCTGTTGCCAGGCCGATTGACGAGGATGACCATCACCAAAGCGCCGGCCGCCATGGTGTACCCATATGGATAGCGCTTCCGCTATACTTATGGCTACATGCTTGCCCGACCTGTGACCGTCCCCGAAGCAGCCGAACTCCTCGGCGTGCTCCCGCAACGCGTTCGCGTATTGGTGCAGACCGGCGAACTCGATGCCACCCGTGGGAAGGGAGTTTGGCTCATCGACGCCAACTCGCTTGCCAAGCGGATGCTACTGGCCGAACTGGGTGTTGTCGCCTCCTTCGGCCGCCCCTGGTCTCAGCCCATCGCCTGGGCGGCGATGCGCGCCCTCGATGACGACGAGGCGCTGCTGTCCGAGCTGGACCGCAAGGCCCGGTACCGCCTGCGCCAGCGCTTAGACGACCCCAACCCCGCACGGCTGCTCTCGGCGGTCCGCAACCGCGCGCGCGTATTCCGCGCCAGCGTTCACCCGTCGCGCGCGGCCAGTCTGCGGAACTTGGTGGTGCCCTCCGGCATCACCGGGGCGGGTATCCACGGCTTCGGCCTCACCGGCGAGGAGGCCGTGGACGGCTATCTCTCAGCAGACGAGCTCTCCCGCGCCCGCCGAGCCCTGCGACTCCGCGACTCCGACACCGGCACGCATTTGTTACGCGTCGTCGACGACGAGCGCCTCTTAGAAGGCCTGAAGGTCGCCCCACGCCTAGCAGTAGTGGCCGACATGCTAGACCACGCCGTCGAGGGCGGCGCGGTCGAGGGGCGCGTGGTCTCCACCGCAAGGGCGCTATTGGAGGCGGTCAGTTCTTCCTCGTCCTCCTCCTCCTCCTCCTCCTCCTCCTCCTCCTCGGCGGCGTCGTCGTGATCGAGGTCGAGATTCCCGAGCTATTCGGTGCCGACAAGGCCGCCTGGCACGTCGTGCTCGATCTCGCCGACGCGGACCTGCCTCGGTGGGTGCTCGCGGGCGGCCTCATGGTGAATCTGCACCTGTACGAGGCGGGCGCCACCCCGGGTCGAGCCACCACCGACGTGGATGCGGTCGTCGACGTCAGCGTTGGCGCGGTACGCGCCACCGAGGCGTTCTCCCGGCGCCTCCAAGACGACCTGCACATGAGGATGGAGCCACCGAACGCTGAGACCGGCGATGCTCAAGCCCGCGCCCGCAGGGCGGATACGCTTCGGCTGGCTAGAGCGGCGCAGCCGGTGCCGGTGGGGGAGTCGGTCATGGGCGCCTGGGCTCGACTGGTTGCCGATTGCCGGGCGGCCCGAATCCATCGGACCGTAAAGCTGCTGGATGCATTGATCGCCGCCACGGCAGTCGATCTTGGCCTGCCGGTAATCACACAGGATGACGATTACGACCAGATGGCCGGCGTGCACTCCGGCCTGGCGGTCGTCAAGGTCTAACACCACTGCGGAAAAGCTTTCCGACGCCAGACGGCTGTTCAACGACGGCCACTTCGACAGTCCTGGAAAGGTCGTGGCGGAACAAGCCTTCGAAGGCGCGGTGGACCATTGCCCGTAGCCAGGTGCCGGCGGCGGCCGCCGCCGGCCCGGGGGCGGCGGACACGCCTGCACCGATCATCGCGCCCAGGCCGATGACAACGGCGTCACTGGTCGTGAGGCGGCGCGCGAGTTCCGGTGGGGAGCCCGATCCAGCTTGGCGCCGTACAATCCATTGAGCAGATGTATTGCGCCGGGACCGGCGGTGCCGACACAAACCCTTAGCCCGCCAGTCAGCTTGCCGTGGGCCGACGCCGCCAACGCTCCCGCCTCCTCGTGACGGACATGCACGAAACGGATCACATCCTGTCGACGGATCTCGTCGATGAGGCCGTTGATCGCATCGCCGGGGATTCCGTAGATGTGACGCACCCCAACCTCGGCCAGAACTTCGAGCAGGATCGCCGACACGTTGTTCGCCATGACTCCTCCCCAGGCCCCGAGATGCCGGCCGAGACCTGATGCTTGCTTAGAACTCTCAGGTGGTGCCGGTTGTGCGGCGCAGCACGATGGGCCGTCCCAGCGCAGCGATCAATATCAGTGCACCCACGGAAACCAAGGACGGGAGGGAGGTTCGCACCAGTTGGATCACCAGAACCACCACAGCGGCAGTTGCTCCGATGGCCCCCAGCGCCGGGACCCAGCGGTTTTCGTCCAACTGGCCGACAGCGATGACGTTGACCACGGCGAAGGTGAACAGGAACACCAGGCTGGCGGCTTCCACCAACCCGCCGAGGGATCCGATGGCCGCAAGCACTGCCGCCAATCCCGCCAAACCGAGCAGGGCCCGGTCGGGGACGTCATGGGCGTTGGTATGGCAGGCGACTGTGGGCAGCTCACCATCCCGGGCCACCGTGTCGGCCAGTCTGGCGGTTGCAAAGAGGGTGGCGTTGATAGCCGACCCGGTGGAGAACGCCGCCGCCACCGACACAAGCACCACACCCACCGCCCCCCAGGCTTCCCGGCCGGCCGCCGCCAGCGCGATCTCACGCTCCTCGACGAGGGTTCCGGCGCCGACCAGGGAAGTGGCCCCAACAGTGACCACGATGTAGATGCCAGTCACCGCTATCACCGCCGACAGCAACGCTCGTCTCAGGGTGACGCCTGGATGTCCGATCTCGTCGTAGTCGTAGGTCAGGAGCTGGAAGCCCTCGTAGGCCATGAACACCGAAGCTGTTCCGATAAGAGCCCCGCCCAAGCCGCGGGGTTCGATACCGGTCGTGAGCATCTCGGGTCGGAATCGGATCAGTCCGGCGACGGCCAAGCCCACGAGCAACACCACCTTCCCCCACACGGTCACGATCTCCACCAGAGCCGACCCGCCCACCCCCCT
>JBBDRQ010000016.1:0-3806 GCA_040905365.1 Actinomycetota bacterium
ACGGGCTGCGCTGTGGGGACGTGTTCGTCCCCGGCTCCCGGCGCTACGCCGACCCGGCCAGCTTCCTGCTCACCCCGGCGCAGTGGGAGCCGAAGCGGGCGGAGACCTGGAGACTGTGCTCGCTGGCGGCGCCGGGCCCATCCGGCTCTCCGAGGAGGGCGAGCTGGTGATCCCGCCCCTGACGGCCGAGTCGGTTCCCGCCGACGCCGACACGCTGCGCGACGAGCTGATGGAGCTGTTGCCCCGGCCCCAGCTGGCCTCGCTGCTGATCGAGGTGGACAACCGGATCGGCTTCACCGAGGCCCTGGTGCACGCCGGGGGCAAGGTGGCCCGCAGTCCCGAGCTGGTTCGCAACATCTACGCCTGCTTGATCGCCCAGGCGACGAACCTGGGCCTGGTCGGGATGGCCGAAGCTTCCGGCATCCCCTATGAGGTGCTGGCCTGGACGGCCGAGTGGTACCTGCGGGAGGACACCCTGCGGGCGGCCAACGCCCTGATCGTCAACTACCACCACCACCTGGGGCTCTCCGAGCTGTTGGGCGACGGAACGCTGTCGTCCTCGGACGGCCAGCGGTTCCCGACCAGGGGCCGGTCCATCACCGCCAGGGCCATGTCGCGCTATTTCGTCGACGAAGGCATCTCCACCTACACCCACGTGAGCGACCAGCTCTCCACCTACGGCACCAAGGTCATCGTCGTCACCCAACCCGAGGCGGCCTACGTGCTGGATGAGATCCTGGGAAACCAGACCGACCTGCCCATCGCCGAGCACGCCACCGACACGGCGGGGGCCAGCCTGGTCAACTTCGGCCTGTTCGACCTGGTGGGCAAGGTGTTCTCGCCGCGCATCCGTGACCTGGGCAAGATCACCCTGTGCCGCACCGGCTCCAAGGGCGAGGCCGCGTCGCGCTGGCCCCACGCCGGGCCCCTGCTCACCCGACGCACCAATGGGGCCCTGATCGGCGAGCAGTGGGACGACCTGTTGCGCCTGGCCGCCTCGTTGAAGTTCGGCCACGCCACCGCGTCGCTGGTGGTCGGCAAGCTGCCGGCCTCGGGGCCCCAGAACACCCTGGCCGCGGCGCTGAAGGAGTACGGGCTGCTCCGGCGCACCGTCTACGCCGCCCGTTACCTCTCCGACGAGGCCTACCGCCGGCGGATCACCCGCCAGCTCAACAAGGGCGAGAGCCTGCATGCCCTGCGCCGGGACCTCTGCTATGCACATGAGGGCAAAGTCCGCCACCGCCACCACGAAGACCAGGCCGAGCAGGCCCTGTGCCTGACCGTGGTGACCAACGCCGTCGTGGCCTGGACCGCCGAGTACCTCGGCCTGGCCGTGGCCGAGTTGCGCTCCGGTGGTCGCCACGTCGACGACGAGGTGCTGGCCCACGTCTCGCCGGCCCACAACGAGAACATCGGCTTCTACGGCACCTTCTCCTTCGAGGTCGCCACCGAGCTCGCCCAGCTCGTCGACGGCTACCGGCCGCTGCGCCCGACCAGGCCATGAGGCGATCCGCTCCACGCCCGCCAGCCGCCTGCTCGGCAGGTTGAGCGGCGTGGCGAAGACGGTCCGGTGGGTCCAGTACGAGGCGGGGGTCTTCGTGCGCATCGAGGTCGACGAGGACGGCTGGGACACCGAGATCAAGGTGGTCACCGCCAACAACGCAGGAGTTGCATCTGGCCCGCGACGACCGCGGGCACTTCCGGGTCTACGACGAGAACTTCGACCCAGCCTCGCAGAGCGAGGTGCGCGACGGCATCCGCGGGGCGTGTCGATCGACGAGGACCGCCATCGGTGGCCGCAGAACCGCTACCACCTCCCTACGATGGACAGCCCCGCTACGGGAATGGCGAAAAGTACGACCGCCGCTGGTTCGAGGACACTTTTCTCAAGATCACGGCTGAGATTCTTCGCTCGCTCAAACCAAGTGGGAGCTTCATCTTGAACTACCGGTCAAAGCGGCAAAATGGTGAGAGAGGGACCCTCCAGTACGAACTCGTGCTTTGGTTGAGGGATCAGGGGTTTCGTTTTTGCGAGGATTTCGTTTGGGGCAAGCCCTCTCCTCCCCCCGGCCGGTGGAAGCACCACCTCAAGGATGCGGTCGAGTACTGCTTCCAATTTTCCAAATCCGATCAGTGGCAGTTCTTTCCCGAGCAGTGCTTGACCCCCGCTCGCTGGGACCGTGTCGATCTTGAACGGCGAAAGAAGTTAGCTCACAATTACGTTCGAGTCAACGAGCCCTCCGGGCAAGGCCGGAAGAGAGTTCAAGCGGGGCCGGATTTGGTCAGACCTTCGACGCTGTTGGTGATGGAACCCGAGTTCCTACCGAACCCGGCCGAGCATCCGGCTCGTTTCCCGATCGGACTCCCCAGCTTCTTCATCAATCTCCTGACGAAGCCCGGCCAACTCGTTTTCGACCCTTTTGGGGGTACCTGCACGACAGCTGTGGCCGCGGAGAGTCTGGGTAGGGAATGGGTTGTCTGTGAGCTCGATGAGGGCTATGCAAGAGTCTTGCCGGAGCGCTTTTCCAGAACACGCTAGGGCATCGATAATGCCCACTCCCGAAGAGACTGTCTCGGCCATCATCAGCGCTCCGGACTGGAACGCACGAGTAGCGAAAATCAGGCAGATTCCTCAGCAACACGGGACGAACCAGCATTCTGCGATCTATGCGGCCGTTGCCGCGCAGCTCTACGTGCCGAATCTCGCTCCTGACTTCGCATATGTACATGCACCAGACTTCGTCGTTTACGACCAGAACGATGGTCTGCGAGCGATGCTTGAATGCAAGGGAGCCAATGACGGGGGAACCGCCCGGGATAAGGCACTGCGTTTCGCTAAGCTACGAGAGGAATCTGTCAGGCTCAATGGCACGCCGCTGTTCGTTGTTCTTGGCGGGCTCGGGTGGACCAGGGTCAACGACACGCTGGGACCGGTAGTTCGGGGATTGCGACGGCCGAGTCTTTACGCTTTCCAATCTTGAAGAGATGGTTGTGACTCAGCCATTTCCTCAGTTGGTGGCCCAATAGGCTAGCCGAGGCATGCAGGCCGGAACCTGTGCGTTCAGACTCAGCGCAACCTCCCCAGCCGGGCTCTAGACCTTGGCGGTGTCCCCTAGGCCGATCTTGTTGTCCACCGCGGCTTTCCCGGGTCCCAGCAGCGCAATCGCCAGGGCTCCGGCCAGCAACGCCAGGTCCAGCTCGGCGCCCGGCGGATCAGCCGCAATCAGCCCGACGTCGACCTTGACGAGCAGCGTCGTGGCAACCATCAGCAGAACGAACAGTACCCCGACCAGCCGCGTCAAGACCCCGACGATCAGCAGGATGCCTCCGACCAGTTCCAGCAACGTCACTACCCAGGCCATGATTTCAGGGGCCGGCACATTGAGCATGGTCAAAAAGCCTGCGAAATTCTCCGGTCCCCCCTGGAGTTTGTCCCAGCCGTGGGCGGTGAAGATGATACCGATGATCAGGCGCAGCGCGGTGGGGGCAAACCCTGCTGCAGAGCCTAGTTGCCTAAGAGCCAAAACCTTCATGTGTCCGCTCCTTCCGGTCGACTGGTCAAACCTTACTGCGGCGGGGTCTGCGACTACCAACCGAGGTAGCCTGGTGGCATGCCTGAAATCGGGCTTTTCCCCCTCAGTGTTGTTTTGCTCCCTACCGAACGGGTCCCCCTGCACATCTTCGAGACCCGTTACAAGGAACTGATCAACACCTGCCTGGCGCAGGACGCGCCTTTCGGCATGGTGCTGGTGGCCGCGGAACAAACCCACGAGATAGGTACCTATGCACAGGTGGTGCAGGTCTTG
>JBBDRQ010000016.1:3906-11453 GCA_040905365.1 Actinomycetota bacterium
GCTTGGGGCTTGACGACAAGCAGGACCTGTTGCAGATGCGGGCCGAGGCCGATCGCCTCAACCGGCTGCGCGATCTGCTGCCAAAGGCCGTCCTGGACGCTCGCAAGAGCCTGGTGCGGGAACGGGCGGCCACCAACGGACACCTACGGCGCATTCTCGACCGCTAGCCCCCTAGAGTGCTCTGGCCACGTTATTGGGGCCTCATGTGGAGCGCGGCGAGCAGCCGGCGCAAGCCCATGCGCGTCACCCAGAGCATCCCCTCGAAGACGATCTGCTTGGACATCTTGGACTTTCCCTGAGAGCGCTCCTTGAACGCTATAGGGATCTCGGTGATGGTGAAGCCAGCTTTGCGGGCCCGAAAGGCCATCTCCACCTGAAAGGCGTACCCATCGGAGGAGACCGTGTCCAGCTGTGAGGCTTCGAGGACCGGGCGCCGGTAACAACGAAACCCGCTGGTCGAATCCCGCACTCCGATCCCGAGCAGCACCAGGACGTAGGCGTTGGCGCTCAGCGACAGCAGATGCCGGCCCCGCGACCACCCGGTCACCGCTCCCCCCCTAACGTAGCGGGAGCCTATGGCCACGTCCGCGTCCCGGGTGGCCTCGACCAGCCGGGGCAGGTCGGCCGGATCGTGGGAAAGATCCGCATCCATCTCGACGAACCGGCTAAACCCCCGCTCCAGACCGATCTTGAACCCGGCGATGTACGCCCGGCCCAGGCCGCTCTTGCTGCCCCGGCTGAGCAGCTCGACCCGGTCGTCCGCCTCGGCGATCTTAGCGACGATCTCCCCCGTTCCGTCCGGCGACGAGTCGTCGACTACCAGAAAATGGGCAGTGGGCAGAGCCTCCCGGGCGCGCTCTAGCAGCTCTGCCACCCCTTCCGCCTCGTTGTAGGTGGGCACCACCACCAAGGTTCCGTCCATCACCGCGGCCGCAGCACCTGGTTCCGTACCCTTTCCTCGTTACCTTGGGCGCGCTTGTGTACGACAGAGGCCCCGAACGCCCCGACCGCTGCAGCTGCGGTCAGGACCACCACCCAATCTCCAAAGCGCGCGTAAGGTGTGACGCCGGTAGCGAAACGTACCTCGGGCTCCAAAAGCGCAGGCTCGAACAGTGCCGTCTTGGCCAGTATCCTGCCGGTGGGATCTATCACGGCCGACTTGCCGCTCACCGCAGTGTGCGCCAGCCACATCCGGTGTTCGGCAGCTCGCATCTGGCTGAACGCGAGGTGCTGTTCGGACGCGGCGGTGCGCTCATACGAGGAGAAGTTAGCCGAGACCACCAGCAGGCGGGCGCCGTTGTTCACAAAGCCGCGCACCAGGTCCGGGTAGGTCGACTCGTAGCAGATTATGGACGCGAACGAACCTTCTTCTATATCGAACACGGTCGGGGTATCGCCGCGCATGAGGTCGACGGGTACCTGGTCCAGCTCGGAAAAGAGCGGTTGCAGGAAGCTGCGCAGCGGCACCCACTCGCCGAAGGGCACGAGACGTTGCTTGTCGTACTTGCCGGTCACTTCCCCGCCGGGCTCGATGAACAGCGTGCTGTTGTGCGGTCCGTTGCCTCCACGTCGAGTGACGGCGCCCACGGCGAACGGTGCTCGTGTCTCCCGGACCGTTTCGGCAAGCACCGAGGAGTAAGGCTCGTGAGTGCGCGGATCGCGGTCGAAGGCTCCTTCCGGCCAGATAACCAGAGACGGTTCGCCCTCGATCGCGCCGGTGAGCGACACGTGGTTGGCTACCACCTCGTCGTCGTCCGCAAACGGGTCCCGGTTGTCCTCAGGAACGTTGCCCTGGATCATCGCAAGGCGTGCCTGGGCTCCGCCGGCCGAGCCCGCAGGCAGCACCAGGGGGACCAGGCCGGCCGCAACCGCGGCGGACGCCAACGAGGCTGCGCCTGCCGGATTTGCGCCGGCCCGCAAGATGGCTTCGGCAAGCAAGCAGTTCACCAGCAGCAACGCCAGGCTCAACCCCCACACGCCCGTGTACGGGACCAGACGGAGCGCCGGCAGGTAATCGTGCAGCGTGTAGCCCAGCCCCCCCCAGGCGAACCCGCCCCAGGGCAGGTAGGAACGGGCGTACTCCCCCAGCAAAAAGGCGGGCGCAAAGGCAGCGACGCTCCAACGTGTCGAAAGACGGTCCCGGAGCAGCTTGCCGAGCTGCAGGGCGGCCACCGTCCAAAGGGTCTGGACCACGACCAAGCCGGCAAAGGCCGGTCTGCCGAACAGGCTGATCCACCAGAGCAGGCTTCCGAAAAACACGAGGCCAAACGCGGCCGACGCCGCGGCCAGCGCCTGGGCCGATGCGAATTTGAAATGCAGGATCAGGGGTATCAGCCCGATGGCCGCCAGCGGCCCCAGGTCGGCCGGCGGAAACGACAACGCCAGCGCACCACCTGAGACCCCGCCGGCCAGCAGCCCCGACCACGGGGTACCGAGCCTGTTAACGGGGATCAGAGCTTTTCAGACGCAGTCGCGGCACAACTCACGAGATCGTTCGGCCATCTGGCTGCGGTGCTTGACCAGGCGGCAGGAGCTGCAGACGAACTCGTTCGGCTGTTTGGGGGCGGCCCTGATCGACAAGGACTCGAGCCTCTCCTCCCGGGTCAATTCCAAAACCGCGTCCTCTTCCCCCTCGTCGGAGTCGGACGAGCCCTTGGCCTTCGACAGGAACTCCTCGAAACTTGCTTCTTGACCGTCCCCGCTGCTGGAACCGCTCCCTTTGCCTTCGTTATCGTCGTCGCCAGGTTCTTTGATTTCGTTTACGCTCATTTACCGCCTCACTCTAGACAATCGAGAGGGATTATGGGCCATCGGCTGAATTCTGCAAGTGATCTTAGGAAATCAGGCAAGCAAGGCCCGGCGCCAACCCAGGGCTTGGCGCCGGAGTCGGGCCAATGAGTCAGAGGTTACCGCAATCCTCGGAAACTCCGGCGTCCACCAAGGAGCGGATTGTGGAGGCAGCGTTTCAGACCCTCAAAGAGGAGGGGTTTGCCGGCACCAGCGCGCGTGCAATCGCCCGACGGGGCGGCTTTAACCAGGCGCTGATCTTCTACCATTTCGGCACGCTGAACGATCTGGTTCTGGCGACCCTGGACAAGACCTCCGCCGAGCGTATGGACCGGTACCGGCATTCGATCAGTCAGGCAGTGACGGTAGACGACAAGATCCTTACCGCCACCCGTTTGTACCGCGAGGACCTGGAGTCCGGACACATAACCGTGATCTCCGAGCTGATCGCCGGTAGCCTGGCCCGGCCCGACCTCGGTCCGGAGGTGGTAGCTCGAATGCAGCCGTGGATCGAGTTCGCCGAAGGGGTTATCACCGACGTGCTGACCGGCTCCTCATTTGAGGGCGCCGTCAACCCCCGGACCCTGGCCTTTGCCGTGGTAGCGCTGTACCTCGGTGTTGACTTGCTGTCGCATTTGGATAACGACAACTCCAGGGCCGAGAGTCTTTTCCAAATGGCCGGGACGATCGGAAGCTACCTCGAGCCAATGTTTGGAGGGGATTGACCGTGGAACTGCGCGATCCCGGCGGCAAGCAACTCAGGGAGGTGACCGTGCGTCTAGACGGGGATGAGGTAACCGAACTCCTGGTGGCCGCATCCGAGCTGGACGACGGCACGTCGGATCACGCACTTCTTCGCTCCCGTGACGGTGTGGCCCTAGCGGTGTATCGCACGGATAATGGACCCAGCGCCCTGCAGAGCGGTACGGACTGGTGGATGGGGCCGCTGGTACTGCTCGCCCTGGTTCTGCTGGTTGTGGGCGCTTACACGATCGCCAGGGGGATCGTCGTACTGATCTTTTAGGAGCACCTGCCGACGGCTTGCGCTAAATCTTAAGGCGGCAAGCCTGCGGCACTATCTCGAAGATCGCCGGGGTGTGGCCTGCAAACCTGCCGTCGGTCTCGACCGGCAGAGGTTTCTCGGACGCTATCTCGGCGCGCGCACCTAAGAATTCTTTGATTTTGGACGACGGAAGGTGCTCGGTTTTGAACGATTTGCTCAAGGTCTCGATGAAGTCCCGCTTGCCTCCCTTTTGAACGAGCACGTCGAACTTGCCGTCGCCGGGGTGGGCTTTGACGGCTAACCGAACGCCGTCCCGAAAGAACTGGCCGTTGGCTACGACCACGTTGGCGATGGGTCCGCCGTAGGAGCGCCGGTCGACCTTTACGGCGCCGCTGGTTGTGCCAAAGCCGGCCAGAGCCGCCCAAAACGCCAAAAGGTGCCCGGTCCGCCCCAACCACATTAGCCGTGCCCGCCGGCGGGCGACCTCTCCCCATACGCCGGCCTGGGCCATGTTGACGAAGTAGGTGTAGCCCGGAGAGGTGCCCGGCGCCCAGGTGATCCTGCCCACATCGATGCCGAAGTAAGGCTCCGAGGCTAGCCGCCGCGCGGCATCTTGCGGGGCGGACGACAGTCCAAAGGTCCGCAAGAAGTCCGAACCTGCGGCCGTGGGAAGCACGGCAAGCACCAGGCCGGGGTTGAGGGGGCCGGACTCCCCCATTATCCCGTTGATTACCTGGTGCAGGGTCCAGTCATCGCCCACGCATACGACGTAGCCGCAGCCGCCGCTCACCGCTTTACGGGCGGCAGCTGCGGTGTGAGCGTCTTCGGCGGCAACCACCGTCTCGTAGTCGATCTCAGAGGACTGCAGCAACGCGTCGAGCTCCGGCTCGGTCATGGGCATCTTGCCGGCCAGAGTGGGACCCATGACCACGACGGCCTTGCCGTAGGGCGAGCTCACGGTTTGAGACTCCTTCCGGGTTCGCCTACCAAGACACCGCGCTGTAGGACACCACGCCCCGGTTGAGACCGTCCCCGGCCGCACCGAGGCGTTTCCGCAACTGCGCCCCGGTGGCGGCCTGCTCCACCTGGCGCAACAAATCGATAGTTTGCTTGCAGGAGCGAATGAAATCGCCGGGACTGAAGTCTTCGTCCACGATCTCCTCCAGCGGCTCTCCCTCGCACCAGGCAAAGGCAACCGGAGCAAAGCCGGTCTCGGTCCCGCGCGTCAGTTCTAGCCCGGCGCGCTGTTCGGTGCGCGCTACACGCTCCTGTAGGCGCACCACCTTCCCGTAGGCCTTCTTGGTCGAAACCGAAGGCAGAGTACCGGTAATTTCCACCGGCCCCCTGCTCTCGTAGACAAACACACTGATCAGCGCGGCCAGTTCGGACGGTTCCAGTTCATCCAACCAGCCTCGGGCCAGGGTCTCCGCGATCAGCAGGTCGTTCTCGTTATAAATCTCTGTAAGAGTATGACCCTTGTCGGTCAGGCTGAAGTCCTCCAGGTAGCCGAACTCCTCCAAAACCCCGAGAATCCTTTCGAAGTGCCGGGATAGCGTCTGGGTCTTGGAGTTGACCTGTTTGTGCAGGGAGCCGTTCTCCCGGCGAAGTTTCATTACCTTTTGAGCCCACTTGGCGTGCTGTTTGCGCTCGGGGCATTCGTGGCAGGGGTGAGCGGTCATCTCGCGCCTGGCCTCGGCCAGCGCATCATCTTCGCCGGCGGCAGGCGCCGGCGGGTACAGGTCGACCTCGTCCTCGGTCAGCTTGCGCTCAAACCTTCGGAGCCCCGCGGCCAGCCGCCGGCGCAACGCGTGATCGAGCCGGCGCCCCTGGCGTTTGCGCAAGACCGCCATCGTCGACTTGTCTATATCCATCGATCCGAGCAGTTGCGGTACAGCCTTGAGCTCGTTTACACCCAGGTGCACCAGACGAGTCGACTCGGTAAGGGCAACCGCCCGGGACTCCCCCCGGTGCCGTTGGTGGGCGCCGCCCCCCCCCACCCGACCCTTGACGCGGTTGGTGCGTACCGACCACACCTGTCCGGGGCTAAAGGCAGCCAGCGCTTGTTCGGTAAGCGTGCGCATCCGGTCCGCTTGCCGGCTCTGCACGGAACGCTGTAGCCGGTCTACATGTTGCTCAAGATCCCAATACTGCTCGAAGTCGCCTCGCTCGCACTGCATCTTGCTGAGGTAACCGGCTATCTGCTCTTCGTTGCGCTCGATCATCTGCTCGATGATCACCACTCCCTTGTCGGCCCGGTACTGCGCAAACGATGAGTTCAGCAGGTGCTCGGCCTCCGCCCGCCGGTAGTTTCGCACCAGGTTCGTCGCCATGTTGTACGAGGGCATGAACGACGAGACCAACGGGAAGGATCGGGCCGACGCCAGTCCCGCGATCTGGCGAAAAGGCAGGTCGGGCTGCTGCAAAACCACCGCATAGCCGTGGGTATCGATTCCCCGGCGGCCGGCCCGCCCCGTCAGCTGCGTGTACTGACCGGGGGTCAGCACCTCATGGCGCTCTCCGGTGAACTTGCTCAAGCTCTCTATGACCACGGTGCGCGCCGGCATGTTGATGCCCAGAGAAAGTGTCTCGGTAGCAAACGCGATCTTGACCAAACCCTTTTGGAACAGATCTTCGACGGTCTCTTTGAAAACCGGGATCAGCCCGGCGTGGTGCGGAGCCAGCCCACAGCTGAGCGCCTCGACCCACCGGTCGTAGCCCAGGAGATCTAAATCGGCTGAGTCAAGGTCGCCGCAACGGGCTTCGGCCGTCTGTCTTATTTCCTTGCGCTCGGCTTCGCTGGTGAGCCGCACCCCGTCGCGCATGCACTGCTCGACGGCCGCGTCGCAGCCCTTGCGCGAGAAGATGAAGTAGATGGCGGGAAGCATGTCGCTAGAACGCAGCAGCCGCGCCACGTCGGCCCGCCGGGCGAGCCGCCTGCCCGGTGGGCGGCGCCGGGCGCCGTGCCGGCCGCGGACCGGGCGAGGTGCCGGCTTGTTCCAGTTGGAGCGGCCTTCCAGCCGCTGGATCTCGGGGTTGGGTTCGCGTTCGGGCTCCTCCCCGACGAACATCGGGTAGAGCTCGCCGTCGACCAGATAGGTCTGCTGGAGGTCGACCATGCGCTTGGTCTCGGTGACCACCCGGGTCGGCCCCCGTATCGTCTCGAGCCAGTCGGCGAACTCCTGGGAGTTCGAAAGGGTGGCCGACAGCGAGATCAGCTTCACGCCGGCGGGAAGGTGGATGATCACCTCTTCCCACACTGCGCCTCGGTACCGGTCCTGCAGGTAGTGCACCTCGTCGAGGACCACAAACTTCAAACCCCTGAGCATGTCCGAGCGCGCATAGATCATGTTGCGCAGCACCTCGGTCGTCATAACGACCACCGGAGCCGAGGCGTTAATCGAGTTGTCGCCGGTGAGCAGCCCTACCTGATCGGCGCCGTGAAGGCGGACGAGATCTCCGAATTTTTGATTGGACAGCGCCTTTAGCGGGGTTGTGTAAAAGACCTTGCCGGAGGTCTGCAGCACCAGCCACACCGCGAACTCCCCGACCACGGTCTTGCCCGAGCCGGTCGGGGCGCACACCAGGACGCTGTCGCCGCGCGCGATCGACTCGCACGCCGTGCGCTGAAAAGGATCAAAGCTGAACGAGTAGCTGGACTCGAACGCTTCGAGTTGCGATACGAGAGACAAGGTACCTCGTTAGTCGGTGGGCTGTGGTTCTGCAGGCTCCTCGCCTTCGGCGTCCGGTTCTGCCGGAG
>JBBDRQ010000017.1:0-11447 GCA_040905365.1 Actinomycetota bacterium
GCCTGGGAGCGCGGGGTGAAAATCATCGGCGCCACCGCCCACTTCGCCAGCGAGGATCTGGATGAAGGGCCCATCATCGCCCAGGACGTGACCCCGGTGAGCCATCACCACAGTCCCAAAGAAATGGCCCGGAACGGCCGGGATGTGGAAAAACGAGTATTGGCCCGCGCGGTGCGGCTGGTGTTGGAGGACCGGGTGGTGGTCACCGGAAACAAGACGGTGGTTTTTGAGTAGAATGTTCCTTTTCATCATTCCACGGTGATTTGGCCGGTGGCGCCGTCCATGGTGACGGTTTGGCCGTCAGTGAGGGTGCTGAGAAGGTTGGGGATGCCGACGATGGCGGGGAGGCCCATTTCGCGGGCGACGATGGCGGAGTGGGAGAGGATGCTGCCGCGTTCGATGAGGAGGCCGACGGCGGCGGGATAGAGGGGAACCCAGCCGGGGTCGGTGCGTCCGGCGACGAGGATGCGGCCGTGGAGATCAATCTCTTCGCGGGGGCTGTGGACGATGCGGACCGGGGCGGTGATCCTTCCGGGACAGCAGCCGGTGCCCTGCAAATCGCCTTCGGCGGCGGTTGCACTTTGCCAGTTGCGGCAGCTGTTGCCGGTGCAGACCATGCCGAAGGTTTCGAAGTGGTCGGCGGGCGGTTCGGGTTCCTCACGCCAGGCATTAAATTCGGCGCGGCGCAGGGCGGTGAGGGCTTTGAGGTCGGTGGTGACGGCGGTGCCTTTCACGAAATCCCAAAGTTCGTCGATGGTGAGGTCGAAGACGTGATGGGGATCGTCGAGTTGTCCGGCCTGATGGAGGTGATGGCCCATGGCCTGAAGGAGTTCGCGGAGGACTCCGTAGATGCGGGTGCGGGCGAAGCGCATGTTTTCGCGGTTGCGGACTCCTTTGCGGGCGGCGCGGAGGACGTGGCGGAAGACGGGTCGGCGCAGCCAGACGAAAGAGCCCTCGCGCAGGGCGGTTTCGGCGCGGGTTTCGGCGGTGGCGCGGATGGCGGCCTCGCGGGCGGCCATGGCGTCGGTGTCGAGGAGTTCGGGGTCGATCCGCAGATAGTTTTGCAGGATTTGGTAAACGAATTCCGGGGTTTCGCGCAGGGAGGGCTCTTCGAGTTTGAGTTCGTTGATGCAGCGGAAGCCGTAGCGGTCGAGAAAGATCTGCATTTGTGTCTGTAAGGAAGCGAACTCGGAATCGCGGGGCACGCGATCGGCAAGTTGGTGGTGGGTGAGGGTTTGGAAGGTTTCGTGCCAGGCGGGGTGGTTGCGGATCTCCAGAGCCATGCGCATCAACATGCGGGTGGGTTCGGTGCTTTCGATATCACCGTTACCGCAGATGAGATCGTTTTGCAGAGTGCCGGCTTCGTCGCCGCACCAGCGGCGGCAAAGACCGCGCAGGAGACCGTAGTGGATCATGACGTAGAAATCATTGACGATGGGGGCGCGCCAGTTCCAGAGCAGGCGGGTTTCCATTTCGCGGTACACGGCCATGAGTTCATGGGGGCGCATCGCGCGGAAGTCGAGGGCTTCCCAGCGGGTGTAGCAATCCTTAAAGCGGGATTGGAATCGGGTGACGCCGCGGTCAAGTCGGGCGAATTGCGCGCACATGCGCAGGAGCAGCCAGAAGAGTTTGGGGGCTTCAACGGTCCATCGCCGCCAGGCGGAGGGTGGCGGGGCTTCGTATTCGGGATCGAAGCGGTCGCGAAGGCCCATCATCGATTCCATATAGCGCTTGTTCATGCCGTAGCCGGGGAACTGGCGGATGAGCCGGTACCAGTTCACGAGGTTGTAATAGACCCGTCCGTGAATGAGGCCGAGCATGTTTTCGTAGACCTCGCGATTGGCGGTCACGGTTTTGGCGGGGATGCCCATGACCCTGGAGAAGCAGTGATAGACGACGGTGTAGGCGTGGCGGATGAAGCTGAAGGTCATGGGGCTGGTGACCCCGGAATAGCTTTCGATGATGTTGGCGTTGTCCCAGATTTGCCTGAACCCGGCGGCGGGACCGCGGTCGGTGACGGTGGTGATGTTGCGGGTCTGGAGGAGGAAGAGGTTTCGGTCGGTATCAAGACAGAATTCGACATCCTGGGGATGTCCGCAGGCGGATTCCAGCGAAAGGAGCAGGGGGATGAGGCGCCGTAGATCGGCACCGGTCAGGGCGGGTGCGGCCTGTTGTTCGGCGGGGACGGGGCGTTCCGCGATGCCGTCGGTTTCGTGATAGCGGAGCTGGGTGGGCTTTCCAACGGGTTCGGGGGTGATGTCGCGGGTTTGCTTGTCGATGCGGTGGAGGTCGGCGGGGAAGCCGCGGCCGACAAGGCCTTCGCCTAGTCCGTAGAGGCTGGAGATGAGGAGGACGTGGGGATTGCCGCTGGCGGGGTCGGCGGTGAAGGCGACACCACTGATGGCGGCATCGATTTGTTGCTGGATGAGCACCGCCATGGCGACGGGATGCAGGGGGAGTCCGTGACGGTGGCGGTATTGCAGGGCGCGCTCCTGATAGGCGGAGGCCCAGACATCACGGATGCGGGCCTGTATGGCCTCGAGTCCGCGCTGATTGAGATAGCTCTCGTGAATACCGGCGAAGGAGTGGTGGCTCCCGTCCTCATCGGCGGCGGAGGAGCGGACGGCGACAGGGTGTTTCAGAAGCGGTTCGTTGCTTAAGGCCTGGATTAATTCGGACGGGAAAGGGAGTTTTCGGATGCGGGCTTGAATCGCTTCGGCGATAGAGGCCGCGTTTTCCGGGGTGAAGGCGGCGAGTTGGTCCGCAATCCAGTCGGGGAGGTCATTCTGTTCGAGAATCTGCTGAAAGACCTCCGCCGGGAGGGCAATCCAGGGAGGAACGGGATGGCCGAGTTGTTGGAGGTGCAGGAGTTGGCGGCCGTTGCCGCCGAGGGTGGGGAGGGGTCCAGAATCGTTGGGGTGGTAGAGCATGTCACAGGAGGGGGCTGGTTATGTATCCGTTTCACTATTTCAGGCACTCAACAGGATAAAGTGCGATGAGTCTGTCATAGGTGACCACCGGCGAACCAAATTGTAGGGCCGAGGCCACAATCAGACGGTCAAACGGATCTGCATGGTGGTCTGGCAGGCGCGTGGAGGCAAGGAAAAGCTCCGATGAAACAGACAACTCTTCAAGGAACCGCAGGTGTCAAGGATCAGGTCCATCCTGGAAGATCCTCCGGGGTCAGGGGGGCGGTCGCATCCGCCTCACTGATCAGAGTCGTGACCCCCTCCAGGGGTTCCACCCTTCGTTTCCGCATCTGATGTGGAACGAGATCAAACCAGGGCCGCCCGTTTTTCGTCACAACGATGCAAGACCCTTCATGGGCTAACTGACCATATTTCCCAAGATTATTTTTAACAGACTTGACGCCAATTTCCATTTTTGTTCTCCTTCGTTAAAAGTAGCCACTATGGCCACTTTTGCAAGCTAAATTTTTCAACTGTGAAGCTCGGAATGCCAGAGTTCCGCGTTTACGCGGATAGTCTCATAGGGCCATTTATGGTCCGGGACTGCGGTGCTTGAGGTCTCTTTCAATTTGATGAAGAGGCCTTTTTGCTCATGGTCCCCGCTCGCTGAAGCTTCGCTGTTGACTATCCGCGTAAACGCGGAACTCCGACAGTTTCTAGAACCCTTGCTGCTGCCAGAGGGCGACGGCGAGGACGAGGTAGAAGAGGAGGATGTAGCCGCCGCCGTAGTGTTCGAGCTGGGCGGCGCGGGCGCGGTCGGGCTGACGGGTGAAGCGGACAATGCCGATGGAGGCCAGACCGGCCATGAGGAGCACGGCGATGGCGTAGGCGGGGCCGAGTTCCAGGCACCAGCCGACGAGCCAGGCGAGCAGGGTGTTGAGCAGGCGGAGAAGATGCAGAGCCCGCAGGGATCCGCGAATACCGAGGTGGCGGGAGTAGGTGTCCACGCCGGGGAGTTCGTCTTCGGGCAAACGGATTTTGCGGGAGATTTCCCAGTTGGCGAAGGCGAAAAAGTCCGCCAGCGCGTAGGCCCAGAACAGCCAGGGGGCCTCCCAGAAGGGTCGACCGGTGGTGAAACTGAAAATGGTGGCGGTGAGCATGGGCATGATGAGCATGTGGGCCACGGCGTACAGCATGAAGCGGGCGCGCAGCCAGGCGGGAACGAAAAACTCGCGCAGAAGCACCCAGGAAAAGAAGAGGCTGATGACAACCGCCAGGAGGGCGGCGGGACTGCTGAGCAGGCCGCTGAGGAGTTCGATGGCGATGGCGGCGGCGGCGACCGTGCGGAGTTCGGCGAGGGTGATGACTCCGCGGGAGAGCAGTCGGTCAGGATAGTGACGCAAATCGAGGTTGGCGTCCTTGTGTTCGTCGAAGACGCGGAGGTGGAAGAACATGCAGAGCAAAAACAGCATACCCAGTGCGGTGAAGGGGCCGATAACGAGAGGGGCGTCGGGTTGCAGGAGCCGCTGCGCGAGGAACTGGTTGGCGAGGAAGTAGATCACCACCATGCTGAGATGGGTACCGAGGGGAAAGCGTTCGCGGAGATAGGCGCGGAAGCGGCGGGGGAATGGATCCGAAGCGGTGAGGGGCGCGGGCGGGGTCATGGGGTTTCAAACTTCGGGGGATGGCGGTCGATGTGGTGAAGGATTCGGCGGGTGTCGACCTTGGATTGATGGCGGGGATCGAGGGGGAGAGGGCGCGGATGCCAGTAGAGAGCGTCCATCGGCACGTCGGCGGCGCGGAGATCGTCGAGCGGGACGGGGGCTTGCCGGGGGGCGCGGCCCTGCAGGACCAGCAGAAGCTTGTTGTGCCATTCGAGGACCGCGAGGCGGGGCACATCGGGGAAGAAGGGGGCGGCGCGGGCCTCCAGTTCCTGAAAGAGGAGGGGTCGTCCGTTACGGAAGCAGCAGTTGTGAACCCGTCCGGTGAGCCAAAAGCGGCCTTGGGAATCGAACAGGCCGGTGTCGCCCATGCGATGCCAGCAGGTGCCGGTGTCGTCGGTGAATTTGCACTCCCGCACGGCGTCGGAATTACGGAAGTAGTCGCGGCAGACATGTTCGCCGCTGACGACCAGTTCGCCGGAGTCGTTTTCGAGGGGGGCGAGGCCGGTCCAGGAGGTGAACTCGACGGGGTCAGGCTGAATGCGGATGAGGCGGGCCCTGAGTCCGTCCACCGGGGACCCGCAGAGACAGGCACCGGCTCGTAGCGGATCGGCGGCGAGGCGTTCGGGAAGAGACACGGAGGCTACGGGTTCGGCTTCGGTGGAGCCGTAGACGATGTCGATTTGGGTGTGGGGCCATGCGCGTTGCCAGTCGCGGAGGGTGTCGTTGCTGACGGGGGCTCCTCCAGTGAGGACACGGCGCAGGCCGGGGTCGCTGCCGCTTAGGATCAGCGGGGTCAGGAAGGCGGGGGAGGCGGTGCAGGTGGTGACGCGGTGGGCGGCGATTTGACGGAGGATGCGTTCGGGGCGGACGTTGGCGATGCGGCGGAAATCGACATCGGGGATCACGGAGGGGATGCCGTCGGCGAGATTGCGGAGGGCGAAGACGGGAAAGAGCGGCATATCGACATCGTCGTCGCGGATGGCATGGGCGCGGCGGAGGGCCTGATATTGGGCTTCGAGAAAACCGTGGGTGCGGTTGGCGCCTTTGGGGGTTTGGCTGGAACCGCTGGTGAAAGTGATGAGGGCGGGATCCCCGGGACCGTCGGGGGTGAAAATTTCGGGATCGGGATTGTGTCGCAGGGCTTCGGAAAGGGTGAGGGAGGCCGGAAAGGCGCCGAGGCGTCGGCCGGGGGTAAGGGTGACGCGGAGAGTACGCAGTTCGGAGTGAAAGAGGCGCAGGAAATGAGCGGCGGGGACCCCGGCGAATCCGGCCGGTTCGGCGAAGGCGGCAAAAGCGGCGATGCGGGACATGCCGACCCAGGGATCGACAAAGACGGCGACCGCGCCCATTTTGATGAGGCCGAGGAGGGTGGCGTAGAGGTCGGTGGACATGGGGATCATGACCACGACGCGGTCACCGGGGTGCAGACCGGCGGCGCGGAAAGCGGCGGACATGCGGCAGACCTGGTCCCAGAGTTGGCCGAAGGTGACGGCGGGTCCATTCGGGGGAAGGAGGGCGGGGCGGTCGGGGTGCGCGGAGGCCTGGCGTTGCAGATGGAGGACAATGTTCACGGGGTGAGGTCCTTGGCGTAGAGGGCGTATTCGCGGAAGGGTTCGGAGGTGCCGCCGTCGAGGCGGCGGGAGTCGTTATCGTCGTGCATGAGGCACATGAGAGCTTCGGGGAAGCGGCGGCGGATCGCGACTTGCAGGACGGCGGCCATGAGGGCGGGGCCGACGCCGGTGCCGCGGGTTTCGGGGGTGCAGCCGAGGGATTTAATGCAGAGGCGGTCACGGCGGCGGTTCACCAGAAAGCGGAGGCGGGCGGGGAGGGTGCGTTGACCGCGCATGGCGCGAACGGCGGCGATGTCGTCAGGATAGGCGAAGACAAACCCGACGTCGTTTCCGCGTGGATCGCGGCAGAAAAGGCAAAGGTCGGGAAGGAGGAGGGAGCGGGTGCGGGCGTAGAGGGCGTGGAAGGCGTCCGCATCGATGGGGGTGTAGTGTGGGTTGTCATTGAAGATGTTCAACGAAAGGGCGTGGAGGCGGTCGAGTTCGGCGGGAAATGCGCGCGGGTTCAGGGGAGTGAGGGTGCAGCCCTGGCGTTTGAGGCGACGGAGAAACGGCGAAAGGCGCTCCAGGGCGGCGGGAAGATCGCGGATGCGGGCAGTGTGATAGCGGTCGCAGATAGGGTAGGCGTTTTGCTCCCAGAGTTTTGGATAATAGGGCGGGTTCCATGGCTCGCGGAGGAAGGGCGGGGCGGCGGCGGGATTGAGGTTCAGGCGGTAGTCATGCCAGGTGTCGGCGTTGAGGGGACCGAAGATGCGGCGGACACCTTGCGACTGGAGATCGCCTTCGACAGCGGAAAAGAGTTGGGTGACGGCCTCGGGATGGTTGCGGGCTGCGAAGTGACCGATCCAGGCGGTGTGGGGGTCGGGGCGGAGTCCGGTGGCACAGCGGGCGAGGGGGATGCCGTTGTCTTCGATCCAGGTGAGGCGGGCGTTGACGGCGCGGAGGGCGGAGGTTTCGGCGGCAGGGTCGGGGGGCAGGGCGTGGGGATCTTCGACCGCGAGTTCGCGGGGAAGTTGGAAAAAGGCTTCGGGGACGGGGTCCGATGCGGCGCAGGTCTTTAGTTGCATTCGGGACCTCCGATATGCTGGAGCCAATGCGCTTGAAGCGGAAAGAGGACATCGGCTTCGCGGTCATACTGATCGGCCCAGAGACCGGGCCGCCAGCAGGCGAGGCAGCGGTTGGTTTGAAGTCCGGCGAGGATCAGCATGGTGGCGAGAGTGGTGAAGAGGACCCCGCGTCCGCCCCGGAAGGTGGGGAGGCGGGTGTTGGCTTTCCAGCCCAGCCACAGGGTGATGCCGACGGTGGCGGTCAGTATCAACACCGCCATGGGATCGGGATGGAGTCCGCGAAAGAGGGGAAAGGCGAGGACGGCGAGGCCGATGAGGAACATCAACAGGAGGCGGCGGGGTGCCAGGGTGGGGAGGGCTTCGTCGGCGTGGGCGGTTCCCTGGCGCTGCACGCCCCAGAGCAGGGGAACAAGGATGGCGGCGAGGTAGGGAGCGAAGGCAAAGGAGAAGATGCCGGTGAGGTTGGCGATGAGCACGGTGGTCACGGCCGGGGCGGCGAGGAGGGTCATGCGGCGGTAGACGCGGGTGGCGCGCTGGGTGGCTCCGGTTTTTTCGAAGCACACCGCAAAGGCGGCGGAGGCGGTGAGCAGCGGCACGGCCCAGTCGATGGAGCCGAGGGCCCAGACCGCGTAGACCATGAGAAAAATTGTCACGAGGGCTTGGGTGCGGAGCATGCGGCGGTTGAAGAGAAAAACCAGTGTAAACAGGGCGAGCAGGCTGAAGGTTTGCAGCAGCAGTTCTGGGACGGGTTTGCTCACGACCTTCAGGAGAATAAAGGCGGCGGCCATGGGGACGTAGAGGTTGTCGCGGCCGGCGATGGAAACCGCCTCCACGCCGGTGAGCAGAGTTGCGGTGAGCAGGGCGGCGAGAAAGGCGTGGGGAAGGTCGAGTCCGTCGAGCAGGCGCAGGGGGAGGATGATGGCGAGGAGGCTGATGACAAAAAACATGAAAGAGCCTTCGAGACTTTTGTGCTCGGCAACCCCGCCGACACGGAAGTGGAAACGTCCGAAGCGGGCCCCCGCGAGAGCGGCAGCGGCATCAGAAAGGGTGAGCACCAGCATGGAGGCGAGGTAGAGTCCGGGTCGGTCGGCGGTGAGCCAAAAAACTCCGGCCACGGCGAAGGGGAAATAAATGCCGCCGCGGCTGTGGCGGGAGACGCGGCTGAGGCATGCGAGGGCCCCGCGTTCGCCCCAGGCGAAGACGGAGGCAAAACCAAGGGCCAGCAGGAGGACGGTGATGGGGGACTCCACCAGTAACGGGAAGGCCAGGCAGCCCAGTCCGCCCCCGAGATGCAGGGCCTTGCGTCCGGCTTCGGGTCCGAGAATTTTGCGGCGGGAGGCGGTCTCCACGAGGAGAAGCCAGAACACGAAAAATCCTGCGGCCAGAGTGGCGCCGGTGAGTTCACTCATGGGCGGACCTCATCGACGTGGAAGGCGGAGTAGAAAAAGGTGCGGTCGCGGGCGTGGAGGTCGGCGGCGAGGTCGGTGAGGGGTTGAACGCGGTCGTGCAGGGAGGCTGGGCGGGCGCGGGGGACGAGGAGGTTCCAGTAGGCCAGGCGCGCGCCGGGGCGGGCGGTGTCGATGAGTTGGGTGTAGAGGGTTTCAGTTGCATCGGGTGTCAGGTATTCAAACAGATCGGAAAGGTTGAAACCGTCGAAGCCTTCGGCACCGTGCGCGGCGGCGGCATCCTCGATGCCGCCGTGGAAGAGATGAAGGCGGTGGGCGTGGGTGCGGATGCCGGCCAGGGTGTCGGGATGGGTCCAGGCGGGCAGGGGGTGGGTGAAGTTTCCGGTGAGAATGTAGCCCAGCCAGGGATTGGCGGCGGGATCGAGGGTGACCAGCGCGTGTTCGCAGCGGGCGAGGATGCGGTGTGCGACAGAACCCTGCACCTGATTGAAAAAAGCGGGGTCGCGGCCGGCGCGGCCCATGACCCGTCGGTTGAAAAAGGCGTGGAACAGCAGCCGCCAGCGCCAGTGGTTCCAGGTGGTTCGGAAAAAGGTCTCGTGTTCTTCGTGACTGCGTCCGGGGGTGAGGAGGGCGTTGACACGCGAACGGGATTGGGAGAGGGGCAGGATACGGCGGCGGAAGAGCCGGAAGTAGCGTTCAAATTTTCCGGCGTGGATTATCCCGTTCCGGATGTCCCCGGGATGAGCGTCCCAGAAGGCGCGGGCGGCAGGGCTGAGTCGGTCGCGGAGGGACTGATAGGTTCGGGATCGGTCGGAAGCCGGGAAGAAACCGAAAAAGGCCAGGGCTTCGTCATCGTCCAGAGCGCAGATCGCCTGACAGCGCAGTTCGGTGCAGGCCAGTTGGGCGGCGCTGAGATCGGCGGCCACGACTTCGGTGCCGCGGGAGAGGAGGAGCAGGCTGTTATCCCCGGCGGAGGCGATAGAGAGAATGCGTTTGCCGGGAGCGGGGTTTAAGGCCTGGAGAAGGAGGTCCCCATCCTCCCAGCAGTTGGCGTAGCGGATGGCGTCGAAGACCACCTCTTGTGCAAGCTGATCGGAGATGGCCGGGGACGGGTTCACGGGGCGGAGGAACTTGGTTTGGCCGGGCGGTATTTGGCGTGGGCGGAGGCAAATTCACCGGAGGCGAGGGCGGCGATGATGGAGAGTTCGCCGGCCAGCACGGTGGCGGCGCAGATTTCGGCGAAGGTTCGGGCTTTTCCGGTTCCGTAGCAGTCCATCATTTCCAGACAGGCTTTGGCGGAGGGGAGACCGGTGCCGCCGCCGACGGTGCCGACGATGAGGTTGGGCAGGGTGACGGAGACCTCAAGTTCGTTTTGCTCATTGACCCGCATTTGGGTGATGCCCACCGAGGCCTCGGCCACGCAGGCGGCATCCTGGCCGCAACTTATAAACAGGGCCGCGAGGGCGTTGGCGTAGTGACCCTGGACGCCAATGGTGCCGCTCTGAATGCCGCCGAGAGCGGAAATTTGGCAGTATTCAGCTATTTCCTCCGGCTCGCAATGCAGAAAACGCCGGGTCAACCGCGCGGGGACGATGGCGCTGGCCACGACTTTTTTGCCGCGGGCGCTTTGGAAGGAAAGCATACTGGCTTTTTTGTCTCCGGAAAGGTTCGCCTCCACATACCAGCGTTGTGGCGGGTAGGGCGTGTGTTCGACGATGTGGCGGCAGATGCGGTCGGTGGCGAGGGTGACCATGTTCTGTCCGGCGGCATCGCCTGTTTCGTACTCGAAGATGAGGTAGACGAGGGTTCCGCAGCTTGAAAGTTTGATGTCGAGGAGGTGGCCGTGGTCTGTGCTTTCAGCGATGATCGGGGGGAACTCCTCCGCGTGATGGACCACCCAGTCCATAAATCCGAGGGCTTCGGTGAGGGTTTGAAAGACAAAGCCCGGGGCGCGGGAGAGCGATTCCGCCAGGCAGCAGGCGCTGACACCGCCGGAGAGGGAGAGTACGTGAGCGCCGCGGTGGTAGGAGGCGACGAGGGCGCCTTCTGTGGTGGCCAGGGGGATGAGATAATCCCCGCGGGCATTGAGGCCGTTGATACGCAGGGGACCGATCAGCCCCAGGGGCATGGAGGCGAAGCCGATATGATTTTCGATGTTGCCGCGAAGGGCGACGGGCGCTGGCGGGCTTTCGCCGTCGAGGGCCTTCAGGTTGAATCCATAGGTTTCCTTCAGAAATTCTCTGCGGCGGGCGAGACCTTCGGGGGTGAAAAGGTTGGCAGCCGGGAGGCGGGGGGGGAGCGGAACCTCGTCGGGCGTTCTCGGGGCCAGGCGCGCCTTGACGGCATCCTCTGTCAGCCGGGTGCGAACCTGATCGGAAAGTCTTCGTCCGTGATAAAGGGATTGGGCCATGGGGTCAGCACCGGGAGCTATAGTTTAATAGTTTCATAAACAGGTGTCGTTCTAAGAATCTAGGAAAAGGTGACGGGAATGGCGGATTTTGTCAATCGCTTTTCATCATTCAGCGCTTGATGGCGGGTCTGCATGGTTTAGAGAAGAGGGATGAACTCACCTCAACCCGAAAAGAAAAAAAAGCAGGGATTGTTTCTGCGCAGTCACCGCACGACAGTAAACTCGACTAAAGGGATGTCGCCGGCGATTCTGCTGGGCAGCAGTTTTGCTATTGCCATGGGGATTTTCTCCTGGCTGGGGCATCGCTGGGACGAAAAAACGGGGAACGCCCCCTGGGGCGTGCTGGCGGGGGTGACCGCGGGCTTTGCTTACGGGGGATATGAAGTGTGGAAACTGGTGCGGATGTCGGATCAGGCCGCCAAA
>JBBDRQ010000018.1:0-1783 GCA_040905365.1 Actinomycetota bacterium
ATCCCGGGTAAGCTTGTGGACGTGTCTGAGAAGCCATCGTTTTGGGCGACCCTCCCCGGGGTGATCGCCGGTCTGGCCGCTATCCTGACCGGCGCCGCTACCATAATTGCCTTTTTCATGGGCGGTTTCGGGCAGAACTTCGGCCAGCCGGTCGAGGAGCCGTCCCCGGAACAGACCAGCTCTTCTTCCACAACCGGATCCGGGTCTTCGGGGTCCGAACGCATTGAGCCGCAGGCGGTCATCGCTCCTAAGAGCATCGACTTCGGCAGCGTGGGAACCGGAGACGAGGCTAGGGAGTCGGTGACTGTGATCAACAGCGGCAACGAGTACCTGGTGATCGACGAGGCCTCGATAACCGGAGACGAGGCTGCGTTCTCGGTTGAGGCTGCCGACTGCCTGGTTGCGGGCGGGATCGAGCCGCAGGCCGAGTGTGAGATGGTCGTGACCTTCAACCCTCCGTCGCAGGGATCCTACGCCGGCGTGCTTCAAATCGAGCACTCGGGGCCGACCAGCCCCAATCAGGTGTCGCTGCGCGGCGAAACAAGGCTGCTGGGCCTGTAGAGGGCAGCGGGAGGCGGCCGCTCGAAGACGATGACGGCGAAGACGACGATTAACTTATCCTGCCGCGTACTTGGCTCAAACCCCCAGGAAGCGGTCCAAGAACCAAATGCCGCCCGACGCGCGGGCCCCTGAGGGGACGGTGCAGCCGGGCCAGACGACGCAGTCCGTGACTTTCGCGCCCTTCTCGATGCGAGATCCGGCCAGCAGGACCGCACCCTTGCCCGGTGCAGTGCCGGTGCTAGATCCCGGCCCCAGGTACCAGCCTTGCGGGGAGATGGTGCCCGGCGTGTCGATCCGCAGCCGTTCCGGGTGCAGCGCATCCAGGTTGACCGCCAGGTAGCTCGCCGGGGTTCCGGCGTCCCGGGCGTAGCCGGCGTGCTCTACCAGCACTACATCGCCGGTGTCGATCACCGGCCGCAGCAGAGCTTCGGTCAACCCGGCAGGGCTTGACCCGTCCAGCCGCGTGTCCAGTAGGTTTCTATCGAAGCACGCGGCGCCCAGGAAGACAAAACCCGGGGCGTTTTCCCGGCGGCGATCGACCAGGCGCAGGGCGCCGTCTTGGCCGGTGAAGTCGGCTCCGGATGCA
This sequence comes from Actinomycetota bacterium, assembly GCA_040905365.1. Classification (GTDB taxonomy): domain Bacteria; phylum Actinomycetota; class CADDZG01; order JAHWKV01; family JAHWKV01; genus JAHWKV01. Next base: position 1,148 of record JBBDRQ010000018.1, read on the forward strand.
ACCCGCTGTACGGCCAGGGTGGCCGACTTTTTGCCTTCGGCGTGCCGGGCCAGCAGCATCGCCGGATCCAGGTCGGCGACCAGGTCGCAGTTGTAGGTGAGGATGGTTTGGGCAAGCTGGGGGAGCAGCCGCTGCAGCGTGGCGGCTTGGCCGATCGGGCCCGGCCCCTCCTGCAAGGTCGTGACGTCGCAATGGTTTTGCGTCAGGTGCTCGCGAAGCTGCGGCAGCGGGCCGCTGAGGTTGACGAAGCGCTCGGCCCAGTCGACCGAGCCGCCCCGGCTAAGCACCAAATCGATCAGCGGGACGTCGAGGATGGGCAGCATGGCTTTGGGTAGGTGATCGGTCAGCGGCCGCATCCGGGTGCCTCGGCCGGCGGCGAAGACCAACAGGCAGGGCCTCAACGGGGCACTAGTCCGAACGCCTGTGCAGCGCCTGTTCTATGAGCAGCACAACCCCAGCTTATCTCGTCGAGGTCCCTCTCAACCTCGACGTACGTCGCGGCTCACCCGGGTCCGCGCCCCCCGGCCGGCCGGGGGTTGTAATTAACACACTGTCTTATGTAACATCAATTGGTGATCCGGTTCCTCCGGGGGAGGTCCGGCCTGGCCCGGTTTTGAGGAACCGCTTCGTTTAGGC
>JBBDRQ010000019.1:0-1748 GCA_040905365.1 Actinomycetota bacterium
CGATAGAAGGTCTTGTCACCGGGGTTCTCCCTCCGGGTTGGACGCTGCGTAGCCGCCGCACCTTACCCGATGGAAGCGCGGATGCGGAGTGGGAATTGCGCAGTCCCGATGGCCAGAGCGCGATTTTCGCGGTCGAGTCTAAGCGAGAGTTGCTCGGTCGTCAGATCGACGACATGATCGCCCGGCTGAGCCAAAGACCGGCGCTCCCTCTTGCTGCTGCCCCGTTTCTTTCTCCCACGATTCGTGGCGCGTTAGCCGACCGAGGCATTAGCTACGCCGACAGCACAGGCAACCTTCGATTGGTGGCCGATCGTCCCGGCATCTTTGTGGAGCGTCAGGGTGCCGCGAAGAATCCGTGGCCGGCCGACGACACGCTTCAGTCGCTTCGGGGGCGGGCTGCCGGCCGAGCTGTCCGGGCTCTGGTCGACTTCCGGCCACCGTACGGTGTGCGTGATCTCGCCAAGCGCGCGTCGGTACCGCTTGGATCTCTATCCCGAACCCTGAGTCTTCTGGATCGGGACGGGTTGGTGACCCGCGGCGATCGTGGCGACGTTGTTGATCTTGACTGGGAGAGGGTCCTTCGGCGCTGGACCCAGGACTACGAATTCGCTCGCACCAACCGGCTTGAGTACTACCTTGAGCCCCGTGGACTTCCGGCAGTTGAGCAACAGCTCGCTAAGGGGGAATGGCTATATGCGGTCACCGGCGCATCGGCCGCGCAGCGTTTCGCGCCAATTGCGCCGGCTCGACAGATAGCCGTGTATGTGCAGGACGTTGGCCGATCTGGCGAGGCGCTGCGCCTTCGCCCGGCCGATCCCGGCGCCAATGTGGTGCTGGTTGAACCGTTCGATCCAGTCGTGTTTGAGCGAACGACGACGCGCGATCGCACGACCGTTGTCGCTGCCTCCCAACTAGCCGCGGACCTGCTTAGCGGCCGGGGCCGGGAGCCGTCGGAGGGAATCGAGCTCCTGGGCTGGATGCGCCTCAACGAGGACCAGTGGCGTGCTTGATCATCTGTACGTTCGTGCGCGTGCGGCGCTGCTCGATGCCGTCGAGGCGCTTGGTTCCCAGTCAGATGCCGTAGTGCTTGTCGGAGCCCAGGCCATCTATCTTCACACCGGCGACGCCAACTTGGCGGTTGCCGAGTACACCACCGATGCCGACTTCACGATCTCACCGGACGACCTTTCCGATGTACCGCTGTTGGGTGAGCTTCTCGGGGCGGCGGGCTTTCTCGCCGGCGAGCATCCGGGCGGATGGCTGAGTCCGGACGGCATCAAGATCGACCTGATGGTACCGGAGTTGCTTGCAGGACCGGGACGGCGTGGAGCTGATCTCGGTGTGCATGGCAGAAGGGCGGCTCGCCGGGCAAAGGGGCTTGAAGGTGCACTGATCGATCGCGAGCGGCACGCCATCGGCGCTCTCGACGATGCGGACGACCGGAGTGTGCCCATCTGGGTCGCGGGTGCGGGTGCGTTGTTGGTCGCCAAGGTCCACAAGATTGCCGAGCGTTTCGACCGCAATGACCGTGTCCGGGACAAGGATGCTCTCGACGTGTTCCGACTGCTGCGGGCAACCCCCACCGAGGACCTCGCCGCACGGCTCCGATTGCTACGTAATGATGAGCGTGCTGGCGACGTGACGACCGAGGCGCTCGAGAACTTGTCCCGGCTGTTTGGCGACCCGCTAGGCGACGGTGCGGCGATGGCGGTCCGGGCCATCGGCGGTGCAGAAGACGAAGGCGTTAT
>JBBDRQ010000020.1:0-53177 GCA_040905365.1 Actinomycetota bacterium
GAGCCGGACAGTCGGCGGCAAGCTTGACGGATCAAACGTTGACGAACCATCGGACCGGCAACCTGCACTGGACATGGCGGCCCTGTCACCACAGTCGGGCATCATTCGCTGGCCGGCCGACCGCCCTCACCCCGTGACCGTCACCAGCGCAACCCGGCCGGTTGAAGAACCCGCCCGGAAACCTACGAGGACGCCGAAGAGGACCAAGAAGCAAACATCGACGCCGCAACCGGAGCGGGACGCTACCCCGGAACCCGAACCGGCGCAGGAATTGTCGAGCGCACCGCAGGCTTACCAGGAGCCGGAGCCGGAGCCGGAGCCAGAGCGAGCAGCGGACTGGTCGATTGCGCCCCAGCCCGACCTAGAGCCGGCACAAGAAAAAGCGACGACAGAGCCGGAGGCCGCAGCAGCCCCCGCGTCGGCGCCTGCAGAGCCCACCTTCGAGCTAGAAGAAGCCGAGGAACCGGCCGCCGAAGCCGGTCCCGCGCCCGAGGGGTTGCTCGAACCCATCCGCGGCATGCTGGTACGGGAGCTTCAGTCGCTTGACCAGCTCGAGCAGACGCTTGGCCCCGACGCACCCGACACCCTCATCCACCGGAGCAACATCGCCTACTACTACCGGTCGGCCGGTGAGATCGGGTATGCCGCCTATCTCCAGGAAGCGGTCCTCGCCGACACCGTCCGCATTCTGGGCGAGGCCCACCCCCACTCCCAGACCGCCCGGAAGCGGCTGGCGGAATGGCGCAAGCTGGCCAAGAAGAAGGGCAGATCCAAGGCGTCGGTCCCCGGATAAGCGCCAACACCTAGTCCAGGGGCTTCGCCCCCGGATCCCCCCGGGAATCGGAGCGCCTGCGGCGCGCATGTTCTATTAGCAGCCCTGCCCGTCTACCGGAAGGACCCATGGTGCGGACCCCGTACAACACGCGGATCTGTGCCCGCGCCGTGTCACAGCTGAATCGGGCCCATCGGCAGGTCCTCGGAGTCCAGTTCTTTGCCCCTGGTCTCCGGGAGCCTTGCGTACAGCACGCTCAGCAGCATGACGGGTATCGCTATCAGGATCGACGCCCGGCCGTAGCTGCCCGCGGTATCGGCCAGGTACCCGAACAGCGCCAATCCGGCGACTGCGCCGATTACCCCCGAGGCGGTGATCCACCCGGCGGCCGTGGAGCGCATCGCGGTGGGAAACAGCTCCGTGCCCAAAGCCCCGGACGCCGGCGTGTACACCGACGCCGCGAACATCGCACCGAGATAGCCCGCCACCACGCCGGCGGGCCCCGTGGTGTAGGTGACCACCGCGGCCGCCGCTACCGCCGTCAGGGACACCGCAGCGCTCACCCGGCGGCCGAGGTGGTCGGCGGTCCACCGGCCGGCGATCAGCCCCGCCAGGCCCAGCGGGCCTGCCGCCAGCACCGCCTGCGCCATCACCGACGGGTCCAGGTCTTGCACCGTCTCTGCAAAGAAGAAAACGAAGGTGTTGGCCGGCCCGGTCACCAGCGCCGCCGCACCGGTCAAAAGGCATATCAGGCCGAGCCTGCCCCGCCAGGCCCGGGGCACCGGGGAGAGCAAAAAGCGTGCGCTCGGCAGTGATTGTGCCGGCAGATTACGAAACAGGTCCGGTTCGGTCAGCCGCCGCGCATACAACAGGATGATCACCATCGGCACCAAAGCCAACGCGAACAGCGGGCGAAAGCCCAGGCTGTCGCCCAAAACCGCCCTCAGCAGCACCGTAAGTCCTGCCCCCACCGCATAGGCCGCACCCACCAGAGCCACCGCCTTGGATCTCTCGGCGCTGCGGGTCACCTCCGCCGAGATCACCACCGCCACCGCGTTGGCCGCCGACAGCAGGGGCCGGGCCAGCGCCAGTATGGCGACGAACACCCAAAAGGCCGGCGCCACCGCCGCAACGGCGGTGAGCGACAGGCCGAGCACGGTGCAGATCAGGATCAACATCCTCCGGCCGGCGCGGTCGGCGCGGCTGGCCAGCGGAAGGGCGGCCAGGGAACCGAGCCGGATCACCGCGAGGCCCACCCCCAGCGTGGTGCCGGTCAGGCGAAGCTGGTCCCCCTCGGAGGAGGAGATGCCAAACCCGGTCGCCACATCGGCCAGCGAGGCGGTGGCGACAAACTGGGCGTAGCCGGCCGCAACGGCCAGCAGAGCGGGGGGGACTACCGCAGGGTGGATCCAGCCGACCAGCCCCGAGGTCCAGCCTTTGCGTTGGCTCATTCAGGTTGCAGGCCGGCCCGCCTACAGGTCGTCGTCTTCAAGAGATTCGCGCAAAAGAGCCGCCCGGCGGGCCATCTCCTCGAGTAGTTCGATGGGGTCCTGGTCGAGCTTCCTGGCGCAGTACTCTACGACGGCGACGGCGAAGGCGTTGGCGTTCATCGCCTGATCCGCGGCGTTGCGGCTCAGCTGACCGAAGATTTCGTTGGCGCTGTCTACGTCGCCCCGAAAGATGTGAGCAAGTCCGGCGGCCATCACCTGGATCGACTCGACCGTCATCCGATTGGCGCGGTTGCGATCCGCATCCCCCAAGCTGTCCCACAGGTCATCATCGTCCACCGCGCGACCTTTCGTTTGCGTTGCTAACAGGCTAGCAGCACGATCCTCGCTTACTATAGTTGGGTGCCTTTTGCCTCCCCGGTAGGCCGTCGAGCAGGAGTCGGAGTCCGCGCCGGTGGTGCGCTCTTTGCGGCACTGATCCTGCTGTCCACTTCCTGTTCCCCGGACCCCGACTCGACCCCCGCCTCGGCTGAGGACGCCCACCCCGCGCCGCCGCAAGAGGTCGCGCCGGCTTCCCCCGAACCGGCTCCCCCGGCGCCGCGGATCCGGCAGGTTAGCGAGCAGAATTGGACTCCGTTCGCCACGGTGGGCGGCATCTTTTTGATGCACCCGTCCCAAAGAGTGGAGCGGGTCGCATTTCACGAGGCCAACCACGACGGCGCTCGCCAAATGGATGCGCTGCCTACGGCGGCGGCACCTGTGACGCTGCAAAGCAGGGAGCGCTCAACCGGCTCTCGAAGCGCGGCCGACATAGTCTCTGATCCGGCTGGGGAGATCCGCTCGGTGGTGACCGGTACGGTCATCCGCAGCGGCAGCTACGTCTTGTACTGCGACTACACCGACTACTTCGTGGTCATCGAGCCCGAGGCGCACCCCGGTTGGGAGGTCAAGATGCTCCACATGGCCGGCATTAACGTGGCCAAAGGCGACCGGGTGATCGCAGGCACCACCGTCGTAGCCCCTCGTCCCGCCCGGCTGGCTTTTGAGTCACAGGTCGACGAGCTCACCACCGGACAGGTGCACTGGCCCCACGTCCACGTAGAGGTCGTCGATCCGTCCATACCGAACCGGCCTTCCCCCGGCGGAGGCTGCTAGCGGTCTAGACGGTGTCACAACCAGCGGTCCGCCGCCGCCACCAGATCTTGGGCACACGGGTCGCCGACCATCGGACGGACGAAGAACGGCAGCTCTTTGACCATCAGGTGCATGAAGTTCCTTACGCCCGGGTCGTTGCACATGGCGCCGATGTAAATCTGTGCCTCTTCCGCGCATATGTTCTGGCCGAGCTGCGCCCGCAGCTTGGCGTCGATGTGGTCGGCCACGGCAGCCTGATCGGGGTTGGCCGCCTTCGTCTTGGCTACCAAATCCAGCAACCAGTAGATCTTCTTGTCGTCCAGCCGGTCGCAGTTTACGGCCGTCGCCGGTGGCGCCTGTCCGTAAACCGGGGTGTAGACGGCATTCGGCGAACTCGGCGCTGGCGCAGTACCGGAGGCCGGCTTCTTGGCGGTCGCCTTGGGTGAAGCCGCCTGCGTGGACTGCGGATCGACCTGGTCTCTGCCGGAGTCCTCGATTTCCAATCCGCCGATCCTTACGGGATCGGGGTCGCCCACACCGGCCAACGTGCTGTGCGGTTCTTCCGCCTCGAGGGCGAGCTGGGCGGCCTGTACGGAACCGATCACCGCTCCAGTGCCGATTCCGGCCATCAACAGCGCCGCTATGATTGCGAACCTGCCCACGACTCCCTTGTGCCAGTCGGTGCCTGTTGCCTTGACTTGATGTCCGAACGCCGCGCCGCCGAATCGATTGAAGTTCATGGCCTAACGCTCCCGTCCGAGATTGAGCAAACCGCCGAGCAAGCCTCCGGTTTCGCCGGTCACGCCGTTGACGACATCCAAGGTCACGTCCAGCCCTTTGCCGACCATCTCCAGCGTCGTCTCGATCGGTTTGTCCATGGGGCTCGCGGGCTCATCGGTGGCCGGCGGGGCCGGCGTCGGGGGCAACAGGGGAAGCGCCCCGATGGTGCCTACCAGTCCGTTGAGCTGCTGCCCGACCTGCGCAAGCTGGTCCATGCCCGCCGAGCCCAGCGCCGATACCTGCTGGGCGCAAGCATTTGCGGCCTCCCCCAAAGCATTTACCTGAGTCAGGGCGCCGGCTGCGTGCTCCGCAGTGACAATGCCGGCAACCGAGGAGGTCAGTGCGGCCACCGTCGACGTGAGCTCCTCCACGCACTGAGGAGCCGGGGGCAGGGCCGGCGGAGCCGCAGCCACCGGCACCTCGTAAGACACTTCAAGGCTGCCGACGTTCTCGACCTTCGTCTCTGTGGGGCCGGACTGCGGACTCGATTGCGCAGCGAGGACTGCTCGTGGAAAGTCCAGCGCCACGCCGGGGTGGTAGCCGGGCACGGCCGCCGAGACCGAGCCGGTGGAGGCAAGCTGGAAACCGCCCAACTCTGCGGTGAGCGTCCATCCGCCCACCATGCCGATGAGCGCCAGCACGGCGCCCGCCATCTTGCCCGACGTTGATTTAAAGGTTGGCCCGAACATCTTCTCGCCCCTCTTCTTCCAGGATTAGAACTCTTACCAGTACCTAATCGGCTGGTTCCCGGAAAAATTGCGCGAAACTTTCTATACTTAGAACAAGTTCTTTCTAATCCTCTAAAGGCTTAGGGGGTCGAATCAATCGGGTCTAGATTCAAACTACTAGAGTCGAGGAGTCGTCCAGCAGGATCACCCCGCCGTGCTCCAACCACCGTGGCGCGGAGTCGGGGCCGCTCAGCAAAGCCGCCTTACACAGCGCTTCGCCCTCCACCGCGGTGGGCGCCAGCGCGCTCACTTGCACTACGCCGCTGTAAGCGGGGCGGCCGGTGCAAGGGTTCAGCAGGTGGTGGGCTGGCCTCATACCTGCGGCGTACCAGCTGCGCTTGGCGATCGTAGCGGTGGCGACCGCGCCACCGCTGAGCGAGAACTCGTGCAACAGCCGACCGTTAAACGGGTTGCCGACGGCTACCAACTGGATCGCGCCCGCCGAGCCGCCGACCCGCATGTCGCCCTCACAGTCGACCACAAACGCGGCGTACTCGGACAGTCTGTCGGCCGCGTGGTCGGCGAACAGGCCCTTGACCACACCGCCGCCGTCAAAACGTACTCCCGGAGGCCGGCTGACCGTCGGTCCGGACGGATCAACGCTTACCTCCTTCCAGCGAGGTGACGGGCTCGAGGTGGCCGGAGAGCGCTCTCCCGCCAGAGCCAGAGCCAGCGGCAATGCCACGGTGGCCCTGAGGTGATCGGCCTTGTAGCCGGCTGCCTCTATCTCATCCAGCAGAGTCGGGTCCACCAGCCCACCCGTCATCTGCGCGACGCCAAGGGCCGCCTCGACGAACCGAGCCATTAACGGAGTCACCGATACATCGGCATCGGCGCTGGAATTGAGCGCCGTCAGCTCGCTCTCGGGCTTGAACCTGGAGAAGACGGCGTGCCAGTCGAGCATCTCGTCCCTGATGACCACCACGGCGTCCTCCGGCGGCCCCAAGGGACCGCTGCCCTCCACCGAGACGGTGCAGTCTCCACCGAAACACGTAAAAGTCTTGGTCGCCTGCCTCAAACAGGCACCGCCTGCACTACCTCAACAGGCAGGCCCAGCGCATCCGCAGCCAGGTCCGCGCGCTGCAGCGCGGAAAACACCTCCAGCTCCAGGTCCGAGCCGTCTCGGGCCACGGCGATCACCTCGAGCGCCTTGTCCCTCATCCGAACCTCGACACCCTCCACCCGGCCGGCGTGAGTGCGATCGAGACCAATGGCTATACGCAGCAGGCCCGCACAGCAGCGCACTAGCTGCTGGTCCTCCTTGGACAGGGCAGAAAACTCGGGGTGCTTGGATGCCGGAGCGCTCTTGCGATGATAGCGAGCGATCTGGGCTATCAGCTCTATCTCCCGGTCGGTGAAGCCGGTCAGGTGCTCGCTGTTTCGGATCATGTAGTAGCTGTGCCGATGGTGCCCCGCGTGCGACAGGAACAGGCCCAGGTTGCACAGCAACCCAGCCGCCTCCAAGTACTCCCGGGCGTCGTCGCCCAGTCCGTGTATGTCGGCCGTCTGATCGAACAGGCTCAACGCCAACCGGGTTACGTGAGCCGAGTGCGCGGGATCCTCATCCATCAGCTGAGCCAAGTGGTCAACGCTTCGTTTCCGCAGATCCGACAGGTGGTGCAAGCTGCCGCCGTGGCGCCGGCGCCAAGCATCCAACAGCACTCCTTCGCGGAGGGCGTACTCCGAAAAGCGCATCGATTTCAGCTCAAACTCATCGAACACCGCCTCCAGGATCAAAGCTCCGGCCAGGATGATGTCCGCCCGCTTGGCATCCAACCCCGGCAGCTTGGCGCGGGCGGCCGGAGTGGGAGCCTTGATCAAGCTCTTGACTACGGATTTCATGTCCTTGCGGGTGAGCTCGAAGTAGTTCCAGGTATGCGGAGCGTTCTCCCCTCGCTTGGCCAGCGCCATCGAGCAAACCGCACCGATCGTACCCGAAGAGCCGACGGCCACATCGAAACCCTGTTTGTTGACCGTGCGGGCAAACGAGGCGAGGCTGGCTCGAATGTGGTCCCGGCAGGCGTCGACCGAGCCTGATTTGAGCTTGCTCGAATCGAAAAAGCGCCGGGTCAGCCGAATGGATCCCAGCTTGAAGCTACGGGCGATCAGTGACTCTCCTTGGCGTCCGAGCAGCAGCTCGGTCGAACCTCCGCCAATGTCGCACAACAGCAGGCGCTCGTCGAACACCTCCACCGCCTGCAAAACCCCCAGGTGGATCAGCCTGGCTTCCTCAAAGCCCGAGATGACCTCCACCGAGATTCCGGCTTCCTGGCGGGCGCGTCGCAAAAACACCGCTCGGTTCTCGGCTTCCCGCACCGCGCTGGTAGCAACCGCCACCACACGGGCGTTGTGGACGTCGGCTACCTCCTTGAACCGGGTAAGGGCGGCAATCCCGCGCGCTATGGCCTCGTCGTCCAGGTGCTTTAGGTCCCCGCCGTCGGAACCCAGCCGGACCATCTCCTTCTCCCGGTCGAGCACCTCAAAAGCATGGGGACCCACGACGCGGGCGATTACCAGGTGAATGGAGTTGGTGCCGATGTCGACGGCCGCAAGGACCTCGGATTCCATGGATCTACAGATTACCTCAGCAACCCCTACCCGAAACCCAACTCCCGGCAGAGAGCGCGCCGCAGTCCCCTATTCGTGAGCAATCGCGTCCAGGACATTCAGTCGGGCCGCCCGCCGCGCCGGAAGCACCGCGGCCAAGATCCCGGCCAGTGCGGCCCCGGCGACATAGGCGGCCAATTGCAGGCCGGGGATCGACAGGGTGGAGATCCCCTCAGAATCCAAAGCCGTCACCAACGCCCAACCGAAGAAAACTCCGATGGCCAGCCCTACCAGGGCTCCCATTACGGCGATGATCACCGATTCAAGTCGAATCATCGAGCGGGCCTGCTTGCGAGCCATCCCAACCGCCCTCAGCAAACCTAGCTCGGTGGTGCGCTCGAAGACGGACAGAGCCAGCGTATTGGTGATGCCGAGCACCGCGATGACCAGGGCCAGGCCCAGTAGCGCAGACACCAAACCCAGGAGCTGGTTGATCTGCGAAACCGTCTGCTCGCGGGACTCGGCTTGATCGAGAATCGAGATGTTCGGATAACGCTCGGCGATCCCCTCCAGCGCCTCGGCGGCGTCTTCGGCCGGTACCCCCGGCGCAATCGTCAAGAACAGCTGCTGGTCGACCGCGTCCGGAAAGTTGGCGTTAAAAGTGTCGAGCCCCAGCAGATAACCGGAGCCAACCAACGCTTGGTTGGCGAACACACCCACCACCGGAAGGCTCTGGGGGCCCGTAGCCGCAAACACTACGTCAAGATTGCCGCCTACCTCCACGCCCTCGTCGTCGGCGGTCTCTTCGGACAGCATTATGCCGCCATCGGCCAGATCGCCGGCGCTTCCCTGCGTGACGTCGATGTCGGCCACCTCGGTCAACTCATCCACATCGGCTCCGACCACAAAGGCCAAAGCGTCCCGCTCCCGCTGGAACTGGCCGAATCGGATAGCGCCTACCGAATCGATCTCATCGAGCTGGCGGATCTCCTCGGCTATTACAGGGCTAAGCCCGGTCGGGGCACCGAAGGCGCCTCCCGTGCTCACCGTGAAGTCGGCGAACAGATTCTCATCCACTACCTGCTGCGTGGAAGCCTTGAGTGAGTCCGCGAAGATGCTGACCGTACCCACCAGCGCCAGGCCAACCATCAACGCTGCAGCGGTGGCGGCGGTCCGGCGCGGAAGGCGCACCGAATTGCGTTGCGCCAACCTACCGGGAACGCCCATTCTGCCAACCGGCGCCCCCACCACTCTCGCCACGGCCCCCGCGAACAGAGGAAAGACCCCGGCCAGGCCCAGAAAGATCAGCAGCGCGCCGGACCCCACGAACCACAGAGTCCGCTCAACATCGAGGAACAGCCCCACCATCAAAATGACGATGCCCGCATCGATCACCAGGGCCGCGGCCACCATGGTCGCCCTCGAGAACTTCGCAGAGCTCGAGAGTCCGGTCCTCAACGCCTCCATGGGAGCTATACGGGCCGCCTTGCGAGCCGGGCCGACGGCCGCAACCAGGGTTACCGCGATACCCAGGAGCAAACCAACCACCACAGTTCGAGGCAACAGCACCAGGTTGGTGGAAGGAAGGTCGATGCCGAACGCACCGAGCAGGGCGCTCAGGCCGCCTGCGATCCCAAACCCGGCCGCCAAGCCGAGCACCGAAGCCACTCCGGCAACTAAGAGTGCCTCGACGAGCACCGCCGCCATGATTTGCCGCCCGCCGGCGCCGAGCGCCTTCAGCAGGGCGAATTCTCGAGTGCGCTGCGCAACGACGACCGAGAAGGTGTTGAAGATGATGAACGACCCCACGAACAAGGAGATCCCGGCAAAGACCAAAAGTGCGGTGTTGAAGAACCCCAGAGCCCCCTTGATCGTGTCGGCCTGTTCCTGCGCGACGTCTTCGCTGGCGACGGCCTCTACCCCTTCGGGCACGACCGCCTGCAGCCTGGTCAGCAGATCCTGCCGGTCGACCGAGGCCTCGGCAGCTACGTCGATTGAGTCGAGGCGCCCCATCTTCTCCAGCAAGCCCTGCGCGGTCTGAAGGTCGAACACCGCCAGGGTGGCGCCGCCCAGGTTGTCCGCGTTCCCAAAACCGGCAATCCCGACGATTTGGAATTCGCGGGGCGCCTGCCGGGTAATGATCGACACCGTGTCGCCCACCTCGAAGCCGCCGGCTTCGGCGGTGGCGGCATCCATGACGACCTCGTCGCCCCCTCTGGGCGCCCGGCCCGCGCGAATATCGAGAGCCCCCTTGGGCTGGTCGTACCAACTGACCCCCAACGTGGGTGCGCCGCCGGTGGTTACCGGCTCGCCCTGCTTGTCGATGAACTGCGCATAGCCCGTAACCGAGCCCGCCGCCGCCTCTACACCCTCGACCCGACGGACCTCACCCAGCAAATTCTCGTCGACGGACTCGCGACTGCTTCCCAACTGCGACTCGAACGAACTCTCCGCTCGCACGTACACGTCCACGCCCTCGGTCACGTCCACGAACAGGTTGTCGAAGGTGCGGTTGATTGTGTCGGTCAGGACGAAAGTGCCGGTGACGAACCCCACGCCCAGCACCACCGCCAAGGCGGTCAGAAAGAGCCTGAGTTTGTGGGCGAAAACGCCCCGGAAAGCGGCTTTCCACATGCTAGTGCTCCAACAAACTAGGGCTCGAGATTCTTGATGGTGTCCAAGATCATCTGAACATCGGGGGCTATCAGTTCCTCAACCACCCGGCCGTCCGCAAGAAAGATCACCGCATCGGCGTGGCTAGCTGCGATCGGGTCGTGAGTGACCATGACAATGGTCTGGCCGAAATTGTCCACTGCGCCCCGCAGAAACTGCAGCAGTTCGGCGCCTCGGCGGGAGTCGAGATTTCCGGTGGGTTCGTCTGCGAAGACGATCTCCGGACGGCTGGCCAACGCCCGGGCGGCGGCCACCCTTTGCTGCTGCCCGCCGGAAAGCTCCGAGGGCATGTGGCCCAGCCGGTCGTTCAGGGCGACCGTATCGATCAGGTACTTGACCCACTGCTTGTCCGGGACCCTTTTTGCAAGGTCCATCGGCAAGGTAATATTTTCCATGGCAGTCAGGGTGGGCACGAGGTTAAAAGACTGGAATATGAAACCGACCTTGTCTCTGCGAAGCCGCGTGCGTTCCTTCTCCCCCAAGGCGCTGACCTCTGCGTCACCGATGAAGGACTGGCCGGCCGTCAGGTTGTCCAGGCCGGCAAGACAGTGCAGCAGGGTTGATTTGCCTGAGCCGGAGGGACCCATTATCGCAATGAAGTGACCCCGGGGGATCTCCATGTTGATTCCGTCGACCGCACGTACCGCAGTAGCGCCCTCGCCGAACTCCTTTACCGCATCCCTGGCCGCAACCGCGATTGGTGCCAGGGCCGGCTCATCGACCGCCCCTTCCCGCTGCCCGTCCGGGGCGCCTCCGCCTTCCGGTTGCTCCAACGTTGTGGACTCGTCCTCGGTCCGCTCCTCACGCGTCACGCCCCCTTCAGGTTCCTCGTCGGGCGGCTGCGCATCCGGTTGATTCCTCAAGTTGCCTCCTGGCGGCCAAATATAAAGGTTTGCCAGGGTCTATTGTCCACGGTCTCGGTTAGCCACGCTATTGGCCGGGACGAAACTTGACTCAAGACAGCGTCATAAATTGCCATTCAGCCGCCGCCACACAACCCGTCGGCGGGGCCCGGCTCAACAAACTTCAAAGATTTCACTGAATTCATTTCCGGTTCGTGCCGATAAGTAATCCACAACGTTTAGCCCAAGACCGGCGGAGGATTCTTGTTGGATACCGGCGACGAACTGGCGAGCGCGGTAACGGCTGCACAACAGGGCCTGGAATGGGGATGGACCCAGCTCTACCGGGTCCTGGCCCCGGCAGTTGCCGGGTACCTAAGAGCGCAGGAAGCTCGCGAGCCGGAGGATTTGACCGGTGAGGTCTTCGTACAGGCGGTCCGCTCCATTCAGGGGTTTTCCGGCGATGCGGCAGCTTTCCGATCCTGGATATTTTGCATCGCCCACAACAAGCTCGTCGACGATTCCCGCTACCGCAAGCGCCGCCCCGTAGAGGTCATGGCCGGCCCCGGACGGGACCTGGTTCACCCCGACCGCGTCGAAGATCTGGTGCTGAACAACCTGGCCCGAGCCCGGGTCCGACGCGTGATCCTCAAGCTCACCGACGACCAACGCGACGTCCTGCTGTTGAGGATTTTGGGCGGACTCACCATCGACGAGGTCGCTCGGACGCTCGGAAAACAGCCCTCGGCGGTCAAGGCCTTACAGCGGCGGGGCTTGGCCATCATCAAGCGAGATTTTCCGGCTCCCGCGTACCCTTTCAAGGCGGACCGACGTTTACCCGCATTGGGATGACCCAAGATCATAGGACGGTGCGGGACCGGGGAACCAGGGCCCTAACGGGTTCAGCTGGGAGACGGCCCGGCGAATTTCGGTACTGCCAGCGATTACCCCGCCCGAAGGGGCGGGGTAATCGTGCTTTGCGGTATCAATCTTGCCCACCCTGCGAGACAATAGAGGCAGAGCAGCGTGCCAACGACTCGCCGGAAAGGTGCTCGCTATGAGAGCTGACTCCGTTTCTCATCCCCAGGGGCCTGCGCTTGCGTCGTCCACGGGCATGGGTCCGGTACACCTTTCGGTCAGTTCTGCCCGCAGCTCGATCGAGTTCTACCGGCAGGTCGTAGGGCTGGAAGTACTGAACTCCGCCGCGGACCACATCAGCTTGGGAGCCGGCGAGCGGGAGCTAATCGTGTTGTATCCGGGTGCCGATTGCCCGGTGCCCAGCGGTAGAACCGGCCTGTATCACTTGGCGCTGGTGCTGCCGAGCCAGCGCGAACTGGCTCGCGCTATTAAGCGTTTCGCCCAAATCGGCTACCCCAACTCTCCCACCGACCACGTGATGACCAAATCCGACTATCTGTGGGATCCGGACGGCAACGGCTTGGAGCTGTACGCGGAGACTCCAGAGGACGGCACCTGGTTCATGACCGACGAAGAGTTCGGTGCTCGCGACGCCTCCGGCCGCCCTCGCTCGGGACGCGACCCCATTCACCTCGGCCAGCTCTTTCAAGAGCTCCAGCCCGAGGACGACATCGAAGCGCCGCTTCCCGCCGGCACGAAGATGGGGCACATTCACCTGCATGTTAGGGATGTTGAGGAGGCGGTCGGCTTCTATCGCGACATCATCGGGTTCGAGTTGATGGGGCTGTCGCGCCGGTTTCGTGTAGCTTTCGTAGCCGCCGGCGGATACCACCACCACGTTGGATTGAATACCTGGGCCGGCATGGACGCCCCTCCGCCGCCCGCCTCCAGTTGCGGCTTGCGTCACTTCACGATCGAGGTGCCCGGCGGCAGGGACCTGCTGGAGGTCTCGCAGCGGCTCGAGGGCGCGGGCTATCCGCTGCTCGCCCAATCCGAACAAACTTTGTTCCTGGCCGACCCGTCGAGCAACCGGCTGCAGGTGATCTCCCGCAGGTAGCGCTGCTGTGCTGTTAGCCGGTTATGCCGGATACGCCGTCCGCCCCGTCTTCCCCATCTTCGCCCGGCTGGCCAGGCGCGCCGTCGCTTCCGTCGGCACCATCTCCCGTACGGATCGACCCTCCGGCCGAGCCGTTAGCAGGCCGGGGAGATTCTCCATCCTCCAACTGCCCTTCGGAGTCACGCTCCGGGTCCTCGGATGCGGTGCCCGCCCCGGCGTCGTCGGAAACCGACGGCATCAGCTTGGCTTCCACCTCCAGAGCAGCCGCCAAGATCTGTTGGAACTGTCCTTCGGATATCTCGTTTTGACGGGACATGTCCAGAGCCTCGGACCGCAAAGTATTCAGTCGCCGCAACGCCGCGTCGTAATCTCCGGACACCGCGGCCTCACGGACCTCCCCCACTTGCGAGCGTAGCTCCGCCATAGCTTCGGGCTCGGTGTCGGATCCTCCGCACGCAACAAGGGTCAGAACGCCCGTCAAGGCAAGGGCAAGAATCTTCACGGGTTCACCGCTTCCTCGAGGTCGTTGAGGGCCTCCTCCAGCTCCGGGGAGATGCTGCCCGACGCCGCCCCGGCATCGGGGGTCTCCACCGGGTCAACTCGCACGTTGCGACTGACCATCATGACAACAATTATCAACGCGAGCACGGCAGCGGCCACCCCGGCAATCCTGTACAGACCCGACCCGCCGGCACGGTGGACCGGACCGGAGGAAGGCAGAATCTTGGTCCGAGAGCGGTCGGAGTCACCCTTGGACAGCACGGTAGTCGGAGTCTCGCCGGTTACCGGAATTTCAGCGGTTCCGTCCTTTGCGGATACGCCCGCCAGCCGGCGCAACTCACCGGACATCTCCCGTGCGCTCGCGTAGCGGCTCTGGGGGTCCTTGGCCATGGCTTTGTCCACTATCGCCACCAGGGCGGGGTCCAACTCCGGACGGACCTCCGCGAGATCCGGAAGAGCGTCCTGTTCGATGGCGCGCATTAGACCCAAGGGCGTATCGGCCTGAAACGGCTTGTACCCGGCCAGCATCTCGAACAAAATCGCTCCGACCGCGTACAGGTCACTGTGCCTGGTAGCCGGATGTCCTTCGATCCTCTCCGGGGCCAGGTAGGCCGGCGTGCCCACCATGGTTCCGGTCTGGGTCAGGTCGGCGCCTCCGGACACCTTGGCCACCCCGAAATCGGCGACCTTTACCGAGAAGTCTGCGGCCAGCAGGATGTTGCTCGGCTTGAGATCTCGATGCAGGATCTGCTCGCTGTGCGCGACCTGCAGAGCGTCCAGAATCTGCAAAGCGACGTCGATCGCCCGATCGGGACCCGCGGCCCCTGCTTTGAGCTCGTCGGCCAGCGTCCGGCCGGTTAGCAACTCCATCACCATGAACGGCAGACCCTCGTGCTCCCCGGTGTCGAATACCGCCACCACGCCGCTGTGCGTCAGCCGTCCCGCCGCACGGATTTCGGCCTCAAAACGCTCCCGTAAATCCGGCCGCTCAGCCATCTCCCGCCGCAAGAGCTTGATGGCAACCGCTCGGTCCAGCTTGGAATCCCGGCCGGAGAAGACCTCGCCCATTCCCCCGACCGCGATCAATTTATTCACCACATACCGATCGGCAACGGTCGTCCGGTTGGAATTCAGAAAAATATCTCCGTACTCGTCGGACCGACATCACCGGGCACGTGGGCGCTCTCCGCTTCCATCGCCAGCTGCCTCCCCGCCTCGTCCTTGAACTGGGTGCGATACAAATCCTCGTACACACCTCCGGAGCGCATCAGCTCCCGGTGAGTGCCCCTCTCAACGATGCGGCCGCCATCCACAACCAATATCTGATCGGCGCCGGTAATGGTGGAAAGCCGGTGCGCAATAACCAGAGAGGACCGCTCCTGCAAGGTTACCGCCAGCGCCCGTTGAATGAGCGACTCAGACTCCGAATCCAGGTGCGCGGTAGCCTCGTCCAAGATCACCACCGCGGGATCCTTGAGCAACAAGCGGGCGATGGCAAGCCGCTGTTTCTCGCCGCCGGAAAGACGGTAGCCCCGCTCGCCCACCATCGTGTCCAAGCCGTCGGGCAAGCTCTGGATCAGCCCGTAGATCTGGGCCGCCTTGGCTGCTCCGAGTATCTCCTCATCGGTGGCCTCGGGTCGAGCGTAGGCAAGGTTGGCCCGGATTGTGTCGTGGAACAGGTGAACGTCCTGCGAGACTGTACCCACGGCGTCGGCCAGGCTCTGCAAACTGAGGTCCTTGACGTCGTAACCGTCGATGCGTACCTGCCCATGAGTTGCGTCGTACAGTCTGGGCAGCAGCGAGGCAATGGTGGTCTTGCCTCCACCCGAGGGTCCGACCAACGCGACCATCTCCCCCGGCGCTATGTGGAACGAGACGCCGGAGAGCGTCCAGGAGTCCTCACCGTCTACCGGCAGAGCGTCGACGCGGCCTTCTTCGAGCGAGGCGATTGAGACCCCGGGTCCGGACGGATAGGAGAACCAGACATCGTCGAAAGTCACCTCGCCGCGGGGCTGTTCAAGGTCCACCGCCCCGGGGCGTTCCCGGATCGAGCTGGGAAAATCCAGAACCTCGAAAACCCGATTGAACGACACCAGAGCCGATTTCACGTCCACAGGAAGGTTGCTGAGGCTGGTGATCGGTCCGAACAACCGGGTCAGCCACAGGCTGAACGCCACGATCGTGCCCAGCAGAATCTCTCCGTTGATCACCATTCGCCCGCCCATCCAAAAGACCAGCGCCGTGCCCACGGCAGAGACGATCGCGAAGCTCATGTACAGCATCCGCCCGTACATGGCCGTCTTGACCCCCAGGTCCCGCACCGCACCGGCCTTGGCCGCGAACACCTCCTTCTCCCGGCCGTAGTTGCCGAAAAGCTTGACCAACAACGCCCCCCCGATGTGAAATCGTTCGGTCATCTGGTTGTTCATGACGGCGTCGCGCTCCATCCGCTGCTGCACGAGCCGCTGCACGATCTTGGCGACCTTCTTGGTTGGGATCACGAACAGCGGTATTACCGTCAGGGCCGCCAGAGCCAAGCGCCACTCGAGCACGAACATAACCACCGCGGTCACCAGCAGATCTCCTACCGTGGACATCACCCCGGCCGTGGTCTCGGTGACCGCCTTTTGAGCACCGATCACGTCGTTGTTCATTCGGCTCATCAGCGAACCGGTCTGGGTCCGGGTAAAGAACGACACCGGCAGCCGCTGTACGTGACTGAACAGCTGCACACGCAGGTCGAAGATGATTCCCTCACCGATGCGCGACGTGAGGTAACGCATGATTACTGCCACCAACCCGGTTGCCGCGGCCACACCGACGATCCCCAGGCAGAGCGCGGCGAGCTGGCCCTGGTCCCGCCCGGGAATGGCGTAGTCGAGAATAAACTTGATGAGCAGGGGCGGCAGTACGCCCAGACCCGACATGACCAGGGTGACCACGGCCAGGATGCCGATCTGCCGGCGGTACGGTTGCGCAAAGCGGTACACGCGCCGGACAAGCCCCTTGGGCAGCTTGACGCTCTTGCCGTCCTCCCGGGGCTGCATCAAACGCCATACGTCGTGCGACATATTCCTATTATGGGGTTGATGCCCTTTCTGGGCGCTCGTTGCAGCCTCCGGCCCCGTCACAAAACGGCCGGAAAGTCTTGCGGCCAACGACCGGTTACAGGGATCCGCTCATCCGTTTAGGATCGGTCCTACAAAGGTAGGGACAGACCATGGATTGGGACACGATGGAAGAACAAGAGCCAACTGAGAACGAAGAAGCGACGCAGGACGCCGAAACGGATCCGCTCGCAGAGCGCCCGATCGACCCCACCAAGCTGATGAGAATCGCCAGTTTGGTAAGGGAGGTGCTCGAAGAGGCCCGGCGTATGCCCGCTACGCAGGAAGCAGCCACCGAGCTGGCCGAGCTCTACGGGAGGGTCAAAAAGCAGCTCGAGGACGCGCTCCCCGAGTTCCTCGTCGAGGAGTTGGACCAGATGGAGTTGGATCTGCCCTTCCGGGACGGCGCAACCGCCGACGAAGTACGGGTGGCGTATTCAGGACTGATCGGGTGGCTGGGAGGTCTCTTCCAAGGCCTTCAGGCGTCGTTCCAAGCCCAATCCGCTATATCTCAGCTGGAGCACAGCGAGGCCGGCGAGCACCCCGAAAAGCCGTTTCAGGGAGGCGTCCGTCACAAGAAAGAGGGCTACCTCTAAGCAGTTCCATAACCTCCGCCGCCGGGGGTCAGCACCGTCACCATATCCCCCTGATTGAGCTCCATATCTACCTTGGCCGGCACCGGCCGGCCGTTGACCAGGTTACGGCCGGGACTTCCCGGGTCGCCGCCATCCTCCCCCTGCGGAGCGTGGCTGCGACGATCGCTCAACAAGGACAACCGCGCCGCCTCGAGTACCCTCACGGTGCGCTCAATACCGTCCCCGCCGCGCATACGGCCGGCGCCTCCCGAGCCGTACCGAAGCTGCTGCGATTCCACCCGTAGCGGCATTTCCAGCTCCAGGGCTTCGATCGGGGTGTTGAGGGTGTTGGACATCCCCACATGTACTCCCGACTCACCCGGAGCGTGCGCCGAAGCTCCCTGACCTCCTCCAATCGTTTCGTAGTAGGTCCACCCCGGCCCGCCGATCACCAGGTTGTTCATCGTCCCCTGGCCTTGCGCCGGCAGCTCGGTTGCCTCGCCCAGCGCCAACAGCACCGCGTCGGCAATCCGCTGGCTGGTCTCGACATTGCCGGCGACCACTGCCGAGGGGCGGCGGGCGTTGACGATGCTGCCCTCGGGAGCCTTGACCGTCAAAGGCCGGTAGGCTCCGGAGTTGCGGGGCACGTCGGAGGACATCAAAACCCGCAGGGCGAAATAGCAAGCCGAACGGGTCACCGCCAGCGGACAGTTGACGTTACCCGCCACCGCAGAGGCACTTCCGTCGAAGTCCACGGTCAACTTGTCGCCGTCCACCACTACCCGCACGACTATGGGTATGTCCTCGTCGACCACCCCGTCGCCCTCCATGTACTCGATCGCCCGGTAGCTGCCGTCGGGCAGATCTGCGATCACCCGTCTGGCACCGGTTTCCGCGTAGTCGAGCACATCGTCGATCGCCGACGGCAGACCCTCGGTGCCGTAACGGCCGGCCAGTTCCATCAGCCGGGTGACCCCCACCTGGTTGGCTGCCATCTGCGCCCGCAGATCCCCTGCGCGGATCTCCGGCGTGCGCACGTTGGCCAAGATGAGCTCGAGCACATCGTCGACCTGACGCCCTCGCTCCATGATGCGTACCGGGGGAATCACGATCCCTTCCTGGTACAGCTCCCGCGAGCCGCTGGGCATCGACCCCGGGGTCATGCCGCCCACATCGGAATGGTGGGCCCTGGTTACCGCATAACCGAGAATCCGGCCGTCGCTCAAACCAACCGGTGACACCAGCGTGATGTCGGGCAGGTGGGTACCGCCCCGGTAGGGATCGTTGAGAATAAATACGTCCCCGGCCTCGGCCTGCCTGACCATTACCGCCGCAACCGACTCGGGCATGGCGCCCAGGTGTACGGGGATGTGCTCGGCCTGGGCTATCAAGCGTCCGGAGGCGTCGAAAAGTGCTGCCGAACAGTCCCGGCGCTCTTTGATGTTGGACGAGTACGAAGCCCGTATCAACACCGCCCCCATCTCCTCGGCAACGCCGGCCAGGGCGCCCTGCAGTACGGACAGTCCGATGGGGTCAAGCATCGGGCCGCTGCCTGGTTAGCACCAAAGTTCCGATGTCGTCGAGCTTGGCCGACCAGCCGGAGCGCACCAAGCAGGTGGACTCGCCGAGTTCGATGAGCGCAGGGCCGGTCCGGACCGCGCCAGGGTCGAGATTGCCGATGCCCGTCACCTCCACCTGCCTCCAGTCGCCATCTACATAAATCCGGCGCACCGAACCGCCGGAGCTCTCGGCAGGCGGCTCCGAGGGCAAAGCAATCTGCACCGGCTCGGTTGCAGTCAGCCGCAGGTTCACAAACTCCACCGGCCGCTCGGATACCGCATACCCATACCGGGAGCGGTGGGCAGCGTGGAAGCGCTCCACGGTACCTGCCACGTCATCGCACTCGACGGTCAGCTCATAGGACTGTCCCGCGTAGCGCAGATCGGCCTCCCGCCGGAACCGAGGCTCCTGCAGATAGTCGCCCACCCGGCCCTGCAACCCGTCGAACGCGCTCTGCATAGCGGCCGAATCGACTGTATCGGCGTCCTGCAAAAACGGGGCCACCACATCGCGGCGCAGATCGCCCAGAGCCAGTCCCAGGGCGCTGAGCACCCCGCAGGCGCGTGGAACCAGAACGACGGTCATGCCCAACTCCTCGGCCAGCGCGCAGGCATGCAGCGGCCCCGCCCCGCCGAAGGCCAGCAGAGCAAAGCCCCGGGGGTCCAGTCCCCGCTCGACGCTGATCACCCTCAAAGCCCGCGCCATCTCGGCCTCGGCGACCAAGGCGCCGCCGACCGCGGTCTGCTCGGCACTCAGCCCGAGCGTCGAACCCAAGTTCTCCAGCGCCTCCTCCGACCGTTCGGCGTCTAGGGATATCTCTCCCCCGAACACCGCCTCGTCCTGTAGATAACCCAGCAGCAGATTGCAGTCGGTGACTGCCGGCTCCGTCCCGCCCCGCCCGTAACAGGCCGGTCCGGGGACCGCTCCGGCCGAGTGCGGGCCCACCCGCAGCGCACCGCCGTCGGACCACAGGATCGATCCTCCGCCGGCGCCGATGGTGTGGACGTCCACCATCGGCAGCTTGATCGGAATCCCGCCGATCACCCCTTCGGTGGTGGTCCGGGCCTGCCCTCCTACTATCGCCGCCACATCCGTGGACGTCCCGCCCATGTCGAAGCTAAGCACATCCGAGTAGCCGCTCTCGGCCGCTACCCGGGCCGCGCCCACGACTCCGCCCGCCGGGCCGGACAGCACGCAAGCGGCCGCGCGGGTGCCGGCCGCCTCGATCGGCATCACACCGCCTGACGACTGCATGACCAGCGGCGCCGAGATGCCGCCCGCTTCGGCCTGCCCGGCCAACTCGTTGAGGTAGCCGGACAGCGGCGGTCCCAGGTACGCCTCTGCAACGGTCGTGGAGAAACGCTCGTACTCGCGAAACTCGGGAAGTACCTGGTGGGAGCAGACGACCCGGGTACGCGGCAAAGCCTTGCGCAGGGCCTCGGCCACGTACTTTTCATGCTCGGGGTACAGGTACCCGAAAAGCAGGCACACGGCGACGGACTCCGGCCCGGCCGCTGAGACCTCCTCTACGCACTCGAGCAGCGACTGTGGGTCCAGCGGCGTGACTACGCCGTGGGGTCCGCAACGCTCGTTGACGACAAAGCGAAGCTGCCTGGGAACCAGCGGCGGCGGCCGCTGCACCGTCAGGTCGTACAGGGATGCACGGTTCTGCCGTCCTATCTCGATAAGGTCCCGGAAGCCTTCGGTGGTTACCAGTGCGGCGCGGGCGCCCCGCCGCTCCAGCAGTGCGTTGGTAGCCACCGTAGTGCCGTGAGCAAAGGCGGAAATCTCGTCCGGAGACAAGCCGGATGCAGCAAACGCCTGCATCACACCCGACGCCCGGCCGGGCGTCGAGGGAACCTTTGCGGTAACCACGCGCTCTGACGATATAGCCACCAGGTCCGTAAAGGTCCCGCCTACGTCCACACCCAATCTGCAGTGCTCCACGCGCCGAATCTACACGACCGGGTCTCTGCGTTGGCGTATGAGCGCTGAGCCCGTAGTCTTAACGACATGAACGAAGCCGCCGAACCCATCCAGCTGCAGCCAATCGGGTACGTGCGGCACGGCCAGCCCGACGACGTCGTCAAAGAGTCCTGGGCCGAGATGACCGCCCGAATAGACGTCGTCGATGAGCTCGCCGACGGCTTAGAGAAGATCGAGGGATTCTCGCATCTGATAGTGCTGTACTGGATGCACCGCCTGCGTGAGGGAGGACGGTCGATCCTGCAGATAAAGCCGCGGGGCCTGATGCGTCACGGCCTGACCCTGGACGAACTGCCCCAAATCGGCGTCTTCGCCAGTGACGCCCCGGTTCGGCCCAACCCCATCGGGTTAACGATGGTGGAGCTACTGGGCCGGGAGGGCAACACGCTCAACGTCAGGGGACTGGACGCCTTCGACGAGGCCCCGGTACTGGACATCAAGCCGTACACCGAGGACCGCATCGTCGCCGGCGCCCGCATGGCCGCATGGCACGAGGACCTGTTGCGCAAGACCGGAGCCAAGCGCGTCTAAGTACCCTGGCTCGTCGGCTGGTCCTGCTCCGCTTCAGGCTCTTTACCGCCCACGAAAAAGGCGCCCAGAATCGCTGCCAAAGCGGCGAAGACGACCACCGAGTAAACCGCCAACCCGAGGGTGAGCAGGCGAACGGGCACCGAGTCCCCGGCCAGCGGGTGGCCCGTAACCGCGGCCAGAGCCGAACCGTACAGAGCCTCGGGATACGATTCGTAACCACCAAACTCGAACAGCATCTGCCCAGAGGACAGCACGACTATTACGGTAATGCCGGCCAGCCAGCCAAGACGCCCGGTCAGGGCCATCGACGCACTGCGGCTGGCCCGAATGGACGACGAGACCAGCCGGCCGGCTCTGGCCATCCTCGCCAGTCGCAGGAGCCGAAACAGCCTTAGGAAGGGAAAAATCAGAAAGATGGCCTGCCACCAGTTTTTCTTCAAGAAGGCCCTTTTGGAGGGAGCAATCATCAGGCGCGCCAAGAACTCGACTACAAAAACACTCCACAGAACCCATCCGGCAATCAACATGGCGGTACCGAAAGGCCCCCGCGGGCTCACGAAGGCCTCCGCCAGCACAAGCAGGGCAAAGATGATCCCCAGGGTCCCCATTACCGGATCCAGCCGGAAACCCAGCCATTCCGCGAGCGCCTCGCGCTCGGAAACACTTCGCTTGCTCATTTAGCCCTCGGTTGCCTGTCGCAGTCGTTGGACATACGTTGCCACGGCCTCAACCATGACGCCGGCGTCTTGTTGCCCAAATTGCCGCTACATAGTCGGACCACCTGTGCGCAGAATGTAATAAGGGGCAAAGGCCGCGCCAATTCGCGACACTCGTCCCCGAGCGATCAATCCACAGATAGGAGGAGTTCATGACCGATCCGGAATACGGGTTCGAAAAGCGACTCAAAGGTTCGACCTTCGAGCAAGCCGTCGAGCAGGTGTCGGAGGCCTTGAAAACTGAAGGCTTTGGGACGCTGACGGAAATCGACGTCAAGGCAACCCTCAAAAAAAAGATAGACGCCGACTTTCGCCCATACCTCATCCTGGGCGCCTGCAATCCGTCGTTGGCGCATCGCGCCTTGAAGGCAGACCCGCATATCGGCCTACTGCTGCCCTGTAATGTAGTCGTGCAGCAGGACGACGAGGGTGTGCTCGTATCGATCGCAGACCCCAAGGCGATGCTCAAGCTGGCCGACAGCCCCGAGGTCGAACCCGTCGCCAAGGAGGCCGAGGAGCGCCTGCGAAGGGTCATCGACAAGCTCGGTTAAGCATGGCTGAACCCGAAGCGGCCCCGTATGGTTTCGACACCCGGGCCGGCCTGCCGGTGATGACCTGGCCCGTCTTCGATGAGCATCCAATAAGAGCGTTGGTGACGACTCGAGACGGCGGAGTCTCGACCGGTCCGTACGAGTCGCTAAACCTAGGACTCCACGTCGGCGACGACCCCGAAACGGTCATTGAGAATCGGCGGAGGTCGGCGGCGGCAATCGGTCTATCGCTCGAGGACCTGGTGTTCGGCAATCAGGTCCACGGACACGCGGCGATTGAGGTGGGCACCGCGCACCGGGGCCGGGGCTCGACGTCGTCGCAGGACGCGGTGGCCGACGCGGACGCCTTGGTAACCCGGGACCCCGGCGTGGGACTGGCCGTCATGGTGGCCGACTGCGTACCCATAGTGCTGTACGACCCTGCTACCAAGACCTTGGCCTGCGTACACGCGGGTTGGCGCGGCACCGTTGCTTGCGTCGCGCAGTCGGCGGTGGCGCTCATGATCGACCAAGGCGCCCGGGCTGAAGACATCCTGGCGGGAATCGGCCCGGCCATCGCGCCCGAGCGCTACCAGGTCGGCGACGATGTGGCCGCGGCCGTCCGCCCCACTTTCGGGTCCGACGCCGACCGCGTGCTGCAGCCCGATGAACACGGCCGCTGGAACTTGGACCTTCACCACGCCAATCGCCTGCTGCTCGAAGAAGCCGGCGTTGGCCAGGCCAATATCTGCGTATGCGGCCTCGACACCGCCGGCGGCCGCTTCTTCTCGGATCGGGCCGTCAGACCGTGCGGCCGCTTCGCACTGCTGGCCTGCTTACAGGATTAGCCCGACCTTACTACGCTACCTCGTTCAGCTTGCCGGTCTTAACGTCGAAGACGAATCCCCGCACGCTGTCCTTGTTCGGCACGAAGGGGCTCGCCTTGATGCGGTTGATCGACTGGCGAACATCGTCCTCCACATCGCCAAACGCCTCCAGGGCAAAGGGCGGCCTGATCCCCGTTTCAGACTCGATCTGTCCTTTCACCTGGTCATCGTTGAAGGTGAGCATCCCGCAATCGCTGTGGTGAATGAGGATGATTTCCTTGGTTCCCAGAAGTTTCTGGGAGATAACCAGGCTCCGGATGGCGTCGTCGGTGATCACACCGCCGGCGTTGCGTATTACGTGCGCGTCGCCCTCGGAGAGCCCCAGCGCCCCGTAGACATTGACCCGCGCGTCCATACAAGCCACTACGGCCACCTGCTTGCCGGGGGGCATAGGCAAATCCGCTTTGTCAAAGGACTCAGCGTAGGCCTCATTGTTCCTAAGCAGTTCGTCGGTCACCGCCATACACAACCTCCCATCTCGCCTACATAGCACCTACGCCTACATAGCGAACTTAGCAAAGGTTTGCCCTATTTACAATGGGCTATTAGTGGATATAACCTCCTGCTACCCGGCGGTTTCCACAGCTCCCAGCGAGCGCGCCGCCTCGACGAACTGCCGCGCGCGGTCCCGGTAGTCGCGAAATCCGCCAAAGCTCGCCGCAGCGGGGGACAGCAGCACCACCCCTTCCGGGTAAGCCCAACGAAAAGCCTCACCTACCGCGTCCACAAGCCCTCCGCAGCTGGAAACCTCGACATGAGCAGGCAGATGCGCGCCGGTGAGCACCTGCCGGATGCGCTCACCGTTTTGGGGCAAAGTAAGCACCAGCACCGGCTCCACGGCCTCGCTCAGGTGGTCGGCCAGCGGCGTGTAGTCGATACCCCTGTCCAGTCCGCCTACCAGCACCGCGATGCGGCTCGGCTGCAGCGCCGACAGCGCCGCCACAGTCGGCAGCACGTTGGTCGAGAGACTGTCGTCCACAAACTCCACACCGCCGATCCGGCCCACCGTACAAAGCCGGCTTTGCAGCGGCGTGAACCGCTTGGCGGCATCCAGCAGCAGGTTGTCGTCTGCCTCAACACCGAGCGCCTCCAGGCAGGCGCGAGCAATCAGTGCGTTGACCTGGTTGTGCCGTCCCCGCAGTCGCAGCGCTTCGACCCACGCCGGCGAGGTCAAGTTGCCGTGCACCCACTGAACCTGCGGTCCGAGCAGATTTCTGTGCTGAATCAACACCGGGTCGTCGCCGTTGGCGACCGTCAGCTCCGCGCCCGGCCGGCGGCATATCGACAGCTTGTCCTTGTAGTAAGTAGCGACGTCCCCGTGCCAGTCCAGGTGGTCCGGGTACAGCGACGTCACAGCAACCGTAGCCGCCGCGTTGGTTAAGCTCACCGCCTGGAAGCTCGAGACCTCGATTATCCAGTAATCCACGTCGGCCGGAGCCGTCGGATCGAACGGCGGGCGCCCCAGATTCCCGCCGACAAAGCACCGCCGGCCCAGACCCTCGAGCAGCGCGCCCAAAATCGCCACGGTCGTACTCTTGCCCTTCGTGCCGGTCACACAAACCACGCGATCTGCCGGCGCCTCCTCCAACCACAACCCCAGCGCGCCCACTACCGGCACGCCCCCCTCCTCAAGCTCCCGCAGATCCTGGCGGTGCCTGCTTATACCGGGGCTGGCGATCACGACATCGCACGAGGCCAGCGCCTGCGCTCCACCGGAGTGCAGGCTCACCACATCCAGCCCTTCCACCGTCTCCGCAGCCGGGTGGTCGTCAACCAAAACGGGATCCACCCCCAGGGTCCGCAACTTGCGCACCGAGGCCTTGCCCTCTATGCCCACCCCCCAGATACCGACCCTCAGGCCACTGAGATCAGCCCAGGTCAGCCGCGGCGGCATACGCCTCCGG
Organism: Actinomycetota bacterium; assembly: GCA_040905365.1. Lineage (GTDB taxonomy): Bacteria > Actinomycetota > CADDZG01 > JAHWKV01 > JAHWKV01 > JAHWKV01. The sequence goes on from JBBDRQ010000020.1 coordinate 25,197, forward strand.
TACGTTGTTCGGGCCCATCGGCCGCAGCAGGGAGTCGACCGAAGATCGCACCGTCGACCGCTCGAGGAGGCCGATGAGGCGCTGCACCACCCGGTTGTCCCGCCGGTCCGGCCGGTCCGCGGCCAGCAATAGCGCCCCCCGGCACTCCTCGATGTCACCCACGCACTCGAACGGTTTGTCCCGTCCGGACAGCCCGAGCAAAGTCGAAAACTGCTCGATCAGGTCGCGATTTTGCAGCGGCTCCGACCCGGAGAAGATTGAATCAAGCTCCGCCGAGGACATGAAGGGAGCCAGCACCAAGTCAACGAAGCAGCACTTGTCGCAAATACCGCACCAATCCGGCATGCGCGCCCCTGGGTTTACGTGAAAAGCACGGTTGCAGGAACGAAACACCGGGTGATAGTCGGTGAGCATCGCAAATCGCCTGGCTATCGACAGAGTGCTCGCCGACCTCAACAGGGAGAAGTACTCGGGCGCCGCGTCAAACGCACCGCGCAGCACTTGTCTAAACAAGTTTTCGAACCGAGCGCTCTTTGAGTACTGATGGTTGATCTTTTTGCCGTCCACCTCCGTATTGCCGACAGAAGCCGACCACTCATTGGACATGACCACCGCGTCATGGCGTCCGAGTCCCGCAGCGAGCGAAGCTATAGAGGAGATGATCCCCGTGATCGGGACGTGGCCGTTGAACCACTCCCCCGGCGGCGGATTGAGGATGTCGGGGTCGAGCTCCCTTCGGGCTCTTATCACCGGGAGCTTTGATACCGCAGCGCCTTGGTCGATGGCCGAGAACCCCTGGGGTCCCGAACTGACCACAAACAGCGATGGCTCCACGTCCAGGGTGCGCACCGCCTCGGCGGTGACAATCGAATCGATGCCGCCCCCAAACGGTACGAGCGGGCTGCCGGCGTCCGGGACAAACGGCGCCGGCGAACCGGCTTCGGCCCCTCCGACAAACTGCAGATTGAGCTGCAGGTTGTTGCCTGCGGCAAACTCGCCAAGACCCTCGGTGTAGTAGGCGGCAAGGAACTGCCTCTCCCCTTCGCGGATCTCGGTAGAGCCGAGGTCGATTACCGGCGGAGCGCCCGCCTTGTAATAGGAGACCCCGGCCAACAAGAACACCAGCCGGGCCGCCTCCAGTCCGGCCGGGCCGCAGCTGCCGAGGCCCTCGACCGATACCACCTCTCGGAACGGCCGATCGTCGAGCAGGTACCTGCAGACCAGGCGGTCACCCGCCCGGTCTATCTCGTAGCCTTCGTACAAAAATCGAGAAGCCCGGGCCGGCCGGCTCACTGAGCCCGGCGCCATCCCTGCCTGCTTCGTCGTCATTTCCATCCCATCTGCACCGCGCGCGGGGGCGCTCCAAGTCATCCTAGTATCCCAAGTCTCGCAGAGGTGAACCCTGGAGGTTTTGCACGAACATGACTGCGATGCACAACCAAACCGTGGCGGTTCTGGGCGCTGGCGCAGTGGGGCTGGCGACCGCGGTTGCCGCTCAGGAGGCCGGCTGCTCGGTGACCGTCTACACGGACCGGCCGCTGGAGCAGACGACCTCCGCGAAGGCCGCGGCCAGCTTTAAGCCGGTGGACGTCGCCTACAACGACCTTGCCCACACAATGCTGATCGCCAGTTGGGAAGGGTTCAGCCGGCTCGTGAACGACTTCCCAACCGACGATCATGGGGTACGCATGCACACCCATTGGGAGGCCTTCAGCGTCCCGCGGCCACTTCCTGCGTATAAAGACGTGGTCGACTCCTTCCGGCAGATGCGGGCTCCCGAGGTGCCCGGCGGCTACCCATTTGCCTGGCAGTACCGGACCTTCTTCATCGACATGTCCGTGTATCTGGGCTGGATGGTTTCGCGCCTGGCCGGCCGGGGCGGGCGCGTGGTTTACCTGGATGCACCCCTGGCCAGCCTCGCCGACGCCGCACAGCTACCGGCCCCGGTGATCTACAACTGCACGGGTACGGGCGCCGGGGCCCTGTGCCGCGACGAGCGCCTGCGGCCTATCAAAGGTCAAGTACTGGTTACCGACCCGATCCCCGGTATGGACTGGTCCATCAGCGCCGACGGCTTCTACGTATACCCGCGCAGATACGACACGATACTCGGCGGGACCACGCAGTTCGACGACAACTCGGACCATGTCGACCAGAGCATCGAAAGACAGCTCATCGAGCGCAACCGCCGCATCCTACCGGGCTTGAACGCTTCGGCGATCCGCGGGCGGTATGCGGGGACGCGGCCCTTCCGAGAGGGATCGATCCGGCTGGAGACCGAAGACATATACGGCAAACGCTTCGTCCACAGCTACGGCCACGGCGGCGCCGGGGTAACTCTTTCCTGGGGCGCCGCCGAGATGGCCCTCGCCCTGGAAGGCTGAGCGCAACGCCACCAAGCGCCTTTCGGACGGCTTTGGTTTTCAAACTGGGCCCACCAAACCGCTCACGCTGCGCTGAAGCGTAGCTTCGAGAAGGTCGGCGACCGTTGGGAGCCAAAGGATGGTAAAGGTCCGTCCGACCCGCAGGCCAGAGGGGGCAAGAACACCAACCGCCAAACCGCCGGCGGAGTGGACGTAGAGGGAAACACCAAGGATGAACTGCTGAAGCGAGCCCGGAAACTCGACATCTCAGGGCGATCGAAGATGAACAAAATGCAACTGGGCAAGGCGATAGCGCAAAAGCAAGATTAGGTTTTACGCTTCCAGGTCCGGTTCCTCGAAGTGACGCAGGATCTCCGCCCTGGCCCGTCTCCGCAGTTCTATCGCGCCCTTCCAGCCGCTTTGCGCAGGCGGGATTGGCGGTGAGATGAACACCTCGATACGACCACGCCTGGGTACCCGGGCATCCCCCCGTAGGATCCGGTCCGTACCACGGATGGTTACGGGTAGAATCGGCACGCCGGCCTCGGCGGCAACCGCAAAAGCCCCCGACCGGAAAGGCTGCAGCCCCGGGCTGCGGCTCATCCTTCCCTCCGGAAAAAAGACCAGAGTGGCGCCTTCGTTGACCTTGGCCTTGAGCTCCTCGGATACACCGGCGGCCTGGGCCCTGTCGACCCGCTCGACGAAGGTCGCGCGAAGCCTGCGCAGGAAAGTGCCCGCAACCCAATAGTTCGCGAACTCGCCGGCCGCCACGAACTCCAGCCGCTGCGGCAGCACCGCGGCGAGCACCATCCCATCGAGCATGCTGGCGTGGTTGGCGACCACGACGCAAGGCGCCCCGGCGGCTTCAGCACTGCCGGCCACCCGTGGTCCCATGCCGGCGAGCCGAAACAGCAACCCGGCCAGCGACCGAAAGATCCTCCAGCGCAGTTCGATACCCGGGGTCAGGGCGACTACGATCCACGCAATGAGCGCAAGCACGCCGAACAGTGCCCAGATATAAACGGCATACAGCGCTGAGCCCAGGGCCTGAGGCAGCCGCCTGAGACGTCCGGCCAACGCCGAGGAGGTCAAACCGGCGACTTGCAGCCAGACGGGCTTCACTCTCCTGCTCAGCTCTTCCCTCTCGTACAGTTCCCTGCACGCCGCGCGCCGGATCTTGCCGCTGGATGTCTTGAGCACGGTCCCGGGCGCAGCAAGCACGACCTCATCGGGAGGGGTGCCCAGCAAGTCCACCGATGTCGAGACGATCTGCCGGTGCATCTCAGCCCGCTTGTCCTCGTTCTGTTCGCGGGTCTCGGTCAGCACCACCAGCCGCTCGGTTCCCGACTCGGGATCGGCCGCACCGAACACCGCGGTGCGGCCCTTGCGGACGCCCGGAACCTCGCCTACCGCCTCCTCCAGTTCCTGGGGGTGGATGTTGCGGCCCACCCGGATCACCATGTCTTTGGCCCGCCCCGTGACAAAAAGCTCGCCATCGGCCAAGTACCCCAGGTCGCCGCTGTCCAGCCAGCCATCCCGGATGAGCTCGCGGGTAGCCTCCGGGTTACGAAAGTAACCACCGGTAGCTGACGGGCCCTTGAACTCGATGCGGCCCTGCCGCCGCTGGGGAAGCGCCGCCTCTTCACCGTCCACGACTCGGACCTCATGACCCGGCAAAGTCCGGCCACACCCCACGAACAACCGCGCCCCGGCATCGTCGGCGGCGACCGGGACCGCCTCCCCTGAACGCAGGAACTCCTCACGGCGAATCGAATCAATCACCGGACCCCTTCCAAGCGGTGGGAACGTCACGCCCAGCGAGGACTCGGCCAAACCGTAAACCGGCGTCATGGCCTCCGGCCGAAATCCGAACGGCTCGAACCGTTCGCCAAAACGCCGCACCGTCTGAGCGCTGACCGGCTCGGCCCCGTTGAAGGCAAGCCGCCAGCTGCTCAAATCCAGACTCGACAGTTGATCGTCGCCGATCCGGTTGAGGCACAGCTCGTAGCCGAAGTTGGGGGACGCGGAGATGGTTCCGCGATAGTCGTGTATGGCCTGCAGCCAGTGATCAGGGTGCCGTAGAAACGACGTCGGCGGCATTACGATGAACGGCATGCCGTAGTAGAGACTCCCCAACCAAGCCCCGATGAGCCCCATGTCGTGGTATAGCGGCAGCCAGCTAACGAAGATGTCGTCCGCGCTCACGCCGGCTGCGGCGCCCATGGCCCGCACATTGGTGAGCAAATTGAAGTGGGTCAGCACCACGCCTTTGGGGGCGCCGGTACTTCCCGAGGTGTACTGAAGCAAGGCGATGTCGCTCTCCCACGATGCAGGATGATCAGCCGGCGCCGGCACTTCGTCCATTACCTGATCGACCGTGAGCACATGGCGCAGGCTCGGCACCCTCAGGTGCAGCTGCCGGGCCAGCAGGCGGGCTTCGGGCACCGTAACGAGCAATCGCGCCTCGGCGTTTAGAAGAATGCCGCCCTGGCGCTGGAGGTGATCCTGTAGCTGCGCCCGGCGCCATGGAGGGTAGATGGGTACGGGAACGCAACCCGCCTGCCACGCGCCTAGAAACGAAACGAAGTAGTCACGTCCGGTAGGCAACATGAGGGCGATTCGATCCCCGGGACGGGCGCCGTGGCGCTTGAGTCCCTGCGCCATTCGGCCGGCGGTGTCCTGCAACTGCCCGTAGGTCATCTCCTCGGACCCACCTGAACCCGGCAGCAAACGCAACTGCATACGGTCCGGATGGTGCCGCGCGTGCCACCGAAGCACCTCCGGCCAAGTCCGGGCCCCCTCGGGAGGGCCGTGGGCCGGCCCCTCGAGCCTGAGCGGCTCAGGGGGCTCATCAACCTTCACCGCAGGCGCCGCAGGGGAGAGCAGACCCAGCAGGTCCCGAGGGGTTTGCACGTCGGCCAGCACCTCGTCTGACAGTTCAACGCCAAACGCGCTCTCGACCCGAGCCAGAAGCTCAACCAACGCGAGACTGTCCAGTCCGAGATCTCGGTCCAAGGAGCTGTCGAGCCGCACGTCGGAAGCCCGGGGATGCAGCTCTTTCATCAGCTCGCGGATTACCTGGAGCAGCTGCTCGGCGGGTGCGGTACCGGAAGCGCCCATAGGTGCAACCCTATTCGGATCGGCAGCTACTCTGTGGACAACCCGGACCAACAAGAAAAGCGGGCGCTGCTAACTCTTCAGTCGCCGCCCGCCCCGGATCCGAGACGTCTTCTTGGGGACCCGTACAAGCTCCATGTTCAACACCGCCGGAATCAGATCGGCCGCCGTGCACGAAAGACCTCTGCGCTCCACCGCCAGGGCGGCGCCGCTGACGATGGAAACCGGCACCAACGTTTCGGCTGCGACCAACTCCACCTGCTCACTGGTAATCATCTGTTCGCTGCTCCTTCCACAGCCGGGCGATCATGACGTCAGCCTCCCTGTCCCGGCGCCCGGTGTAGAGAGGCGAAAGTCCCGTGTCTGCAGGGAGCATCGGCCCCCTAAAACGCGACCGCCAACCGAAGTGGCGTTGGCGGCACCGCTCGCGTTACCCAACCACTGGTCGACTAACCGGGTGTTTTGAAGTTTGTCGGGATCAGCGACGAGGTGGAAGCGCAATGGTCGTAAGGTCCTTTGCCGCAACCGTGTTGGGAAACACGGCCCTAGCCTCGGCCAAGAGGGAATCCGTGTCGTCGTAGCGTTGCGAGAAGTGAGTTAACACCAACAGCCGGACATTGACCTCGGAAGCTACTCGGGCAGCGTCGGCCGCGGTCATATGGCCGTACTGGTTGGCCAGCTCCTGCTCGGTGCTCAGGTAGGTCGACTCACATAGGAGCATATCGGCGTCTCGGGCCAAATCGAACGCCGCATCACAAAGCCGCGTATCCATGACGAAGGCAAATTTCTGACCCGCCCGAACCTCCGTCACCTCGTCCAGCATCACCTGCCGGCCAGCAGCCGCTATGGATCCCCGGCGTTTTAGCGCCCCCACGTCCGAACCGGCGATGCCCAGCTCATCGAGCCTGTCGGCGAGCATATGCCGCACGGGAGGTTGCTCGAGCCGGTAGCCGATGGCCTCAACCCGGTGATCTAGGGGCATTGCGGACAAAACGAAGGACGGCGTAGTTTCTAGCACCGCCGGCGCTTGCACCGGGTAGAACTTCAGCATCGCCCCTGCATGATGAATCGAAGACCTGATTAGATGATCCAAGTAATCCTGCCCCCCGGCCGGGTAGTACACCGCGACCGGCCTGGCAACGTCGTCGAGCGTTAGCCGCTGGACGACACCGGGCAGACCCATACAGTGATCTCCGTGGAAGTGAGTAAGCAGGATCTTGGTAATGCTCGACGAGCGGACCCCGGCCAGGAGCATCTGCCGCTGCGTTCCCTCGCCCGGGTCAAACAGCAGTCCCTCGTCGTCCCAGCGCAACAGATAACCGTTGAGGTTTCTGCGGCGGGTAGGTACCTGACCAGAGGTGCCGAGGACGACCAGCTCACGCATAGATACTCATCATCCCATCTAGGTAAGCGACCAAACCTGCTGCGCGCGGACACATCCGCAGCGTGGACAAAAGCGGGTTCGAACCCAACTCCCGTAGGATGTCCGAAACCCTCCTGGTGGCGGCCGGCTGGCCAGCCGGTGTTTTCGATCCGATAAGACTTCGATCCGCAGGGAGAAGGTCATGTCTAACACGGTCGTAATAGGGCTCGCGGCGATCGTAATCATCGGCGTCGCGGCCCAGTGGCTCGCAGCCGTCATTCGGGTGCCGTCGATCCTGTTGCTGCTCAGCGCCGGGCTGATCGCCGGGCCCATACTCGGGTGGCTCAACCCCGACGAGCTGTTCGGCGAGCTGCTCGATCCGTTCGTGTCGCTGGCCGTGGGCGTCATCCTGTTCGAAGGGGGCCTAAGCCTAAAGATCCGCGAGCTCGAGGGAGTGGCCGGGGTCACCTGGCGGCTGGTCTCCTTCGGGGCAATCACGACCTGGATAGCCCTGTGGTTTGCCGCCGCTTGGCTGCTGGATCTACCGCAGAGCCTGGCCGCCCTACTTGGAGCGATCCTGATCGTATCGGGGCCCACGGTGATAATTCCGTTGCTCCGGCAGGTAAGACCCACTCGCCGGATCAGCGCCATCTTGAAGTGGGAAGGCATCATGATCGATGCCATCGGAGCGATGCTCGCAGTCATCGTCTTCGAGACCATCATCTCCGGCCAGATCGATCGAACCCTTGGCGAAACGATCCAGGACATCGGCATTTTCCTACTGGTCGGCGCCGGCGTCGGCGGAGTCATCGCCGCGGTGATGATTCCCCTGCTCCGGCGCTTTCGCATCCCCGAGTTCCTGCACAGCGGCGCCTCACTGATGATGGCCCTGCTGGCATTCACCATAGCCAACCTGATTCGGGATGAGGCCGGCCTGCTGGCCACGATCGTGCTCGGCCTCGCACTGGCCAACCAGCCCTTCGTTTCGGTCAAGACCATAGTGGAGTTCTCCGAGACGATTCGCATGCTGTTGATCGCGGTGCTGTTTATCGTGCTGGCGGCACAGCTCGATTTCAGGGGTCTGCTCGACCTCGGGTTCGGCGGGCTAGCTTTGCTGGCCTTCGCCATCCTCGTAGCCCGGCCGCTGGCGGTGATGGTGTCCTCGATCGGATCCGGCCTGGAAAGACGTGAGAGGTTGTTCGTATCCGCCGTAGCGCCGCGCGGAATCGTCGCCGCCTCTATATCGTCGGTGTTTGCCACGGAACTGGCCATCGCCGGTGTGGAGGGTGCCGAAATGCTCGTCCCAGCCGCTTTCCTGGTAATCCTCGGCACCGCATTCGTCTACGGGCTCGGCGCCGCACCGCTGGCCAGACGGCTCGGGGTGGCCCTGCCCGACCCCCGCGGCGTGCTGATCGTGGGCGCCGATCTGGTTGCCCGGGAGATCGCCCACGGCCTCCAAGCCGCCGGGGTAGAAGTGACCGTGGTGGCGACCAACCGCTCCGAGGACTACTCGGCGCGCATGTCGGGCCTGACCACCCGGTACACGAGCGTGCTCAACGAACGGATCGACGAGCGGCTGCTGTTCAACAACGCGCTGGTCATGGCTCTGACCCTCAACGACGAGTACAACTCACTGATATGCCTGCACTTAAGTGAGTACTTCGGCCAAGGCGGCACCTTCCAGATGCGGCGGCCGGAAGGAACGGGGACACCCCGGACCACTGCGTCACCGCAGCTGCGCGGCCGGCTGGTCTTCGGGGGGGATCTCGACCATCGCGCTCTGGAATCCAGGCTTGCCGATGGCCAGGAAATCAAGGCGACCACCCTGTCGGAGTCGTTCAACTACGAGGCCTACCAAAAGCAGAACGATGACTCGGCCGGACTGCTTTTCATTATCGATTCCGAGCGCCGAGTGCTACCCCGCACGGTTGAAAAAGAACCCAAACGGACCCCCAGACCCGGAGAGAAGGTGGTCGCCATTGTGCCGCCCGACCCCAAGAAGGCCAAGACTGCGGCCAAAGCCACGAAAAAAGATGACTGAGCCCCAGGATCCGGACAAATCGACCTGCTTCAGGATTCGGTCGGCACCGCACGGGGTACAAAGTTTCCATGAGCACCTCATCTAAGCGCGTTATAGGCGGAGGATCCGTCAGCAAGGCCGCCCTGTGGATGATCGGGCTGTCGCTTTGCTTGTTCTGGCTGCCCGTCCTCGGACCTGCAATCGCCGGCTTCGTAGGCGGCACCGAGGCGCGCACAATGGGCAAAGCGATGACTGCGGCTTTGATCCCGGCAGTGCTGGTGGGCGTGCTGGTGGCACTGTTGCTAACTGCGTTCGACCTGCCGGTCATCGGCACCGTCGCCGGCGTCGGCGTGGGAATCGCCGTATTGGTCCAGGACATCCCGATGTTCATCGGCGCCGCCTTCGGCGCAGGCACCACCAAGGACTAAGAGCATATAGTCGTAACCCTCTTTGGAGTTCGACGACGCTGGTGGGCGGTGAAAGGATACCGGCATGTCCGATTCAGGCGCTCAGCCGAAACCCGCCGTTCCCCGGCTAACTCCCAAGCGCATCGAACAGATCCTGGTCGCCACCGACTTCTCCGCCGGAGCGCATTCGGCTATTGAGCGCGCGATTCGACTGGCCGCCCGCCTAGGTGCCCGGCTCAGCGTTGTGCATGTTCTACCGATCGGTGCATCAGCCGAGGCCGTGGGAATCGCCAAAAGCTTGTTGAACAGGTATGCCTACGAACTCAGGGCACAGGTGCTTACCTCCGTAGCAACCGGCTCGGCCGGGGTCGAGATTTCCGCCGAGGCCCAACGCCGTAACGTAGACCTGATAGTGGTCGGTGCCCACGGAGGGCACTGGCTGCGCGACGTGTTCGTCGGTTCGACGGTTGAGACCGTTCTGGAGGTCAGTGCCGTTCCGGTACTCATCGTAAAAGACGCTGCCGTCCCGCCCTACGCGCGGGTCCTGCTGGCCGTCGACAATTCGCTGCGCTCCTTTCGGGCTGCCCAGGCCGGGATCGACATGACTCCCGGGGCCCATCACATCGTCGCCCACGCCGTGACGGTCCCGGGCGAGGGCCTGTTGCGCCTCAGCGGGGCGGTCGACTCCGATGTCCAGGGGTTTCGCTCCGTGCAGCTGGCCGAAGCGCAACCCGCCATCAAACGCCTCGCCGGCGAGTTGGTGCCGCCAGCGGATGAGGTGCTGGTGGAATCCGGCCGGCCCGAGGTGCGCATTCGGGAGTTTGCCGAGGATCACCTCGTCAACCTGGTCGTGGCGGGAACCGAACGGGGCACAGGCATCCGGCACACCCTGCTGGGCAGCGTCAGTCGCAGCACGATGCAAAGAGTTAGCTGCGATGTCCTGATCGTCCCGCTCTCGTAGCTGTCTGGTGCCTCCCGGAACCGAGCCGAAGATGGTTTAGTAAAGGATGGTCCAAGACGACTTTGCTCTCTTCGCCGCCGTGCTCGCCGTCGCCGCCGCGGTCGGCCTACTGGCTGTCCGGCTTCGCCAGCCCTTGGTTGTCGCATTTATTCTGGTGGGCATCCTGGTCGGTCCGGTGGGGCTCGGCTGGGTGGCACCGGACGCCGGAATCGCCATCCTGGCCCAGTTGGGCATTGCCGTGCTGCTGTTCTTGGTCGGACTCAAGCTCGACTTTCACCTGATCCGCCAGACCGGAGCCGTGGCGCTGGCCACCGGGCTCGGTCAAGTGACCTTCACCTGCGCAATCGGCTTTTTATTGTCGATTGGATTGGGCATGGAACCGGTCACTGCGCTTTATGTGGCGATAGCGCTCACCTTCTCATCGACCATCATCATCGTGAAGCTGCTGTCCGACAAGCGCGAACTCGACGAACTCCACGGGCGAATCGCCATCGGATTCCTGATTGTGCAGGACCTCGTAGTCGTGTTGGTGATGATGGGGCTGACCGCCTTCGCCGAAGGCGGCGACAACCTCGCCATCCAGGGCGCCCGGACGGTCGCCGTCGGCGGGGGTCTGCTTCTGGCGACCGGCGTGGCCGCCCGCTGGGTCCTGCCCGCGCTTTTGCCGTTTGTCGCACGCAGCTCCGAGCTGCTGGTTCTGTTTGCCCTGGCGTGGGCCGTCGCTTTGGCGGCTGCCAGCGATGCCTTGGGGTTCAGCTCGGAGGTCGGGGCCTTTCTCGCCGGCGTAGCACTGGCCTCCACCCCGTACCGGGAGGCGGTTGGAGCCCGTCTGGTCAGCCTTCGTGACTTTCTCCTGTTGTTTTTCTTCCTCGACCTGGGAGCCCGCCTGGAGTTCGCGGCCGCGTCGGAGCAACTGTTCGAGGCTGCAGTGCTCTCGGCGTTCGTGCTCATCGGTAACCCGCTGATCGTGCTGGCGATCATGGGGGTGATGGGCTACCGGGCCCGGACGTCATTCCTGGCGGGACTGACCGTCGCCCAGATCAGTGAGTTCTCACTCATCTTGGCTGCTCTGGGACTCAGCCTGGGACACATCGACGCGGCAGCGGTAAGCCTGGTCACGGTGGTGGGCTTGATCACGATCGGGGCATCGACCTACATGATCTTGTCATCCAAACAGTTGTACGAGCGCCTGGCCCCCCTGCTGCGCGTGTTTGAGCGCTCGTCGCCCACCAAACCCACGTCCCAGACCGAACAAGAACCGGTGGACATGGTCCTGTTCGGTCTGGGCCGAATCGGCGCCTCCTTTGTCGACACGATCGTGCAAGCCGGATACCGGGTGCTTGCCGTAGATTTCGATCCCCAAGCGGTAAGGAGGTGGGAGGAGAGAGGAGTCCGCACCCTCTTCGGCGACGCCTCGGATCACCATTTGCTGAGCGCGATTCCGCTTTCCAACACAACCCTGGTGGCATCCACGCTGCCATCGGCCGATGAGAACCTGCCGCTGCTCCATGGGCTGCGCGGCGAGGGTTACCAGGGCAAGATCGCGCTGGTGGCACGCAATGAAGCCGAGGCCCGTCGCTACGCGAGCGAGGGGGTGGATCTTGTCGTAGAACCCGCAGTATTGGCCGGCGCCGAACTTATCCAGCTTCTTGGTGCGACCGACCAGCTGGACTCAACCCGGTCGTAAACTCACGCGTCCGTAGGTTCCTCGCCGCCTTGGGCAAGTACCCGCTCCCGGGTGGGCACCCGCCAGGATACGTAAATGACCCCGACGGCCGCCGCCGCCAGTATTGCCGCCCTGGGTACCGGATCTTCGACCACCACAAGAACAGCCAGACCGGAAAACACGACTATCGAGGACACGGCGAGCACCTTGGCCTTGCGCGCCATCCCGAGCCCGTTCCTGTAGTCGCTCACCGCGGGCCCGATCCTAGGCAGCCCCAATACCCAGCGCTCCAGCCGGTCGCTCGACCGTCCAAAACAGGCCGCGGCTGCGATGAAAAATATGGTGGTAGGAAGCCCGGGAACGACCACCCCTATCGCCCCCAAGGCGACGCAGACCAGGCCGAGGACCAGCCAGGGCAACCTCAGCCCGCGAGGACTCATGTGCGTCGAGCCCTATCGTCGGTCAGCCTGCAGGCCCCGGTGCCTGCACCGTGGGCGGGCCGGAGCTGGTCGTGCGGGAGAAGCTGTGTGTTAACCACGGTAAGAATCCGTCCAAGAAGCGCTCGGTGGCCGGCATGAAGTAGCTGCCGTAATGACTGAGCGGGTCCAGAGTCGAGACGACCAGCGTACCCGCAGTCGAGTTGCGGTCCACATACAACAGCGCCTCACCGCCGGGAAGCGTGACCAGCACCTCGGCCCCCGGCGGCGGGTCCAGGACGCCGTGATAGTGCCAGGTGCAGTCGGCCAGCTGCAGGTAGTCGAACAGACTGTGCGAAGGCGACGGCGAGCGCAGGCCGAGGCTGGAATCTTTATCGAGCCACCACCAGTAGTTGGTGGGAACGTGCTCCCAGCGGACTCCGGGCAAGAACTCGGGAATCGGTTCCCCGCCGGCAAAGCAAACCACCGTGCCCCCGGCGTCGAGCAGTTCGAATATCCGGGGCGCCGCTTTCTCGAGCAGACCCCGATGCAGGCGCTCGGGGATCAACAAGACCTCATAAGGGGTCAGGTCGGCGTCGGCAAGTTCCGGCAAATAAATCAATCCGCCGTCCAGGCGCTCTGCGTACTTGTCTTTGGTGAGCGCCCGGTAGTGGGCAGCCGAGCCTCCATACACTGCCGCGACACCGTACCCCGAGGCCGGTTTGGGCGGCTCGGGCCACCGTGGCGAATGACCGGCAACGGTCCCGGCCGCTACGGGCCCGCGCCTGCGAACCTCCTCGGATTGGTTGAGAATCCACCTAACTAGCTGCCTGGGAATGCGGGAGGCGGAGCTTTTCAGCCCGGTTGCGTAGCCCAGCAGGTCGCAGGTGGACTGGACTAGGATCGTACCGGGCGTAGAAACCTGGTCCAGGTACGTCGACGGCCGGCCGTTGAAGAGGCGAGTCAGCACCTGAGCACCCTCGGGAGGCGGATGATGGCCGCGGGCGAAAAACCCCGCCACTCCGCGACGAAAAGTAAGGTCGGCGGGGTCGACACCGGCGAACACCGGGTGATCCGCCACCTCCACCACCTGGTAATCGCGCAGCTTGGCCCCTTCCAGCGGCACGAAGGGCGAAGAGCCCGGCAACCAATCCCGGTGCAGGTGTCCGCCGAATACGACCACGCCGCCGGAGTCTAGGTACTCGTGAATGATTTGCCGATTGCCGGCGAGGAATTCTTGATCGACGGTGCCGGTTATCACCAGGCCGGCATATAGACGCAGGTCGACATCGCACATCCGGTAGCAATCGAGCCGCTCCACCAGCCCCCCTAGCTCCGGACCGCGTAGCGGGTCTTCCGGCGCCCGTATGTCCATGTCCAGTTGAGCAACTACTCGCATAGGACCTCCTCGCTCGAAGCAACCGAATTTTGGCCGTGCAGACCACGCGCCGCGTTGACCAGCGCGATCGTGTAGGGGTGGACCGGCTCGAGAAGAATCCGTTGCACCGGACCCTCCTCCACAACCCGCCCTTCCTGCAACACCATCAGACGATCACAAGCCCGCTGGGCAAGCGCCAGGTCGTGAGTGATAAACAAGACCGCGATCGAGCGCGTTGAGCGCAGCTCGCCGAGCAGATCGACCAGCTCCGCCCTCAACGACGCGTCGAGCATCTGGGTGGGCTCGTCCGCCAGGATCAGCCGGGGTCCGGTCACCAACGCCCGCGCCATGGCCACCCGCTGGCGCTCTCCGCCGGAGAGCTGGTGCGGGTAGGCGGCGGTGTAGCGGTCAAGCGGCAGGAGGCGAACCGCCCGCAGGGCATCGGCAACCCTTTGGGCACGCAGGCCCCTCCCGCCAACACGCCCGATCACCAGGGGCTCGGCGACGATCGCTTCAACTCTGAGGTGCGGCGGCAGGGAGGAGTAAGGATCCTGAAACACCATGTGAACCGCTTGCCGGAGCCTTAAACGCTGCTTGGCCGGCGCCCTCAGCACGTCCTCACCGTCGAGCAGTACCCGCCCTGCGTCCGGCGTCACCAAACCGCAAATCACCCGAGCGATCGTGGACTTGCCGGCGCCCGATCCGCCCACCAGCCCAAGCGACTCGCCGGCGCGGACGGACAGGCCGACATCCCGCACCGCCGTAATTGGCTGCCGGGCGCCGCGGCTCCGGAAGGTCACCGTCAAACCCGACACCTCGAGTACCGCACTCACCGGACGGGGGCTTCCTCGCTCAACCGCTGGCGGGGAACCGCCTCGAGCAGCCTCCGCGTGTACGGGTGCCCGGCCAGCTCACCCATCCGGGCTGCCGGAACGGTTTCAACCACCCGCCCCTCGCACATCACCGCCACGCGATCGGCAACCCGCTCCACTACCGGCAGGTCATGCGAGATCAACAGCACTGCAAGATTCAGCCTTTGCCCCAGCTGCTTCAACAGATCGAGGATCTCAGCTTGTACTATCACGTCCAGGCCGCTGGTCGGCTCGTCCGCGATTAGCACCGCAGGATCGTTGGCCACCGCGATAGCGATGACCACCCTCTGACGCATACCTCCCGAGAGCTGGTGCGGATAATCTAGGGCCCGATCCGGGTCGATGCTCACCAGCGTGAGCAACTGATTAACCCGTCGGCGCACTTGAGCTCGATCCAGGGCGTCGTGGGCCCTAAGCGCCTCGGCAATCTGTTTGCCGATGGTGTGTACCGGGTTCAAAGCGTTCAGCGCCTCCTGCGGAACCAGCGCAATTCGCTTCCCTCGCAGCCGGCGCATCTTAGTAGCCGGGATTGAAGCCGCATCCTCACCGTCAATCAGAACCCGGCCCTCGACTACCCGGGCGCCCGCCGGCAGCAGCCCGATCGCCGCCGCGGCTACGGTTGATTTGCCGGAGCCGGACTCACCGACCAGTCCCAGGACCTCTCCGGCCGCCAACTCCAAGTCAACGCCCTCAACCGCAACCGTTGGGCCGTCCTCGGACCCGTAGGCGACGCTTAGGCGCTCAATCCGCAGCACCGTGTCACAAATATCCGGGGAGACGCAGGTGGGAGCGGCGCCGGCCGGCTGCGCGCCCGCCTTCCGCCGCGGCACCGAATCCTTCAGGGAGGGGCGCGAACGCTCCTCAAAGGCAAAACCCAACAGCGCGAATCCCAGCACGGTTATCGCGATCGCCACCCCGGGGGGAACCACCCACCACAACCACGCATCGGTCAAAAAGGCGCTACGGGCGTGGGCGAAGTACAGCATGGTGCCCCAGCTCTTGGCCCCGGCGTCACCCAGACCCAAAAAAGCAAGCGAGGCTTCCAGCAAAATGGCGGTCTTGGTGGCCAGCACGAACTGCGGTACCACCAAAGGCGCTACCCCCGGCACCACGTGCCTGCGCAGCACATACCAAGACCGCCCGCCCATGGCGCGCGCCGCCTGGATATGGTCCCGTTCACGCACCGACAGGACCTGAGACCGCAGCTCCCGGGACACGCCCGCCCATATCACCGCGGCGATGACGAACATCTGGGTACCGAGGCCGGGTCCCAAAAAGACGCCCATGACGATCGTCAGCGGCAGCACAGGCAGCGCCAGTACCACATCGACCAAGCGCATCAACGCGCCCTCCAGCCACCCGCGCGCGTAGCCGGCAACGATGCCCACCCCGGCGCCGATCAAGGTAGCGGCCGACGCCGCGACGATCCCTACCAGCAGCGACGCCCGGGCGCCGTACAGCAGCTCGGAGAGCAGATCCTGGCCCACATCGTTGGTGCCCAACGGGTGTACAGCCGACGGACGGGCGAACGGCATTCCGGTGCGGACCGCGGGATCGTAGGGAGCCAGCAACGGCGCCGCCAGCGCGACAACGCCCAGAACCGCCAGAATTCCAAGGCCCAACCGCGCAAACCGCCGCGCGCGCTGCCCTAGTCGTCGGGCCGGTTTCGGCGGTGCGGACTGGATTGGATCGACCAAAGTCTCCGCCATCAGCCGGCAACCGGAGCCGGCCGGCCGGCGCGCCGTACGCGTGGATCCAGCAGCGGGTAGGTCAAGTCGGCCGCCAGGTTGGCCAAGATTACCCCTAAGGTTACAAACAAAAAGGCGCCCTGCAGCAGCGGATAGTCTCGCGCGACCACCGCCTCGTAGATCAGTCTGCCCAACCCCGGATAAGCAAAAACCGTCTCAACCACAACCGCCCCCGACAGCAACATTCCCACCGACAGGGTCAGGTTGGTGAACACGGGTAGCAGGGCGTTGCGCAGCACATGGCGCAGCGCTATCCGGCGCTCGGATATACCCTTGGCACGAGCCAGACGGACAAACGGCTCGTCGAGAACCGAAACCATCGCGGCCCGCGCCAGCAAGAACACCGCACCCAGGGTGGCCAGCACTATGGTCACCACCGGCAGTATCAGCCGCTGCACCACATCCACGACCCGATCCACACCCGCCGTGTCGATCAAGGCTGCGCCGAAAGAAGGCAGCCACCCGAGCTCGACGGCAAACACCGCGATCAGAATCATCCCGATCCAAAAACCCGGCATGGCGTCGAGCGCCAAGACACCCATCACCACGCCGGCGTCCCGGCGGCTCCCCCGGCGCCAGGCCGCAGCCGCCCCCAACAAGACCCCAACCAGAGCGGAGGCAGCGGTACCCAGCCCGACCAGCGCCACGGTCCAGGGCATACGCTCGAGCAGCACCTCGGAGACCGGCCGGTTGTAGTGCACGGACTTACCAAGATCACCCTTTACCAGGCCCTGCCAAAACGATACGTACTGCTGCGGGAGGGATCGGTCCAGGCCGTACTCCTTGCGAATGACCCCCAGGTCCTCTTCGCTCAGGCTGCCGGCATCCCCCGAGTACTTGAAATCAACCGGATCGCCCGGCGCTAGGTGCGGCAACGCGAAGTTGAGCGTCACCGCCACCCACAGGACCAGCGCCAGCTGGCCCGTGCGGGGCAGCATGCGCCGGAGGACGCTCATCCGCCGGCTACCACCGCGTTCGCGTCACGCCCTACCTGCGGTGCAAGCAACGACCACTTGTGGACGATGCCGTAGCCGGGGGACTCGACCCAGCCGTCAAACGCGCCGGCCCGGTACGCAAAGTGCTCGTCGGGGTAGTACAAGGGCACCGACGTCGGCTGGCTGTTAAACAGCTCCTGCATCTCAAACAGCGTCTCGGCGCGGTCGGCGATCGTCGTGGCCTCTATCCATTTCTCGAACAGGGCGTCCCACTGCGGATACGGGATGTCGGGCGCCCGCCACAGGTAACCGGAGCGGTGCGACATTATGAACTGCGTCGGATCCGCCGCGCCGTGGGCCGTGATGGTGTTGATGTACAGGTCGAAATCCCGGGACCGAAACAGCCCGCCGATCGTGGCTGCGTCCCTGGTTTGGACGCTGGCTGCTATGCCGATCTGCGCAAGGTCCTGCTGGATCAGCTCAGCTGCTCGCACATCGGTCGGCTCGGTGGCCGCGACCTGGATAGTGAACTGAAGCGGGCCCTCAGGGCCTTCTCGCACCGAATCGCTATCGGTGTCCTCGTAGCCCAGTTCGTCCAAAATCGACCTTGCCTCGGCAACGTCGGTGGGGGTGGACAAATCCGGGTTGGCCCACGCCGAGTCCGGGTGCGGGTAGCCTTTGTCCGCCTCCCGGCCTTCCCCCAAAAAGACCGTATCTAGCATCTCGGTGCGATCTATAGCGCGGGATATCGCCCGCCTGAACTCCGGCACGTCGAACGGAGTTCGCTCAAAGTTCATCCTCAGCTCCGGAAACTGCAAAGGTTGAGTGGTTACCAGCTCGATGTCCTCGGACGAAGAAAACTCCGCGATCAGCTCCGGCGCCAGGGGCCGGGAGGTTGCGTCGATCTCGCCGGTGCGCAACGCGGTGAAGGTCGTGGACGGATCCTCGATCACCGGCATGATCAGCTCCCGGATCACCGGCGGGCCCCCGAAGTAATCGTCGTAGGCCTCGAAGCGGTACCCGGTCACCGGGTCGTACTCCACCAGCCGGTAGGGTCCGGTACCCACCGGCAGGTCGGTCACCTCCCGGACTTGATCGGCAGGGACGCCGGACCATACGTGTTCGGCAACAATGGGCAAATCCGCCAGCGTCACCGACCCGAAGAACGGGCACGCATCTTCACAAACGAACCGGACCGTATCGTCGTCCACCGCCTCCACCGTCTCGACGGTGGGCACGTCACTGACGTGGTGCGTCCACCGGCCGGTCGGGGCCGCTTTGAAAAAGTCGAAGGTGAACACCACGTCGTCGGCGGTAAACGATTCGCCGTCGTGCCAGGTGACTCCGTCGCGCAGGTCAACCTCCCACGTCGACGGGTCGAGCTGTCGAACCTCGGCGGCCAGCCACGGCTGCGGGTCGTCGACATAAGGAGAAGGAGCCAGCAGCTTGTCGTAGACCAACTCGGTTAGTGGCTCCTCGTGGCTGGCAAAGATGTTGAGAGGACCGACATCTTCGGGCACCGCGATAGTGAGCCGTGAGGCGGACTCGGCGTCCGATGCCCGCTCATTTTGCGATGCGCTCGTACATGCCCCGGCCGTCAGAGCAAGCGCCGCCAGGGCTGCTGCCGCCCGTCGAACCGCCGACCCGGATCCGCTAATCATCTGTCCCCCAACTGCCGAAGGCTACGAATGTCTAAACTGAAGCACTAACAAATAACCAATCTTAGGTAGCACTAACCTCTATCGATAGGGGCACTATAGTGATCGTCTAAGTGGGGCGCAAGACAGCATCGCCCTGTCGACGCAAGGAGGGGACTTGAACGACCCGATCGAGGTAGCGGACAAGGGCCGGATCGCGGCCTTTAGCTTTGAAGAGATGCTCAAGTACCACGGCCCGGACTACCCCGGCGGCGTGGCCCACTCCTTTAAGGTGATGCAGCGCGCGGTACCGCTGCTGGACCCTGCCGGCCCTGCCGAGCGACGGGCAATACACATCCGCACTGCATTTAGCGGACCAGGTGGCCGGGACGGGTTCGAACTAGTGACCAGAGCGGTCTCCGAAGGCCGCTTCGAAGTCGACCCCGCGCTGGAACGCCCCGAGCGCGGCCGGACGCTGGAGCGTTATGTGTTCGAGTTCACCTACGGGCCGCGCAAGCTGACTCTCACCATCCGGGAGGGCTTTGTGGTCGATGAGTTCATCGAACTGGCGAGGCGGCAGGACCGCACCGAAGCCGAGGAGGCTCACCTTACGCTTCTAAAGCAACAGATGACCGATCGCCTGCTCGCAAGCCCAGCACCCGACGTCTACGAGGTCTTGAACCCACGCCGATCCTAGTACCCTGGCCACCAACCTCCGGGGCGTTTGGCGGCGGTACTTAGCTAAAGCAATCGGATGCTATAGGCGGGCGCCGACCCGCTCTACGATTGAGTTCAGATCGTAGCCCTCGTCGGACTTGTCGTAGACGGGCTCGCCGTCGATGCTTACTTTGAATACACCGCCGTGACCCGGCTTAAACGTCAGTCCATCGACCTTGTTGCCGTAGGCCTCCAGAACCGCATGCTCGGTCTCCTCCGCCTTGGGCAAAAGACCGCACTCAACGCAGTATTCGATCTCTACTTGGCTCATCCTGTTCACCTCGCTTCTCGAGTTCACATGCTGTCTTGCTGCGCCGCCGAGGAAGCATGACCGCGACGGCCGCCACACCCAACACCGCCGCCGCGGCGAGTCCCCCAAACCGGACCCCCGCCCAAGCCGTCAAGGCGCCTGCCGAGACCAGCAGCGGCAACGCGCAACAGGCCACGCACAGACCGGCGATCCAGCCGGCCCAGCGCAGGTTCTCGCCCGAGCCGCCGCGGGACATCAGCGGCAGCTCCGGTTGGGCCGTGAGCCTTGGTCGGTCTTCAATTCGTCCTACCCCGCGCTCCGGAAAGCGCTTCTGCAGGCAAAGGGACTAACTCTTCGGACTCCTCGGGCACACACCCACAGGACGGTCCGCACCAGTCGGGCGCGGGGCGGCCGGCGAGATCCCGATAGAAGGCGTCGATCTGTTCGCCGAAGGCGCTCAGCTCTTCCAGACGCCGGCGGATCTGGTGCAGCTTGGCCGCCAGTACCTGCTGGAGTTGCTCGCGCGTGGTCGAACAGTGCCCGGTTCTCCAAGCGGTCGCCAGCCCGTTGATCTCGTCGAGCGATAGGCCGAGCCTCTTGGCGCGCGCGACGAAAGTCAGCAGTTCTACGTGCGCATCATCATAGGTTCGGTAGCCGGAGGGGCTCCGGCGCGGACCGGGAATGAGCCCGATCTCCTCGTAGTAGCGCAACGTAGACGGGGTAAAGCCCGTGCGCTCGCCGACCTCCGAGATACGGTATTCAGCCATATTCCCACCGTATACCTTCGAGCCGACTAGAAGGTCAACCGAGCGCCCGGGCCGACCCCGGCCAGACGGCCGGCAGCTCATCCTTGGACCGCCAAGGTTCCCTCCATCCCAGCGTCCCGATGGCCGGGCACGCGGCAGAAGAAGGTCAGCTCCCCGGATGCTTCGGGCGTAAACGTGACCTCGACGGACTCGCCGGGGCTGATGGTTTCCGACCCCACGTCGAGCTCGCCTATGGTGAGGTTGTGCGCGAGTTCCCCCTCGTTGCGCAATACGATCCGCACCGGTTCGCCGGGCTGCGCTTCGAGGTCGTCGGGCACAAAGCTGAACTCCTCGGCGGAGACGACGATCTCCACGGCGTCGGCCTGCGCGGCCGGCGTCTCGGCCGTCTCCGGCCGTTGCGGCGGGACCCAGTCCTTGAATCCGTCTCGAATCAACTCCTCCTGTTCGTACATAAGGTGAAGGTAGGGCTGCGTCATTCCGTTGGGTAGCTCGAAGCCGGTGTTGACGGGGTCGAAGGACATCGATCCGTCGTCGGCGATTTCGATCGGCCGCACGATGACGTGGGTGTGGTGGAGCTTGCCGGCAATGGTTTCACCGGCCGACAGCGGTAGCTCTTCGTTGATCGCGAGGCGGTAGTCCTTGTCCCGGACGGTCTGGGTCGTCATGAAATGAACCCACTTGTTCTCGTCCACCACCTCACCGTTTTTGAGGACGTCGCCCACTGCCCAAAAGGCGCCGTACGCAAAAGCCGTCGGGAACAGAGGTGAGTCGGTGCCGGTCGTGCCGTGGATCCAGGAGTCGGTGCGCACACCCCCACCCGTCTCCCAGGCTGGAATCGGCGGCTGGAAAAGCCGGTCCACGACAACTTCGTACTCGTCCCCGGCCGGGTCGGTGAAGCTGGCGGCCGCCTCAATCTCGTCATCGGTTTCGAAGGGGTCGCCGGGCCAGTCGTAGGGTTGCCGGTCTCCGTACGTGACGGAGAAGCTGCCCTCGACGATCCTGCCCTCGTCGCCCACCGGTACCGGCATTTTTGTCGTCGTGAACCGCTGGCCTTCCTCGTCGGTCTCGCGGGCCTCCTGCGGGATTCCCACCAGGAGGGGCAACTGCTCGAGCAGCTCCCTTACATCGCCGGACGCCTGCTGGATCCGATGCTCACCGGTACGCAGAGGGTTGGCAGGGGTACCGAACACCTCGGGGCTGAGACGCCGCTTGCCCGGCAAGATCCAGTAGACGGTGCTGCCCTCCTCCTGGCGCACGGTCACATCGGTACCCACCGCCGTGGCGGTATCTCCATCCGGGGACGAACCCGCCGCCGGGTCCGCAGGTTCGGGTTCGCTCGTGCACGCGGACGCGACGAGCGCAACAGACGCGACCAGAACGATCATTCGCCAGCGGCTCCACGCTTTCATGGGGGTCACTCCTTTCATCTGAAGCCCCTTGAGCAGGGATAGCCGCGACGCTAAACATTCAGGTCGACTTCAAGGTCAAATCGCGGCTAAGCGACCAGGGGCTTGAGGACGTAGGCGCTGGTGGTCCCAGTGACAGACGTAGGTAGACCCAACAGACCGCCAATGTGAGCCTCCCAGGGTTTCTCGCGCAACCCGGCGTCGGCTCCACGCTTTTTTGGGTAAAAAAAAACACAAAGGCACGGTCCATCAACCCAGGAGGTAAGAGGCTTGGTTACGACCCGATACAAAAACACGAAACTCCGGTTACGACCCTCGTCCATTTCATCTTCGCGAAACAAAAAGAGGGGGTGGCGCGTGGCTAAGCCCGACGTAGACGCCCTGCCCCCCGAAGAAAAGCTGGATATACCCGAAATGGTCGATTCGGAAGGTCCTTCACCAACACCGACCAAGAATCTGTTCGTGGTCGGATTCAACGAATTTCACCGTCCACTCCTCGAGGCCGTTACCCAGGCGCAGGGGTCTACTTTTCACCCGCTGCTTGAGCACGCGGATCTACTAAATCCGCGCCACGTTCCCGTGCTCCGGTTGCTCGACCAAGGTCACCGCCAGCTCGATGCGTTCGACGGGTCGGTAGACGGTATCTGCACATATTGGGATTTCCCGTCGAGCTGCATCGCGCCTATCCTGGCCGCAGATAGAGGCTTACCCCACGTGCCGCTCGAGGCAATCTTGCGGTGCGAGCACAAGTATTGGAGCCGGCTCGAACAGCAGAAGGCAATACCGGACCAGGTGCCGCGCTTCAAGGCGGTCGATCCCTTCGACGACTCGTCTGTAAGGCAGATCGATCTCGAGTTTCCCTTTTGGCTCAAACCCGTGAAATCGTTCAATTCCTATCTCGGGTTTTACATCGGCGGGCCGGAGGACTTGAACCACGCCATCGGTCGCATCCGTGCCGGGATTCACCACCTGGCGGAGGCATTCAACGAGGTCCTCGAGCGGGTCGAGGTGCCGCCCGAGATAGATGCCGTAGACGGCTGGCACTGCATCGCGGAAGAAATCATACCGGGTGGACGGCAATGCACCGCCGAAGGGTACGGACATGAAGGCGAGATTTACGTGTACGGGATCGTGGACTCTCGCAAATACCCGGGGAAGCACGCCTTTTCGCACTACGAGTACCCGTCGACGCTTCCGGAGAGGATCCAAGAACGGATAACGCGAACCACTGCTGCGGTCATGAAGCAAATCGGCTACGACGGCGGGGTGTTCAATATCGAGTTCTTCTGGGACGAAGACACCGACCGTCTGTGGCTTCTGGAGATCAACACCCGCGTGTCCCAATCCCACTCGGAGCTCTTCGCCAGCGTCGACGGTCAGGCGAATCATGCCGTCACTGTGGGTCTGGCGCTAGGGAAAACGCCCCGCTTCGAACAACGGCAAGGAAAATTCCCCTGCGCTGCGAAGTTTT
This sequence comes from Actinomycetota bacterium, assembly GCA_040905365.1. Lineage (GTDB taxonomy): Bacteria > Actinomycetota > CADDZG01 > JAHWKV01 > JAHWKV01 > JAHWKV01. Next base: position 48,691 of record JBBDRQ010000020.1, read on the forward strand.
TCTTGCGCGCCTTCAGCGACGGTGTAGTGGAACACGTCGCCGACCCGGAGCGGATCGAACGGATCCCGCTCGAGGTTCCGGGGACGCGCGTAGAGCTGCAAGTGGGGCCGGGAGATCGTCTCTCTACCAAGCCCCACCAGGAAAGCTACAGCTACGAGCTGGCTTGGATCTACGCGGCAGGCGAGACGGAATCGGAGATCCTTCAGAAAATCGACGCCGTTGTGGAAAGCTTGGACATCAGGATCGAAGAGCTCGACACACAGTAGAGTTAGCTCCGTGAAGGTTCCTGAAACATTTCCGCATGACGTACAAGAAGTAGAGCACGTGTGGATCCCCATGTCGGACGGCGTCCGCCTTGCTGCGAGGATCTGGACTCCCGAACAAGCGGAGAAGACTCCGGTACCCGCGGTTTTGGAATACATTCCCTACCGCAAGCGAGACCTGACCCGGCGCCGTGACTCGACGATCCATCCGTACTTCGCGGGCCATGGCTACGCATCGGTCCGGGTTGATCTGCGCGGCAGCGGTGACAGTGAGGGCGTGCTCAAGGACGAGTACCTGGAACGCGAGCTCACCGACGGCGAGGAGGTGATTGCCTGGCTGGCCGAACAGCCTTGGTGCGACGGCAACGTCGGTATGATCGGGATCTCCTGGGGCGGGTTCAACGGACTGCAGATCGCGGCGCGTCAACCACCTGCGCTCAAAGCGGTCGTAACCGTGTGCTCCAGCGATGGCCGGTATGCCGACGACGTGCACTACATGGGTGGCTGTTTGCTCGGCGACAATCTGTCGTGGGCCTCGGTAATGTTTGGGCGCAACGCTTGCCCACCCGATCCCCAGGTGGTGGGCGAGGACTGGCGCCGCATGTGGCTCGACCGGCTGCAAGAGAGCGGACTGTGGGTTGCAAAGTGGTTACGACACCAGCGCCGGGATGAATATTGGAAGCACGGCTCGATACTTGAGGATTACTCCAGCGTTCGCTGCCCGGTTTTCGCGGTAAGCGGTTGGGCCGACGGCTATTCAAATGCGGTGTTTCGGCTGATGGCAAACCTCGACGTACCGCGAAGAGGCCTTATCGGTCCGTGGAGCCACCGCTACCCGCACGTCGGTTTGCCCGGGCCGGCAATCGGCTTCCTTCAAGAATGCCTGCGATGGTGGGATCAGTGGCTTGGGGAGGAGGATGCAGAATTCGACGACGAGCCGATGCTTCGGGTCTGGATGCAAGACAGTACGCCGCCCACGGCAAGCTATGAGCAGCGCCCCGGCCGCTGGGTCAGCGAAGCCACGTGGCCTTCTCCAAGGATCGAATCCCGGCAATACGGGCTCGCTCCGCACGGCAAGCTGGCTCCCGTCAACTCCGATGCCACCGATGAAGCGGACGACGCCGATGGCGATGAGGTCGTTACCATCCAGTCTCCGATCACCGTAGGACTCTTTGCCGGCAAGTGGTGCTCCTACTCGTACGCGCCCGACCTGCCTCACGATCAGCGCGAAGAGGACGGCGGAGCGCTAGTGTTTGAAACACCGCCGCTGGAGGAAGCTCTCGAGGTCCTTGGTATCCCCATCGTCGAACTCGAGGTCTCGTCGAACAAGCCGAGCGCGATGGTTGCCGTGCGGTTATCCGATGTGGCGCCGGACGACAAAGCGACCCGCGTTAGCTATGGTCTGCTTAACCTCACGCACCGGGACAGCCACGAACATCCGGAGCCGCTGGAGCCGGGCCGTGTTTATCGCGTCGGCGTTTCGCTCAACGGCATGGCGCAGGTGTTCCCCAAAGGACATCGGATCCGCCTTAGCATCTCAACGTCGTACTGGCCCCTCGCATGGCCGTCCCCTGAACCTGCCCGACTTTCCATCGACACGACCAACAGTACTTTGTTCCTGCCTCGGCGGCCCCCTCGAGACGAGCAACTGCGACCGTTCGGTGAAGCCGAAGGCGCTAGGCCGATCGACCGGACAATCATTAAGATGCCTAGTTACGATTGGTACGTTCACCGCAACCTCGCCACGGACGAATCGTCTCTGGAGGTGATCCAAGATGACGGCATCTATCACATCGATGAGGTCGACCTGGAGGTGACCAATCGGACCGTGGAGAATTACGTGTCATGGGGAGACGATTTCCACTCGGTAAGGGGCGAGGTCACCAACGAGCTTCAATTCCGGCGCGATGGCTGGCTCGTGCGCATGGTGACCCATACGCTGCTGACGTGTACGCGTGAAGACTTTCGTGTACGTGCCGAACTCGACGCCTACGAAGGACGCACACGCGTCTTTGCCCATAGCTGGGACGAAAGCATTCCGAGAGACGGAGTGTAGGCAAGCTCCTCGAGCCGCATGCGCCGACACCTGTATCAGTCCGGGATTCTCAGCACAACTAGGGACGAGTTCTCTTCCGTCAGCGGCGACGTCGGGATCCACGAAAACACCTACGGCGACAAGGATCCCGGAGAGAACAAGCGCCCAACCGGCGGCAAGGCCCCGAAAGGAGACGGCTAACATAGCATCTCCTCGATACCTAATCCATGTCGGAAGGCCAGCCTCAGATCAGGCCAGCCGAGGGATGATTTGTAAGTCACTCAGACACGGTCACGGCCTCATTCTCGGATATCCGAAAAGGCGGAGCCAGCCCAAATCTTACCGGTATTAGGCAAAGGTCGCCCCGGCCGGGTCGGGGCTATGCCAGCTTCTTCTTAAGGCGTTTTACCGCCCGTCCCTGAAGTGCGCTCACGGCACCGGGACGAATATTCAAAACGGCGGCCGTCTCCTCCAGGCTCAAGCCTCCTAGGATCCGAAGCAGCATTACGTCCCTTTGGTTATCGGTCAGCTCCGCCAGCAGGACCGCCACCTCAACCTGGCTCAAATGCCGCATCGCCTCGTGCTCCACGTCACCCGATCTACCGCGCAACTCCAGGGTCTGAGCTTCGGCCGGGGCCACAGGGCGACGCTTGCGGTGACGGCTGTCGTCGACAATCTTGCGGTGAGCGATCACAAACAGCCAGGACCGAAACGCGGCTTCGCCTCCCTCGAACTGGCCAAGGGACCTGACCACCTGATAGAAGACCTCAGCGGTTAGATCCTCCGGTTCCGGGACCCGCTGAGCCCTGAAGTACCCGAGCACTGCAGGCGAGAACTGACGGTACAAATTGGTCCAGGCCCACTCGGCCCCCGTACGGGCCGCCGCTAGCGTGCTGTCGAAGGCCTCACCCATATCCTGGTGAGAGACTACACGGGCGGAGCGACTCTTGCCCCAAACAGGAGCCGCTCCTACGCTCGGCCGGTAAGCCATCGAGTCGGTAATTGACGGGTTGACTGGCGTCGCCCCTACGGCCTACCGCCGGGGCCGCCGGCAGGCGCGTCACCCGGTCCGCCGGCAGGCGCGTCACCCGGTCCGCCGGCAGGGGTGTGGCCGCCAGTATCGGGGGCAGACGGCGGCGCTCCACCGGGAGCAGACCCGGCACCCGGGGTGTCGCCGACCTGACCGCCGGCTGCGGGCTGCTGAGCGCCGCCCTGGGCGGGGCCGCCTTCGGGCGTGCCCTCGGGGCGATTCGACTGTCCGGCGTCTTTGCGCTCCTCGCCCATCTCACGGGCGTCGTCGCCGACCTCCGGGCCATCGACGCCCCTGTCCCGGGCGTCCTCCGAAACGTCTTGGCCGAAGCCGGCCTTCTCGTTGGGCTCGCCTGCGTCCTCGGAGCCGTCGGGGTCGCCCTCCACACCGACATCTGGGACTTCATCTGCGTCCAAAGCCTCCTGCTGCGACGCCGCCGTCTCCCCAAGCGGGATTTCTATGCCGATCCTCTCGGCAGCCTGCGAAACCGTGGTCTGCACCCGATCCGGCAAGTTGCCGGTTGCGGCCGCCGCGCCGGTGCTAGCCATGGCGACGGCGATGCCGCCGGCTGCGATCTTTGCCGCAAGTGAAGCAAATAGGGCCTCGAACACGAACTTCCTCCTTCTCGTCGGTAGCCCGGACGCCTGCAAACCAGGCCCGTCGGCTTTGCTTGCTGGCCTCGCGGCCAGGTCGCCCTTATCGGTGAGATGGACCGCCCGCATGAGCCCCCTCAGGTGGGTGGCCTCGAGCTCGGGGTCGGGGCCGCTCAGGTACGCGGTCTTGACGCCGTCGACCAACCTGGCCACGTCGTCCAAGCCACCGCCCGCCGGCGTCTTGCCGGCAAACAGCTTCTCCAGTTCCGCCTCGTGCTTACTCAGAAGAATTTTCATCTCACCCAAGTAAACGCTCGGTTGGTGAGGTTTCGTACGGGTAGACGAAAAAAGTTGCCGAACGCGCAGCAGCTCCCGCTCGAAAGCGGAAGCTGCTGTCTAGTCCGGGCTCGTAAGCCGCCCGTCAGTACGTGATGTCCACTGACCAGAGCTGGCCTATGGCCTGCCGCCGGGGGTGCCGGAGGGCTTGTACTGATCCGCCGTACCCGGTCCAGGGGTGCCGGAGGGCTTGTACTGATCCGCCGTACCCGGTCCGGGGGTGCCGGAGG
>JBBDRQ010000021.1:0-10397 GCA_040905365.1 Actinomycetota bacterium
CCCCGCCCTCGTAGCTCAGGGGATAGAGCACAGGTTTCCTAAACCTGGTGTCGCAGGTTCGAATCCTGCCGGGGGCGCGTTTTTTCTGTGGCGTAGTTCCGTGCTGCTCTTGTTCGTGCCTTAGGTGTTCTCGGACGAGGGCACTACCAGGATGCTGCACGGCGCGACCCGGACCAGGGAGTTGGCGAACGATCCCATCGCCAGGCGCCGCAGGCCGGTCAGGCCTCTGGTGCCCAGCACCAGCAGCTGAGAGCGCATATCAACTAATCGTGAGTAGACGGCGCCCACCGCATCCCCGTCGGTGTGGATCCTGATTCCTTCGGCATTGAATTCCGACAGCATCTGTACTCCCCGGTCGACCGCGGCGTCGATCTCTGGACGGGGATCGTAGATTCCAACGGTGGCCACGCCGACCACCACCATTTGTTCGGCGTCGTGGGCTAGGGGAAGGGCGGCCACTGTCTCGATGGCGCGCTCGGCCTCTTCCGATCCGTCGGTGCACACCAGGATGCGGTTCGCTGGATTCGGCACCGTCGTGATCAGAACCGGTACCGGAGCGTGCCGGATGACGTAATCCATCACGCTTCCGAGGTAGGCCGCCTGAATACCGCTGGAAGCCCGGGGACCGATCACCAGCAGATCGGCGTCGGTGCACGCGGTCAGCGCCACGCGGGCATCGGCCTCGGTGCTTAGATGGCGGATGCCGGCTATGCCGGTGCCTTGCGTAGCCGGGCGCGGAGCCTCGGGGTCCCAAGCCTGCAGCTTTATCTCGCGGCCGGTGTTGGCCCATGGACTGGAGGGCGCCGATGCGGTCACCACGTCGACGTGCCAGTTGGGCCAGCGCTGGTTGTTGATCCACAGCCAGGCCCGGTCGGCTTGTAGCGAGCGGTCGTCGCCGAACACCAGGTTGCGCATGGGTTGGTGATCCCCGTGCTCGGGGGAACTTCTAAACGGGGGACGCGGGTCCACTTCTTTCCTCTCGTTGGTTGGCCGGCTACGGCAAGACTTGGGCGCAATCCTACTTCCCCACGGCAAACAAAGGGACCACCCTTTGAGGGTGGCCCCTTGTGTTTGTGTTGCGTTTGGTCAGACGGTGTGGCGCCTGTTGAAAAAGCTCCATCCGCCCGGGCCGACTCCGGCCGCCAGAATCAACAGGACGACTCCCCAAAGGATCGCCCCGTTTAGGATCTGAACGATCCCGAAGATGGCCAGGATGACCGCTGCAATCCAAAGCAATAGGCTCATAAATAGCTCCTTTATCTAACTTACGATTTACGACCGAAGGTTGTCCTTGACGTCGCGGGCTGCCTCCTTGACTTCACCGGCAGTCTCACGGACGGTGCCTTTGGTGTGCTCCGCTTTTCCTTCCGCAGCCAGGTCCGGGTCGTTAAAGGTTTCGCCGGCCATTTCCTTGAGTTTGCCCGACGCCCTTTCCTTCTTGCCCTCAGCCCTGTCTTCGAATGCACTCATGGTTGGAGACTCCTCCTAGGCGGGTCCTTGGACTATCCGCCCTTAGGTCAATACAAAGATTGCTGCAGTCACGTAGATACCCGCAGATGGTGCGGTCGAAACCGCACGGACCTGCAGCGGGGGAGGGGGTTTGGCTGGTTAGCCGGGAAGGGGGGAGGGGGTTACTCGAAAAGCTCTAGAAGCTCGATTACGCCTTGTCGATCCCGGTCGTCGACGTCCCAGAACTCACCGTTGATGGCGACTTCCTTCGAACTGTTGATGCCCAGGATGTAGGTGCCGTGCGGCAGCTTGAACTTGGCCACGCGCCCAGGCCGGATGGTCTCGCCGTAGGCGAGCGCCTCGTCGGCCGGCGCTACGAACACCCATTCTTTGAACGGTTCCACCTGATCTCTCCTCCTGAGGCCTAATTGTAAGTGGGTAGCAGTGCCGTGACTCAGGTTTCGAACTGCCAGCGGGTCGCGGAGCCGGCGATGTCTTGTTCCTCCAGGCCGATGGCCACCTTGGGCTTTACCCGGTAACAAGCCTTGTTTTCGGGGTCCATGGATTCCAGAGAGTAGCTCTCGCGGTACTTCATATTGAGCCGGCTGAGGAAGATGGCGATCAGCGCGGGATTGGTCACCAACTCTGCCTCGCCGTCGAAGACGATCGGCCTTTCCCCGTCCTCGGTGCTCACCGTACACCTGAGGTCGGCTTGCAGGTTGCGGTGCTTGCGTGAGGCCCGGCCCGTCGAGAACCAGAAGGCATCCTGATTCCAGGCTCCCCACACAACGGATAAATGCGGCCGGCCGTCGGGCCATATGGTGGCCACCCAGTAGTGGCGGCTTTGAGTAAGCCTCATTTCGGCCTTGTGCCATGGGAGCAGGCTGCCCTCGTCTTCCGGTCCGGCGATCGAGTATCCGGGCATGTAGGGACGTCCGGACACGTACTTTAGGCCCCTTTGTTTGATGGGGCTGGGAGTAAGGCGCGGTGGATCCACGCCTTCACTTTATATGCTGGGGGAAAGCGAGTTCCCGCAGTTGCACCCCAAGTTCCTTGAACCAGCTTCGATCGGAGGAGACTTTGCATCCAACCACCCAAAGCACTCGGACGCCCCGGTCCGTTGATGAGTGAGCGCGCTGAGTTTTCCAGAGCCGCCGTCTGGGCGGCGGTGGCGGCGGTCGCGGTTTCCTTGGGGGCCGGCGTGCTCGGCAACGTGGCCGACGGCGTGCCCACTCCTTACGACACCCCGGCCGCCCAGGTGGCGGAGTTTTTCAGCCGGCACAGCGGCTCAATTCTGGCGTCGGGGTTTTTGGAGACTCTGTCAGGGCTGCTGCTGGTGGTTTTTGCGGTGGGGCTGTTCAGCCGGCTTACGCAGGACCCGGCCGCAAGGATCCGTCCGCCGGCGACCCTGGGGTTGGTCGGCGCCGGCATCTACGCTGCGATCCTGGCCATGGTGGGCGCGTTGCTGTTTGCGGCGGCCAACCTGTCCGGCCGGGGCGCCGCCGCCGACCAGTCGGTCGTAGCGCTCACGGTGCTGTGGAATACGTCCGTGGTGATGCTGGGTCCGGTTGCGGCGTTGTTTATGGCCGGCTTTGGTCTGGCGGGGGTCAAGGCCGCTCAGTTTCCCAACTGGCTGGGGTGGCTGGCGATCTGGGGCGCGGCGGCCGGGTTGCTGGCACCGCTGCCCGATTTGGTCGCTCGCGTATCTTTTGTGGCGGCCGATTTGATCTCCCTGCTGGCTACCCTGCAGCAGGCCTTTTTGATCATCTGGCTGCTGGGGGTCGCCAACTGGCTGCGGCGGGGCGCCATGGACGACGACGTCCCTGCTGAGCGTTAAGTACCCACAAACACTCAACGCGTTAAGTACCCACAAACACTCAACGCCTCCCGAGGGAGGCGTTGAGTGGGGGGGAAGAGTCCCCTGGGCCCGGCTGAGGGGGGAGGGCAGGAACGAACCCAGGGGAGTCCTTTTGGCTACCCCGCTTTCTCCAGCAGCAACCGGAACTCCAGAGTGCCGTTGGGCTCTGCGGAGATCTCGTCGCTGGAGGTGGGCGGGGTTATGCCGAAATCGGCCATCGGGAAGAGCAGAGACCCTTCGGCCTCTATCTGCCGGTCGCTGAGCCGGGCTTGAACTGGAATCGACACCTGGCGGGTAATTCCGTGGGCGGTAAGCGCTCCCTCAAAGTAGAAGGCCACGGTGTCGCTGCCCACCTGCGGCCGGGGCACGATGATCGGAGTGTCGCCGCTGAAGGTGGCGCTGGGGTACCGATCGGGCTCAAGCGACTGCGAGTACAGAGCAAGGCCCTGGGTGCCGGCGTCGTCGACTACTTTTGTCATGTCCACCTCAACGGATAGATCGGAGATGACGTAGTTTCCCCGTTGGTACTCAACGGTCATCTCGCCTTCAACTGCTTGGGTCTTTCCCACCGACTCCATCGGAACGGTAATGTTGGGTATGTGGTGCCGAAGCCTGTAGCTGATCTGCGATCCGCTTGCGATCTCCCAGTCTCCGCGCAGATCAATAACCGACTCCGTGGAATCGGAATCAGCCGCAAGAAGAGTCTCCGAAGCCAACCGCTCCCGCTCTTGAGGCTCTATAACCAGCGTGTAGATCGATCCATAAGCGGCCAGAACTCCAACCCCTATCAGTGCTGTGAACGCCTTGCCCGTAGGCAGGCTCATTCAGACTCCCTGTCCATAGTTCCAGGAGAAACCCCGAAAGTGAAAACCCAGTGAGGCCAAGCTAAGAACTGGCTTAAAAGCCGAACTGCTCAGTCGGCAGACTGCTCGGAAGGAGTCTGCGGTTCGGCTGGTTGGGGTGCCGGGGTGAATGGTAGCGGCGGGATGGAGAACTTCAGTACGGTGCCTCCTCCCTCGGCCGGCTCGGCCTCGACGTTGCCGTCATGCGCCTGGGCTACACGTCGCACTATGGCCAGGCCCAGGCCGCTGCCGGGCAGGGCCCGGGCATTCGAGGCCCGGTAGAAGCGGTCGAAGATGTGGGGAAGATCCTCCCGGTCGATGCCCGGACCGTAGTCCCGGACCGTGACCTGGCCGCCGGACACCTTGACTTCGACTCTGGCGCCCGGAGGGGACCACTTCCCTGCGTTCTCCAGCAGATTGCCGACAGCACGGTCCAAACGAGAGGGTGCGCCTCGCACGAGCGAGGGTTTCGACGAGACGTCGAACTCAACCTCGGGCCAGTGTTTTCGTGCGCGGGCGACGGCTCCGCCGACCAGCTGATCCAGGCGAACCTCCTCCACGCCGATGCCCGGTTCGTCGTCGCGGGCCAGGTCCATCAGGTCGCCGACCAGGCCGGTCAGCTCGGTGATTTGTCCGGTCAGGTCGGCCAGCAGACGCTCTTTTTCCTCCTCCGGTAGGTTCTCCGCGCGTGCCAGTACCTCTATGTTGGTTCTCAGGCTGGTCAGCGGTGTTCTGAGCTCGTGCGATGCATCGGCCACGAGCTGTCGCTGCGACCTCTGCGCTTCGTCGAGGGCCTCGAGCATAGAGTTGAAGCTGGACGCCAACCGGCCCAGCTCATCCTGCCCCCCACCGGCGTCGATGCGATGCACCAAGCTTCCGGTCTCGGCAATGCGCTCGGCCCCCGCGGTGAGCCGGTGGACCGGAACCAGCGCCGACTGGGCCACCAGCCGTCCCAGCGCGGCGGCCAGCGCCACACCGGCGGCTGCGATCATCAGCAGCAGAAAGCTCAGCCGGTTCAAGATGACGTTCACCTCATCCAGCGGGCGCGCCACCTGCAAGGCGGTCCCCTGGGCAAGCGGAGCGGTAAGCACCCGTACGTGGGTGCCGGAGACCTCCATATCGGTGAAGAAGGTCTCGCCTTCTCCGACCGCAACCAGCCGGGCTCTCTCGGTGACCGGGATGCTGATCGTCTCGTCGGCTGCGCGGATCGCCGAACCGTTGGCGCCGACGATCTGGGTGTAGCCTCCGGCGGCCCCCAATGGCGGGGGTGAGTAGCGCGAGCCCTGCAAATCGCCTTCGGTCAGTTCGTGCACTCTTTGCAGCAGCGCCTGGTCCACTTGGTTGCGCAGCTCCTTCCTGGCCGCCAAGTAGACGGTGGCCGAGGACAGCGCCACCGCTACGGCCACCGCCAAAGCGGCCGAAACGGTGAGGCGGTTGCGAAAGCTCACGGGTCTCTCATCACGTATCCCACGCCCCGCACCGTGTGGATCAACCGCGGCTCTCCGCCGGCCTCCATCTTCTTGCGCAGGTAGCCGATGTAGACCTCCAGCGAGTTGGATTCGGGACCGAAATCAAACCCCCAGACCCGGTCCAGGATGATCTCGCGCGTCAGGACCCGCCGGGGGTTGTGTAAGAACAGCTCCAGCAGCAAGAACTCGGTGCGGGTCAGCTGGATGGACCGGGTGCCGCGGGTGACCTCGCGGGAAACCGGATCCAGCGTGACGTCGGCAAACTTGGCCAGTTGCTCACCCTCGGTCGGGCTGGAGCGGCGCAGCAGAGCGCGCACCCGGGCCAGCAACTCATCCAAAGCGAAGGGTTTGACCAGGTAGTCGTCGGCTCCTGCGTCCAGGCCCTCAACCCGGTTGTCGACCGAGTCCCGGGCCGTGAGCATGAGGATGGGGGTGGAGTCGCCGGCCGACCGTAGCTGGCGACACACCTCCAGGCCGTCGACCACGGGCATCAAAAGGTCCAGCACGATCAGGTCCGGGGCCGCCACCTTCAGGCTCCTGAGAGCCTCACCTCCGTCTGCCGCGGTCTCAACGTCGTAGTTGTCCAGCTTGAGCGCGCGCTGGACCGCATCCCTGACTGCGGGCTCGTCGTCTACAACCAGGACTCTCATCTAACCAATAGACTCGCACACCCAGGCAGCCGTGCAGCCGCGCGCTGGCCTACGTCGAGCTGGTTTCGGCGGTTATCCACTCCAGGTACTCGCGGTTGGCGGTGATGGGGGTGGCGATTATCTCGGGGGTCTCGTAGCTGTGGTTTTCGGTCACGAACCGCGCGAGCGCTTCAAAAAGCTTCTCGGTGGTCTTCATTGAGCACACCCACTCCCGGTCGGTGTCCAGCTCCCCTTCCCACCAGTAGGTGCTGTCGATCGGCCCGCTGACCTGCGCGCATGCGGCCAGGCGCGCCTCTACAACCGCCCGGGCCAGGGCCGAAGCCTCCTCGGGTGAGTCGATGGTGGTAGTGACCTGCAGGAATCCGGTGCTCATGGATTTGATCGACAGCCTTTCTTACGGTGCCATGACTTTGTTCGGCAGGATCTTGAGGATGATCCGCTCCTCTCCGGGCTTGGCAAACGGGTACTTGTCCTTGCCCAGGTACCGGGAGGACAGCGCATCGATGTGCTCGTCAGCCCCGTCCCCGGTAATCTCGACGACCTCGCCGGTGACCGAAAGGATGCTGTACGGGTTGTCCTGCTCGTGTACCTCCAACGCCACGCGCGGGTCGGCTTTGACGTTGCGCAGCTTCTTGCGGCCCTCGGCCGTGTTGACGAGGATGTGCTCATCGTCGACATCGATCCACACCGGGCTCACGTGCGGGGATCCATCCGAGTTCAGGGTGGCCAGGTGGCCGAAGTTGGGTTTTTTGAAAAACGATTTCTGCTCGTCGGTCAACACTTCGAAGGCCTCCTCGTGGCTCTGGCAACTTGCGCGGCTGGCGCGGTCCGCCCGGCAGGAGAAGCACCGCGCCCTTTCTACCGGATGGGCTGCTATTGCCATCCTATTGTGCTTGAGGTGGCAGCTGAGTGGTAGGCGGTTTTTAGCGGTTGCCGCTGCTGTACGGGCCCTGATAGTTTGAGTCTCTTGGCTCCCCGCTTGAGTGCTTCCCCGTCTCAGAGCCCTCCTCCGCAGGATTACGGGGATGGCTTAATCGACGCGTTCTGGGACGCTCACCCCCGGACCACGGGCGGCCGGGTGCTCGACCTGGCGACTCTGCGGCCGGCGCCGGCTCCTAAGCGCAGATCCGCGCCCAGATCCGCGGCGGGGGTCCACGGCATTCTGCGTCTGGCTATCACCTTATTCGTCCTCGGCGGGTGTGCCGCGTATTTGCAGGCACAAAAGCAGGTTACCGTGGCCGACGGCAGCGACACCCGGACCATCAAGACCTTTGCGCCCACGGTGGGCGATGCGCTGCAGAGGGCCCAGATCCCGCTGGATCCCAACGACCGGGTGACTCCGGATTTGGCTGCTCCGGTTCCGGCCGGCGGCGACGTCGAGGTTATGAGGGCCAAGGACGTTGTGGTGGCTATCAACGGAGAGCGCACCGAGCAAACCGTCACCGGCCGGACGGTGGACGAGGTGCTCCAAGAGCTGTCGGTCGCCTCCCAAGGAGCGCTGATCTACCCTGCGCCGCGCACTGCGGTTAAGCCGGGCGACGAGATAGTGGTTTCCGAGACGGTCCAGGCCACGGTCCTCCACGACGGTCAAACCCGCCGGGTCGACACCAACATGCTCACCGCCGGAGGCCTGCTGCGCCAGCTCGGCGTGGTGCTGGGTCCTCAGGATCGGGTGGAGCCGAGCATCGTCGCCTATCCGTCCGAGGGCTCGACTGTTCAGGTGGTACGGGTCGAGAAAGCGGTCGAGACCATTCGGTCCGAGATTGGTTTCGAGCGCCGGACGCTCTCCTCCGACGAGGTGGAGTTGGGAATCCGCGAGATCAAGCAGTCCGGCTCGGTGGGAATCCGGGAGAACTCCTACGAGAACCTCTACGAGGACGGCAAGGTCGCCTCGCGCAGGCTCGTCGATTCCACGGTGGTGCGGGAGCCGGTTCCGCAGATCACGGTTACGGGCACCCACCGGCCGACGCTGGCCTCCTCCAGCAACAGCCGGGTCGGCAAGGCGTCCTGGTACGCGATGCCGGGCCTGATGGCGGCGCACAAGACGCTGCCGTTCGGGACGCTGGTCAAGGTGACCAACCTCGACAACGGCAAGACCGTGACGGTGACCATCCGCGATCGCGGGCCGTATGTCGACGGGCGCATAATCGACCTGTCCGACAACGCCTTCAAGCAGATCGCGCCCATAGGCCGGGGTGTGGCCAAAGTCAAGATCGAGTGGTAGGCGGCAAGCTACTTACCCCCGCCGACGTCCGTGAACTGGCCCGCAGGTACTCGGTAACACCCTCCAAGACGCTGGGTCAGAACTTCGTAGTCGACCCCAACACCATCCGGCGCATCGTACGTCTGGCCGGGATGCTGCCGGACGACCGGGTCATAGAGGTGGGGGCGGGCTTCGGCTCCCTGACGCTCGCCCTGGCCGAGGCCGCCGCGCAGGTGACCGCTATCGAGCTCGACCGCAAGGTGCTGCCGGCGTTACAACAGGCGCTTTCCGGCGTCGACAACGTGACCGTGCTGGCCGCCGACGCCATGGATCTGGACTTTGCGGAGCTGACCGCGGGGGTACCTCATCGGCTGGTGGCCAACCTGCCCTACAACGTCGCCACCCCTTTGATCGCCAACCTGCTGCAGCGGGCCCCCGACGTTGCCGACTTTGTGATCATGGTCCAGCGGGAGGCCGGGGAGAGGCTGGTCGCCGGTCCCGGTTCCAGGACTTACGGCGCGGTGAGCCTCCTGGTCGCCTACCATTGCCACAGCCGGATTTTGGGCAGGGTGCCCTCGACGGTGTTTTGGCCGGTTCCGCACGTGGAGTCGCTGCTTGTTAAATTGACCCGGAGGCCCCCGACGGTGGCCGTCGGCGACGAGGAGCTCATGCGGGTGGTTAGGGCGGCCTTCGGCCAGCGCCGTAAAACCGTGCGCAACGCGCTGGCGTCGGTGCTGGAGGTACCGGTGGCCGGCGTGGAGCGGGCGCTGGAGCGAGCCGGACTGCCCGCCGGTGCGCGGGCGGAGTCGCTGGACCTGGAGGAGTTTGCGAGATTGACGGAGGCGCTGCGGTGATAACGGCACTGGCCCGGGCCAAGATAAACCCGTACTTGAGCGTGCGGGGCCGCCGCCCGGACGGCTACCACGAGCTGGAGACGATCATGCAGTCGATCAGCTTGGCCGACGAGTTGACCGTGACCGCGGCCGACCGCTCGCGGATAAACATCTTTTGGGCGCCAGGACTAGAAGGTGAGATACCCGACCAGCCCGATATCGTGGAGCGCACCGTGGTGGTTTCCCGTTTCGAGGGGGACAATCGCCCCGTCATCGATCTGGAGAAGAAGATTCCCATAGGAGCCGGCCTGGGGGGCGCCAGCGCGGATGCCGCGGCCGCCTTGCTGGCGCTGCAGCAGCTACAGGACCGCTCGGTGGCCAACCCGCTGGACATCGACCGTCTGGCCCGCCAGCTGGGCGCCGACGTGCCGTTTTGCCTGCTCGGCGGGACCGCTTTGGCCACCGGAATCGGCGACGAGCTGGAGCCGATGGAGTGTGCCGGGCCGCTGTGGTGGGCCATAGGGGTATCCGATGTCCTGCTAAAGACCCCCGAGGTCTACAAGAGGTTCGACGAGATGGTGCCGGCCGGGCACGTCCCCTCGGGCAACGGCAGCCGAGGCGGCGCGACGGCGTCGTTCGACGCGGCGCTCAGGTCCGCCAGCCGTGGCGGCTCCGGCGCGGTTGCGGTGCTTTCCGAGGCGCTCAGGTCCGGCGACGTCGAAGCCGTTGCGCTCAACCTTTCCAACGAGCTGGAGGTGGCGGCGTTCGATCTCGTCCCGGCCCTTAGGGACCGCAAGAGCGAGATGATCCGGGCCGGAGCCCTTGGTGCGGTGATGACCGGCAGCGGATCCGCCATCGCCGGCCTGTGCAGGGACGAGGCCCACGCCCGTGAGGTGGCCGCGGCTGCGCAGCCCGGCTTCGCGCGGGTAGAGGTGGTGCACAGCACCGAGGTTGGAGCCGAAGTGGTGTCCCGGTAAGGGTGTTAAATGTAAGGGTGGGCCCGCTGTTTTTTGGGGCCGATTTCCGGGATAGTGTAACGGCAGCACCAGGGATTTTGGATCCCTTAGTCAAGGTTCGAATCCTTGTCCCGGAG
>JBBDRQ010000022.1:0-10387 GCA_040905365.1 Actinomycetota bacterium
CCGGCCGGGTGCCCGTGAACGGCCCGGACCCCGAACTGTGGCGACCTGCGCCCAGGTCGAACGGCTGGGAGAGGCTCAAGGAGATGGGCGATCAGACTCATGCTGCTGGGGGAAAACAGCGCTGGGGCTAAGTGACAAGGTCCCGCGACACGTGGATGAGGTCACCAAGTCCGGGCTGCTCGATCTGCTCGATCACGCAATGGCGGACGGCTGGAACCATCGCCGGGCTTGCGGTGTGCTCGAACTCAAGCGGAGCGGAGCCTGGCGCTGGCGGGATCGCCGCACCGTAAACCGCCTGGTCGACTCCAAGCCTGGCGGCCATCCGGTTCATGGGCTGCTCGATGAGGAGAAAGACGAGATCGTGGCCCTGTTCGAGCAGTGGGCGGACACGGACCGCTCCCAGCGCAAGATCGCTCATCGGGCATCTTATCTAGGCCGGATCTGGGTATCATCATCCACCGTCAAGCGTGTTCTGGCCGCCCAGGGGCTGCATCTGCGCAATCCGGAGCCGGCGGGCAAGGGTGAACGAGGGCCCTTCCCGGAATGGGCCGGCTACACCAAGAACTCAATCTCGGTGTTCGACGCAACACATTTCCGGCGTTGCCGGACGGCCTCAGCGACCGCGATGATGGATCTGGTGACCCGCAAGTGGTTGGCAACCATTGTCTCGGCTGAGCAGACCTCGACCCAGGTCAAGGTCGCCTTCACCCAAGTCCTACAGGACGAAGGGCTGCTTGAGCAGATCGGCAATAGGGCCGACAGCTGGCTTGATTCGTCGACTGAGGGTCTGGTGCCGGTCCTGCTGGCGGTCTCTGACAATGGGCTTTAGATGACTTCTGGCTCAACCCGGGCGTTCATGGCCATGTGCGCCATCGCCCAACATTTCGGCCCGGCCCGGCAACCCGACCGATCGGGCCTGGATCGAGAGCCTGTTCAGCCACCTCAAAGCCGAGTGGACCCACCTGGACGGGATCAGTGATCCGGCCATGCCGCGCGACGAGCTGGAGATCGTTCGCAAGGATTACAACACGGTCCGCTTACACGCCGGGGTCGGGTACGTCGCGCCCGACGACGAACACGAGGGCCCTGGAATTCACGCCCGCAAGGACGGACTGAAATCCGCTCGCCAGAAGCGGATCGCCTATCGTCATCAGAAGAGCCAACTGCTGGAGTCCCAGAATGAGGACTGATCAAACGCCAGTTTGTAGTTTTAAGTCAGATACAGGTCACGATTGAGTCCGATCAGTATCCTCCGTCGTTCGGGCTGGGGGTTCGCCGACCAGGCAGTGTCGAGCTTAGGGAACATCGTCCTAATGATTTTGGTGGCCCGACGCCTTGACACTACGCAGTTTGGAATTTTTAGCCTTGCCTACGCGGCCTATGTTTTCTTGTTGGGACTTAGCCGTAGCCTGTCGACCGATCCTTTGACGGTGCGGTTCTCTGCATCCGAGAATCGTCTCTCTCAGCGACGGGCAACCGGCGATGCGATCGGTGTCGTCTGTTATGTCGGTGTGACAGCTGGATGCCTGCTGGGCATTGCGGGCCTCCTGCTACCCAACAGATTCGGACCCACTGTGCTGGCTTTCGCCGTGGTTCTACCAGGACTGTTAGTGCAGGATGGCTGGAGACACAGCTTCTTTGCGGCAGGAAATCCAAGGACTGCGGCAGTTAATGATCTTGTTTGGACCTTCCTACAGCTACTTTTTGTTGCCGGCATAATGCGGGCAGGCAGGGACTCCCCGACAAGTTTCCTCCTAGCATGGGGTTTGGCCGCGAACCTAGCGGCTGTACTGGGCGGCTTTCAAGCACGTCTATTACCTTCACTCGTTCGGCCAGATAAGTGGTTGAAAGCACATCGTGACCTAATCCCTGCCTTTACCATCGAATTTTTTGCAGCGCGCGGTGCCCACCAAGCCGTATTCTATGTAGTGGGCGGCATATCGGGGGCCTTCGCGGTTGGAGCGTTGAGAGCTGCGGAAGTGGTCTTGGGACCACTAAACACATTATTCGTTACAGCAAGAACCGTTTACATACCTGAAGGTGTGCGCGTTGCAGAACGGTCAACTACCGCATTGCTGCGCGGCATGGCTTTCCTCTCTATCGTTCTTGCCCTAACGTCAATCGCCTGGGGCGTCCTTTTGTTGTTCCTGCCAAACCGCATCGGAGAGTTTCTTCTCGGAGATAGCTGGACTGCCGCTAAGTCGGTCATGGTCCCCATGTTGCTCTTAAAGGCCAGTTTGGGAGCGTCTATTGGCCCGATTGTTGGCTTACGTGCAATTGCAAGGGCGAACGCGAGTGCAAGGGTCAGGTTGATCCTTGGAATAGTCACCCTAGCATCCGGTACAGTCGGTGCATTTTCTGCGGGGGCAATTGGGGCTGCCGTAGGCATAGCTTTAACCGGCGCCCTGGGGGTTGCACTCTGGTGGCGACAATTTACGCTCGCGGTACAGGAACGACAACAAGAATCGTTTCAGAGGTAACGGCCTGTACCAGGACCCGCGACCCATAATAGGCCGGGAATCCATCAGCATTTGATCATCCTCCGACAACCGCTCCAATCGAGTGGTATATACCCGGAAGGAGGGAGGGGCATGACGGAGCACCAGACCCCGAAGCGTCGCCGCAGGCTGAGCGCCCAGGACCGCTGGACCATTTTCCAGGAGGTCTCGGCCAAGGACGCCAAGGTGGCGAGGACCTGCGCCGCTGAGGCATCGACTCGTCTCAGCTGGCGCGGATCCGAGAGCAGGTGAGAACCGGAGCCCTAGCCGAGCTGAACAAGGGTTCGGGCCGCAAGCCGAAGGATCAGGAGAAGGAGCAGCTCCGAGAAGAGCTGGCCCGCCTGGAAGAGGCCTTCAAAGAGGTCTCATCGAAAACACACTGCTGGGAAAAAATCGGGCTGGGCTTGAGGACGCCATCTGGAGCAACCGCCTCGACCCGGAGGTCAAGCTCGAGTTGGTCGGCGCTCTCGTCGATGCATAAAAGGTGGCCAGTACACCAAGGGTGCCGGTGAGCGGAGTTCAGTTGGCCAGGGAGCCTAGCGGCGCCTCATGAAGACGTGCCAGGTTTGAGCGCAGGCGCTGGGCAGCACCCGGGGCAGTTGGTTGATGGCTGCAGCGAGCAGGTAGCGGTTGGCGTGGTAGCCGGGCGGGCCGTTGAACGGGTACGAGAAGTCTTCCCACTCCTGAGGGTCGAAGTATCTCTTCAGGGCGGATCGGGTGTTGAGCCGGTAGAAGGTCGGGAACACGTCCGAGTCTGTCCGGCCGCTGCCCGGCGCAAGGTACGCAAGCAGCTTGGCGTGCACCCGGTTGGGCACCATGCGCCCGCCGATCCCGACATAGCCCCACCGGTTCGGTGTCCAGCTGCAGAGCCAGCCGCCGGGCTTGATGATGCGCGTGAGCTCTCGGGCGGTGGGTTCGGGATCGCGGATGTGCTCGAAAACCGCCCAGGAAAAGGCCAGGTCGACGCTGCCGTCGGGAAGCGGGATCGAGCCGTCCGATAGGACGATAGCCTCATCTATCGACGGGTTGTCGAGCACGGCCGGATCGATGTCCGCGCCTATCAGCCGGCGGCACTTTCCCTGCACCCGAGCCAGCTGTCCGGGCGGGTTGTCCGGTGCTCCGGGTAGGCCCCGGCCGGCTCCAAAGTCGAGCACGGTCATGTCGGGGTCGATCAGGGCCTGGACCCGCAGGAAGAAAAGCGCCCGATGGCTGTTGCGCGGGAAGCCGCCGGCGTGCAATTCGGGATACAGGCGAGCTATCGGGTCCATGCCGGCGACGCTACGCCGAGGCTAACCCGCGAAGGAGTAAGTCAGCGTCGACAGCAGGGTCAACCCAACTAGCATGCTTAAAGTAATCAGCCTGGTCTTCCAGCCGGCGGGTCGCAGACGGTCGGACCTGCAGCGGCTGCCGAACGTAGGGTGCTCGCAAAGCCAAACCGCCGATTGCATTTTCGTCTCCCGGCCCGCAAAAACCAGCACGGCGGTTCTCCAAAGCAGCCACAAATCCAGCAGCAGGCAGCGGTGGGCGAGGTAGAAGCGGTCGTACTCGGGATTGTCGTCGAAGGGGCGCCAGCGCGCCTCGCTTAACTGCCAGAGTCCGCTGAGGCCGGGGCGCACCAGCAGGCGTTCGTAGTGGGACCGTGAGGTGTACTCGTCGGGGATGATGGGCCGTGGGCCTATCAAGGACATGTCCCCTTTTATGACGTTCCAAAGCTGAGGAACCTCGTCCAGCTTCGATTTTCTAAGGATGCGCCCGAGTGGCGTGGCGTACGAGGCTGCCTCACGGCTGGCGGGGTGGAACTTCAAGTCGGTGCGCAGGGTCCTTAGCTTCACGAGCTGGAACGGCCTGCCGTGCTCACCCAACCTGATCTGCTTGAACAGACCGGAGGAGCCGGTCGAAAGCCGGCAGGCGAGAATCAAAACCGCCATCGGCATGGCTAGCGTGGCCAGGCCCACTATTGCGACCAACAGGTCGATGGTTCGAGTGGTCAGCCCGTATAGCCGACCGCCCGATGCCGATGTTGCCGTCTGGCTTTGTTCGCTCAGCAACCAAGTCCCCCCGTAAAGCACTTCAGACCACAAGGCCGACCCGGACAGTCGACGGCCCTGGCCGACGTTAGCTCGAATCATATCCGGTTACTTGCCCGTGGATTCAACCATTTCTTCTTCGACCACCTGCCGAATGCGGGCAATGAAGCGGTCGGCCGAAAAACGCTTTGCGTGCTCGACGATGGGTGCGGGCGGCAGCGGTGTGCGTTGCAGTGCGCCGACAGCGGCGGCGATCTCCGCCGGCTCTGGCCGGTCAAAGAACACCCCGCTTGTACCCTCGACGATGGTGTCCAAGAACCCTCCCCATCGCAGGGCGGCTGCGGGCTTGCCGAAGGCCGCCCCCTCGACGGGGGTGAGCCCGAAGTCCTCGTAGGAGGCGGCCAGCACGCCGGCGCAGCTAGAGTACAGCCATCGCAGCTGCTCGTCGGTAACCGTCCCCACGAACTCGACGTTGGTTGGGGCCGATGCCCTCAGGACCTGCTCCTCGGGTCCTGTGCCCACCACCACCAGTCGCTCTGCGGGTAGGCGTTCGAAGGCCTCTATCACCGCGCGTACGTTCTTGTAGGGAAGCAGCCGGGACACACACAGAAAGTAGCCCGGTTCGATGCCTTCGACCACCCGTCGCTCGCCTGCGGGATCTATGCAGTGCGGCGGCGGCAGGATCTCGGCGTCTATCCCGTACAGGGTGCGGATGCGGTCCTTGACCGCGCTGGACAGGGTCAGGTAGCGGTCGGCGCCGGCGGCTTGGGACCGGTCCCAGTCGATGAGCCTGCCGCGCAGCGCCCGCAGCGCCAGGCGCGGGATCGGGTTGCCCTCGCCCAGATAGCTATCGGTCTGATAAAGCCAGCGGGCCGGTGTGTAGCAGTAGACCACCTTGCGGCCGGTCGACCGTAGGGCGTGCGCCCAGCCGGAGGAGCTGCACAGCACGACGTCCGCGTCCACCTCGAGGTTCGACCAGCAGCTAGACAGCAGCGGCAGAGCGAGCCGGTGGTTACGGCGCAGCGGCCCCAGCCGGTTCAAGGACATGGTCCGGATGTCCGCTTGCCTGAACTCGGGAAACGTGGTGGTGGGTTCGTACAGTGACGTGTACAGGGGCGCACCGGGGAAGGCCTGCAGCAGCGTCAAGACGACCCGCTCCGCGCCGCCCCGCTGCGTCAGGTAGTCGTGGGCGATGGCGACCTTCACCTTGCGCGGTCCCCTCCGGGTTGCCCGAGCAGCTCCCGGTAAAGGCGCGTGACCAAAGGCGCCACCGCCTGCGGCGTGAACTCCGACGCGGCGTTTCTGGCCGCTTCCCCCAAGTGTCGACACAGATCGGGCTGCCGGTGCAGCTGCTGTAGAACCTCGCTTAGCGCCTGGATGTCGCCCATCGGGTACAGCCTGCCGTTGACGGCGTCCTCGATGATCTCCGCCGGCCCGCCGGCGTTTGCGGCCACTACCGGCAAGCCGGCGGCCATCCCCTCGACCACCACCTGCCCGAAGGGTTCGGGGATGGTGGAGGCGTGCACCAGGATATCCAACCGGCTTAGCTCCGCGGCCAAGTCTTCCCGGAACCCCCGCATGTCCAGCCGGTCGCTTATGCCGAGCCCGGATGCCAGGTCGGCCAGCTCCTTCGCGTAGTCCTGCTCGCCGAACAGGGCGCTGCCGACCACGACCGCCTCGGCCTGCCCGTCGGGAAAGGCGGCGGCGAAGGCCCGCAAAAACAGGTGCTGACCTTTCCACGGGCTCAGCCGGCCGACCATGCCGACCCGGAAGGTTTGTGCATCTTTGGGTTGCCGGCGGGTACCTTGCGCAACCGGACTCGGGATGACCGCGCAGGGTCGTCTTTGATCCAGGCGCAGCGTGGCCAGGGTGGTTTGCGAGTTGGCCACGATGGCGCTCGGCAACCGGCGAGCAAGCGCCCGTACCAGCCGGACCGCCCCGGCGGGCAGGTAGTCTTTGTCGATGCGGTCCCGCACGTGCCATACGGAGGGGACCCCGGCCAAGCGGGCAGCCGCGGTGCCGTAGATTCCCGACTTTAGCGAGTTGGTGTGCACCAAGTCCGGTTCTAGCCGTCTCAGACGGTACGCCATCTTCAATGTGTATACCGCCGTGGCGGCGACCGCGGCAAAGGGCAGGCGCCGGGCTTTGAGGCGATCCCTGCGCAGACCCCGGCCGGCCTCGCTCATCGCCAGCACCTCGACCGAGATCCCCGCCTGGGTGAGTTTGGCGGCCAGCGGCCCGTCTTCGGCGAGGATCACGTGCGGGTCCACGCCTTCGAGGGCGGGTAGCAGGCGCAGCATGGCCAGCTCCCCCCCGGACAGCTCGGCGCAGTGGTCCAAGAAAACCACCCGGAGTTTGTCGTCGTGCGGATGCAAGGCTCGGGCGTAGACCTCGAGGTTGCGCCGTGCCGCCAGATCCCACCCGAACTGCTCGGCGTACCGGCGGCACTGCGGGCCGGTGGGGCCGGGGGCGGTGCCGTCCAGCAAGGTCCTAAGGCGTGCAGCCAGGGCCGGGGCGTCGTCTTTAGGCACCAGCAGGCTCTTATCGAAAGGAGCCAGCACCTCCGGCAAGCCGCCGGCGTCGGTGGCGATCACCGGGGTTGCGCAAGCCAGAGCTTCGAGCACCACCAGCCCAAACCCCTCCAGGTCCACCGTGGGCACCACCGATACGTCGGCGGCCCGGTAGCAATCGATCAAAGCCTCGTCGCTCACCTTGCCCAGAAAGCGCACCCGGTCGCCGATGCCCAGATCGCCGGCCAGCTGCTGCAGTTCGCTCCTTAGCGGGCCGTCCCCCGCCAGCAGCAACCGGGCGTCGGGTTGCCAGGCCGCTACCTCGGCCCAGGCCCGCAGCAACACCTCCAGCCCCATCCTGGGGACCAGCCGGCGAACGCTGAGGCCTACCTTGGCCTCGGCGGGTACCTGCAGCTCGGCCCGGGCCTGCGCCCGGTCGCCGGGTTTGAACCGCTCGAGATCTATGCCGGGCGGGACGACGCTTATCCGCCAGGGCTTAACCCCGTAGCCTTCTATCAAGACCCGCTTAAAGGCGCCGGTTAGGGTGATCAGCTGCTCGGCCCTGGTGTAGAGGCTTCTCTCCAGCGCCCGCTTGGCGCTAATCTGCCAGGCCGGGGCATTGGTCGCGGTGCGGCTTTCCTGCGCCCACGGCCCCTGGAAGTGCACCACCAAAGGCAGCCGGCGCAGCTTGCCGGCGATCACCGGTACGGCGGCGTACAGCGCAAAGTGGGCGTCGACCAGGTTGGCGCCGGCGCCGGCCTGCTCGGCAGCCCGTTTGAAGCGCAGTACGCGCACAGGTAAGGGCTGGTCTGTGCGTGCGGCGGTCGTAACGCCTGCCGGGACCCCTTGGCCCGGTCCCACCACCACCGCCTCGGCTGGCACGCCTTGCGAGCGCAGCGTGGTGAACAGGTAGGAGAAGTACCGGTTAAGGCCGCCGGGGACCTGCGAAGGCCACTCCTTGCCCAGCAGCAATGGACGCACCCGGTCGTCCGGCGGGCCGGGTTGGGGCCGGTTGGAGCTATCCACGGCGGCAAGCCCGCGGGCCGGTCGGCATCAGTGCTTCGAACCTTCTTCGGGCAGCAGCAACAGGGCGCCGGAGCGGCCGGCGCCTTCCGCAAGCGGCTCCGACCGCGTTATGTGCTGCTCGGCGAGGGGGTGGCGACGGGTCGGGCGCAGCTCCAAACAGCGATAGCCGTGCTGTTGCGCCCATCGAAGCGGAGCGTCCGGCGCTATGCCGCGGGAGCTTAGCCAGGCCGGGCTGAATTCGCCCAGGATGGCGGGCCGGTGGTCGCCGACCAGCCGCTCGGCACCCCGCAGCACATCCAGCTCCAGGCCCTCGACGTCGAGCTTTATGGCGGTGCAAGGCCGCGTCCACCGCACGGTTAGCTCGTCCAGTCGATGTACCTGCGACACCACGCGGTCGTGGGTGCGGCCGGCCCGGTCGTGCACCTGCAGGTCTGCAGCCGGCGAGGTGGGCTCCGCCCAGGCGTTGCCAAACCCTCCGGCTTCCACATGGAATACGGCCTCCCGGTCGGAGCTTTCCCCCAGCGCATAGCACATTATCTGCACGTGCTCGGCAAGGCCGTTCAGATCGACGTTGGCCTGAAGGATCGAGCAGTTGTCCGCCAGCGGCTCGATGGCCACCACCTGCGCCCCGGCGTCGCGCGCCATTACCCCAAGCGGGATGGTGTAAAAACCCAGCGATGCCCCGATGTCGAGCACCATGCAGCCCGGCTTCACCAGCGGCGCCAGCAGCTCGATCTCGTGGTCGTCGTAGCGTCCGCTGGCCAGCGCCCGCCAGGTTTGCCTGGAGCTAACAGGCACCCGCATCCGGTGCCCTCGACGCATGTGGACGGTGACCGGTGCCGGCGCGGCTGCCGCAGCGGAGCCGAGCCTCTGATACATCCACATGCCGGCGCGGGCCCGCCCGCGTACAGGGGGCAGGGCCCGAGCGACGCGGGCCAAAAGCACAAACGCCTGGAGTTTGTACGCAGCTAAACCCAGTGCCGGACTCCCGTCTTTACCGACCGATCAGGTTTGTGGGTGGACAGGATCGTCTTTATGGCGAGGAGCTTGCCGCACAGCGCGGGCACCGTACGGCGAAGCACCTCCTTTTGCAGCCACGCGATCCCCAGCGCGGCGCGCACCAGACCTGGCTCCGCTCGATAGCCCACCATCAGGCTGTAGGCGGCGCGCCCGAAAGCCTCGGCCGGGCCCGCCAGAGCGCTGCCCAGCAGTTGGTTGTAGGCCTGGTTTAGGACCTCCCGGGCGGGCGGCTGCCACCGGTCGGCGCCCGGGCGCGGCGCCGAGCCGTGATCGACCGTGACGCCCGGATCGTAGATCAACCTCCAACCGCTCGAGCGGGCCCACTGCGACACCATGATCTCCCAATTTTGGGCCGAGGCGCCTCTCAATGCGTCCGGGCGGGGCAGCGCCAGGGCGGATCTGCGGAAAGCCATGTTCACGCCTTTGAGCACATCTACCTCGCGGGCCGGTCCTACGCCGCGGTTGTGGTTGCCGACCAGCCTGCCGTAGAAGGTGAACCGGCCCACGGTGGCGACCCGGGGGCCTTGCTTGCCTGGGATGATGTCGCGCCCGCCGGCGCCGCCCACGCCCGGGTTGGACAGGTGGTGCAGCAGGCCGGCCAGCCAGTCCGGGCGGGGCCGGGCGTCGTCGTCGGTGAAGGCGATCACCTCCGCCTGCGATGCCGACACCCCGGCGTCCATGGCTGCCAGCACCCGCCGGTCGTTCACCACCACGGCTTGTACCAGGTCGCCGTTGTGCCGGTTTAGTACCTCGAGCGACTCGTCGTCGTCGGGGCGCACCACCACGATGATGCGCTCGGGGGCCCGGGTCTGGGTCTGCAGCGCCGCCAGACACCTGTCCAGATCAGCCGGACGGTGAAAGGTTGGCACGACCACGTCCGCGGTAAGACGCCGCTTCGAGGTCGTAAATGCGCCGGCCTGCCGGGGCCGTTCGAGTGTCTTGTCGCTGGGCAATCGAGGTCTCGCTCTCCTTTGGGCGGGCTGCACTACGATTATCACGGTAACGGCTGGCCGCTGGACGGAGCTTGCAAAGTGAGACGGGCATATATGCAGGACACGGGTGTCCTGAGGCGCCTGGACGAGCGCCTGTTTGGCGAGCGCCTGCGCGCTTACCGGGATCGGCTGAGCGCCGAGCTGGCCGGGCCGTGGGCGAGCTTCTTGGACGTAGGGTGCGGGGATCAAAGTTACGTTGCCGATGAGGTGGCCGCCCGCGTTCCCTATACGGTCGGTGTAGACAAGCACCAAGCGGCGATCGAGCGCGCGCGGCTGACGGGGCCCTACAGCCGCTACGAGTGCCTGGATGTGCT
>JBBDRQ010000023.1:0-4045 GCA_040905365.1 Actinomycetota bacterium
CCGGCCACGTCGGCTACCAGGTGGCCGCCGCTTAGCGTGTACAGGTTGACCGCTCCGGCGGAGCTCACCGGCGAGGTGACGAGGTTGGGAATTACCTGGCCTTTCCGTTCGGGGTTGATGTTGGAGGCGGGTGGCCGTACCACTCCCGCCGGCCATACCGTGATGTAGCCCGCGGCGTCGGAGTTAACCGAGGTCACGTTCATCACCACCGAGGCGAAGCCCGTCTCGGGCAGGGGTGCCCGCCCCGCCAGCTCTAGTTGAGTAGTGCTGTCCGCCGCCGGTTTGGATCCGGAGTAGCCCACACCGGTTCTGGTGTCCAGCAGCCGGGTCGGGGTGGTGGGTACGAACAGGCCCGAGCCGGACTCGGGCGCATCGGCGTCGGTGAAGTAGCCGAAGACGTCGGCGACCAGATGCGTCGACTTCAAGGTGTACAGCGATACCTGTCCGTCCGGACTGACCGGCACCATCACCGAGTTGGCGATTGTCTGGTCGGCCGCGCTCGGGTTGAGGCTGGAGGCCAGCGGGCGGGAAAGGTGGCTGGGCCATACGGTGATGTACCCTCGATCGGCGGTAGCGGTGGCGGTGACGTTGAGTATCACCGCGGACACTCCGCTGGAGGGCACGCCGCCCCGGCCGGTCACCTGCAGTGTGGTGGTAGAGGCGTCGACGGGTTTGTCGCCCGTGTAGCCGATTTGCTTGGCGGGCCGGGTGTCGAGCAGCCGGGCCGGCGTCAGCGGTATCTGGCGGCCGGAGCTTGCGGTGTCGGCCGGCTGGAAGTAACCGGCCACGTCGGCCACCAGGTGGGTGCCGCTCAGGGTGTACAGAGATACCTTGCCGCCCTCGCCTACCGGAGCGGTTACCAGGTTGCCGATGGTCTGTCCGGTGAATTCGAGGTTGAGGTTGGACGCTTGAGGCCGGGCCTGGCCGGTGGGCCAGGCCGTGACGTATCCAGGTTCGGTGGCAGCGGTCGCCGTGACGTTCATAACCACTGCCGACACCCCGCTGGAGGGCACCCCGCCCCGCCCGGTCACCTGCAGCTCGACGGTGGACCCTGCCGCGGGCTTGTCGCCGCTGTAGCCGATTTGCTTGTCCGGCCGGGTGTCGAGGATGCGGGCGGGGGTAAGGGGGACGAACGCGGACGTGGCGGTGCTCACCTGCGGGCTGGCTACTGCCTCGAGCGTGGCGGCCATGTCGAGCCGGCGGCCGGTTACGGTCTTGCCTGCCAGCGAAGAGATTGCGTCGCCGTGGTCGAGCAGCGCCGCCTTGAGCTCGGGATGATCCATGTCCGGGTGCAGCGACAGGACCTGCGCCGCGGCGCCGGCGACGTGCGGGGACGCCATGGAAGTGCCGTTCATGTATCCGTAGGAGTTGTCCGGGATCGTGGATACGATCGACACGCCCGGCGCCCCCAGATCCACCGAGGTCTCCCCGAAGTTGGAAAACGACGCGAGCTGGTCGTTGTTGTCGGTTGCGGCCACCGACACCACGTTGGAGTGGGTAAACGAGGCCGGGTAGTGGGGGTTGGACTCCAGCGAAACCCCGGCGTTGCCGGCCGCCGCCACCACCAGGTGCCCCTTAGTGCCGGCCCAAGCCACGATGTCGGACAGCGATTGGCTGTAGCCGGTAGTGATCCATGAGTGGTTGCTCACCGCGGCGCCGTTCTTCACCGCGTAGTCGATGGCCTTGATCGCCCCGGACAGGGTGCCGCCGTCGCCGCTTAAGAACTTGAGCGACATGATCTTGGCCTGGCTGACCCCGGCGACGCCCGCCCCGTTGTCACGCACCGCGCCCACGGTGCCCGCCACGTGGGTGCCGTGGGATATCTCGTTGGCGTCGAACACGCTGTTGTCGTTGTTTAAGAAGTCCCAGCCGTACCGATCGTCGACGTAGCCGTTGCCGTCGGTGTCGACTCCGTCGGCGGTCGCGGATTCGCCGGGGTTGATCCAAATGTTGGCCGCCAGGTCCGGGTGGTTGATGTCGATGCCCGAATCGACCACCGCGACCACCGGCGTCGAGGTACCGCCCAAGCTCCAAGCCTCCGGGCCGTCGATGTCGGCGTCGTCCAGACCCAGCACCCCAAGAATCGACTGGCCGTCGTTGTGCAGCCCCCACAGGTAGGAGAAATAAGTATCGTTGGGGGTTTGGGCGGTGGTGGCTAAGAAGTTGGGCTCGGCGTAGACGACACTGTTTTCCGAGGCGACGGAGCGCGCGACGTCGGGGATCTTCTGCGATCCGGGGCTGCGCACCAGCTCCAGCCCGGGCAGCGGCAGATCCTCGATCTTTTGCAGCCCCTGCCGCTGGCGGACCTGGGCCCGCTCCGAGGCGTTGGAGGCGGGGTCGAAGCGAACCATGAGCTCCCCTTCGGCAAACTCGGCTGGGGGATCGGCGGGCTCGCCGGTTCCCAAGATCGGCAGCAGCTCGCCGAGGTTGAGCAGCGGTGCGGCCCCGGCCGGGACTGCGCTAAGCGGCATTAGCAGGGCGACGAAGCTCAGCAGCGCGGCTGAAAGCCGCAGCTTGCTTTTAAGCGCTGCGCCGTGGTTGGCCTGCGGGCTGCCGTTACGCGTAAAGAACATCTTGCCCCTGTTCCGAATCAATCGATGAGATCCTCTACCTGTAATAACGGCACAAAGCGCTGAGGCTTAACGGCCAGCTTACAAAACTTAGGCAATTCTTACTTGTTGGCATAGCGGCAAGCCGCGCACGGGTTGACGTACATCGCACCGGCCACTCCGGCGCCGTTTATCGGACGTTCGTCGGTCGTTTAGGGCCGTTCGTTCGGTTGACCACCCCCCCCGGCGGTGGTACGTTGTATTCCTTGTGCGGTACTCCCGCGAGGGAAGGTCGCGCATCCCGGAATTCACCTGGTGACCGGGGAAATACAGGGGCCCTGTAAATGGGCCGAGGTTCCCCGGAAGCTACAGTTTCAATTTGGGATTCCCTGCCGTCGCGTTTGCGGCTGTCCTGGGGCCCACCGCGAAAGCTGACAATAAAGAAGGACGCCAAAGGTATGCCCACCACGCAGCAGCTGATTAGAAAAGGCCGCAAGAAGCCTCGGTCTAAGATGAAGACCCCGGCCTTAAAAGGCTGCCCGCAACGGCGCGGCGTGTGTACCGTGGTAAAGACCCAGACCCCCAAAAAGCCCAACTCGGCGCTGCGGAAGGTGGCCCGTGTGCGGCTGACCTCGGGGATCGAGGTTTCCGCTTACATCCCCGGCATCGGCCACAACCTGCAGGAGCACTCCATCGTGCTGGTGCGAGGCGGCCGGGTTAAGGACCTTCCCGGTTTTCGCTACAAGATCGTGCGAGGCACTCTCGACACTGCCGGTGTGCGGGGACGCAAGCAGGCCCGCTCTCGCTACGGCGCCAAGGAATCTTCGTAATGCCACGCAAAGGGCCTGCTCAACGACGCGCGGCTGTACCGGATCCCGTCTACCACAACCCGATGGTGACGCAGATCATCAACCGGATGATGCTCAGCGGCAAAAAGTCGTTGTCTGAGAAGATTGTTTACGGGGCTTTGAAGATCGTCTCCGAGAAAACCGGAAGCGATCCTACCCAGACTCTGCGCAAGGCTATCGAGAACGTCCGTCCGCTGGTCGAGGTCAGGTCGCGCCGGGTAGGCGGAGCCACCTACCAGGTGCCCGTCGAGGTGCAGTCACGCCGATCCTCGACGCTGGCGGTACGGTGGGTGGTCAACTTCTCCCGGGCCCGCAAGGAGCGCACCATGGAGCAGCGGCTGGCCGGCGAGCTCATGGATGCCGCCAACGGTGCGGGAGCCTCGGTCAAGCGCCGGGAGGACCTGCACAAGATGGCAGAGGCCAACCGGGCGTTCGCGCACTACAGATGGTAAGGAGATAGGCAGCTTGTACGAGGCAAACCGGACGGTCATGCACGCTTAAAGCAGCACGCGATGGGTGACCGACCGGCCGGGTTCTCCCGGCCGGTTTGTTTGAATGCCGGTTGAACGACCGGTTCGGTTCGATCCGGTTTGGTTTGAATGCCGGTTGAACGACCGGTTCGGTTCGATCCGGTTTGGTTTGAATGCC